>JBJLBJ010000001.1:0-64266 GCA_045568235.1 Candidatus Thalassarchaeaceae archaeon
CAGGCTGCTGAAGCAAAGGCAAAAGCGGAGAAACAGGCTGCTGAAGCAAAGGCAAAAGCGGAGAAACAGGCTGCTGAAGCAAAGGCAAAAGCGGAGAAACAGGCTGCTGAAGCAAAGGCAAAAGCGGAGAAACAGGCTGCTGAAGCAAAGGCAAGATCGCTTAAAGTGAAGAAAGCAGCAGAAGAAAAAGAAAAGAAGAAGATCGCAAGTGCTACGGCCAAGGCAAAGGGACAATCAGAAAGGGCCGCAGGAATTGTGGAAAGTTCTGAGAAAAAACTTGCAAATGAAAAACAAAAGAAGAGCAAAAATGAAAGTGATATAGATAAACTCACGAAATCAATAGCCAAGTCAAGAGAAGAGATGAAAGAAAACGCTCAGTCTAAAGCACGTTTGGAAAAAGAAACTGCAGAAATAATGAAGATAAATAGGGCACTTGATAAAAAATTAAGTTCATTAAATAAAACAAGTAGTGAAACAACAAAGGCATTAGAAAAGTTAGTTAAAGAAGTGAAGCAACTCAGCGAAAAAACGGCCATTGACAATAAGGCTAGGAAAAAAATGGAATTAGATATTGGGAAAGAAACCCATAAACTAGAGCAAGCAAAAAAGAAAATTACAGAAATAAAAAGGAAGAAGGAGTCGGCGATTTCTGAAGGTAAAGTTGCAACAAAATTAAGGGCAGAGCGAGATATAAAGTATCAAGCCGAAGTTAAGCCAAGAGTAGAGGCTGAAAGAAAATTGAAGAGTCTTGAGGCAGAAGAACACGAATTAACTATAAAATTAAAGAAAACCAAACTTGAGTTGAATAATGTTGAAGAGTTAATTCAAACAAATATTGAAGATAGGAAAAAGATTGAAAAGAAGTTATTAGAACAAGAAAAGGCGATAGAAAAAATACACAAAGAAAATGACGAAAAACGTCAGAAGATAGAAGAATTGCACAAAGAAGTAGAACAAGAAAAAGGAACCTCAGCAGAAAAGAAAGAGGTTTTGGAAGCATCTCGAAAGAAACATAAACAAGCAGAAAAGTCTGCAGTTGATATTTTAGTTAGAAGAGAAGAAGTTGAGAAGAAGTTAGACACTTTTAGGGAAAATAATGAAAAAATGGAAAAGGATGCTGAGAAGGAAGAAATGTTAGCAAAAGAAGCTGAGAAAAAGGCAGAAGAAGATAAGATAAAGGCTAAGAAAATAGAAGAAGAAATTAAAAAGTTAAAAAAATCATTTGAAGAATCCAAGAAAAAGTATGAAATTGCAAAGAAGACAAAACAGGAAACTGAAAGGCTTGTCTTAGAAGAAGCAAAGATAAGAAGAGAGTTAGAGCAGAAGACAATCAAGCAGAAGAGTACTATATCAGAATTGAAGAAGCAATTAGAAGAGCAGAATAAGCAAAAAATAGAAGCTGAAAGACGTTCTCAAGAAGAAATAAAGAAGCGAAAGGCTACAGAAAGAGTTCTCAAAGAAGAAACTGAAAGGTATATCGAATCAATGTCTCAAGTCAGTGCAGAAACACTGGCTAGAGAAGAGGCTGAAAGAAAGCAGAGGGTCGAAACTAAGGCGCATGCTGATATGGCAAAAAAGGCTAGTGATATGAAAGTTTCAAGGATTGAAGAAGAAAATAAAGCGAAAGAGGCGATGAGAGGAAAGGCTGCTGCAGAAAAAGAAGAAGAAAGAGTAAAGGAAGAAAGAATTAATCTTGAGAAGCAAATAAAAGAAGATGAAAAAGTAAGATTAAGAGCAATTAGAATAGCAGAGAGAGAAGATAAGTCAAAGATGACTGCAGAAGAAAAGATACTTGCAGAGAAAAAGGCTATGCAAAAGGCAAGAGATGATGTCAAAAAGAAGGCTGAAGCAAGAAAGAAGAAGGAAGAAGAAGAAAGAATGAATAAGCGTATGCGAGAATCAGAAAAAGAGCGAATAAAAAGAGAATTAGAAGAAGAGATTAGTACTGAATTAGAGAGATTGAGAGGCGAAGAAGACAAAATGACTCCAAAGGAATACATACTAGCTAGAGTTGATGTAAAAGGTCATTTGGTTGACTTTGATCTAATTGGCAGAGCGAGAGGTCGAGAAGATGATTTGCAAATGATAAAGGGAATTGATAGTTCCTTAGAAGAAAGGTTGAATTTAATAGGAATTACTACTTTTGACCAAATATCAAAAATGAATGATGAAGTTGCAGACGTTGTTAATGATGCAATAGAGCATTTCCCAGGAAGAATTAGGAGACAAGGCTGGGTACAACAAGCAAAGGTCATCCTTGAAGATAATTTGCTAAGTTCCTTGTGAAACTATCTAATATTTCTCCCTTATTTATGTCATTCAATATTAATTGATATGTTGATGATGATATTACATTAAAATTAATATTAAGGTATATCATTAATAGTTAAAATGCCTTCGCAGACATTGGAATGTATGGCAAGAAAGAAGTCGGTGCCATCTTTCTAGTTTTCTTGATGATATTGAGTACGCAAATTGCAATAATTGCTCAATGGGATTATGAATCAAAAGAGTTGTCCGATAATAGTCAGAGATTTGATTCAAACAATGCTGGTGTTAGTACTATCTCACTTGGAGATAATTCAGCTTGTGCCATTGGAACAAATCAAAAAATGAAATGCTGGGGAGATGGGGCATTTGGTAAAACAGGTCATGGTAACACAGAAGATTATGGCGATGAAGAGTCTGAGATGGGACGTTACTTATATTTCACTGATGTAGGAGAAGGCATAACTTTCACAGATATTGCAATTGGTGAAACATTTTCTTGTGCACTTACTAATGATAGTGCAATAAGATGTTGGGGTGAAAATGACAAGTTAGGTAGTAGTGCAGGATTATCGGGGTCAGGCGCGATTGGAGATGGATACCGTGAAATGGGAGCAAATATCAATGTTGTAACTATTGGTACGTGGAATGGAACATCGGTAGAAGCTGGTTCAAATCACGCCTGTGCCGTTGTTAATAATGGTACGAATGATTCACTAGTATGTTGGGGAGGAAATTCTGCGGGTCAACTCGGACTTGGCCATACTAACACTATTGGTGATGATTCTGGCGATTTAGTAGGAGGAGAATTACCTCATGTAGATTTACCAGATAGAGGCCCAATAACAAATATTGCATTAGGCAATGACCACACATGTGTATTGTGGAGTGATGGACAAATAGGTTGTTGGGGAGATAATTCTCAAGGTCAATTAGGAATTGGTAACACAAACACTATTGGAGATGAATCTAATGAAATGGGTTCCAATTTAGTCTTGGTTGATTTGCCTAGTTCTAGGAGTGCTACAGCAATAACGGCAGGTAACGATTTTACTTGTGCAATCTTAGATGATTCATCTGCCTCCTGCTGGGGAGACGGATCTAATGGAAGATTAGGAACAGGATCTACTGGAGATCAAGGAGATGAGTCTGATGAGATTGGGGACGATCTAAATATTCTTAATTTAGGGACTGGACTTGGTGTAACATCATTTGATGCTGGGGAATCTCATGTTTGTGCAATCTTGACGAATGGTCTCTTAAAATGCTGGGGGTACAACGGCTTTGGACAACTTGGTTATGGAGATGGATATGATAGAGGAGATGATGACAATGAAATGGGTAACGAATTGGAATCCATACAATTAGGTAGTGGTAGGTTTGCTACTTCGATTCAAGCAGGAAATGCGTTCACATGTGCCTTACTAGATAATGCACAACTAAAATGTTGGGGAACTGGAGCAGATGGCAGAACAGGTTTAGAATTAACTGGTGCAATGGGCGAACAAGTCAATGAAATGGGCGATAATTTGGCATATGTGCAACTTTTTATGCCGTTACCAACATTTTCGATTGAGTGTGATACTCAGGCAGAAGGAACAATAGCAGAAAAAAAGGCACTAGATAGTACATCCAGTAGCGTTGGTAACAAAGTATCTAGCACTTTAACATCAAAAAACTGTGCCAGTATAGCATATGTAGATGATGACTCAAATAAATTAAAATTTGGGATATTTCATAAAAATAAATGGACAATAGAGAAAGTAGTTGAATGGGACTCAGGGATATATGATACGAGTATTGTTCTTGATTCGGACGATGATGCCCATATTTTCTTCATGGAGGAGGATGGGCCTGTCTATTCAACAAAAATAGATAGTGTATGGAGCTATGTTGAGCTTGATTCAGAATGGAGTGGTACTACTTTAAGTGCAGAAATTGATAGTTCTGGCAATTTCTATCTTTTTACGTTGACTACAACAGAGATGATAATTATTACTTGTCTAGAATCTGCTGATTGCACTAATTCAGGTTCCTGGTCTGAAGTTGGCAGTAGAGCCGTAAACAGTGGAGGTTATGGGCTAGATAGTGACATCTCATATGATGATGAGATTTGGATTACATATACTCATGTGAATTTTCATACTCATGTGATGGCTGACACATGTTCCAATCTATGTTATTCGTCACTAAGTAATTGGATTCAAAAAACAATTAGTATTTTTGGAAATGTGTCTAGTTCGAATGCATCTTTAGCGATAGACATTGGAGCAGATAAGTCAATTCATATCGTACATAATAATATGACCAATGGATTGCAATACTCACACTGTGAAACATCTTGTACCTCCTCCTCATCATGGTCAACTGAAGAAATAGCATCAGAGTATAGTACTGGAGTTGTAGATATTGCAACAGGCCCAGATACAACAGTCGTGATACTAGCAGGTACACCGGACGGAGAATTTACTCTTCATAAAAAGAATAATCAGTGGCATTACAATGAAGTAAAGAATATTGGGGATTCTGGGTGGATGGCTGTAGAAATTACCGATCTTGGACAAATGTGGGGATTTGCATATTATCCAGACGATCCAAATCCATTTTACTTGTTGAGACAAAAAGGTATGACTAGTTCAGGACTTAATCTCGATATCGACGGCGATGGATGGTCGAGACTAGAAGAACAAAATTGTGGTACTGATTTTAAAGATAGTACAAGCTATCCTTCCGATACTGATAACGATGGTATTTGTGAAGCAAATGATGGTGCTGTTACTGGAGAGTTAAGTTTAGGAGAATCTGATGCATTGTCATTAGGCGAGAAATTTGGATGTGCGCTATTATCTAACAATTCAGTGGCATGTTGGGGAGATAATTCAGAAGGCCAGCTTGGTAATACTACGGTAGGCATGAATGTAAGTAATTATGCTGTAATGGTGGATTTTCCGGATGGATTCAAAGCAACTTCAATAGATGCAGGCGCTGCACATGCGTGTTCAGTTGGAGTAGATTTTACCGCCGTTTGCTGGGGGAGGAACACTGCAGGAGAATTAGGTAGAGGTACATTCTCATCTTATGAATCTCCAGGGCATGTAATTTTGCCTGATGACCAATTAGTTAGGAATCTAGCAGTTGGGACATCTCATAATTGTATCAAAACATTAGAAGGAAATCTGTATTGTTGGGGCGAAAGCGACAATCAGAGACTTGGGAGAATAAGTAATGTAAATGTTCAGATTGATAACAACGAAAATTTTGATGATATCACCCAATTGGGATGGACTGGTAACTTTTGGTCTATAGAAACTTCTAATGGAAATAAAATATTGAAAAGAGATTATTATAATAATTGGAGAGATAATTCATACCAATTACCAGAAAATACTCTGTTCCTAGTTCCTGGATCGAAAATACAATTCGAATTTGATGCGTATGGTTTTGGGAACAATGCGAACGAATGGCTTAAAGTATGGTCTGGTGATGTTTTGATAGGAACATTAGTCGATAATTCGTCAACTAGTTGGGAGGATAATTCATGGTTGAGCTTCGATGAAGGTAAGACAACAATCACTATGACAGTACCTGAAGATTTTTCTGATACAAGTGGTTCTTTAAGATTTCAAGTAAACTGTTACAGATGTCAAATTAGAATAGACGATTTATCTACCAAGACCTATGCATTTGGATCTACAGAAGATCAAAATACTCCTGCTAAAGTTACTCTAAGCAATACTAACTCAATATCAGAAATAGCACTAGGAAATCGACACTCTTGCTACACCCTAGAAACCAATTATGGAGGTGACGAAACATACTGTTGGGGATATAATGGAGGAAGACACTTCAATGTACTAGGAAATCCCAGATACAATGGTGAAACTAGTTATGAGCCTCAGTTAGTTGATCTTTCTTCAAGAAGAAGTTTAATTTCTTCTGTATGGGACAATTACAACGTAGATAGTATCAATGCCGGTAGTGATACCTCCTGCGTAATAATGGATAATTTAGAATCTATTTGTTGGGGTAAATCATCTCAGACCGAATATAATAGTCCGAGTTCAAATGTAATAATTTCAGATGGAGAATATCCTGCATTAATGAAAACGGGCAATATTTGGAGCGTTGCATACTATGATTCCTCAAGTCAAGATTTAGGTTATGCTATTTATGATGGAAGCGTATGGAATACAGAATATGTTTACTCAGGCAGTAACGATGTAGGCAATGGAGTATCGATAAGTGTAAACTCAAGAAATCAAACCAACATAATTGCATATGATTTTACCAATGATTCACTAGTTCACTTTAATAGACTTACAAATAGTACCGAATATACCGCTGTTGACAGTGGAAACAGTTACTTTCCGACTACAGTAGTTGGACCAGATGGATACAAACATGTAGTTTATTATGACAATAGTAATAGGGATATGAAATACACGTTCTTTAATGGCTCAGAGTGGTCAACGCCGACAATTATTGAGGCAGGATCTTCGTCAAGTGGCATTTATTCTGGATGGGGAATTAAAGATTTAGAAGTAGACTCAGATGGAAATTTACATCTAAGTTATTTTAGATGGAATGCTGGACCTAGTAATGATATTATATATCTGAAATATGCTAAATATAATGGAACTTCTTGGAACATAACACAAGTTCGTGAGATAATATCAAGTGGAGGAGTGAGTACTTGGGTAGGAAAACTAGAAACCTCATTGGATTTAGATTCAAATAATAATCCGCATATAGCATATTATGATAGTAGAAATTCAACTTTAAACTACGTATACTATGATGGAACGGCATGGTCTGATACGGTTTTAACAGATGAGAGTTATGATAGAGGACAATTTGGTTCAATTGGTTTGGATAGTAATGATTATCCAAGAATTGCATACTTTAATCAATCAGGGTATAATTTAGAACTAGCAGTCTGGAATGGTTCGAGTTGGAACTTCGAAGTAGTTGAATCTCCTGCAAATTCAGGCACTAGTTTAGGAAAGTATTGTAATCTAGAAATAGGATCTAATGATTTAACTCAGATATCTTATTATGGAGAAAGCGGTCATTCTATAAAATATGCCATAAATGAAGATGATAATTGGAATATAGAAGAAATCAATACTTTTGGCATTCAAATTAGCAACAATTATCCGCTAAGATTTGGAATCGACAATATTAATAATCCCAAGATTGCTGTTACAGACTACACAGGGACTGACAATGTAGTAGTTATTTACAAAAGTTTGGGAGCTTGGAATATATATGAGGTCGAAGATAATTCAGGAAAACATAGTGCATTTCCAGACTTACATGTTGACTCTGAAGGAACGGCACATGTGGCTTATGTGGATGTGAATCATAGATATGTAAGATATACAACAGTTTACACAGATACAATATGGACTGAAGAAACAAATTTAATAGAAACTGGTGATGTCTCGGGTTCTGAACCAGGTACATCATTGCACTTTGATCAAAATCAAGAGTTGAATGCAATATATATTGATGGTGATGAATCGAAATTAAAACAACTCATTGTTCATGAATCAGGAGACATAAAAAGAACTGTTTTTGCAGACAGAGGATGGTATTCCTCGATGGAAATAGATAGTTCAGGAGTTTTGCATGCAGCATATTGGGAATATACTAACTCAAATCTAGTTTATGCGAAAAAGGAAGGAAGTCTGTGGCAAACTACCATAATAGATTCTGAAGGATCGGTTGGGAAATATCCATCTTTAGTATTGGATAATAATCAAATGCCTCATATTTCATATAAAGATGAGACGAATGATGAGTTGAAATATGCTAAATATAATGGTTCTGGTTGGGAAATAAGCCAAATCGATAATAACTGGGACACTTATTATAATTATGGAAATATTGGTGAGACTTCGATCGGTATTGATTCAGAGAATAATCCTCATATCGCATATAAGGTACAAGATGGGAATGGAAATGGGGCTTGGGAGTATTTTGTAAGGTATGCCTACTATAACGGAAGTGGATGGGAATTAATTGATGTAAAGACTCAAGATAGAACTGAGTCGTCTTGGACAAGTTACAGCAATACAGGTAGAGATGTTTCAATAGCAATAAATAGTACAGATTCAGTTTTCATCATATATTTTGATGACTACCAAGATGATTTGCGTGTAGCCAACATTACTGGGCTGAGTTTGGCGACAGGAAGAGTGGCAAATAACGCAGCGGGACTTGAGAGGAGTGCTGCTTTAACTATTGATTCCAATGATTCATTACATGTAGCATATTATGATAGAAGTGGTGCAGATCTGCATTACGCTTATTGTTCTCTTTCATGTGAAATAGAAGGAAATTGGGATATTACTACTGATGTAGATGCTTCTACTAACAGTATTGGAAGGAGAGTGGACATAACTGTAGATACAGATAATAACCCCCATATCGCTCACTATGATGCTAGGAATGATGATTTGGAGTATGCGTATTGTGAAAATACTTGCGATAATCAAGCGTCATGGAATAAGACGACAATCGAATCAGGGAACAATGTAGGCTACATGCCTTCCCTTGTGCTGGACAATGATGGGAATAAGCATTTTATTCACTATAATTTTTCATCTATAAAAGTCGAATATTCAGTTCTCTATTCAGGTATAAATTCAATTTATAATATATCATCCGTGGGTTCTCATCACTATCAATTAGGATCTGCTGTTACCAGTAGTAATAATTTCATACATCTATCATATTACAATGGAAGTGAAAGTGATGGGAAATTACAATATTCAAATATTAATATAATAACTGGAATGTGGGAAACTACAGTAATTGATGAAACCGCAACAAAAATCGGACTATACTCCGATATCGATCTTGATAGTGATGGTAATCCACATATCTCTTACTTTGATGCAACAAATAATCAAATAAAATATGCAAAATTTGATGGAACTTCATGGACAATTACAGTAATAACTACAGTAGGGAGTGCAAGTAGTCATACTTCAATCGTGTTGGATGATCTAGACAAAGCACACGTTGCATATAGAAATTCAAATAATGGAAATTTGGAGATGGCATCATGGAGTGGTTCGGATTGGGCAATGACTACTCAAGATAATGGAGGAACAGGAATTACTGATAACTCAGGTGTTGAAATTAATATCCTTGATGGGAAAAAATATTTAGCATTCTATAATGGAGGAAATGATAATTTAGAATTTGCTACAGCAGGATATTACAGTCCATTATTAACAGGCAATTCAGTATATCATCACTCTGGTACTTCATTAGATGGCGGATCTAGCCCAGTAAGTGCAATTGATATTGGAGATACACATGGATGTGCCATCATTAATAATGCAACTAAATGTTGGGGGATAGGGACTTTCGGGCAACTTGGCGATAATAATTTTGGAGCTGGGTCACTATCTCCAGTGAGCGTAACTTCCATATCTGGATTTATTCCAATTGAAGTTGCTGTATCAATAGAGGAGTCTGAATCTTCCGATTCAGGATTTTCTTGTTCCATATATAGAAATTTATCAACAGATGGAAGATATGTAATGTGTTGGGGCCATACTGAAAATGGCAGGATTGGGTCTGGTTCTTCCTCGGGCAATTTAGGTGAGCCAAGTGTAACAAATATGGTAAAGACTGGAGAATCAACTAATTTGGCAATTGTTGATGGTAGTGAATATCATGCTACAGGGCCAAATGATGTAATGGAAGTAGTTTTGAATAAGTGGGTAGATTCTGGACATGGTTGTGCATTATCATATGCAGGACACGTAAAATGTTGGGGATACAATCTCTATGGAGAACTTGGAATTGGAAATACCACAACTATGGGCGATAATGTAAATGAAATGGGAGACGATTTAGCATTCGTACCTCTTGGAAATAATAGAACTGCAAAGAAGATATCCGTAGGAGCATACCATACATGTGCAATTTTAGATAATGATAGTGTAAAATGTTGGGGTTATAATGGCCATGGTCAACTTGGAATTGGAAATACTACTACTATTGGCAATAACTTATGGAGCATGTGGGGAGATAATCATCCCACGGTTGATTTAGGAACTAATGTAACTGCTACGCATATAACGACTGGGGTTTGGCATACATGTGTAATAACAAATTTAGGAGATGTAAAGTGTTGGGGAAGGAATAACGTTGGCCAACTTGGACTTGGAAATACCACACAAATTGGAGATGAGTCTGATGAGATCGGAGATAATTTACCGAGTGTTGACCTAGGATATGGAAGGACGGCTATAGATATTGTTGCTGGGTACCAAAGTACTTGTGTCATATTAGATAGTGGATTGGTAAAATGTTGGGGATACAATGGCTATAATCAACTTGGACTTTCAAATACAAACAACATAGGAGACTATGCAGATGAAATGGGTAATGATCTAGCGATAACAGATTTGGGAGATAATATAACTGCAACATCTTTGGATTCTGGCCTTTACCACTATTGTGCTATTATAAATACTGGAGATGTAAAATGTTGGGGATACAATGCCTATGGTCAACTTGGACTTGGAAATACCACATCCCCTTGGGGGAATGTTGATGGCCATATGGGAGATAATTTACCGAGTGTTGACCTAGGTTCAGGAAGAACTGCAAAGCAGATAGGCGTAGGAGGATACCATACATGCTTAATTTTAGATAATGAAGATTTAAAATGTTGGGGACATAATAACCAGGGCCAACTTGGACTTGGAAATACCAACCAGATTGGAGACCAACTTGGAGAAATGGGAGATAACTTGATTTCGCCAACAATACCATCCAGTTATATTAAGTCGGTTACAAGTGGTTTGAGAACGTCTTGTGCCATCATATTTGATGATTCAGTCAGATGTTGGGGATATAATGGCTATGGTCAACTTGGACTTGGAAATACAGACAACATTGGAGACGGTGTAGATGAAATGGGCAGTAACATGCAAATTACTGACATTAATCTTGTAGTGCCCGATACTGATGGCGATGGATGGATAGATATATGGGATGATGACGATGATAATGATGGATATATAGATTTTAATGATGATTTACCATTGGACGTAAGGGATTGGATAGATTCCGATGGAGATGGTCTTGGAAATAATGTAGATACTGATGATGATGATCCTACAGTCAAAAATTCAGAACAGGATACAAAATTAACGTGGTCAGATATTGAAGAAGAAGCTTGTAGATATTTGCCTTGGAGTTCTGCGTCTACACCTTCGGATTACGATGGTGATGGCATATGTGATAAATTAGATTCGGACATTGATGGCAATGGTTGGGAAAATTCGTATCAAAGACAATGTCATGATGTTGGATATTCAGATTCATGGCAGCAAACAGAATTCTATGGTGATTCCATATACGATGGAGCCAATTATGGAGGTTATGATTTTGTCATAGGAGATTATGGAATTCAGTTATTTGCCACATATTATGATGATTATCTTCAACATAAATTACTAAAGCATTGGATGAATCTAGTCTCCTCGAGACCATCTGATTTATATGACGCAAATGGATATAATCATTTTGATGTAGAGTCTCAAAATGGAACATTATTCGTTGCTAATGAATATCGCATAAGACAAGGTGCAATACTGAATGGAAGTCTATTATCGAGCAGCAATATGCCAGAAGCATCAGTAATGACTCAATCCTCCAATGGAGGTGAATTAACGATAAGTCAAGATGGTCAAATGGTTGTAAGATATAATACCGGTAGTGGCAATAGAGTATATGGTAGTTATTTAAACACAGGAATAAATTTCAATTTTGATACGCCAATATCGGCATCCGGAGGTCAAATGATTTTTGGCCCTAATGGAAGGCTACATTTATTACAAGTTGATTTAGATGCAAGAAATTCGGACTTACCTGTTGGATTTTACCACTCATATGCCGATCTTGGAAATTCTATGTCAGGTTCGACTACAGTCGATTGGAGTGAGCCTGAATTAATTCTAAATAGAAATCAAAGTACATCCCAATACTCAGCTACCGATTATTCAGATGCCTCAGATTATTATGCCGACTTACATGTATCAAATGATGGAACAATTTATGCTGCAATGTATAATACTACTAATTTAGTGATTGGAACATATGATGGCAGCTCATGGGGTAGCCAAGTTATTGCAGAAGCAACAGGGTCTAATGCAGGTGTTACGATATCATCAAATTCAACTGGTATACCTCATATAGCTTGGCTGAATCAATCCTCAGACGTTTTAATGCTTTCAACCCTTGAAGGATCTGATTGGACTAATGTAGAAGTTTACAATGCGTCAGGAATTACTTCGTGGACGTATTCACAAACATACAGTAAACTCACACTGAGATTTAATGAATTTGATGATATATTCTTGATGTCTTCTTATGGAAGTCAGCCTAGTGCATTAATTCACCATAAAAGTCCGTTAAATTTCCCAGAATATAGTTACAGTCCCGGCGATTCCAATACTGATGGGATATGTGATAATTTGCAATATGCAGTTATTGAATACGAGACTGACCGTATTGTTTTCACAGAAGGCGAAGAAGATAGTGTAACGCCTACGTTTAGAGGTCAAGAATTAGTGGAAGTTTGGGCTCCTTCACTCCCATCCGGATTAACCATAAATAACACAACGGGAATCATATCTGGAACGCCAATTATTTCGGATTTAGAAGGTACTACTTACACCATATATTCTAATAGCTCTGATTCATCTTATCCTTACTCTTTAATCATATATGTAACTTCAAAGCCCTCTCATTATGCGGGATATGGTAGTTATTATGGATATCAAAGTTTATCAAATGGAATAAAAGAGATGTCTAATGCATATGATTCTGAAGGAAACCTGTATTATTATGGACATTGTCAATATATCTCGGAATGGGCGACAGATGGGGCTGTAGATAATTCATTTAATAGTTGTATTAATTATTATGACCTTATAGTAGCTAAAAGATATAGTAATTCAACATGGGCATGGGTAAAGCACTTAGATTGTAGTAGTGGTTGTTATGAAGGAGGATTGACCTTAGATGATGCAGGTAACTTATATGTTATTGGACACAGAAACGGAGGAGATCTAAATCTACCTGGTGATGATTGGGACTTGCCTTCTAGGAATGCAGCTTATACGATATCTTTCGATAATGATGGAGAAATAAGATGGGCGAAAGACATCTACAATCCATCTGGGGGCTATACAGTTTTTGTATTAGGGCATATGTATTCTTCCAGTGGAGCAGGTTTAAGTCAGATTAGTGTGAATAATTCTACAGGTGAATTGACATTCGCTGGAAGTTTATATTTTACAACGTCGAGCATGTCTTATAGAACAATTCGAATTGGAGATTTAACATATACAGAAGATGGAACATATTACAGTTACTATAGGCCATTCATTGTAAGAATGAATGCAAATGGAAACTTTTCATGGTTTCAAAGTTTTAACTCCTTGCATGGGAGTCATAATACCTTGGAAGATATGGTAGTTCATGATAATGGAACGGTGAGCATATTAATGAAAGCATTTGGAAATGTTCAATTGGGTGAACATTATATTGCAGATACTGGCAATAAAGCAATATTAGGGAACATAAATTCATCTGGTAATTGGACTGGTGGCATCATTATAACTTCCAATCACGAAGAAAGTAATTTGTTTGATAATAGCCAAACTTATTTAATGATGGAAAAAATATCTAGTGGTAACTTGATAATTTCATTGTTAGTTACAGATGATGCTACAGAAATGACAATAAATGGAGTTTCTTACTGGCTGAATACCACATGTGAATATGATGACCTAGTCCTATTCAAAATAAATAAAGATGATTATACTGTTCAAAGTAGCAGAGAAATATGTTACCTTAACGGTGCATTATCTAATGGGCATAAAGGAAGCGATATGAAAGTTGACTCAAAGGATAGGTTATGGCTATTTGTTGGCAATCACGCATCATACTATGCCTCCTTCCATGGAATTATTAGAACCGACTCGAATCTTAATACAGACTTCAGAGAGAATTTTACGCATTATAATAATCCTAGTAGTACTTATCAATTTGGATGGCAAGATGTTTGTTTTGATTCAAATGATAATCTAAAAGCAACAGCATATACCTCATCAGCTGGTCTATATTATGGTTCTGAATATGTGTATTATTCAGGATCTTACTATTACAGAGATTTGTTCTTCATGGATACTGTAGAACATACCATAGATGGAAAAATGCCAGTATCAGGTGAATTAATGAGATTTAAAATCAAGGGACTCGGTGCTATTCAGAGAGGGACAAGTGACAATATAGATTCATTTGCAATTTATCCTGAAATACCAGATGGTTTGGCATTTAATACCGGAAATGGAGAAATAACAGGAACACCATTGACTAATTCTTCAATGGTCAATTACACCATATGGGTTAATGATACAACCTTTGGAAATCATATACTCAATATATCGTTTGGAATCGGCAATGGTAAACCTACTGTAACATATAATGAGACCGAATATGTATTTGAAAGAGGGACTCCAATATCTCCAATAATACCAGCAGAGATTAATGGAAGTATAATTTCATGGCAAATAGTTCCTGAGTTACCTGAAGGATTAGAATTAGGCGATGATAATGGAACAATATGGGGCACTCCGACGGTTAATTTAACAGCATCAACATTTATGTTACAAGTAAGTAGTGATGGTGCAACCAGAAATATTAATTTCAATTTTACGATTAATGAACCAATAGCGACAATAGAATATGAAAATGGAACAGTAACAGTAGGCAGAGATACCGTAGTAAATGTACATCCTACTTTAGGAGGAGGAGTTGTAGCTTCATTTGGAATTTCTCCCTCCAGTCTTCCCTTAGGACTGTCATTTGACACAGAGTCAGGGAGAATATACGGAACTCCACGATTAACCACTGCAGGAGTAAATTATACTGCTTGGGCAACTAATAGTGGAGGAACAGCATATACTAACTTTACATTGATTGTGACTGGAAGTGGCATTAGCCTTACATTCCCTACCTCAACCTTGCAGCTCGTTAATGGAAGTGAAATGCAACCATTCGCAGGACAAACCTCTGGTTCTGCGCCAGAATCATGGAATATTACTCCATATTTGCCAAATGGATTGGAATTTGGCGAGAATAATGGAACAATATGGGGAACGCCTGAGAATATAATGAATGGAACGATATATACAATTTGGGCAAACACATCTGCTGGAGAATCTGCAAATGCGGAATTGAATATCTCAGTATTATTAGATACAGATGGAGATGGAGTGCCAGATATAACAGACTTTGATGATGATAATGACGGATGGTTTGACTCAGATGAGATATCATGTGGAAATGATCCTTTAGACCATACTGATGTACCTTCAGATATGGATAATGATGGAATTTGCGACATATTAGATGAATCAGATGATTCAGTCATTGTAATTTCGTACTTAACAGATAATCTAAATATCACAGTAAATCAAAGTTTTACTCCACTTGTTCCTGTAACTTCTGGTGGAGCAATAACTAGTTGGGAAGTTTCCCCTGAATTACCATCTGATATATTACTTAACCCTAGTAATGGAATTATTTCTGGAATGGCAATTACAACCTTTAATGCCACATTGTATACTATTTGGGCTAATAATTCGGCATATTCAGATTCATTTGA
Source organism: Candidatus Thalassarchaeaceae archaeon (assembly GCA_045568235.1). Taxonomy (GTDB): domain Archaea; phylum Thermoplasmatota; class Poseidoniia; order Poseidoniales; family Thalassarchaeaceae; genus MGIIb-O3. Next base: position 15,974 of record JBJLBJ010000001.1, read on the forward strand.
CATCACAATTACTTCATCATTATTGGATACTGACGGAGATGGAATTCCTGATCAGACTGATGAAGATGATGATGGTGATGGTTGGTTAGATACTGAGGAGATAATCTGTTTAACAGATGCTTTGGATGAAACAGAAGTTCCAACTGATAGTGATGGAGATGGTTTGTGTGATGGACAAGATAGTATAAACGATAGTCAAGTATACCTATCATATGGAGTTGAACAAGTAATATACATAGTCAATCAAACTACAGATGCTTTGCATCCATTGGTATTTGGAGGAGATGTAGTTACTTGGGAAATTTATCCAGAGCTTCCTGATGACTTAATTTTCAGCAATAATACGGGAGCAATAACGGGTATGGCAACATCATTATTTGAATCTCTAAATATCACTATTTGGGCAAATAACTCCCTGCACTCATCAGAATATGTAATCGAAATATTATCCATATTACTGGATACTGACGGAGATGGAATTCCTGATGAAATTGACGATGATGACGATGATGATGGTTGGTTGGATGCTGATGAGATAACTTGTCTAACCGATACCATAGATGAAACTGATTACCCAACTGACAATGATAGAGATAGTGTATGTGATGGTCTTGATGACGTAAATGACAGTCCGATATACCTCACATATTCCAGCATTGCTCAGAATCTATTTGTCAATGAACCAATGGATGTACTTGTAGCAACAACATATGGAGGAGATGTGAGAGAATGGGAAATATATCCAGAATTGCCTGAAGGATTATATTTCGACAAGGGAATTGCCTATAGATCGTTAAATTCTGTAGGGACTGGAATCATTTCTGGAGCCCCAATAAATGAATTCAATCTTTCCACATTCACAATTTGGGCGAATAACTCACAACACAGTGATTCAGTTGTAATTACACTCAGGGCTTCAATTGCAGACATTGATGATTCGGACTTTGAATTAATTTACTTAGATGATTATGCCAATTTAACTGTGGATTTAGATTATTTGTACCTCGAACCAATGATTTTTGGAGGAAATGTAACCAGTTGGAGTATAGTACCGGGAATGTTTGGAGGAATAACATTCAATACTACAAATGGAGTTATTTCTGGTACACCAAATATCGATATCGACTTGACTATATTTGAAATAACTGCTAGTAATTCAATCTATATTGATTCTTATAATGTTTCAATAATTGCCCAACATTTAGATACGGATTTAGATGGAATTCCTGATTACTTAGATGAAGATGATGATGGAGATGGGTGGACAGATGAAGTTGAAGAGTTATGTGGTACAGACTCACTAGAATTTTATGATTTCCCAGGAGATATGGATTCTGATAATTTATGCGACTTTTTAGATGATGTTGATGATTCTCCAATATTGTTCTTTTATCCAAATGACAAGATAGTAGCGACAGTAGGAGAAGCTATACAACCCATTGTACCTATAATTGCCCCAACGGGAGGAGATATCCTAAACTATAGTGTAACTCCGCAACTCCCAGAAGGATTGGGAATAGATAATGTAACAGGAATAATTTCAGGCATACCACTAAAAGAGTTCAATCACTTAATCTTAGAATATTCACATACAATTAAAGCAACAAATGGACAATATGAATTTAGATATACTGTTGATTTTGATATTTTACCAGAAGTCATTAATAACACCGATAGTGATGAAGATGGATGGACAGATGCAGATGAACTTGAATGTGGAACTTCACCATTTGATTCAATATCATATCCACTTGATATCGATAATGATGGTAAATGTGCTATGATTGATGATGATGATGATGGAGATGGAAGAGCAGATTTGATAGATGATTTTGCCAACGATTCTACTGCATGGCTTGACACAGATGGCGATGGTTTACCTGATGAAGTAACATGTCAATATGCAGTTAACTCTGCTGAATGTGCATTAATGGACCTCATAGAAGATGATGATGATGATAATGATGGCTGGAATGATACCAGAGAGATTGATTGTTCAACAGATCCTAAAAATAGTACTCATATACCAATTGATGATGATGATAATGGAATCTGTGACAGGCTTGAAGGGGTAGGAATTGAAAATGTTCCAAAAATATTGTGGATCTGCTGTTTCCCATTAATACTATTGTTGCTCTTACTTCTTTGGTTGGCCAATCCATTCGGCATCAATGATGAAGAGATTAGAGGCCCTGAACCGCCATATACTAGCTCCTCTCCTAAGATTGAAGGAGGCTCTGGAGAATATGATGACCCATTCATTCTCAAAACAATAAAGAATGTTAGAGCAGGAGGAAGTGTAGAAAGTAAAGAGTTAATTAAGATTACAAATATCACTCCGAGACTAGAAATAGACTTCATAAATCTATCAGTTGACGATGACGATGGTCGATTCAATATGAATAATATGAAAGCTAATTCTAGAGGCGAAACTCAATTTAGATTACAATTTAATGATTTTAATATGAGTTCTGAAAATAAAAAATATATGGCATTCATCAGAGTTGGAAAAGCATCAGTATATTTCAAATGGGAAGTTCAAGTAGTTATTCCCAAAGATTTGACTGATGAAGAAGTCGAAGCATCGAAAATCGCTGCCATGTCGGCTGCTGTAGCAGCGGAAGCGGAACGAAAAGCTGCTGAAGCAAATGCTGAAGCTGAAAGAGCGTTGGCAGAAGCTGAAAGAGAAGCTGCAATTGCTATGGAAACCTCTGCTGCTGCAAAGGCTGCTGAAGAGGAGGCGTCTGCAAAGGCTGCTGAAGAGGAGGCGTCTGCAAAGGCTGCTGAAGAGGAGGCGGCTGCAAAGGCTGCTGAAGAGGAGGCGGCTGCAAAGGCTGCTGAAGAGGAGGCGGCTGCAAAGGCTGCTGCTGTAAGAGCAAATTTGAAGGCGGCTCAAGAAGAAGCCGTAAGAATTGCTCAAGAAGAAGCCGAAAGAGCGTTAGAAAAGATGAATGAAGAAGAAAGAGCTGCTGCTGAAAAGGCTGCTGCTGCTGAAGAGAAGAAACGTAAGTTACTTGAAAGAGTAGCAGAAAAGGCTGAAAACATTGATTTTGCTACAATTGGTATTGCAGCAACTTCAGATATTGTTTCCGAAATTACAACTGAATCTACTAGTATAACCTTATCTGATGCCTCTTCATTCCCTGATAGTGGTAATGCATATATTTATGATCCAAGTGGTAATATTATACTAAAATGGGAAGGAAAGAAAGATAATACATTAATTGGAGTAAGTGGCATAACAAAAAACCCACCATTAGGTGCTATAATTATTGAGAGAGATAATCTTCAAGAAATCAAAGGAGTTGGTCCATTTATAGAAGAAAAATTAAATGCATTAGGAATATACACATTTAGACAGATTGCAAATATGAATTTTGAAATTGAAGAACAAGTAAATGTAGCTATAGAATTCTTCCCTGGAAGAATTAGAAGAGATGAATGGGCGAAACAGGCATATGATTTCATTAATGTCGATGAAAGTTAAGAGATAAGCATTTAATAGAAATTGGTAGGGACAGAATAGAGGAACTAACATGGCAGGTGAATTAGAAAGTGTGTTATCTTCATTAACTGATGGATTGGACGATATAGAAGAAATGGGGTTTCTGTATCAAATTGGATTTAGTATTATTCTTATCTCTATCGCAATACTCGCCGTTAGATTTGGATTCTCTAGACTAGCATGGAGAATAGTAAAAAAAACTGAGAATGAATGGGATAATGCAGCTTTAGGCCCAGTAACAAATAGGCTGTACATATTTGTTTTATGTGCCGGTTTAGAATTATCAATCGATTGGATTGATAGTGGTAGCGATAGTGCATTTTATTCAGGCATAGAGCCTTATTTCTCTGCATCTTATATTCTATTAACAACTTCTCTGATTAGCGTTGGCATAAAGTATGTAGTCCCTGCAATTTTTGAGAAATATACTGTAAATAGATCAGTAACAGTTACTGGTGGCAATCCAATAATGGTGTTTATTTCTAGGGCTGTAATTTGGTTTATTGGATTGAATTTGGCACTGAATACCATAGGAATAGAATTACTAGGAATATTGGCATCTTTAGCAGTATTCTCGCTAATAATTGGTCTTGCAGTTCAGCAAACCCTAGGCAATATAGTAAATTCATTCATGCTTGCTATTGACCAGCCCTTTGAAGTTGGAGATAGGATAGAAGTAGATGGAGTGATGGGTAATGTAGTTTCAGTCGGAATATTGTCGACGAAAATAATTACAATTTCAGAACAATTAGTTATCATACCAAATAATAGGCTCATAGATTCTACCATTACTAATTTCGCAAGAGGAGGAGGAGATGGAGTAGCTACAAGAGTCTCCCTAAGGATCGATATAGGAGTAGATTATGATGAAAATTCTGCTCATGTAAAACAAGTAATCTCAAATGTTGCAGGTAAGTGCGAATATGTATTATCTGATCCTCAACCAATGGTACTGCTAAGAGAATTGGGAGATTATGCAAAAGTTTACCGACTTTATGCTTGGATAGAAGATTACAGTGATGAATTCTTGGCTAAAGACTGGTTATTAAGAGAAATTGATGTTCGCTTTGGAATTGAAAGTATAAGTATTCCATATCCTGTATCAGTAGAACTTTCTCAGAAGATGTCTCCATTTGGATTTGATGCTTCCGGGAAGTTAGATAATGATGAATCAGCCCTTGGTAGGCGTAGTAGAAGAAAAGCTAGCAGACAGCACATAGCTACTATGAATATGGAAAGGGACGAAGCTAGAGTTAAAGATGAGAGAGAGAGTATGAAAGAAGATTTGGAATATCTTCAGGCGCAGTTGTCACAAGGGGATTTGAAACGTATCGAAAGAGAAACTATAGAGAGTGATATAAGGAATCTTGAGAGTTTATTGGCTCAATTCTCCGATTAATTTTCGTAATAGATTTAGCCCTCCTACACATCCGGTGTTTATGGAGATAGATACTGCAACCTCTGCGAAAAGTGCTGGCTTGAAAATATCAAATAGAAAAGTCCCTGGAATAAGTAGGGAAAAAATAGAAATTAAGTCAGAAGAAGATGATAAAATAAAGATAGAGTGGAAATATATTAACCCAGATGGCAAGATTTTGAAAGATGAGGAAAGAATAGTATTTCTAAACTCTCTTGCAGTTCCTCCTGCTTGGACAGATGTATGGTTCGATAGTAACTCAAAAGGACACATTCAAGCTACTGGAAAGGATGATAAAGGAAGATTGCAGTATAGATATCACCCAGATTGGATAAAGAAAAGAGCGGATATGAAGTTTGATGATGTTGATGAATTCGGCGTTGCACTCCAAGAAATAAGAGATCGGTATTGGGGCGATTTGGAAATGAGAACACAAAAAGGAAATTTTCCTTTTCACAAAGCGGTTGCGCTTGTAATATACTTAATGGATAGATATCATATCCGAGTTGGATCAGACCAATACGCAGCAGAAAATGAATCATATGGACTTACAACAATAACAAAGGGGCATTTTACTCTTTTGAAAGGAAAAAAGGCTATTGAAGGTAGAATAGATGCAATATTCAGTTTTACAGGGAAATCAGGAAAGCCATGGAAACTATTAATCAGGGATGATGATATCGTAAAAATGATTCAGGAATCAAAAGCTTTAGGAGATAATGATGAAGAAACGGATTTATTTAGTTATAGCGATGATATGGGAAATATTGTAGACATAAAGGCAGATCATGTAAATAAATATATTCAAGAAGCTACAGAGAAAGGATATACTGCAAAGAACTTCAGGACATGGGCTGCTACTTGGAAGGCAGGCGCGAGACTGGCATTAATTACTGAGGCTACTGAGGAAGAAATACTAAAAATACCGAAATTATATGAAGAGTGGAATGAATTAGATAACCCTCATGAATTTGAACCAATGATAGAATGGAAAGGTGCTAGGCTAAAGAGGCCTGAGGGATTGGTTAAGTTAGCACAGAATTCTAAATTACCCGGAAAGACCGAGAAAGAAAGAATGGCTACAATGCTGGCAGTTGTAGATACCGTTGCGGCTGACTTAGGAAATACCAGATCTGTATGCAGGTCTTCATACATCAGACCTATGTTCTTAGAAGATTGGGAAAAAGGAGTTTTTCACAAAAAATGGATGGAAGCCACAAAGATGGTTAAAACAGAGGATTTGCAAAGGCAGGGATTTACAAAAGAGGAAACTTTAGCTGAGGCAACAGCAATTCATTACATGAAAAAGAATGAAAAATAGGGTGATAATATCGATAAAAAGATAATTTATCTTGATTTATTGGGTTTTTATTGTCCAATACCTGTCCATGAATTAAGGAAAGCAATCAATTCTACACATCAAGAATCTATCTTTGAATTAGTATGTGATGATCCAGAAACATTGCACGATATACCGTCACTCTGCGAAAGGATGGGAGTTAAATTAGAAAGTGTTACGGAAAAATCTGGAGAATATCATTTTAGAATTAAAAAAACTATTCCTTAAGTGATATTGTGTACTAGATGGTTCAATAAATGAATAGTGTTTGGTGAGTGTATGGAGAAACGGGAGATAGTATCCGAAACTAAAGTTCCTGCGGATGCAAAACTACCAACAATTCATGGCGAATTTAGAATCAGAGTCTTTCATGAAGAAGATACTGGCTTTGATCACGTAGCACTTACGCTTGGCGATATGGTTGGCCCGGATCCTGTTCTAGTTCGAGTACATTCTGAATGCCTTACAGGAGATGCTTTCAGTAGTCTTAGATGTGATTGTGGCGCACAATTAGATACTGCACTAAAGCAAATACAAGAAAAGGGCTGGGGTTGTTTGGTTTATTTGCGTCAAGAAGGAAGAGGTATCGGCCTACATGCTAAAATTCAGGCATATAACTTACAAGATAAGGGCGCAGATACACATGATGCTAATTTAATGCTAGGACATCCAGTAGATGCAAGGAACTATAATATTGCATCAGTAATACTTAATTCAATTGGAATCGAGAAAATTTCTCTTATGACGAATAATCCTGAGAAAGTAAAACAATTGAATAAATTTGGCATAGAAGTTGAAGAGACAGTTCCACTAATTGTAGGAGTAGTTGAAGAAAATAAAGATTATTTAGTTACGAAAGTAGATAGGATGGGGCACTCAATAGATGAAGATTTTCTAAATTGACATGGGGCCGTGACCGGGAATTGAACCCGGACCGGCGGGACCACAACCCACCGTGCTAACCATTACACCATCACAGCCGTATGTATGCTTAGCGCAATATGTAACGTTTATCAATCGTATGTTCAAAATATTTACACTATTATACCAACGTATTGAAGCATAGCACTCCTACGCAAGTATCATGGAGTGGAGAGAACAATGTTTGTTTACTGTGATTGTAATCTTGGGTTTACTATTTCCTCTACCTATTTACAGTGCTGATGAAGTAATTTCTGTAGAAGAGATAGAATTACTGGAAAGTGGAAATTTTCAAGATTCAGAAGAATGGGAAATTTCATCTACATCTGGTTTTTCAACTAATATAGCTGAATACAGTGTCGGAATGGTTGCAGATAATGAATTATCAATAACTCACTCTAGGCCGGATAATTTTGTAACCCATACAGAATGGGCAACATCTAGTATTACTAATTCCAATAATACTCTTGGAAATCCAGACTCATTTTATACATGGTCAAAAGGGCCTGATATAACTATGAGTGGGTATGATTTTTCAAGTTTCAATACTTACATAATTGAAAATGTATCAGTAGTTTTACACATCAGTATTCCTGAAGAATTATATCAAGATGAAGTTTACATAAAACTTCAAAATCATGGATCTGATAAATTAATTACTGTATTAACAAATGTCGATACTCCCGGAGGACTCAATCGGATGAATAATCCGTTAGTCATATCATTGGATGATTTGGTAGAATGGGACTGGGAGAAAATAGAAGATACACAGTTCACAATAGATTATGCTTCAGATAATATAGGACCGGATGATTCTGAAGTTCGAGTAGACGCAGTAGGAATTAGAGTAAAATATAATCAACCATGGTATTCCTTTGAGAACGTAAAAGCAGAAACGGTAGTATCAAGTAATGAATTACCTATCATTGACTTTGGACCATATGAAGGAAGTATTGAAAAATTAATTTATTCTACTTGTGGTTTAGAAAAGGAAGAACAGTTAGAAGATGGGATTTGGGATATAACTGAAATAGAAAAACCTCCTTCACAGGAATTTGGAAGGATACATTCCTATGGAGATGGTAATTTCACATTGAAATACAAAAAAAGTGATGGAACATTCCAAAGTATTAATTCTGGAGAATTGTTACCTATATTAGGAGAAAAAATAGATTTGAAGATTTTAGTTCACGATGGTTGCATAGAAAAAATAAGGATAGATATTAATGACCCCGTGCTAATAATAGAGGGAGGAGTGACAGGGAAAACTGATGGCCTATCAAACTCTTCACAAGTTTTGTTTGCTATTGATGATGAATTAGTATTTTCTATGAATATAGGAATAGGTAATTTCTCATATTCTATTCCAATTGGATTTGCATTTCCAGAAGAGGGGAGATTTTGAAGTTGGTATCGCTACAAGATTTCAATGGGCATCGGATGGGACCAGTGAAACAACTGTTCTACACCTTAGATCAATCGGAATTGAAGGAGGTTTTCACATTGAATGGGATTACAACCCAGAATGTATACAAATGGATGATTTAGAAATAGATGAAGATCAAGGTGGTTTAATTATGCCGATATCAACCAGATGTGAAGATGACATTACAGGTCAGGAGGATTTTATCTTAACTGCAATTAGCATGGATGAAGAGTTAGTAGAGGTTTCATCGGAAGGTGGTGATTTAAGGATACAACCAGTAGAGAACAAATATGGTGAGACTAACATAAATATTAGTATTATTGATCAAAGAGGTAATACTTGGGATGACACTTTTAAAATAAGAATAAATTCAGTACACGATTCTCCAGTTCTTAGTAATCTACCGCTAACTGCTTATGTAGAATTAGGAGAAACAGAAATTGTAAATATTTCAATAATTGATGTAGATACTGAAGAATTATTTATCTCAACAAGTAGAAGTTGGGCAACTATTGATCCGTCTCGTAATTTAGTACTAACACCAGTACAGAGTGGCACTCACAAAGTTGAGATAGTTATTAGTGACGGGGAATTCGAAATAAGAGAAACAATAGAAGTTGTAGTTTCAGCAAAACCAGACCTATCTGTAGATGAGATTGAAGTTACAAAGAGTGGAGTAAAATACGATATCTTAGAAGAAGGAGACATAGTACAAATAATTTCATATGTGAGAAATTTAGGGAGAACAGAGGCCAATAATATAAATGTTCAATGTAATGTTGATGGTATTTTGGTTGGACAAGATACTATTGAAAAGATTGCCCCAGGAGGATTAGGAATTTCAACTTGCGATACACAATTTGATTATCAAAGTGAAGGAATAGAAATTATGATAGAAGTTGACAGTACAACAGAAATATTGGAAACGAATGAGGAAAATAATCTAATGACCATTTTCATTGAAGTCGTAGGCATAGATTCTGGAGAGAATAATGAAATTGATAGAGAATTGATAATTATTATTTCGTCATTTACCGTGATGACTTTAGCATTTGCAGTATTGCAAATGGGTCCAAAAAAGATCAAAAGAGAATTTGAGAAGATAAAATAATTTATTTCAATCTAAAAAAACAATACGTATGGCCGATAATCACTCTAAAGTAGGGAATAGTTATATCAGGATTGGTGGCGAAATATACTTACTACGCTCTCAGGTTGTGTGGCCAATGAGCTTAGTGGTGTGTGAAAAAAATGATGAAACTGAAAATTCGTTTAGAAACGGAAGAATGGGTTTATGAAGAACACGAATTGATTTAAAATTCGTATATTACTTTGTAGACCAAGTCTGAGGATAAGTTCCCGGAGTCATTAATACAGATTGTGATGTTGCAATTTGTCCTGATTTGATATCGATTAAATTGTCTGAGTCTACTTCTAAATTAGCTATTGCAACTGCTTCTTCTTTTAGACTCATGATTATGATTGTATCGCCTTTTTTAATTCCCTTTTCTATTTTAACTAATCCTGGCCTGGCAAGAGGTGCTCCATGAGAAACGGCTGATGCCGCTCCATCTTTTACATATGCTTTTGGCAAATTTCTCAATACTGATTCAATTGGAGATATTAGTTTTCTAAGGCCTTGATCATCACCTTGATTATTCCATAAAAATACAGCATCAGTTAGTTGATGCATTGTACATGCCATGCTTTCATTAAAGTTTCCTGTATTGTCTCTGTGGAGCTCTGTTAAGTCACATTTTGTTCCTAGCAGTAATCCAATATCTTTTGCTAAAGTTCGAATATAAGTACCTGCATTACAAGAAACATGAATTATTGCTATTTTGCCATCCTTGTCAAAATCAATTAATTCATTAGAAAATATCATTCTTGTACGGACTTGTACCTTAACGGCCGAGTCTTTTGGAGGGACATTATATATTTCTCCTTTAACAATATTTAGGACATTTTCTAATTCTTCACTTGCGATGGCATCAGAAAATCTGAGAACAGCAGTATAACTTTTATTTGAATTTAGGACAACATTAGTTATTTTAGTGGCTCTTCCACATAACAAAGTAAGTAATCCTGTTGCAAATGGATCTAAAGTACCTCCATGACCAAGTCTATTCAGTCCCAGTAAATCCCTTGCCCAAGCAGTCAATTGGTGACTAGTCGGACCAGATGGTTTATTCACCAAAATGATTCCTGAATCAAGTAATTCTGTAATACTACGATTATTTGGTGGACACCCATACTTATGATTAGTTTCTGCGGAATCATCAAAAATCCAATAATCTTGATTTGACATAATCCTAACTCCCTAAATAATTATTTACAATTTGAAATACATCATCTTCATTCTTGTCATCTGCCTCTACTATAAGGTCATATGGAGATAAATCATCCAAATCAATATTATAAAGAGTCTCATATCTATCCATATCGTCCTTTTGGCGTTTTCTAGATTTTTCTAGGCAAGCATTAAATTCCCCTCCTTCTCTATTTTGGATTCTTTTTGCTCTTTCAATGTCAGATACAGAAATCCAAATTTTAATACAGTCTAATTTTAATTCTTGAGCCCACCATCCGCATAATCTACTCTCAATAATTTCTGGAGAGTTTGGAGAAGTCATAATTTGTTTTAGAGTATTATCTAAAGATCTATCGGCATCTAAATCATTCTTACATAAAGCACTAAATTCTTCTATACTTATATTTCTTTCAAATGCGGCAGATCTAAATATCTCACCACCGTTGATGTAATTCCAATTCCTTTCTTTAGATAATCTTGAAACAAGAGTTGAAGTTCCACTGCCTGGAGGGCCACTAATAGTTACTTTGGGCAAAGATATCATCTCCATTCATAGCGACACATTTCACAACGTAACTTACCGGTTGATGTTCTGTAGACCATGTCTGAACTGCATGACTTACAAGTTGTGCCATCCTTTGGAGGTGCAACATGTAAATTTCCTGACGACCTCTTAGAATTATTAGAATCACCGGTTTTCCTAGGCCCGGCACGTTTTCTCTGGGTACGTTGATTACGAGGGCTATTATTCTTATTTGTACGACTTTCTTCCAATAAATACAATAGAGGTTCAGGTATTGATTCACCGGCTGTTACTAACGGATGAGACTTATATCTTACTAGTTTTATATGCCTATCTACTATTCTTCCCAATGGTGCACTCATGGATATATACGTCGCAATCCACGCAGGGAATATCCAAAACACTTTATTTTCGAAATTCCATGTTGCTGACCATGGCGTACTTACATAATCAACTCTAAAACTTTCAGTCGATGTTGCCATCCAACTAAAAATAGCAATAATGAAAATCATAGTAAACATCATCGGCTTCATCATTGCAGCCTGCATAGCCATTTGTTCAGGCATCATTTGCATTTGTAATTTCTGCATTTTTTCCGTAGTAGCCATATCTCTAGCCATTCTAGCTTCTCTTGTTTTTTGACCTATTTGCCTAGACCTATGAGAATAATGCGCTTGTCTAATTGGATCTAAGAAAAATGACCTTATAATTGTGTTAACAATCATTATAGAAGATCCCAAGAAGAATACTGTTGGAATGAAATATTGGTTATGGAAAGGTAGCATGGGCTCTATTACAGTTCCTGCACTATCTGATAATAGATCTCTGAAGCCAGGAAAAAACATCAAAAGAACCATCATTCCAATTAAAAAAAGCATAGGAAAAAGCATAGCTGACATAGCTTCAGTTTGAGCATCCCCACTAGGCTCCGCGGTAACCATGAATATACGGTCGTAACAATCTAGAATGAACACTTCGGTTTAAATCTCAAAAAAAGGCATTACTGGGCGAAAGAAAAGCCACACAAAATACATTTTGAAGAGCCGATAGGATTTTCAGAACCACAAGTAGGACACTCTTGGATAGAATCTATGGCATCTCTAGTCTCTTCTTTATTTTCCTCAGCAATTTCTTCTGTAGTTTCTTCTTCTGTAGTTTCTTCTTCTGCAGTTTCTTCTTCTGCAGTTTCTTCTTCTGCAGTTTCTTCTTCTGTAGTTTCTTCTTCTATAGGTTGTTCTTCAAAGTCTTTTGATTCAGGATATAATATAACATCATTATTGGCACTTAGTGGCGTACTAGAAGTTGATTCTTCAACCCATTCAGGAAGATTTGGATCTTCATCAACTTCTTCTCCAAATGTTGCCCCATGAAAATCTTGAACATCAGACATCTTGTATTCTGACTCTGGATCTCCTTGAATTACATAAACTACTTCGATTCTTTCATCTTTTTCTATCCTACCAATTGCCCAAGTAACGTGCGTTCCTTCTCTGGCAGATTCTTTTGTAGTGGATGCCTCTCTTTCACCACTTAAAGACGAACGTACACTAGAATTTTCAATTGAAAAAGTACCAGGAACTACGTCATGTAAAGCTAAATCTTCTAATGCACTATCTGAATTGTTATCAAACATCAACATTATTTCATATTTGCCAAGTCCGCCACCGGGAAATACTTCTTTTCCTGTACTTATATTTCTTCGACGATGAACAACCCTTATTTGAGGAGGTTTCTTTACCATTCTTTCTGCAACGGGTCCAAAGCGTTCTGAACTAAAATAAGCCTTTACAGGTGCTGAAAGTAACTTATTTTGAGGAGAAGGGTCTGGAGAATGTAAGGGATATCGAATTATCATTGTTTTACCTGGCCTGAGCCCTAGAGGAGCTGAAGTTCCGATAGTTGCACGTAGGCCATGCCCATTAGAATCTGGGGAAATGAGTTTTTCTTCGATCTGAATGCCGTTTATAATTTCAACTTGATATTGTTCTGGTTTCAGATCAAGACCTTCTATTTCTATAGATATTTGGCTGTGAGATGGTGGATTGAAGATTCCTGGTATATCATCCAATATCCTTACTACATTCATAATTGCAGAACCTGTGTTTTCGATAGTTATTACTGCTTCGATATCAGAAGAGACATAAGACTTGATTCTGGATTTATCATATCTTTTGTTTACAATTGCATCGAGTATAGTTAATTTTTGTTCTTTTAAAGAAACTTTACCTTTGGATTCGACAGAAATTCTTGGAAGTATTGAATATCTAACTTCTTGAGTAAAACTAGGTTGCTCTTCTGATTCAACTCTTTTTATCATAGAATCCCATCTTCCTTCCGGAGGTATGTCTTGCCTTATATCAGAAACATCGAGTATTGGTTCATCTCTTCCTATCAAACGAACAGTTGCTCCAGAAAGAGCAACTACAAAAGAAGATTTATTCTCAAAAACACATTTACAATCCCAAACTCCGGGTCTATCTTGTTCTTGGGCATTAACATAAGAAAATTGCCTACCTGAGCTTGTTACTTTCTCAAATTTCGATCTAGAAATTGTAGCATCGGCAGAATATGTTGCTGTAGAAATACCAGCAGATATTTTGTCAACAGAAGATATATTTGCAGAAACTGAGAGAGATAATGGTCTTTTTTCACCTGGATTTAGACGTCCTATATTCCAAACTAGCATTTCATCTTCTATGACATATTCTGCATCTTCAGCATGAACAAAGGATTCAGGCATAGACCTTGTAACTTGTACATCATTTAATGGTACAGAAGATATATTCTCTAACTCAATAGATATTAGGATATCTTGAGGATTATCCAAATAAACAAGCGATAGGCTTGATTCTTCATTTCTTTCAGAATCTGTATCTATTGATTCTGTCATTACAATCATTCTTGGTCCTTTGGCAGAATATTTGATGATTTTTTCTTCAGTCGCATCAAGTTCTCTTATTGGTATAATGGCTTCACCGAAATCCGTAGAATCAGTATTATTCAATTGTATTTCAATATCCCATGCACGGTGTTTTTTACTAGCATTTCTAAGTATTAATTCTCCTTTGATACTTTGGTTTCTCACTGTTCCGTTTGGATTCAAAGAGGATTCTTCAGATTCTTTAAGAATCGCATGTAATTTATCGCCCGAAATTGAATCAACTTCTATAGAAGGCCTTAAAATAGAGAATTTAGGCTCATCTCCGGCTGAAAATTGTTGATCCTCGGAACCATACATTATAGAGAATGAATCCGTCGTCGACTCTAATTCCGAGTCAGAATAATTTGCGGTATTTTCTGTTTCTTGAAAGTTTTCTCCAGAAAAAATTGATAATGAATCAGCTAAAGATTTTAGAGAATCTGTAGATTCTGTACTAGTTACATCTGAATTTTCCTCTTCATCGGGATCTTCTTCATTATTTTCCAATAATTGAGAAAATGCAGAAGATATTTGTAAATTAGAATCACCCTCAGATTCGGATTCAGATTCTATTGGTTCTGGATCACTTAATGACGATTTTGTGTTTGTATTCGAATCTTCACTCTCTAAGTCATCAGATAATGATGGCAGATTCAGGTCAGGCGGAGGCGGAGTTAGGCTAGGAGGAGGCAGAGGAGGCGGAGGAGGCGGAGTTAGGCCAGGTGGCGGCGGAGGAGGCGGAGTTAGGCCAGACGGCGGCGGAGGAGGCGGAGTTAGGCCAGGTGGAGGCGGAGGAGGCGGAGTTAGGCCAGGTGGAGGCGGAGGAGGCGGAGTTAGGCCAGGTGGCGGCGGAGGAGTTGTATTGGGTTCTTTATTTTCTATTTCATCAGTATTTTCAACTTCTGAAATGGTTTTTTCTAGTTTATTTTCATCATCATCAGAACCCGAATCTGGAGGCGGAGGAGGAGGGAGTGGGAATCCCGGAGGAGGAGGAGGAAATTTTTCAGCCATACGTAAACAACCCTTGGCGGTAAACACCCCCCATAGTTAGAGGGTATAACGATTACCTGTTCATTATTCTAAACAACTGTCAACAGAATACTTGAAACTATGAATCACTTGGGAGTAATATGAGTGCACAAGACAGTACTAGTCCACCGGTGATTTTTGTAGTTGGAACTGCAGGTGCGGGAAAGAGTTCGTTAGTGACTGCTTATCAAAGATGGGCAAGATTTCTTGAAGTTGATGTCATGGCAATTAACCTCGATCCAGGTGCAGAAAGAGTCCATTATGATCCTGAGTTCGATGTAAGAGATTTAGTTTCCTTATCGGATGTTATGAGTGAATATGATTTAGGACCTAATGGAGCGCAAATATTGGCTGCAGATTTGGTAGCATCACAAGCAGAAGATGTTTTTGAACAAATTGAAGGTTTATCTGGCGATATGTTAATTGTAGACACTCCTGGTCAAGTTGAATTATTTGCTTTCAGAGAAGCTTCAAGTCATCTTGTTGATGTTTTAGGACAGGGAAGAGCATGTCTTGTTTTCCTGTTTGACCCTATGTTATCAAGAACACCTAGTGGTTTTGTTTCTCAAATGCTACTATCTTCTATAGTTCATTTCAGATTAGGGCTGCCAACTGCCAATTTCTTATCTAAAACTGATCTGCTAGAACCTGAAGAGTTGGAAAAAATAATGGAATGGGGAGATAATTTGGATATATTAGAGGTGGCTTTGTATGAAGAGTCAGAGAATCAGGCTAACGATGCTCGCTCTGGTAGTCAGAGAGCAGAATTCGCTATTGGACAGTTGAGAATGATGCAAAATGCCGCCATTCAGCCAGGATTAATTCCTTTGTCTAGTGAGGTTGAAGATGGATTAGCAGATGTATTAACCTTCGCTCAAACAATGTTTGGAGGAATGGGCGATACAAGAGATGGATATGCAGGAGATATTGAAGATGAACGATTATGAAGAAAAAAAGGATTTATTGGCTATTGATGATTTCTATAAGGAACTTCCCGATATAATTGATTGGGCTATGAAAATTAAGAATGGAGAAGGTCTTGTAGAAGATTTTAGGCCATTGGAAGGTATGTCAATTGGATCAATTTATGAAAAGCCATCTACAAGAACTAGAGTATCTTTTGAAGTGGGAGTGAATAAATTAGGAGGGCAGCCATTGACATTACTTTCTAATGATATACAATTAGGAAAAAGTGAGTCTATAGCAGATACTGCGGCAGTATTATCACGTTTTTTAGATGGAATGACATATAGATGCTTTAAACATTCAGACGTAGAGGAATTAGCAAAGTATTCCACCGTTCCCGTGATAAATGCTCTTTCAGATTTACATCATCCCTGTCAAGCTGCTGCGGATTTGATGACAATTACTGAAAATAAAGAAAAGGTAAATGGCCATGTAACCTGGATAGGAGATGGTAATAATGTCCTACATGACCTTTTACTAGCTAGTGTGTCGATGGGGCATGACTTCAGTTATGCAACACCTGTGGGCTATGAACCAGATGAAATGGTCATCAAAAGAGCAAACGATATTGCTGAAAAAACCGGTGCAAGAATTATTTCGTCAAATGATCCTGAAAAAGCAGTTCAAGGTGCTGGCGTAATATACACAGATATTTTTGTTTCAATGGGTGAAGAACACATGAAAGATAAAAAGAATGCATTCGAAGGATTCCAAGTAAACGAAGATTTAGTTTCTAATGCTGATTCTGATTATTTGTTCATGCATTGCCTACCTGCACATAGAGGCGAAGAAGTAACTGATGAGGTAATTGATTCCAAGAATAGTGTTGTACTTGATCAAGCAGAGAATAGAATGTGGGCTCAAATGTCACTCCTTACATATATTTGTAATGAAAATGCATGGCATACTTTTAGAGAATTATTTTAAATTAATGAGATAATAGTAAATGCTCCCAGGCATAAGTATAATGATTTTTTGAGTAATTGTTGAGCCGCATAATCTTGAGCGAGTGAAAGCTTATTTTTTACCATCAATAAAACAAGAATACTGGGCAGTACCAAGATAAGATATTGCTGTTCGAATAGATCTAAGGCAAAAGGAAGAAGAATTGATATTAATGCAGACAGTGATATTAGATATGCCGTAATTCTAGTTTTTTCCGGACCGATTTTCATCGCTAAAGTATTGCGTCCTTTGTCAGCTTCCATATCTTCAACATCTTTTATTATTTCTCTTGACAAATTGTAAAGAAATCCAATTATTGCAATTGATATAACTTTACTATTTGTTGATTGATAGACTCCTGCCGAACCGAATAAAACAACCATGGCAACTGAAGCACTAATTGCGATATTTCCTGGAAGTCCACGATTTTTTAAATTTAAACTATACTTTGATTCAGACTCATAATTGATTAAAAGTATTAATGCTATAAACCAAATTAATATAGATGGCGCCCATGAATAGAAACCATTACTTGAGTTATATGCAAAGAAAGCAGCTCCTATCATTGAGATTAAAGAAATAATCATTAGAAAAATAATTGCTATTTTTGCTTCTTTTAACGATATTTCTCCAGAAGGTAGTGGCCTATCTGGCTTACCAATTTTATCTATTTCAAAATCGAAATAGTCATTTAATGCATTCCATGACGCCATAAATGAAAACACAGATAAGGCTTGTAAAATAGTAATATAAAGTAGAAAGTCATGTGGAATATTTTCTAGTGCCATTATAGCTCCAAGAAATACTGCAATAATACCTCCTAAACTATTTCCTGCACGAAAAAGGATTAGCCATGACTTGTATGTGTTGCCCATACTAATTGCTATGGAGATGTTATGTAAACTTGACCTTATTGGCTCATTACTACCGAAGCATCATTATTTATAGACCAAACACATACTGTGTAAACACTGCCTCGGAATTCACCCCTAGTATGTCCGATTTTATCAAACCTGATATCTTTGGCAAGGATATTCCCGACTTGGTTCATTGTTGCTCCCCACCGAAAACGGTTGTTTAAATGATCAAATATTTCAACAGTATTGGCTGATCCTTGTTTTTCAAGAAATACTCGAACAGCTTCTCTTAATCTTCTAGTTCCGGACATTTTATGCCCTCACAGAATTTTCTTTACTTTCATTAAATCTTTTTACTAGACCATTCCAGCTGGATTTATTAATTGCAACAGGCAGTATAGTCTTGCGTAATGGATGCCAAATATCATCAGAAGACAATATTCCGTCATCATTGACCAAAAGACCGTTATTTTGGCTTTTTAAAGTATCAGTAGTATCATTTGTTTGAATCAATAAATCAAAAGATACTATTCTACAGGGTTCTGCTCGTTTCCTGTAAATTATTTCATTGGCATCATACATATTCTTATTCATATTCTTATGAAGGACAATTAGCATATTAAGAAAGGTAGAAGAGAGTATAGTGAAAGTGAAAGTGAAGATTATTGTGGAGAGATTTATGCACTGTTTTCATAAACATTAGTCATTCACGTCAACTTATCGCTCGTGTGGTGTAGTTCGGCCCATCATGTCGCCCTCTCGAGGCGACGACCCGGGTTCAAATCCCGGCACGAGCACCAAAATATATCACAAAATGCTCGTTATATTATAGTTCAAAAAACATTTCTGAAATAATTTCTTGGATCACTAACTATAAATTTGTTAAATATTATAGACAACTATTCATATCATGAAAGCGGAGAGTGATAACATGGATATATGTAAGTTTGAAGATATTGTTGACTTACGAGATAATCAAAAACTAATACCTCTATTTACTCTTAATTCATTATTAATGCCAGGAGAAAAGATGCTTATGCGTGTTTTTGAACCTAGATATAAGCAAATGTTAGATGATGTTGTAATAGATGACTTATGTTATGGGCATGTCATGTCTAACCCTGCAATGACAATGTTGAATGGTTGGTCTACTCCTTTTGACATAGGCACATTAGTGAAAGTTGAAAAAATGGAAGAGCAAGGTACAAACATATTGTATGATGCCATTGGCAGAGAAAGATTTAGAATTATTTCATTAATAGAACCATCATTAGCCCCAGAAGATTTTGGAAGTATATTCCCGTCTGTAAGTGAATTAGAAGAAGGTTATTTGGAAGAAGATCCTTATGGTAAATTATATTCACGTGCTTTAATTGAGGTAATGCCACCTTTAAGAGGAGAGGTGAACATGAAAAAATGGAACAATCTAATTATTCTTTGGGAACATTATATCGAACAAATAATTGATTTAACAGGAATGAACGAAGAAATTAAGTTACATATTGAAGATATGAAAGAAATGTTCTCTAATCCTGTAGAAGAATCAGTATGGGCATTGGCCTCCATGGTAATTGATACTCAAGAAGGTCAAGTATCTTGCCTGAAGGCCGAATTCGCAAAAGAAATAGTAAGTATAATTGAATCCAATTTACAGATGAAGATGAAAAGAATAAGTATCTTTCGTGAAGGAAATGAATAAAAAATATTACTAAAATAATTACTTAATTCCTTCAGAACAATCTTAAGTGTTTGTACATTCGATAATTAAGGTCTGAATGCGTATAGAACAAGATGTTAAGCTAACTTTTAATGATGTATTAATAAGACCGAAGCGCAGTACCCTTGTTTCTAGATCAGATGTTAATTTAGAACGTGAATTTAGTTTTCGGCATTCGAATGAAAAATGGTTTGGTATACCAATAGTGTCTGCGAACATGGATACCACCGGATTATTTTCTGTTGCCAAAATTTTACAAAAATACAAAATGCTAACATGTACTCAGAAATTTTATTCCACAAAAGAATATTCTGAAGCTTGGGAACAAGGAATTAAGCCAGGATATATTGCAATAACATGCGGTTCGACAGAAAATAGTTTTGATCTTGTTAGGAGAAAGGTTGCAACTAATAAAAATCTAAAAAATGATATGTATAGATGTTGCAAATGGTTATAGAGAGATTTTTCTTGAATTCGTAAAAAGAGTTAGAGAAGAATTTCCTGCCAAAATAATTATCGCAGGAAATGTTGCAACAAGAGAAATGACTGAAGCATTGATTCTTGCAGGTGCTGATATAGTAAAAGTTGGAATTGGCCCTGGTTCTGTATGTACCACAAGGAAAGTGGCAGGCGTAGGTTATCCACAATTGTCTGCAATATCTGAATGTGCTGATGCAGCACATGGATTACTAGGCCATGTTATGGCTGATGGAGGATGCTCATCCCCAGGAGATGTTGCAAAGGCATTTGCTGCAGGTGCAGATTTTGTAATGTTAGGAGGAATGTTTGCCGGGCACGATGAGTCCGGAGGAGAAATAGTCGAAGGAGGAAATGGTAAAATGTACAAATCATTTTACGGAATGTCATCGGCAAAGGCTATGGAAACTCATTATGGAGAAATTGCCAAACACAGAGCTCCTGAAGGTAAAGAAGTTCGAGTCCCATACAGAGGTCCGATGGAAGATACTATTCAATCAATATTAGGGGGTTTGAGGTCTGCTTGTTCCTATGTTGGAGCGAGAAGAATCAAAGATTTACCTAAATGTACTACTTTCATTAGAGTAACTCAAACTACCAATGAAGTTTATCAGAGATTTAATGTTGAGGAGTAATTTTCATAGATGCCCTCTTATCAATAATTTTTCTATCAAATTATTGGCATGTAATCTTCCACCTTGTAGGTGCCAATTTTTCTTTAGTATAGATAATTGACCTGCCAAGTCAGTCTGCCAACCATTTCCAACTACACAATTCCACACTAGTTCTTCAATACGAGCAGTAGAAGGTAAGGATTTATTCAATACTGGTTTAATTAGATTTGAAATTGAAACTGATTTATTCTCTATATCAAGTTCATCCCAAGAAATGGACAAGTTAATCAGCGCCGTTTCATCAATCCAACTATAATTTCCCATATATGGTTTTTTTTACTTCTGTTATAGGAACTATTTTGATAGTTCCCTCATTTACCAGAATTTCTTTAATTTTTGAAAAAATCGGATCATATGTATTATCAAGAGAATCATCAATCCAACTGCCCGATAAAGACCATGGTCGCAAATATCTCAATCTAGGGCTGGAAGGAGATATGGCCTGTGCAAGCGCATGAGATTGTAATATTGAATTCAATGGACCTTGTTTACGGCCTCCATGCGCACCACTAAATCCATCAACTATTTTACTTGAGATAGCAAGGCAAGAACCATTATTTTCTAGATTAGATCCTAAAAAGATATCTTTTTTTAAAATATTTATACAAGGGAAACTGTTTTTATTATCTTCAGAAAATGATCGGCGGTAAGGAATATTTTCATCCAATAATGCGGCTTCAAGAGGAATTAATGCTAATGCGCCCTGTAAAGTAGGAGGTGCAAATAAAAATATTTTTTTCCTAGAATTTTTAATATGGGATGAAAACTGTAGGAAAATATCAGAAACAGAAGCAAATAAATCGTCCTGAAGTAAATCATACATCATAATAACGAAGGAGAAAAGGTAATTGAAAACTTCTATTAAAAATTATTCTACCATTAGTCTTAATTGATCTCTTTTGTATGTCCATGAATCAGGAAGAGTTCCATTTTTCTTGTAATAACGAGATAATCGACGTATTTTTGATTCACATAACGATAACTGTCTGCGATTGTGCAAATCTTTAGAATTATTATTCAAATGATCAATTATTCCCAGAGCCCGACGCATTAAATTCATCATGTCTTCAGGATATGTAGTAGTGATATCATTTTTTGAAAGAATTTTTGAAATTCTTTCTCCCATCACCAATCTTACATCAGGCACTGCATAGCGATCTCTTAAGATAGTACCAATAGAAGCAGTAGAATTTCCAGCATTTGAAAGTTCGACTATTAACTTCTCTACTTCTTTCTTGTCGCTATTTGACCAAGCCGAAGGCGCATTGGAATCAGGCTTCTTTGAGCCGCTACTTCCTTTACCATTGCTGTGCATACGTGCCATTCATAACCACCTTGGATAAGCGTGCGACTAACCCTTCCTCTTTAATCGCTACGGATATAAATGCAGATAAAATACATCAAAGACGGTGTTGTGCTTTACCTAATCTTCCTGGTCCATTTGGCCATTCCCATCCTGGTGCTTCAGCTCTTGCTGAACCAATTAGTTGATTATTTTGAAAGACTAGTACTTCATCTCCACGTCTAATTTCCCCACTTATATCGCTAACATTGGTAGAAAAAAGATCTCCTTTCCAAGAATGATCTTGATATAAAAAAACTCTTGGAAGAGTATCATGTTTATCGAGAATTTTGAGACAGTATTTGGAAAATGCAAATCTACCACTTCTGGGATTCCATTGGGCTAACTGTATCCCGTCTTTTTTTATGGTAAAAATTGGAGGGCGACCTTCAACTTTTGAACCCTCTAGCCATAAATCACTTCCATGTTGGAATCTAGAAAGAGATTTGAGCTTCTCTAAGCGATGGATGTTTTCTTTTATTTTTGGTAATTTAAAGTCCTCCACAGCCTTATTAATCTCATCATTAAGCATTGAAAGGGCTTCATTAGAACCAGCAGAAAAATCTTTCCTAGTATCAATAATTTCTACTTCACATTCACCAAAATCTACTCCAGAGTGATTAATTATCCTCGAATAACCTACTCTACTGACTAAATTAAAAAACATTTCTTTTATTATTCTCAACTCATCTATATCCCATTCTCCTGTCACAGGAATATCATAATTACTTGCAGGCCATATATCTTCTAGTTCCCTAGGAACAAGGCCCAATGGCGCAGTGACCATGACTTCGTGAACATCTCTTGAATTGATAGATTTGGAGAACCTTTGATGGCTCTGTGAAAGCCTGTAAGGCTTTGTTGCTGAACAAGGCAATAAGACTAGTACCGTCGTTTGAAGGAGGAGTATGATCAAAAGAAATTCTCTTGTGCCAATCTTGAATTAAAGGATCTGAGCGACTAGTAAAGGAGTTACAACGTAATCTAGCCTTATTTCCCAATATTCTTGAAAGTCCTGATCTTTTTCCCTGTTGATTACTGATTTTCTTATCATGAATTCTGAGCCTTTCAACAGATCTTGGGCTAGAAAGACTTTGTTTTTCTACTAATTCCCTTAGAGAACCATCCCTTATTGCTGCCCTAGTCGCAGAAATTGATTTTCTCCACTCTTCACATTGAGCTTCCATATCTGCCACTTCATTCATAGAATCGTCCACTTCTCTAGGGCCTAAAGAAGTGAGAAGAATATTTAGAGAGGCTGCACTTCTAGAACGAGACAAATCAAACAAATCAACACCTAACCATGATAGGAGAGCGCAATTATCTGGCCCACCAATGCCAGGAGTCCAAATTAGAGAAGAAGGGAATCTAATTCTTATAGAATCTAGAGCGTCAACTAGCATGCCTTGAGTCTGTACAAGTTGTGGAGAATCAACTAAAATAACTATAGAAGGTTCAATTTCATCATTAAGAAGAGATTTATCATGATGTAGTGATTGCCAAGAAACAAGCAATATTTCGCCACCAATACTTAATTTACCCGAATTAGAATCTGCTAGGCTTGGAGGGAGAGTTAATCCTTCAACTGAAGACCATGTATCTGTAGAATCAAATGGATAACAAAATTTGCCTCGTGTAGTAATGGAAATATTGGCAGGTAAAGATGTAGAGTCCCTGTATGAAATAAAGGGAGCTAATGAAATAGGGAGGGAGGGATCATCTTCATTCAAAATAATAGCAGGAGTCCATGAAGTAGGCTTCTTTCTATCTCCTAGTGAAAAAATACGAGAAAAACGCATTCTAGAATCGACACCACGTGCCAAGGGGCGCGCCACCATATTAACTACGAGTGATACATTTCGCTTGAAGGATTCTAATGTAAAGAGTCTTTCGATAAACCGTGGGAAGAGTAGCGGCGTGTGTTTTGACTATTATTTTAGCAATATCATACACTTTAATAGGAGTGAATGCCCAAAGTGATGAAAAGATAGAAATTTTTAGTTATTCAATAAATACGACTGGTCCTGTTTGGTTAGAATATAATTGTGAACAAACTGCATGTCAAGGAATGGAGTTAATTGTAAATAATAGTGGTTTAATTCATACAAGTTCAGATCCGCACAAAGTAGAATGGGAGGGGATAGTTGAAGGAAATATCTCATGGCAATTACTATTAGAAGAAGGTATTAGTAAAGAATTGATTAAATTTGACTCCATAATTAGTAATGAAATATGGAGTGAGAAGGGAGATTTGCCCGACATAGTACCTTCTCCGAGCCAACAAGAAGATTTCGAAGAGATAGAAACATTTTCACAGTGCCAAATGAATCGTTGCCAATCAAATTATCTTGAGGCAGAAGGAGTTGTTTTTGCTGGCGCTTTAGAATCCCTTAATGATAAGGATGCAGTAAGGATAGTAGGAAATGAAGGAGATGTGTTATTACTGCCAAATTTTAGATCTTCTAGTGAAATGGAAATAGAAATATGGATGAGGAATAATGAAATAAAGGAGCGAATAGAAAGCCTAAGTTCTGGACATGATACTGAATATTTTTTTGAATATCCAGAAGGTGAATTATGGCTAAGAGTGATTTCATCGGTTGAATCGGAATATTCTACATATGAATTTGAAATTGTTAGATATGATGCAAATAGAGAATCCTTAGACTTGAGAGAGTTGACAAATCCATGGACACATGGGGACGCCTTAGCGTTCAATGATACTTATCATGGCCACATTGCTGCTTCAGATACAGAAGGCGATTCTGTCCTAATAGAACTAGGTTCTAAGATGTCTATAAAGCCCATTTGTCATTTTCCTAATGATTTCATATTGGATATCATTATTCATGAAATAAATTCAATTGAAATAAAATATTTAGAAAATATAAGTTCGTGTCCTGAAATAATAAATTCGACATATTTAACAATCTCAATAGAGTTTAGAATAAAATCGAATTTTACACAACCATGGTCGATAAGAATAAACACTGATACTTACGGAGATGGAAAGAGTATGGGAGATGCTCCTGATTTTATCTGGCAACCAGAAACAAGGGACGAACGTTGGGAATTAGTAGATCCAGGAATGGGAGAATATTCCGGAAGTTTAGGGATTCAGGATTATATAGATATTTTTGCTTTTGAAGTTATTCATGAGAATGGTTCAAAGGTTTATTTCAATGATACTGAAGGAGAAGTAAGTTTCAAAATTTTAGTACTAAATCAAACTAGTGGAGCTATCATTAATTCCACAGATCAGAGTTTAATAATTGCTCCACAAGGAATTCATGCAATTCGAATTGAAAAAAATAATAGTAGCTCGGAACTTATAAATTATCATTTCAGAGCACCAGAAATTAGAGAATATCAGATTGAGAATAGAGAATTAGAAGATTTATCAAGATTGTTTACCAACTTCTATATAATTGCTGGAGTAATGTTCCTAACGCCAATGATTATAGTTATTTGGTGGAATAGAAATACTATATTTAAGGGCGATAAAAATAGTATTCATATTGAGCAGCATGAATTAATAATGTTAAATAGATTAAAGGATAGGATAGTAAAAAAAATAGATAAAGAAATAATTCTTTCATCTTTACATCAACTTGGAGATAGCCCATGGGATTCAGTTATACAAGAATGGGGCAAACCCACTCTCAGGCATATGACAGATAATCTAGAGATATGCCTATGGAAGATAAGTAATTTAGATATTTTACTTGGAATTAAGATAAACCGGCACGCATGGAATTTGGCAGCAATTAGAATATATTCATCCGAGGGAGAATCGGTAAGAATAGATTCTATTGCTCCAGAAAAGATTTTTCAAGAAGATGAGATTTATTTGGATAGTATAAAACCCAAAAGTAATCTTTTCCTAAAGATTGGATTGAAAAATAAACCAACAAATATAAATTTTCAAATTTCTGGAATGGTAAATGGAGAACCTGTTGCAGCCGCTTCGAATAAAACGATAAATTGGGAAGAAGAATAGTTATTTTCCTCTGCGATTTTTGGCTTCTTCAATAATACTATCTTCGAGAGATAGAGGATTACTAATATCAGATTTTAATTCTTTTAATTTATTTTTTAAAGTCCTAGAAATCTTTTTTGGGATATCTAATTTCAACAACACTGTTACTGATCCTCTCCCTCTACTTGATCTCATGTGCGGCAAACCACGTCTTGGTAATGCTATTGTATCTCCGGGTTTAGAATTTGGAGGTATTTTTATCTGGAGTGGTTTACCATCAATATGAGGTATTGTAACAGTAGTCCCCAATAACAAGTCTGCATAATTAACAGGTAACGCCATTAAAATATCTGCTCCATCTCTTTCAAACCACGGGTGATCTAAAACTTCTATCTCAATAAATAAGTTTCCATTTTCTCCAATGTTGCCCCGAGGAGGTTCTCCTTGACCGGAAATTTTTATTCTATTTCCTGATGCAATTCCAGGAGGGACAGAAAATTTTATTTTTTTATTTTGATAAGAGTTCCCAGCACCATTACAAGATTTACAAGGGTTAGTTACTATAGTTCCCGATGCATTACAAGATGGACAATCAGAAACTACTTGTTGTGCAAAGGGACCTACTCTTTCTATTCTTTGAACTCTCCCTCTGCCGTTACAAGATGGACAAGATCTGGTGCCATCAGGATCTTTGGAGCCACTACCATTACAATTATTACATGACGTTAGGGCTTCAATTTCTAGTTCATCATCGAGACCATCATATACAGATTGAAATGGAACTGTATGCCTAACAAGTAAATCTCCTCCTTTTTTTCTACGATTATTAGATCGGGAGCTACCAAAAATTTGACCAAAAATACTTTCAAAACCCCCTCCAAATAAATCATCAATATTAATATTGACGCCTTGGAAACCTCCTGGACCAAATGGAGAACCTCCGGGCCTATTGTGCCCATAGGCGTCATATTTTCGCCTTTCTTCTGGATTTGATAGAATAGCATATGCTTCTTGTATTTCCTTGAACTTATTCTCAGCACTGGGGTCATCAGGATTTTTATCTGGATGGAATTTTCTAGCAAGACTTCGGAATGCTTTTTTGATTTCGGATTCACTAGATTCCTTAGAAATACCAAGAATTTCATAGTAGTCACGCTTATCTACCATATAAATCCCAACCTTTCCTAAACACCGACTTTTTTCAACCGTTCCCTTTTCAAGAAAGATAATTACCACAAGCACCGCAATAATTTGTTTCCCCGTCATTCAACGAATGACAAGAATTACATGTCACTACTTTATTGATTCTCTTTAACCCTGATGCATTCCATTTATCATCAGACGAAATATCCAGTTCTGGATATGATTTTGGTTTGACATTCTTTTTACTTTTGTCCATCTCTTTTAATGCAGCATTATCAATAATCTTATCCAATATTGATTTGAATTTTGAAAATATAGGTGTTTTTATACTCTCATAATCCTTTTCTTCAATGATTTCTTTATCGGACAATATTTCTAGATTTCTTTCAATATCGTTTAAAGAATTATCATCAGATTTTTCATTATTGATATTTCCAATTTGTCCTTTCATTAACTTTTCAGATTTTAAAGCATTCTTACCTTTGAAATTACCCTTAGCTTTCAGTTCTAAATCTCTTATTATGGAATCGCTATCTTCCCATAATCCTTTATCCTCTAATTTATATGAACTCGAAAGTTTACGAATCGCTTTTGAGCGATGATATTCATGATCTTCAATGATATTATATTTTAAAACCATCAAAAAACCCAAAAATAGTGAAAAACCATATGCAAGTAATTTTGACAATGTGTCATCCGAAAGTACTCCATCTAAAGCAGGCAAGATAGTTCTCAAAGCTGTTAGACAGAAAATTGGTGCCGACAAAAGAGCGAAGGACATCAAGGGTGAACGTTCTGCCATAGTCTTGCCTCATAATTTACGGTTTGAAGTATTCGCGTATATGTGGCATCGATAGATAGTAATATGGCCTAATGCCTTCTGGTATTATTATGACATACACCATAAAAGTCTCTACGAAAATTCAACCACATGAAGATGCAGAGAAAGTCATTTATTCTATAAATAATATTTTTCCAGATTGGAAACCTAATAAAATCCTAAAAAAAGAGCTTTTTCCTACTAAAAGAGAAACTATTGAAGTAAGTGGAAATTCTGATTCGATAGATGTTTTTATGCAATCTGTCACTTCTCAAAGGATATTGGATACAGCTTTTGATGCAATGACTATGAATATCAATGTTAATAATACTAGTTTCTCAATATCTAGGCAAGCTGCAATAAAGGGTAAAGTATCATTTATAATTGATGAAAAACCATTAGGAGGAATAATGGATATCGAAATAGAAAGAGAAAACTTAGAAATATGGCTTGAAGATGAAACTTGGCATCCCGGTAGAGAGGAAATTCCTAGACAAGTGAAAGATGATTTGGCTATGAATAGAAGAGGAGAACCAGTAGAGTGGTTTGATAAATATGGCAATCCAACTATTTCGACATCATGGGAAGAAGAGTAAATGACCCATTAGTATCTTTTTATTACGTTAAATTGATTGCTGAAGACACGTAGGCTTTGGTGTGGCAGAGGAATACGCAGTCACCGTTGAAACCGAAGATGAGGAAGTCAGTCGTCTAGGCGTATTAAGAGTGATATGGCATGAATTGAGCGGAGGAGTTGGTCCTTGGGGGGCTTTTAGGCCTATTTTTTCCATACTTTTTTCATTAGTTCCCTTCGTTTATCTAGGGCAACATTTCAATGGCCACCATAACAAAGCATTTGGATGGACTCTAATACAATTGCCGTTGATATTAACTGTACTGCTTTGGCCAATACTATATATTTGGTCAATTATAGATTCATGGTGGTTTTCAAATAAAATAATTGCTTTAAAAAATATTTCTAAGAGTTAAAAGTCTTCAGGTAATTCAATAGGGCTAAAAAGATGTCCTGGCTTAGTAGATTGGGATAATTGGTTACGAGTTATTGATTCCCAGTCTCTTAGTAGTGTAATAGCATTTATGAAAGGAAGTTCCGTAGAATTAATGACTGTTCTAATAATGGTATCGAAAATATCCATCCTATCTTTGTCAACGTTTTCCAATATAGTCTCCAATGGGAATGAGGAAATACTGGATGGCTGAGTGGAATCTTCTACTGGAAAAGGAGACATTATGGAATCCGGTATTGTCTCATTTTCTTTTTTTGCCTCGGATTCCAAAGATTTTGATAGAATTTTTATGTATTTAGATAGTACTAAAGAAACCTCCACCAATGGAAGATTATATTGATTAACAAAGTTAACCATATTTTCTTGAAGGAATAATAATTTATCTTCAACCGGAGAGTTTACTTTCGGAACTCCGTGATTGGCTTCAGACATAATCCTCCGACCACATATCTACAAATTAACTAGACACTATGTTGTTCTATCATCATATCTTATTGGGGAACCACTATTGCCTCGAATTCCATCCAATAAATCATCATTAATTTCAAAATAGTCATTAAGCCAGTCCCCATCAGTATCCCAATTTTTTGGATCAGTTCCTTCGGCAATCATGTCTCCATCTAAATCCAGATTCCACCAACCAAATACATATTCGCCAAGTCCGATATTTGGTAGATGATACTGATCGCCGGCAAATCTATTGTATTGATCTGTCCAAGCTCCATTTGTTAGAATTAAATCATCGGATGAATTAATAATTTCATAGTTTTCGTCATTGTCATTAATCACTAAAGCATAAAGAGAATCAGTTTCACTAATCCTATTCATACGTAAATAATTGGTAGAAATTGCAGTATTCCCAGAGCAGGTCCCTAGCAAGGATTCTCTGAGTTGCCACCATTCTTCAACAATATCTCCTGAACAATCATATAAATTAGCGGCACGAACGAGAGACGGTGAGGAAAGAGTAGCATTAACTGTTGCATAATATTCTTGGAAGTTAGTATATGGTTGATAAATACACGAACCAGAAGAACAGACCCAATCTCCATCATTATCTGCATCTTGACCTGCATCATCTGGATTGGTTGGATCGTGAGTAAACCATGTCCAGTTTAACGATGGTCTGGATATGTAACCTTTTGATACATCTACTGGTTTCCAATTAGTAGAAGATACTTGATACCACTCCACAGCAATTTGTAGATAAGATGACCAATTGTCATTAGTCTCATTCCATCCTCTTGAATATTCATAAAAATCTGGCATCATATCACCATCAGTATCATTATCAAGTGGGTTTGTCCCATATTTGAAAACTTCACGTCCATCAGAAAGGCTTCTGTCTCTGATATAATTTGTTACAAGACCATTCTCAAAAATTGGAATCATGATTATTGAATCGTCGTCTGAATCATCATCTAGAGGGTGAGTACCATTTTCATATTCCATTAAATTATTGAAATATAACTCTAAGACTCCGGAATCAAGTTGTTCTTCATTTGAACCTTGAATAAATTGTCGATCAACCCATTGTCCTTGGCTTGCAGGAGTATCATCGAACGTTCTATCATACCACCCATCAGAATCAGGATCATAAGAGACATCTAGTGGATTTAGCGGGTTCAATGACCAGCGATAAGCATTTACAGGTAAAAATTCACCATAAATAGAATAGCAATACTCCCAACCATCTGTCATACCATCCCTATCTGAATCGGCATCATTTGGATCACTAATACCAGCCAAACTAATATTGAAATTATTAGGATCGACCTCATTTATCAGACCTATCTTTTCTGAAGAAGAGATACTCTTCGAAGAAAATAGAGTGTATAGAATACTTTTCGCAGTCGAAGGCGAAAGTCCATTCTCTTCAATTTGAGCAGTGATTGCATCCGAACCATATGAAATAAGACCCGATCCATTTGGAATAGTATCTATTGCAAGTCTCTTACCATATACTCTTGAATCGTACTCAGCCAAATTATCGAAAGATTCTGAATCGGATATTTCACCATCTCCATTACAATCAAAAGAATCTTGATCAGAGTCAATATTTACATCGTAATCAGTTAGTGGATTCATAGACCATGAATTATTTTCAAGATTCCATTCTGTGAACCAATATTCATAACCATCACTCATACCATCTCTATCAGTGTCTTGAGAATTAGGATCAGTAATTCCAAATACTGATTCCAATAGTGGTTTTGCTGGTTTTCCAGACTCCCAATCAACAAATTGCTGCATAGCCAAATCGGCACGGCCTCCTTTGGAAAAGATTATTCTGTAAATTCTGTTTATCGATTCTTGAGAATTTATTGAATTTGCTTCATCCCAGAATTTAGGAGCATCATAAGGAGACAATCCGCCATTTACGGGATTATTATTTGTCATATTTAATTCTACAATATCAGTTATGCCATCATTGTCAGAATCATAATATCCGTCCCCTGGAACTAAGGGATTTAGGGTCCAGACTTGATCTGTTGAGTTCCACTGAGTGAATAATAATTCTATGCCATCTAAAATACCATCACCATCAGAATCTGGATTATTGGGATCTGTAGTAAGGCCAGTTAAATTTATTTGTTCTTCTGAAATAAAATCTCCAAATGATAATGCTGAATCAGCCCCTATCCAAGGCACAGGAGTTATTTCACCTAAGACGCTCATTAAGAAAAACTGAGGAGAAGATATAGAATTATCAATTTCACTTAAATTAGTTGAGATTGAGTTATATTCTTCCCAATTATTCATCCCGTCTCCATCATAGTCTTCTACATTATCCTTTTCATTAACAGGATTTAATGACCATTTTTGATCGAAAATACTCCACCTAGCATGATAAAACTCCCAACCATCTGGCATACCATCCCTATCAGAGTCAGCCTTTAATGGATCAGATGACCCTAAGTCTGAAGGAATCATACCATCTACTAAAAAGGAATAAAATACAGTAGATTGATCGCCAAAGGAAGTATCGGCTAATCCTTCCCAGGATTCATGAGATAGTTGTGTTGAAAAATTATCAGGATAGGAGATCCCAGAGGAGGTACTAGATTGGTACAATATATCTGACATCAAATAATATTCCATCCAATTAACTAATTGTTCATTTAATTCTAATACTCCATTATGATTAACATCATACCCATCGCCATCTGGGTTACTCAGATAATCTGAGCCATTTAGAGGATTTATACCTGCATTCCTTGGAGACCAACTGCACTTATATCTAGCTTCCCAACCATCTGGTATTGTATCTCCATCAGAATCTATCGAATTAGGATCTGTATGAGACCAATTTAGAGCAGCTTCAGCAGATTCGCCATGACTATCCAAACCTTCTCGTAATGTTAAATCAAGTAAATTACTCCACCTATACTCACACAAATTACTCAAACCGTCACCATCTGCATCTTGATCGGCGTCCAAAGGATTTCTAGGATCTAACGACCAAGAATTACCACCTGTATAAGTATCACCAATCCATCTTCTATTCTCTATTTCCCATCCATCTGGCATACCATCTCCATCTGAATCTGGATTAGTGGGGTCAGTTGGACCATCTGTTCCTCCTCCAGTACCTGACCCAAGCCACCCTTCCATGTGAACTTGGAGAGCATCAATACCAGTTTCTTCATCACAAATATAATTTTTATTTACATAGTGACATTCAAAAATAGTTGAATTTGTAAACCACCCCCAATATTCTTCACCATCAGTTAGTCCATCTCCATCTGAGTCCATTTGCCTAGGATCTGTACTATTTACTCCTGCATCAGAAATGGAGCTAAATCTATATTCATCCAAATTAGTCCATAATCGATCAAATAATACTCCTTCTTCTGTGAAATATCTAACTCCATCATAATCAGGATCTCTCGCTGCATCAAATGGATCTGTAGGATCTAAACCATTGATAAACTCCCAACCATCATTCATGCCATCTAAATCAGAATCATTTGATAATGGATTTAATGAAGCGATATTCATATAGTCTCCTGGAGAAATGCCAGCAAAAATCCACTCTTGCCCTTGGTTTTCAATCATTGCAAATGAGGTAACTAAACCAGGAATCCTAGTTTGATTAAGATACATGCCAAGGATGCCATCTTGGGCGCTACCTTCTAGACACCATGAGCCATATGATGACCCAATTATCACCATTCCCTGATATGAAAATACAGATCTGATATCATTAGCGCCATTTAGAATATTTTCTATATTTAACATCCTGTCACTATTGAAGGCCTCAGTGGGCTGAGAAGTTATAAGATTCAATTCG
Source organism: Candidatus Thalassarchaeaceae archaeon (assembly GCA_045568235.1). Taxonomy (GTDB): domain Archaea; phylum Thermoplasmatota; class Poseidoniia; order Poseidoniales; family Thalassarchaeaceae; genus MGIIb-O3. The sequence continues at coordinate 49,607 of JBJLBJ010000001.1, forward strand.
ACGAGATAAAGTCCCCCCGACATGCCCAGCCATAGGCCAGGAGTTGCGCCATCATTTTCCTCCTTTTGTAAAATATTTACTCTAGGAGTAGTTGTCGAATCATAAATATTCTCATTTATAAAATATTCAGCATTAGTTCTATTGAATACCCAATAAGGATTTCCAATAGAATTTGCTCCATCTGTAGTATTCCAAGCAATTAAACCAGAATCAGTACCTACGAATAATATAGGAATTCGCCCTTGCATCTCAACATGAACGGATGTAGTTATAGATGCATTTTCGTAATTGATCAAATTAGAAACCTTAGTTAAATAATCTATTTTGACATCTTCGACCGAATCTTCAAAATCTTCAGATAGTTGAATTGTCCATATCTTGGAATCACTAGCTATTAATAAATTCAAATCATCACTCTGTGTTTGTAGTTTAGTAATTATTTCTACAGGACCTAAAGAAAATACTTTTTCAGATTCAGTAACGGGCAATCCATTATCTAATTGGATTGTATGTAATCCCTTATTAGTTCCAAAAAATAAATAACTTTTTTCTCCTAGCTCGTATTTCTCCATGACGTTCATTTCTGTACCATGTTCCAAAGGGAATAATGATGATGTATTTCTAAAAGGATCTAATACTGTAATACCGTATTTAGAACCTACTAGTAATCTATCTCTTTGAGAATCGGGAATTATTTTATGGATTGAAGTATCAACAAATTCTACATCGGATTTATAATTCAAAGAAATTAATTCTCCATCTGCAGAATTGATTCTAGCCCCAGTTACCCCTGGTATGACGCCAAATCCTGAATCTGAATCTACTAAATATTCTTCATAATTACTAAATTCTTCACCCCAATGAGATGTTGAGATTGTTATATCAGGTGTTATGTAACCATCTCTGTTTTCATCCCAACCATCAGAATCCAAGTCCGTAATTGCATCTGAGGAATTTCTAGGATCAAGTCCGTTATATGCCTCCCAACCATCGGGTATTCCATCTCCGAGTGAAGTGAGTTCCAGAGCTTCAAAATCAGACCATACATAATAGTCTGAATCTGCAAATCTTGGATCTGTACCTAGCCAACCATCATCTAAAGTAGCTCTTTGAAATTCAGTTTGACAAGAAGGCGATAATCCTTGAATATCTCCCACACACCAAAGACCGTCTCTTTCAGTGACCCAATCTTCAGGAGAGCCATAAAGATACTCTTCGGCATTGGTGAATCTCTCTCCTATATCGATAATACCATCTTTATTAAAATCAAATCCGTCTCCACACCCCCAAGTAAAATCTTTTTCACATCTATCAAAATCAACTATCAAATCTTTAGGATCGAGAGGGTCGAAATATAAGCAATCCCAAGCATTTGTTAGTGGATTAATAGAACCAACTCCTCCATTTGTACACATATATATTTCATAACCATCGGGCAATCCATCTCCATCGGTATCTGCTATACGCGGGTCTAAATATTCCCTTAATCCGGAGATTGATTCCTCAGGTGATTTACCAGTTAATGAGTTTCTTTTTTCAGAATCTAAACAAGCATCCAAAGTGAATGGCCAACAATATTCCATTAAAGCAGATGCGCCATCTTTATCCCGATCAGTTACATTATCGGTCGCGTTGTAAGAATCTAATCCTTCTATAACCAAATTAAAAGAATTTATTTGGAGATTAATATCTTCACTGAAGATGAATTCATGCATATCTGGTATTAAATCTCCATCTTGATCTGTGATTGGAGGATCTCCTCCTTCTGCTACATTTGGGTCAATAGATGAAACTGAGGATTGTGGTCTTGTTTGCGATACAAATGCCAAACTAGCCAACATAAGGAAAGATAATAATAAGGCACTTATTTGTTTGCGGCGCATTGTTACTCACCAACTAATAGATTTAGCAAAGTAAAGTGATTTATCATACTGATGGAGCGTAGTTCGGACATAAAGAAAAAATAAATGATTTGAAGAATTAATTAAACAATAAAAAAACTATAATTGGGCATCAAAAAAAACCATTTATTCATAGACCAAGATACATGCCGTTAGATGTAACATGAGCCTGAAAATAACTCATCTCGGATCAGGAAGTAAGGGTAATGCCACTTTATTGAGTACTGATAATGAGAATATTTTAATCGATTGTGGTTTTTCACTATTACAGACTGAGAAAAAACTGAAAAGTGTTGGCCTAGAAGGAGGAGACATTAGTGCAATTATTGTGACGCATCATCATGGAGATCATTCTAACTCGGCAGAAAGGGCTTCAAAAAAATGGGGCTCTGAATTACATTGTAACATAGAAACAGCGATAAAAATGGGCTGGGAACCAATTAATACATGTAAGACGTTTAACAACTTAGATAGAGTTGAATGTGGCCATAATTTTAGTTTTATAGGCGTTCCAATACCTCATGATAAAGCTGATAATGTTGCAATTATTACAAACAGTGGAAGAGGAGAAAAAGCTGCCTTTCTTACAGATTTGGGAGAATCTACGGTAGAATTAAAAAAATATCTTGAAGGTTGTAGGCATATTTCAATAGAAGCAAATTATGACCAAAAAAAATTGTTTATGAGTAGTTATCCTGAATCCCTGAAAAGAAGAATTTCCGGCAGGGGCGGCCACTTATCTAATTTTCAAACCGGCAAATTACTTTCTGAAGTTATGCATACAAAATTAGAGAGTATAGTTCTATGTCATTTATCAGATAAAAACAATGCACCACACCTTGCAGAAAGTGAAGTATTATACCATATCGGAGATAAATATAATGGAGATATAGCTATCTCTAGACAAATAGGGCCGGAATTTAGTCACCATCTAGGGCAGCAGGATGAAGAAAAAATCAGAGTTTTATAATTAATTACCCATTATTGCTCTATGAACTGAATTTTGAACATCTTTCATCCTATCTACTGCCCCTAATTCTCTGAAAACAGATAATGAACTTTGTAAATAATTCATTCTTTGTGAACGATCACTTTCAACTTCTCCTAGTCTAGACAATAGTTCTCCTTGCATCATACGGAAGTCATTTGCTTCAGCAACTGCTAATCCTCCAAGATAATGATTAGCTGCTTCTTCATTTCTACCTGCATCCATCAATACTTGCCCGAGAAGCAAAGATACTTCCACCACACTTCTAGGGTCATCTTGTTTGGATAGTTCTTCTAAGGCGGCCGAGTAATGATGTAGGGCTAACTCGTTATCAGAAACTTTGGCATAATATCTACCAAGTACTGCTCTCGACCTAGCGTGAAGGAATGCTTGGCCATTATTTTTAGTTTCTTCGAAAGCAAGTAATGCGTGTTCTCTGGATCTATCTAACTCTCCCATTTCCAAAAATGCAGAAGACAGTCGGATACGGGCATCGCATAATTCAGGATTATTCTCAGATTTAAGTAAATCTTCTACATTACCATACACTTCTAATGCATGCCTAACATCTTTTCTTCTTCTAAAAATATATCCCATATTGTTGTATGATTTTGCTGCACCTACTGCATCCCTGATTGATATTTGAATTTCTAGTGCTTTTCTATGTAATTCCAAAGCATCATCCATTGCTCCACGCTTCACAGCAATATCGGCTCTAGCCGAAAGAAGACGGGATAATTCTGAAATCATCTTATTTTTACCAATACTTTTCATTGCAGCATCATATTCTATTTCTGCTTCGTCCCAGTGACCTTGAATTGAAAGAATATTACCTCTTAATTCTCTTATCAATCCCCAACTATTGTTTTCAAAATCTTCTGATTCTAATGATTTTAGTATTGAATATAATTCAGTATGGCCAGCTTTAACTAAATCGTGTCCCTCGGAAATTAAAACCTTAGACAATTCTTCATTATTCTCTGAGAAATGTAAATGGTGAATGTATTCAATTCTATCAGCAGCACTTTCATATTTATTCCTATACCATTCAACAGCATTAGAATGTAATTCATGACGTAATGATTCTTCCATAGATCTTACAAGAAACTCACGAACGAGATCGTGAACATCGTAAGATTCTGTATCGGATTGTCTAGCAAGCCCTTTCTCAACTAATTCATCTAACATATCTGTTTCACTTTCAATAGAATTAATTGCTTCAAGAATTATTGGCTCTCGAAATACTGCTATTGCACCCAATAACCTTTTTTCAGATCCAGAAAGGCGACTAAAAATTTCTTGATCTACAAAGGCTTCTAATGTTGAATGAAATTTTTCACCAACATTACCTCTATTAATTAGCTCCAGAATAAGAGGATGCCCCCTAGATAGTGTAAAAATATGCATAAATTGTTGATTTTCAAGATTTGGCATAGTAGTCAGTATTTGTTTACTTGAGTCTTCATCAAGTCCTTCTAGAGGTATAACTAAAGTAACGATTTGGCCACTTGAGTCAGATTCTGGCACAACCATCCTAAATGATCTTGAAAACATCACTAATCCAACTTCTTTTAGATTAGATATTCTAAGAGTTAATCCCCTTAGAAGAGAAATTAAAGACTCATCTCCTACTTTATGCAAGTCGTCTATTACTATCAAAGCAGGAGAATGCGCAAGACCCTGAGAAATTAAATTGACGGCAATGGAAGATTGGGGAACCGGAGTAGAAGTAATATAGTCTGAAAGATTGTTATCGCCAATTGCTGATAGCCATTCCGCACAGGCTTCAAGGAATGAACGAGAACCTTCCCAATCTTGACATCGGTGATATAGTAAATTTCTCCTATGAGTAAATTTTTCTAATAATTTAGCAGCTAAAGCAGTTTTTCCTATTCCTGCAATACCGGGAACTAAGATTGAATTTGATTTAGATTCTAGAAGAGCCACCATATTATCAAGTTCTTTCTCTCGGCCGAAGAATCTTCTAGTTCTTGGAATATCATTAAGGTAAGAAACAAGTTGCTTTTCAATATGCTTTGATAAATCTCTCTCAATTAAATCAGGAGATAAAGAAGAGAGATCTACTGAACCATTCTCATCCATATATCTCAATATGTCAACATGACGCAGAGGTAGATCTGACATTTCTACAGCATCCGACAAAGGAACATCTTCAGAGCGCCCGTCTGGAAGAATTAACCTTACAGTCTGTTGGGAAACTTTTGCCCAAATTTCATCAGCAATTTTAGCACCCTCAGAGGTTAAAAAATACGCCTTTCTTTTTCTTGAAACGCCAGCGACATGTGCTTGCCTCTCTATTAATTGGCCATTATCTTTCATACCTGCAATGGCTCTCGGAACATTTGATCTAGCTATTGCAACAGCATTAGCAATACCCATTTGAGATAATGCAAATGGTACTTCTACCTTTCCTGAGTGATCTACAAAGTCCCTAAGATGAAGAAAAATCCTTTCTTGGACTCCAGGACGAGTTGTGGGCACGCTCGGCATAAATGGTCAACCCGAATCATCATTCAATAATGTTAGTGATAAAAGATTCATGCAATTTTTAAATTGATAACATATTTAATCAAAAATAGAGTAGAATAATTACCAAGAATGATCTGGATCTGGCACCCATTCTTCTTCTTCTGAATCCCATAACCATCCCGGATGATCTTCATGTTTCTCAAGTTTACTTGAATCTGTTTCTACTTGTTTTTCAAGACCGAAATTTTCATCTACTTCAATATCTGTTTTTGGTTGTTCATCAGTTTCTAACTCTATAAAGAAATATCCAAAAGCACCAATTAATAGTATTACTATAACCAAACCAATGACAATTCCCGTGGGGAAGCTGCTCTCTTCTTGAGCGCCTTTGTAAATTGTTTCGACAATGACAGGATCTTGCCCTCCCATTACAAATGAAGGAGTGACTGAAGAACCGGGAATTCTAGAAGCGGGGACTCCCAATTCCCATGTTGAATCAGAAGAAACAATGGTACTATTTATCTGATTACCATTAATTATCACTGATACCTTTTGACCGGGTAAACCAACTCCAGAATAAACTGCAACTCCTTCATCATCAACTGAATTACTATCAGGCTCTGAGATTACAAACTGGATAGGCTTTACTTCAAAAGAAACTGGGTTAGAGTTTATCTTAGAACCAAAAGAATCGGTAGCTTCGAATATGACATTGGGAAGTGACCAAGTTGAGATATCAGTATCATAAAAATTCATATCAGTCGGATTATAAGTTGCGATTCCGGAATTAGAAACCTTAACAACTATCCCATAATTATCATCATAGGTTAAATTATCGTTACTGTAAACAGAAATATATTCAATATTATCTTCCAGATCACTAAAATAATCAAATAAATTTATTTCCGAGGTAGTACATCTGTTTGATGCTTTAGATACGGTATCGCAATACAAAACAATATTTTCTATCCAGTCATCAGCACTAAATATTGGCTGAGTATTATCTTTACCTGGAGGATTATCAGCAGTAATCTCTATTTCAGTCCATGTACTGTAATCGTAACCATCATATGATCTAAATCTCAATAAATATGTTGAGTCGTGTCTTAACAAATTAGTTGTGTCCCATGTAAAATTCCATTCACCATTTTCTGAGAAATCAATAATAGTTTTTTGATCGACTATCATAAAATCTCGTTGAATATCTTTTACTTCTATTTCTACTCTAGAAATATCTCCATCAAAGTCTCTAGCAACACCACTAACAAGATTTGATTCTGAAACTGATAAACGCATACCATTTACAGGTTGATTAATATTAATAATTGGTGCTAAGTTAGTATTATCAACAATTAGTAATAATGTATATGCTTGACATACGTCTATGATTCCATTGCAAAAGTCTGAGTCTGAAGCCCAAATTGTAATGGTGAATTCTGCAGATTCACGAGGTTGTGAGTTAAAATCCCATGTCCAATTCCAGTAGCCATCTTCTCCCATATCACTTGTATCTACTGCAGACGTAATTTTATTTTCATCTTCATTAATGTCTGGTCCGTCAATTTCAAAATAAATATTATCTATATCTTTGTTACATTGTCCAATATCACATCCATAAGGATCTGATGCATACCCTTCGAAGTATATTGTACCATCAGAATGTGTGGAAAGTGAACTAGGATTGGTTACCAAAATAGTTGGTGCTTCGGTATTTAACTTAATCACTTTAGAAATAATCGGACTATAGTCGGTGCCATCGAAGGCGCGAAACTCAAACAGATAATTTCCTTCTTGTTTATCTGACATATCAAGTTCATAATACCAATCTTTGAATGGATGATTAAATCGTGTTACTTTAGCTGGATCAGCACCACTATCATCTACTGCAAGAGAAGCGGTTTCCCATGAACTTGTAAATGGATTCTTAACTTCTACACTGTGTACATAACCTCGCTGACTCCACTGTGCCAATTCATCAGTTGCATATGCGTTGGACAAGATACCATCGTGTGCACTTCCAGTTATATTTATGATGTTTCTATAGGAATGATAATCATCCTGAACTACTGAAACGGTCGGTGCGATATTTTCCAATTCTATAGAGTCTTGATATGTGGATTCATTGAGAGTAAATTCCCCTGTTTGATAACCTGAATCAAATTTGTATATTGTGTAGAAGTAACGTGAAAGTTCCCTAGTTCCTTGTGAGTAATCGCAATCATCATCATCCATATCTAAAGTCAAATCACCATCATTGTCTATACCATCGAAGCATGAGTCTTCGTATTCATCATCAGCGAAGCCATCAGGATTATCTCCGCCGCCCAATCCTCTGAAGTCAAGATGAAAATTTGAGGGTAAAGAAAACCAGGGAGTATATCCATTTTCATCAGTAGTTAGAGAATACAAATCATTTCCAAGTGCATCTTCTATCAAAACTAAAGCATCAGATACCTTTAGGCCGTTGATAAGTGCTTGTAATCGTACTAATTCTGCACGACTAACTTGAGTTGCATAGGGAGTTGGTTGAGCTTCAATAAAGATGTTATCAGTATCTAGATTAGTTAAATTGGAAAACGTAAATACAGTAGAGTTATTGTCCATAACATGTGCTAGCGGGAAATTTCTTGGTAAAATCTCAGGACTGTTTGGGCCACTCTTTATTGGTGGCGGGAATATTCTTGATTGAAATTCATTAATTGGTGCTGGCTCCTGGTCGGGCCATGAAAGGCGGACAGGGTATTCGCCGGAAGGTGCACTAGGTATTGTCTCAGATTGAACGGTTACAGAACTCTTAGTAATGTTGTAAGTCTTTTCAATATTTAACCATGTATTCTCAGCAAAAAATGCTAGAGAGCCATACTGTGGACTCCCTACACTACCATCATTATAATGCTTTATTATTGCACCTGTTGATGCCCCATCGAATGTATTTCTTTGTACATCTAACAGCGACCCGATGGCCATAATTCCATTTGCAGCACCTGCTGAAATATCATTATCATGAATAGTTGATCCTGTTCTAAATATCATTATAGCAGGACATGCAAATTCGCCGCCCCACCACTTGTTGCTTGAACATGTTCCAGTACCATCTGTTGTTATTTCATTATTTGCAAGATATAAACGTGAGATAGCTGTATCAGAATAGTAATAACTACCTGCAACAACTGGTTCAGCGTTAGTTTCTGAAATAGTATTATTCTCTACAACTACATCAAATGTATTTCGTAACCATATTCCATTCCAACCTTCAATTGGACCGATTTCGTTGTTGTGGATTTCTGCCTGACTGGCGACTACAACTATTCCCGAACCCTGACTAGCTCCTGAAAGTACATTGGAAATTATATTTGTTAAGCCTTGGTTAGTAACTACTATTGGCCCACCTTGAGTAGTTATAATTCGATTATTGAGTACATCAAATGAAAATGAATTAGAACTTACAGTTCTTTTACCTTCAATCCCTACACCTGTGCATGTAACTGCAATATTTGAATTTGATATTTGTCCGGCTGAGTTTCGAATTGATAATCCATAATCTCCGAATTGAATATCAGCATCATCGATATCAACAAAGGAATCTTGTATCCACATTGCAGAACGTCCACCTGCGTTTTGTTCGCAACCTCTTTCTGTTCCGTCTTTGAAATATGGATTATCTAATGTGAATGGTGCTATTGAAGAACCAGAGGCATAAATTTGCATGGCAGAACCACCAACCCCACTTTCATCATCATTACCTACAGAAAATGAACTATCAATAAATGTAGGCTGAGCGAGGCTGGTTGTTAAAACACTAGAGGTGTTGATATCATTGAAATCTATGTTTGTGAGAACAGGACTAGCTCCGTCAATAACCAATGCCCCATATCTCCATTCATTTACGGCATCAATAAAATGGGGAACGCCATAAGCCCCGTCCATTACTAAGTATCTGATACCGGTTAATGACAAGTCGATAGAACTCCTGATGAGTATGCCTTCGTAGCATGAGGGGTCTGTGACCGTAATCTTTTGTCCATTTTCTTCTAAATCAAGACAATCTCCTGTAGCACTTTCATTGACTGGATCAGACCATTGGAATGTTATTTTTTGACTTGGATTGGCATTAGAACTAGCGCCACAACTGATTTCTCCTATGCAAATACTTCCTCTTACATCAATATGTGTTCCATTGGATGCAGAAATAGTTGTACCTGGATTGATGATTAATTGCGCACCTGTTGCAATTGTAACATCTCCAGTTAATTGATGAAGCCCGGACCATGTTTCAGTGCCCGTAATAGTTCCTACAGAGGTTTCATTTGAGGCAGATACTGTAGAAACTGGACCGATAAATGAAACTAGAAGGCTAGAAATCATTAAAAAAACTAGGAACGAACTTCTTGACCTTACATTGTCACTCATAATATGCACTCTAAAGCGCTCCCTCATAATGTTTGAGGAGTGTTGTGTTCATTTAAAGATAGGAGTTATGGCTATGATACAATGCCACATTATAGAGAATATTATATGTTCAATTATCTACTCTATACCAAATTCAATTGTTATCTCCTCGGACCAAGAAATGGCATCTAATTTACCATATCCTTTTTGAGGATGATGGGGCATATCTTGATCATCAGAAATTGCTGAATTTGCTAATGCTAACTTAACTCGATTGATTTCTGAATAATCTATTTTCCCATCTTCTCCAGCAATATCTTCATAATATCTCTCCAAAATTAATGCTAAAGCACCCGTAACTAAAACTGTTGAATCGCTAGTACCTGAAGAATATGCATAAAGAGAAGAATCTGAGTCAGATGAATATGTAGAATAGAGTCTGACTCCTGGGGCAGAAATCTCTGGTTTTTGATTTGGGAAAATTCTTTCTTCTCCCGTATACGAATCTACAGTTGAGCCGAATGCACTATTTTTCCAAATATTGCCATTTTTACTTGTTGCAGCTACTGAAATGACGCCCTCGATATTGGCAGGTATAGAAACATCTGTTATTTCTTCATCTAGTCCAGTATTTCCAGCAGCAGCGACTACAAAGATACCAGCATCTAATGCTTCTTGAACTGCAATGACTGTCTCAGATTCATCATCCATTCCCATTCCTGGATTGGCTCCAAGACTTAAGCTGATAATATCTGCATCTTGCGAAATTCTGCACCATCTTATTGCCTGAGAAACCATATCTTCTTGACCAGATTTTCCTGAAGGACCTAAGGATATTGCAACAGATAGTGAGATTTCTGGAGCCACTCCAGTAAATGTTCCATTAGATAGTAATATGCCAGACATCAGAGTTCCGTGAGAATTATCTCCTATATCTCTAATATTAGAATGATCATTATAGTAGAAATCTCTGAATCCAGATAAAGAAATATGCATTAAATCTGGATGATTAAGATCTATCCCTGTATCAACCATACAGACTCTTATGCCTTCTCCTAAGTAGCCCATATCCTGTATTTCTCTGATACCTGTATCTTCATATGCCCACTCAGAATCTGGAAGATATGGAGAAAGAACGGCATCAATAAATGGCCATCCAACTATAAGAAAAGCAGTGAAAAATGTGAAAGCTAACGCCCCCCAAGGCCAAATAAACCGTTTTACAGGTACAAAGACTCTACGTAAAATCTTTGCATCTTTATCGCTTACTCCATAAAACTGACCTGGATATCCTGGTGCATCTTTATCAATAGCAGTCAAAATATCTGGATCTTCAGGCTCTGGTAGGAGCTCTAAATTATCAAAATGTTGTGTCATAATAAATCATACGCATCCGTAATCAATAGTGATTCTAGAATGGTGCTCCCGGCCTTCTAGTGGAACGACTAATTATATATAAGATTATGATTACTAAAAATATACCAATGGCATAGCCCAAAATAGGTTGATCCGTATCTGTACCAGGAGCTAGAGTTTGTGCTTCCATGGTACATTCTGTCTGACCAGGCACTAAATCCACACAGGACATAAGGTCACTGGAATCTATGCGAGGGATATCAGTAAAGTATATTTGGACGAAATATTTTCCTACATCAATATTTTTAAAGTTCATTTCGACGTAGAAAGTGGCGTCACCATTAGCAGGTACATTGCGAATATCAGAACCGTTGACATTTATTCTCTCATTACAATAAATATCTTTACAAAGAATAACATTTAGTTCAACTGATTCAGCATCAATAAGTCCATTATTTTCTACTTTTACTAGATATGTGGCAATTTCTCCAGCTATTGGCCCGGAATCACCGCTCAATAGTTGAATCTTTGATGAAGAAGACAAAGATAGTATAGGAGAGGATTTTTGAATAATTACATCAAATGGACCATAGGAATTATCTGCGGTATCGGTTACTGAAAGGCTTAGTTTGTAAGGTTCTTCAGACATATTAATTGGAGGAGTAATTGTAACTGAAGTTTGGCCTTCTGAGAATGGAGCAATTGGCTGAGAGTTTATTCCTGCTATATTCCAATTTTCCAGTGAATCTATAGCAAAGTCAAATGTGAATACATCGTCTCCATTGCCATCATTGATGAAATCGAAATTGATGACTGATGGTGTACCAGGAGCAACGCCGATTACTTCTTCAGCGTAACCTATTGAAGTAAACATATTATTTTGAGGTACATTCACCAATAAAGGATGTTCAAGGCTATATCCTTGGTCAGTAGTGAAGATAATTCTTATTTGGTGACCATTAGATAAGTGATGAGCAACTGATTCATTAGGAGGGTTGACACGAACATCGAAATTATTCAAAACAAGTGTATTTTGTAAGCCCAGATCAATTGTAGTAGACAATGACCAATCGCCAGTAGAGTTTTTGAATTCGACTGACCATTCTTCACCATCTGCCCCAGGAACAACAGCGGTAACCGAATAGCTATCGAATGCTTGATGACCTAAATAATCTATTTTCAAACTAAATTCAATATTTTCATAATCACAATCATTAGTACAATTTGTATTATTAAGAGAGAGAAGAGCATGGCCATCTCCAATATCCGATACAGAAATATCTTGTTTAGATAATCTATCAATTACAAGAGTAGTCACAGGAGTATCTTGAGATGGTCTTATGGTTGCTCCTTGACCGCCATAATAATCCATATCTCTTTCTTCCTGAGTTATGTTGAAGGAACTAGAAGCATCCATTCTTCCAACTGGCAATATTAATTCTAATAGTCCATCAGAATTCAAGGATTCATCCCAACTTATTCCTGAGTCTTGTAATTTTATAACAATATTATGCGATTCAATATCAGTAAGTGGATGAGATATTCCATCATAATCTAACCATTCAGTGTCGAGTAATAATTTACCACCAAGTGATAATTCAGAATCGATTGTACCGCCATCTACACCGACATCAAGGGAATCTACTGAAACAAGATATGGGACATCAGAGGATGAGGAGACAAATGCCCAGACCGTCCAATCTCCAGGTTCAACCATAGCATCCCAGTCTCCGTTCCATGAATCTTCAGAATCCAATACAAAATTAGGAATTACGCGATCTCTGACTATTCCTTCGGCTGGAATTAAAAGTATTGTAAGATCGTCTTTTATCTCATCGAATTGATTCTCGTCTATATATGATATACTACCGGAAACAGGAACTGCCCCTGCAGTAATCTGTATATGTTTTGAATTGGAATTAGAAATTAGAGATATAGATGATGTTTCATTACTAAAACCTTCAATATATGTAGAAATATTCCATGTTCCACCATATAATAAATATGTTGACCAGCCCCCATTTTCATCAGTAGTTAGAATATGAGCTCCAGTAGTTGAATTTAATGTTACAGTAACATTGGAAACGCCTTCTCCAAAATTGGGTTGTTGATTGTCATTGAGATCCCAAAATACTGTTCCTTTAACTGTGACTAACTTAGTCACATTTAGTAATACCTCTGTATTATTTCCAGCTATAAGGCCTGAATCAGAAATTGGCATACTTTCTATAATCCACATAACTCCTTCAGAGTCGGTATAATTTAATTCTAAATTCCAGAAACCAGGCTCTATTTTTAAATCAATTATTCCTAAATCATTTGAATATGGAGAATCTACAGTACCTCTTTCGACACTTACGAGATTAACTTGAATATCAGATAAAGGTGAACTGTCATCTAACAAAATAATATTCACCATGGCGACCTCTGCAGTATTCATAGATGAATTAAGGCCTCCCGAAGATGAAGAAATGGATACTGGTTCTCTCAGACTTTGATAAATACCGGCATCAGCCTCAAAAGTTTCTACTATCACCATCCATTCTCCTTCAGGAATATATTCAGAAATTGAGCCAGTAGAATCAGTCATAAAAGACAATAACCATCCATTTTCAATGTCCTTAAATCTTACAAGATGATCAGAAAGTGCACCTCCACTTTCATTATTGAAAGTGATATTAGTGAGCCAATTAGGCTCGAAGGCTATGGATGTAGAAATATTCTCAGAGATGAGGCCAATGTGAATATTGTCATTTGTAGTATAAAGTGTATCAAATAAATTTCCAGAATCAGGATTTGGCCTATCAATTACTATTGAATACGAACCAGGAGTTAAATTAACTTCTGCACGGCCATCTGAAATCCATTCAGAGCTATCCAATGAAATTTCTCGGACAGGTATGAAGGGGTTCAAAGATTTTATAGCAAATGGATATGATACTGGAGTTCCATTAGAAATATTGCCGTCCTCACTATGATCTATGTAAAAATCGATTAAAATGGTACTTGTTGCAGATAACATTGTTAAATCGACGATTTTGTTCGTACTGTTTATAGAAATATTTTGATCAGTACTTTCTAATGAATTACCGTCTAAAGTAAATTTCCAATCTCCTTCTTCCATATACATTTGGAAATTTCCACTGGAATCTACAATTTGTCTTATGTCTGGAAGGCTGGAGTTTTCAGGTATTTGAGAAGCAATGACACTAATTTCACTCCAGTCTTTCAATGTATCTGAATAATAATTACCTATGACATCTATACTTACAGTACCTTCAATTATTACAGATTCTTCAACTATTAGTGTGATATTTTGGGAATCTGATAAAATATCATTAACGGTGAATCTAATATTAGAAGAGTATGCTTTATCGAGCGTATACTGTACTGAGACGTCAACCACAGAATTGATTGGTAGAGTAACTTCAAATTCGCCTTCTAAATTTGTATATGTTGAAGTGCTCAAGCCGTTCCAATAGAAAGAAACAAGAGTATTTGGCAAAACATCTTCTATTGAATCTCCCGTGATAGGA
>JBJLBJ010000002.1:0-59213 GCA_045568235.1 Candidatus Thalassarchaeaceae archaeon
CTTAAACACGATCTGAAAATCTCCCAAGGATTAGTTTCCATAGATGCATGATCCAAATTTGCAATTATTATGGCCGAAAGCGCCACATCTTCTCTGCCATGTCTTTTCCACAGATTTTTATTCAATTTTAATAATAATCTATGATTACCATTATTTTTTGTTATCAACCAAGATGCCAACCGTCTAAGTAAACTATCTGGAGTCCCTAGATGAAATGAATAACCAGCCGAAGCCCCCAATCTATCTGTACTTGATTTCATTATAAGTGCTGGAATTCCTATTGGATACGCCTCTCGAATAATTTTCAATAATTTTTTTTCTGAAGTGTGGACAGAATCTTGATATGCCGATAAAAATTCATCTAATACGGTATATTCATTCATTTACGATCCTCATTTTTAACAAGAATATTATCAAAAATATCTCCCATCCGATCAATGGAATCGTATAATCTAATTCTGACTTCATCTTTAAGAGTTCTATGAACGACTTCTTCTAATTGTCTGTCCATACTTCTAGCTATTGCTCTATGTTCTGAATCATCTATTTGAAAAATTTTTCTTAGATATGCAATTTGTAATAACTCATCATCTGATCGATCAGTATGGATTAACATAGCCTCCAAAACCTGTCCATAAATACGTCTTTGCTCTTCTTCACTAATTATTTTTCCAGCCTCAAGAGTTTTATTTTGAATAATTGAATCATAAATCATCTTTGGTTCTTCATCGGTTAATTTCAATGAATGTGCTAATTTTACCAACAATCTCTTTTCACCATTACTTAATTGACCATCTCTTAAGGCAAGAAAAGTAGCTCCACGAAACACACTTCGCCTGTCAAAGCCATTTTCATCCATACCTTTCGATACAAGCAAGTAAATATAATGCCTCGCTAAAAAAATATTTATTATGAATATTATAACTATTTTAATAGGAGCATTCATCAACTATGCACTAGTCCCACAATATGCTTACTAGCTACACTCGAGGACATCCTGTGTCCATTTCACCCAAATGCCGATTAGGCGAACCCGGAACGAGTCTCTGGGGTGTGGATTAGTAAAAAAGGAGAATAAATAATATGTCAAAAGAAGGAAAATATATCATACATGCATCCATTCGTACAGATGGAACAGTTGCAAGAAAAGACGTCATAGGAGCTATTTTTGGTCAAACAGAAGGGCTTCTTGGAGATGAACTACAGTTAAGAAAATTACAAAGAACTGGAAGAATAGGACACGTTGATGTGGTACTACATCAGAACAAAGGCCAAGTCCAAGGAGAAATTTTAGTAACATCTTCTCTCGATCAAGTTAGCACGGTTGTTATTGGCGCAGCACTTGAAACGATAGAAAGAATAGGGCCTTGCAAGTCATCAATAAAAGTAAAACAAATAGAAAATATTCGTTCAGCAAAGAGAGGCCATGTAATAGACAGAGCCAAGCAACTATTGGTTAACTTGGTAAATTCAGGAACCGACGAATCAAAGAATATTTTAGATGAGGTTAGGTCTGTTTTAACATTAAATACTGAAATAGAAATTTCAGGTATGACCGCAGGTCCAAATGTCAAAAATAGTGAAGCAATAATCATTGTTGAAGGTAGAAATGATGTTAGAAATTTATTAAAATTCGGTATAAAAAATGCTATTGCGACAATGGGTTCTGGAATCAATCCCGAACTTGTAAATATGGCAAAAAACAAAAAAATAGTTACAGCATTCTTGGATGGAGATAGAGGAGGAAAATTACTGCTACTGGAATTAAGTGGTAAGTTAGGCAAATCACTTACTCATGTTTCAATAGCACCTCAAAGTAGAGAAGTGGAACATCTAGAAGGCAAAGTAATAACAAAGTGCCTCAACCAAAAAGAAGTAGCATCAAAAGCAGTTGCTAGAATTCAAGTTGAAATTCAAAAAGATGATGATGAAACCGTAGGAACAGGCACAGAAATGTTGGAAGTACCTGACCATGTTAAAGCGTGGGCAGTCCATTTGGAAGGATTGCCAAGAAACAAAGCCATCATTATTCATGAAGATGGTACAGCGTCAGAACCAATTGGTGCTAGCAATCTCAAAGAATCCTTGGAAGAAACACAAGATGCACAAGGACTTGTTTTTGCCGGAAAAATTAATGATAAAATATTCGATTACGCCTCGGGAGCAGGAATAGAAAATGTACTTGGTAATTCGAGAGGAAATACCTCTAGAAAACAGGATGTACAGGCTTTCTCGCCCAAGGATTTCTAATTATTTTTTTTAGTAATTAATATTATAAAAAAGCCATACGGTGATTTTTGATTACTGTAATAATTGGTGTTTACTATGTGTTATTAGTAGAAGCCATCAAAAGTCTTGTATGTCCGCTAAGACTGATGGAATCTTCTACAATGACTCTGGCGACAGTCTATGGGATACTTCTAATTGGATTTGCATCACTTTGGTTAAAGCATAAAAATATGTTAAGGAAAAGTAGAAAATTCCATACAAGACTCGGCTCTCTCCAAGGAAGTTTGAATGAGAAAGCTACAACTTTAGATTTACTATCTAGGGGCGTGGACACCATTCTTTCAGATTCTCCAAAGGTACATGATTTACTAAATGTACATCATTCACTAGAAAATGCTGAGAATTTATTATTAAATCAGGGATTTGCGATAAGCTCTAGCGAGTCATGTGCCATAGCTACACACGCAACTCGTTCTATTTTAGGACATTATCATGGAATAGAGCATGAAGAATATTCTGATATTACTCCAGGACTTTTGCCTTTGACTAAAAGATTAGATACCATTCTAAATCAATCAGATATGAAGGCCGAAGACGTCGAATTAAACGGAAATGAACATCGGAGGATAGGAGAGTTATTTCATGCCATCGGTAAGATAGACAGAGCCGCCGATTTCTATAAGATGGCACACGAACTAGAGCCTGAAGGCCTTACGTCTCTCACATCATTAGCAGATATACAAAGACAAAAAGGAGATTTAGAGTCTCTTGATATAACTTTAGAAAGATTACTGACAATTAATCCGGATGATATTCAAGTACTTCAAGAGCAGATATTATTAGTTATAGATTCAGATCCTGAACGTGTATTTAGAAATAAGAAAAGATTAGAAAGTCTCGGAATCGAAACAGAGTTCAACTCTCAAAATAAAACAGAATTATCTGAAATAGTAGAAAGAGCAAATGAAATAGGCCGTCAAATAAATCCGTTTGGAAAACCAAAAAATGCTGAAGAATTAATAAAAAAGGCAGGTAAATTACTACTCTTATCTGAAATAAATACAGCTTTAGAATGTGTTGAAATGGCATTAAAGTTAGATCCTAATAATGGAAAATCATGGCTTTTATATTCTAAAATTTTATCCACAAATCCTTACAAAATAAAGGAAGCATTGAGTAGTGTAAAAAAGGCAAAGGCACTTGGTGAATTTGGAACTATCATTGAATCAGAAATATTAGAAAATAATGGAAAATTTGATGCAGCAATTTCAGTACTTGAAGAATACTTGCTCAATGTAGATGAAAATCCTGAAGTTAGAGGACGATTAAGTTTATTGCTCCTAAGAAATAATTCTTTAGATTGGTCTAAAAAAGTACTTGACGAAGCTCCTGTAGAATCTTGGGAACACCCTGCTTTACATGTTATGCGAGGTCGGCTGTATCTTTCAGAAGTTGATGAACATAGAGATAATACGGGAAATTATGATCAAATGATTATTTTAGATGCCCTTTCATCTTTTGATTCGGCCATCGAATACAATCGCGAGTCTGGTTTAGCATGGTTAGGGAGATCTCGTACACTAAGATATCAAGGCTCATATAACGAGGCCGAGATAGCTCTGGTTAGGGCTAGGAGACTAATTCCTGAACACCCTTCTATCCCGCTAGAAGAAGCACAACTTTCTCTTGATTTAGGAAGATTAGATCAGGCTAATGTTATGATTTCAGAAGCATCAACACAGTTGCAAGATAATAGCACAATACCCTTCCTCAAGGGATTAATTGCAGCAAAGAAAGGTAATTTAGCCGAAGCACAGGATTTATTCACTCGAACACTTGAAATGGACAAAAATCATACCAGAGCACGATTAAATAGATGTTCTGCAGCACTTCTCCAAGAAGAATTAAGTTTGGCTTTAGATGATGCAAATTTCTTAGTTGAAAATAGACCTAATTTGAATTTAGCTAGATTACGAAGATCTGAAATTTTAATGAATCTAGGCGATTGGATAGAAGCAGAGAGGGAGTTAAGACGCCTATTAACTAAGTCTCCCGAATATACCATGGCCTTAGTTCACATGGGAACTTGTATGAATGCAATGGGCAGATCTGAACAAGCTGAAAAACCACTAAATAGGGCAATACAAATTGATCCAACATTGTCCGATGCATGGTATCAAAGAGGACTATTATATCTTGATTTTGGTAGATTAGATGAAGCATTTGCAGACTTCGAGAGTGCCGCTAAATGTAACCCCAGACATCTTGATGCAAAATTAAGAATTGCCGCCATTTTACACGAAGGAGACGAACCAGAAAAATCAGTTTTGGCTTGGAGAGAGGTATTGAATATCGATCCAGAAAATCGTCTAGCAAGACGACGTCTAGAAGAAAGTAGAGGGAAAACAACCCATCAAAAAATTTAGTATTTGACAAAGCATTAACTTCATACTCTATCTCCGAGAAAATATGACAATCACCTTGGGGATAGAGCCCGGAGATAAAGCACCACATTTCAAACTTAAAAATGCCAATCCATCAATATCTGGAGAATGGGTTTCTTTTTCAGAATCTATGGGTGAAAATGGTTTAATTGTTATGTTTACTTGCAATCATTGCCCTTATGTGGTTGGTTCTGAATCAAGAATAGAGAAAATATCACTAAAAGCCCAAAATAACGCTCTTGGATTTCTTGGTATTAACTCTAATGATCCAATAAACTACACTACGGATTCATGGGAAAACATGGTTAAACGTGCAAAATCTGGAATGTCATATGCATATCTAGTTGATGAAACCCAAGAAATTGCAAAAAATTATGGAGCTGAAAGAACACCAGAATTTTATCTCATCAATTCTTCTGGAATAGTTGTTTATCGTGGCCGTTTAGATGATTCGCCCCGTGATCCGTCTCATGCAACAACGTCCGATTTATCTGACGCTATAGACGAACTCATTGCAGGTGAAGAAATTTCTCAAATTAGAAATGAAAGTATCGGCTGTTCAGTGAAATGGAAGATTTAGTGATATAATGAAAATGGGATTGCCTGCTAGAATTTTTGCATTAGTATTACGCATAGCTCCCCCCTTTTTTAAGAATAAATTATGGAAATGGTGGTATCAAAGATTAGCAAAAGGATATGACAAAAAAGAATTTAGATTTATGAATTATGGATACAAAGATGATGGCTCCTTAATTCTTTCAGATTATGATGAATCACACCGATTATTTATTCAGCTTTACAATACAAATATCAAAGATATTGATTTTAAAGATAAAAATGTATTGGAAGTGGGTTCTGGAAGAGGAGGGGGTGCAAGTTGGATTACAAGAACAAAAAAACCAGAATCATTAATTGGAATGGATTTTTCTAAAAAGGCCGTATCATTATGTAATATTTGGTATAAAGACCAGAAAAACCTTAGTTTTATAGAAGGAAATGCAGAAAATATACCATTAAATAATTCCACTTTCGATATAGTATACAACGTCGAATCATCACATTGTTATGGCAACATTTCAAAGTTTATTCAAGAAGTTTTTCGCCTTTTAAAAAATCAAGGAGATTTTTGTTGGACGGATTTTAGAGACCAAAAAACAATGACTGAATTGGAAAATATTTTTATTTCTACAGGATTCAAAATAATTTCCAAGAGAAATATTACAAAACAGGTTTTAGAAGCATTAGATATGATTAATGACAGTAAAAAAGAAAAAATAAACCAATTAGTGCCCAAATCAATCAAAAGAAGTTTTGAAACTTTTGCCGGAGTTCAAGGCACTCCTGTTTACCAAGCATTTGTCGAGGAAAGATTACAATATTATTGTTATCAATTAAGAAAAATAAGTTAATATTGCTCTAAAACAAGCTCCGTTTGCGTTGAGCTTATATCTCCCGGCGCTGCTAACCACATTTTATCTAACATATTTCTTAATCCAGCGGTATCATCAACGTGAACAATAGCAATAAGATCTGCTTCGCCACTTATTTCGTATACAGATTCAACACCAACCCATCCAGCAAATTCTCCTGCCAGAGTCCCTATTTCTGTACCAGGACCAACTTTCATACGAATTAGGGCGGACAAACCTATTCCACTTTCTCTTACAGTATATCCTCTTATGACTCCATCTTCTTCCAATTTCCTCATTCTTGTTCTAACAGTTCTTTCTGTAACCCCGACACTTTTTGCTATTTCCACATAAGCTGCTCTCCCATTATTACGAAGCACTGCTAAAATGCCCCGATCTAAAGAATCAATATTTGACATATTATATTCCGAAAACCGTATCTTATTTCTACTTTCACAACGTTAATACTCATTATTTATAACTTTATTTCTGTTTTATGTAAATTAATATTTTTTTTAAAAAAAGTTTGATTAAAAGGTGATGACATCAACAGACTATGTATGCAGACGGACGGGGAGACAACAGATCTTCGTATTCAAGAGTTCCTAGATGATATATCAAAACTACAATTATCATTTACATTTTCTCAATGGTACAACGTCGATGTTGCATCACTTATTTCTAATACAAATATTTTAGGTCACGAAGTAGATGAAAATACTGGGGCATCTTTAATTTTTTTAGATCGTAGTGTAATGTTTTGTTGTCCTAAATCAGGAAAAATACACCATTACCCTAAACATTTACTACACTGCTTTGTTGATGATAAGAGAGGCCAATCAAACGTCAATGAGGCTATATTTAGGGCAGAACTATTTTCAATATCTCCTAAAGATGAGCAACTGTGTTGGGAGAAATGTTGTAATTCAGAAGTAGATATACCAAATCTTCAGTCAAAAGTCTCTAATTGGATAGGATGGTTGAATAGATAATTCTTATTTTATGCCGCTACATTCAGAAATGAACACTCTTTCCATATTGGTATGGGATTACCAATAAGTGATTTACATGGACGAATGATTCTAGATTCACGCGGAAATCCTACAATAGAAGTTGAATGTTATGCGAGTATAGATATCCCTTCACGTTCTACTGTACCTTCTGGGGCATCAACTGGTAGTTATGAGGCAGTAGAACTGAGAGATGGGGGAGAAAAATGGGCTGGCAAAGGTGTTGATTTAGCAATTGAAAATATTAATGGCAAAATAAAACAAGGTTTAATCGGAGTTGATGTATCTGATCAAAATAAAATTGATAAAATTATGATTGATTTGGATAATTCTTTCAATAAATCAAACTTAGGAGCAAATGCTATTCTTGGAACTTCACTAGCTTGTTTGAAGGCAGCCGCAGGTGTGGGATATCCCCTATGGTCATATATAGCACGTGAGGAAGCCAATTGCTCTCTGCCAGTACCTCTGATGAATATTTTAAATGGGGGAGCACATGCAAATTCTGAGGTAGATATACAGGAATTTATGATAGTTCCACATGGTTTTACTAATTTCAAAGATGCACTGCGTGCAGGCGTTGAAATATACCATATCTTGAAAACAATTCTAAAACAGAATAAACTGCTAAGCGGAGTAGGAGATGAAGGAGGTTTTGCTCCAAATCTAAATTGTAATGAGGACGGCCTTATTTATGTTGTTCAGGCCATTGAATCAGCAGGTTATGAACCAGGTAAACAAGTTTCAATTGCTTTGGATGTAGCAGCACAAGAGTTTCTAAAGGAAGATAAATATCATTTTGATGGGAAATTAATTTCAGGAAACGATTTAGCAAATATTTATTCGATCTGGATTGAAAAGTATCCTATTATATCAATAGAAGATCCATTCGGAGAGGATGACTGGGATTCATGGATTGAATTTACGAGAAAAGAAGGACATCGAGTTCAAATCGTGGGTGATGACTTATACGTTACAAACCAAAATCGTCTCAAAAAGGGCATAGAAGCATCTGCTTCAAATGCTATCTTAATTAAGTTAAACCAAATAGGAACATTTTCAGAAACGATGGATGTAATAAAAATGGCTAAGGATGCAGGATTTGCGACTATAATTAGCCATCGCTCAGGAGAAACAAGTGATGACATAATTTCTGATATAGCCGTAGGAACTAATGCTGGACAAATAAAAACCGGTGCACCAGCAAGAAGCGATAGAACCTCGAAGTACAATCAATTGTTGAGAATTTCTGAAACATGCACCCATTATACTCAATTATTCTAAAGATTTTAAGAGTAGAGGTAGTATTATAGTTGCATCCGACTCAATCATAAATCGAGGAGTATCAACATCCAATTTTCCCCAACTTATTTTTTCATTCGGTGGTGCACCCGAATATCCTCCATATGAGGCTTTAGATTCACTAATTTGTGCGAACCATTTCCATCGATTAATTTTCATCCCCACATCTTGTTCTAACATTGGTACTACACATATAGCAAAATCACCAGCTATTCCTCCGCCCACTTGTAGAATACCGGTGGGCGAATCATCTTCTCTGTACCAATCTGCCAATGCTTGCATTGCATACAAACCCCCTTTTATTATATCTGGACTTTTGAATGTACAATCAATGACTCTAGCGGTAAGAATATTGCCTAGTGTAGAATCTTCCCATCCTGGTACAAAAATAGGTATATTTGCATCGGCTGCAGCCATTAACCATGAATTTTTGACCTCTCCTTCAAATTCTAAATCACCATGCAATAGGATATCGTACAGATATTCATGTGGGAACCTTTTGTCTTCTGCAGCCTCTGCATTTTCCCATAAAGGAATTAGTAATTTTTCAACTTCTCTTATTACTTCTTCAGGTATTGCAACATCAGTTACACGATTCATTCCCCTATCTCTAAGTTCAGCATCCTCATTTGCAGTCATCTCCCTCCAATTTGTAATTTTTTCATAACTAGAATTACCAATTAGTTTGAATAGATCTTCTTCAAGATTAGCCCCGGTGCAGCAAATTGCATGTACCTTCTGAGATCTGATAGCCGGTGCTAATGTACGACCTATCTCAGCAGTAGACATTGCGCCAGCTAAAGTAATAATTAACCGACCTTTATTTTCTAAAAAACCTCTTAGAGATTCAGAACATTCAGACAATATTCCTGCATTAAAGTGTCTGTAGTGGTCTTTAATAAATTCTCTAACAGACATAATACCACCCTATTTTATAAATCTACTAATTTTTTCCTCTCTAACTAATTTAATTCCCTTAATGGTTTTTGAAAATAATTCTTTCAAATTATCAACTATTATCTGAGGATCATTGTTACCGCACGTAAATACATCTATCGCCAATAAACCAATTTTCGAATAGCAATGAGCGGTAACATGACTTTCATCTATTAAAATAACTGCTGCAAATCCTGGTGGACTTTTTGTTCCATCAAATTTTTCAACATGCGAATGAACCTCTCTGATACCAGATTTTTTAACATTATCTCGGAGTTTATTTAGCATCCATTCTCCATCATTTTCAACTGGTGAAGTATAATTTATATAATCTAGAAAAATATGGAGTCCCCTGCCAACTTCCCCGTTCATTTTCTAATTGCAGTATTTAATCATAAATATAATTTTAGATTTTTATAAAGATTATTGATTCTATATTTATTCAAGAAGCCATTTTTTTAATCTTTTCAAGCCTTCTATTATCGCTTCTTCACTGCATGCATATGAAATTCTGATAAAGCCAGAACCGCCTGTGATTAGTGATGCAGGAATTAGTTGTATACCTGCTTTGAGAGATTCATTTGCAAATTCTACATCTGTCATACCTGTTTCTGTTATATCAACAAATAGATAGAACGCACCTTCTGGTTTGACAATCCTCAAACCAGGTATCTCAGAAAGCCCATTAACCATAATTTCTTTTCTTTTTAGGTATTCATTATTGAATTCTTCAACCTTATCATCACACTTAAGTGCAATTTTTGCAGCATCCATCAGGAAGGTTGGAACATGTGAAGCAGAATTAGCCTGACTTTTTGCTGCAGCTTTCATAGCATTACTAGGGCCAGCTAAAAACCCTAATCGCATCCCTGTCATCGCCCACGATTTTGACCAACCATTCACAACAATAGTTCGCTCTGCACCACCAGGTAAACTAGCAGGAGAAACATGAGGGTAGTCTACCCATACAAGTCTTGCATAAATTTCATCGGAAACAATCCATAAATCATGTTCTTTTGCAATATCTACTATTCCTTGTATCTCGGATGGAGTAAATACTGCACCAGTTGGATTACACGGCGAGTTTATCAAAATCATTTTTGTTTTTTCATTTATTGAATTTCTTATAGCGTCTAAATCAGGATGAAAGGTCTCTTTGTTAACAGGAACATGTATTGGTATAGCACCGATAAGTTTCAACATTGGTTCATATGAAGCCCAGGAAGGAGCAAGTAAAATGACCTCATCTCCGGGCATGGTTGTGATTAAAAAAGAATAAAGTAAACCTTGTTTTGCACCAGGAGTAATGACGATATTTTCCGCCGGACAATCAATTTTATGTTTTTCCTTAATATAATGCGATACTGCATTACATAATTCCATTGACCCTGCTCCACGAGTATACTTTGTTTTACCTTCTTTTAATCCTTTAATCGCCATTTCTATTATTTCATCTGGTGTATCAAATCCAGGCTCTCCAACTGTCCATCTAACTACCTCTTCCCCAGGTGGTTGAAGATAAGGGGCAAAGCCTACGCCCAGTCCCTCATATCGTCCCGATACTTGTGGCATACCCTCTCCCGAGTGTCGAACGTTCATGATAGTATGCAAGAAAAATTATTTTTTTAAAGCAACATTCTACGAACAATATTCAAAGAGAAATAGTTCTTCGGTTACTTTACGCACGGATGGCAGAGCAGCTATGCAAGGGATTGCAGATCCCTGGACCCGGGTGCAAATCCCGGTCCGTGCTCCATTATTCTACTTTCCATTCCATGTCATGATGAGGGCCGATACCCTCAATTTCAAAAATCTCTGATACAATCTCGAACCCACATCTTTCATACATTGGAACGGCCTTTATTCTAGCATTACACCAAATACCCGTTTCCTCTTTCTTTACTTCATTTTGTAATTTTTTAACAATATCTGAACCAATTCCTCTATTCCTAAACTCTGAATCAACTGCCATGCCTCTAATCCTATATTTACACCCTTCTCTAGGATCTAATTGTAAGGTTGCACAGCCCACTATCTCGCCATCTATGTATGCACATAAAAATCTAGTATCATCATCATCATCAACTCCGGGATAATATTCACTTCCTCTAGGCATTCCAATTCTCAGAACTTTGAATCTTAATTCTAAATGGTCCAATCCAATTTTTTTAGACCACTTTAACACGTGCTTCATGTATTGTCGAAACCTAACTATACAATTAATACATTTTCTATCGGCGATTTAAAATGGACATTGATGTTGCTGTGACCATGCAAGACACTAACGCTCCAGATTGGAGAACTTTTGCTATAATTGGATTAATTTTAATATTCAATACAATATATCCGAAGGTCTCATTTTCTGGGCCTTGGGATTCAGAATCATTTACAATAGGAGTTTTGGGATTAATAGGCTTATCTTTAATCTACATTTCATGGTACCGATTTACATTTAATAGAAAGGGATTAATACCATGGATGGATAATTTAGTTAATCCTTCTAAATCATCAAAAATAGAATTATTAATGGGTTTCATATTTATTTTTGGAGCATGGTTTATAGGAAATATTATGCAAGACATTTTTCCAAATCCGACCGGATTAATCCTCGCTCTTATTGGAGCTTTATTGATACTCCACTCCACATATGTTTTACTTAGTATTGGGCCATTGAAAGATGATTAACTCTACCTTTTTCCAGGTTTCCAAAATTGTAATGGTAATGCACTATCGCCTTTCATTGCTCTAAATGCTAAATGATCAGCCCGTTCATTCCATCTATGTCCTCTGTGTGCTTTAATATGTTCACAATTTATTTTTTTAGTACATAGTACTTCATTCCATAAATCTTGAACACGAAGGGCCAACTCACGATTTGCTTTTATTTTCCATTTTCCCATAGCAATATTCATTGCATACTGAGAATCTCCTTTAATAATAATATTTTTTTTATCATTTCCCATTAACAACCATCGAAGCGCATGTGCTATTGCACTCAATTCAGCGGTATTATTAGATCCAACTTCAGCGCCAAGAAAAAACTCAGAATCTCTATCTGTAATCACATTGCCACTTTCTTCATGAATTAAATTTCCATGACCTCTTCCTAACCCATTATCTCCTTCTATAACACAAAAGCCCCAGCCAGCTGGAGTTTCTGAAGTTACATTCCTATTTTCTTCACAAGAACCATCTACATAGATGTACATGGCGTTTAAAACCATAATTATTCTTCCAACAATTCTCGATATGCATCAGAATTCAGGAGACTTTCTATTTGTGAAAAATCTTCAATTGTCATTTTACAGATCCAACCTTCTCCATAGGGATCGATATTTATTGTCTCAGGGGCATCTTCTAATAATTCATTTACTTGAATCACTGTACCTGCGATTGGAGCATAAATTTCACTAACAGATTTTACAGATTCCACACTCGCATATGACTCCATAATGGAAACCTTAGCCCCAACTTCTGGTAACTCAACCCAAACCACATCTGTTAATGCATTCTGTGCGAAATCGGTTATTCCTACTATTATTTCTTCTCCAACAATTTTTATCCATTCATGTTCTGCTGTATACTTTAATTCACTTGGCACGTCACTCATCGCATCCATCTCTTATCATGGCGGAGGGATACAGAGGGTCAAGTTTTCGCTTACTATTCTTCTCCATGTTTTTTCTCAAGATGTTCCATTTCCATTTCTGCCCACTGAGAATTTAGATTTGATATATCTGCTTCACGATACTCTTCTTCTAAGCGTAATCGCATTTTTTCATCAGTTTCTTTACTAAACCACTCATGTAAAATATAAGTAAATCTATTAATTAATAAAATAATTATAAAGATAATGACTAATAAAATTAATATTAATAATATTATGTAATTATTACACATTCCATATGAACATTCCTTGATGGCCAATTCATTATCAATAAAAACAATAGAAATTAGAAATAGCAAAGGTAAAATAACGCCTATTAAAAGCCTTTCAAGCCTCCCCGCGGGCGAATCCATATGTCCCTGTAGGGGATATATCTAATCAATACATTTCTTTAACTAACTTATGTATTTTATATGGAAGTAATGCCCTATTAACAGGAGTAACTTCCAGTATACGCCCATCATCTCTTCTTCTGATGTCTTGGAGAAGTGGATGTCTACTCTTCTTGTGTAAAGTAAGTAGTGTTGGCATATCATGATTCAATGCGGTCCTTACAGCCGAAACAAACATTTCACTTTCAACAGAGAATTTTCCTACTTCGTCTATTACTAAGATTTCGCAATTTCCTATACTATCCATTATTGCTGGTACTGCAACCCTGTCCAATTCAGTAGGGTCAATTCCAAAACCTAGTATTCTCAATCTTGAATCTATATTTCTATGTGCCATGATTCCTTTTTCACCAGTTCTGATATTTACACAAGCGTAACCAACTCTTTCCCCATTTTCCATAATTGATTCGGTTGTCATTCCTCCGATTAAATTTTCAGCAGAAAAAGGACCTCTTGTTATGTTATTTTTTCTTTCTTCAACAAGCATATCAATAACTTTTTTAAGAACTGCAGATTTACCAGATCTGGGTAATCCAGTAATTCCTATTTTTGGATTTATTCCCATATTATCTCCACTTTCCTCTTCTATGCCAGAACGCTAACGCTTTGCGCACATCCTGCAAAGGTATAACTAGTTTCAGCAAATTTGCATAAAAAAGTACTGAGACCGGAATTAAAACAAGGACAATTGTAATTAAATTTTAGTTTTATTACCATTAAATGGTAAAGAGGAAGTATTGGTAATTTTTGGAAAGGGCAAGTCAAAAATTTCATAATTATTTACATTACTATTTGCAGCCCAAACATTTGACCAAATATTCAGATTATCGGAATTCAAATATTTAACTATAATATTTAGTCCGTTTTCTAAATCACCAAATTCTTCTATTAACATTTTACAAGTCTCTTCAGGTATCTGTAGATAATTCATTGAATTAGCTAGAACATAATTTTTGGGTAATACAGACCATAATAACCTTCTACCTCCCTCAGAATTAATTGTAGTTTGACAAATTATTCTCGGATTGTCCTTTATTTTTATTTCACCTTTCCAGATAGACTGTATTTTTTCCGGGGAATTTTTGGACATATTCTCATCTATTGCTGGATGTCTCAATATTACATCATCACCTTCTAATCTTAAATGACCAGATCTTATTAAAGGAACACACTCTTTTTCATCCTCCCAGTTTAAAATATTATTATTATTACTTTGTTCTATTTCACCTACCCTTACTCGAATTGTTTTATCTCCCTGATTTAACCAATTATCTTTCTCTCCTAGTCGAGGTTCATCTGCAAGTTTATTTATCGCCTTCAACGCTCTTTTTCTTTTCCAAGAATCCCTTGGTATTCTTGGAACTGCCCAAGAAGCATCCGTCCAAGTTGACCATGGCCCTCTTTCCAATTCTAAGAATGGTGCTTTCGAGTTTAAACCTTCTTTATTTGAAAAATCTCCAATTTCTAAAGGCCCGAAACTGGTTAAAACCTCTGTTTTTCCTCCTGCTATTACTTCTATGACTAAAACGCCTTGAGAATGACCTGGAAATAGCTTATGACTTTTTTCCGAAAAAGACCAACATGTTTCCCATCTATTTTTTGATACTAATATTTTCCTTAGAGGAGAACTACTTTTTTCTCGAAGTAATGAATCCGGCACTATCATCCTAATTTTCCCGTCTTTTTGTACAATTTGCAAAGCCCTCTCTACATACAACCGATATAAATTAACATTCCCTCTTAAAGCAGTGTATCTCAATTTACCATTCAATTCACATTTATTCCTAAGATTTTCAGACATTCTTTTTCTTAATTCACTTCCATTTTCTTTATTCCTAAACTTATCTTTTATCCTTAACCATGGAGGTTTAGAAACAATGAATTTGGGTTTCTCATTCCAAGGCCAATCATCGATTAAAATATCTCTACAAAGAACATTATTTTCAAGTATTAATTCGGCATCCAACTTACTTATTTTCCCATCCTCATCATTTAAACTTACCAAGTTCAATTTCATTAGCATTATCAAAATTCTTCTTCTAGTTGCATAAACTGCAATCTCTGAATCATCTAGAAGTTGTAATCCTTCTAAAAGCCTCATCGTATCTTCTTTTTGTAATGAATCTTTTAAGCTACTACATCTTTCAGAATGAATTTTTAACATCCTATCTGGAAATATTCCTGCACCAGCAGAGAGATCGGCAAATGGAATGGGTATTCCTGTCATTGTCTGATGACTTGTTTCTTGATCAAATCTATCTATTTCAGATTTGATCTGTACCTCATTATTTATTTGTTCTGCATATGCCCTAAATCCTGGAGGCAAAGCAGATATAGAAATCGTTGCTAATGGCTCTTTCTTCTTCATATTATTAGTATTTTTAAATTCATCAGCTAGTATCAAATCAACCAACTTAACTTGAACAGAACCCATCCCTCTTACTGATCTGCCATCTTTCTCAGCCTCGAATCTAGAAAGTAGCGTATCAAGTACGGTGCCCGGTTCAGACAATAGTCCAGCCGGTAAGATTGGCCAATTTTTTGGAAGTGCTGCTGCTACAGGAATATTTTTTATTACAGATTTTTCCCAAGAATCGAGCCATATTTCAATTTGTTTTACTCTATCATTACATTCATGATCAACTCTAGCAAACCATCCAGATGCTTCGTTAACCATTTAAATCAATTTTTCTACAACCCATTTCTTTTTGAAAGATTGTATATAATTTTCATTCAATTCTCAAGACTAAATACATCTTGATCTAATTCAATAATCATCTTTTTTTGTAATAATATTGAGATTGCCTCATCCACCTCTTTCTCATTTATTGATAAAGGTTTAAATTTCTTTACTAAATCTAAATAATGTATAACATTATTTCCAGAAACTTTCTCATTTTCCATCATATTCAATATATGCTCTGAAACTATTGCTATTAATGGATCATCATCGAAACCAAGAGCACCAAAATCTACTATTGCATCACCCTCTGGTAAACTATCAATTGTCGTATCTTCTTTTTCTAAATTTATTTGATTATTTTCATATACATCGAATAAATTTCTCTGATTAGGGTCTGTTATTACTACTTCTCCAGCAACTTCTCTTTGCCTCTTTAATCTCTTCACCAAAGTCTCAATACGATGTAACCTTTGTTCCAAACGTAATCTTTCTCTTCCAAGGTGCCCCTCAACCAATTCCAATTCATCTAGAGCTCTTTCATCTAACCATTCTGACAAATCCCAATTTGGATCTAATCTCAACATCGTTTCCCATAATCTCGCAACAGAATCAGGAAGAACCCTTACATCAATGCGAGAGGACTCTTTTCTATCTCTTGGCCCGTGTTCCATGACTACCTATCGCGGTCGACCGTCTATCAATTATCGCATCGCTCATTAGATTCATTAAAGCAGTTGAAGTGATAAATGAAGTCGTTCTGCCGAGACACATGACTGCCTACCGTCTGACCGTTTTGCCCGGAGATGGTACTGGAAAAGAAGTTGCTAAAGAGGCACAAAAGATTTTACAAGTTTTTCAAGCACATAGCCCACTCGATTTTGATATAACTGAAATTCCTTGTGGAGGAGAATATTATTTAGAAACTGGGATGGAATGGCCAGAAGGATCATTTGAACATTGTAGAGATAATTCTGATGCAATTTTACTAGGCGCAATAGGTTGGCCAGATGCAAAATTACCTAATGGTGACAATGCCGGAGGTTCAGTAATACTTGGCCTTCGTTCTGGATTGGATTTGTATGCAAATATCCGTCCAGTTAAATTATATGCAGGTGTAAATCATAAAATACATGGAAATTATATGCAAGTATGGGATTCTAAATTAGTGGATATGGTACTAATTAGAGAAAATACAGAAGGTTTGTATCACCCATTACTTAGACGCTCAGCATTAGCTGCAGCTGGCAAGAGTCCCGATGAACCAATAATAATTGAAAAATTTCCAGGATTGGAAGGAGAATTTGCATGGGATCCAAGACCAATTTCTAGACAGGGCAGTCAAAGAGTAATAGACTTTGGATTCAAATTAGCTAATCGTCGGATGGAAAAAACCGGGATTCAACAAAAAGTTACTTGCGTCGATAAGAGTAATGTAGCCAAAGGATGTAGACTTTTCAGAAAAGTATTCCAAGAAACTGCATCTGAATATCCAGAATTACAGACACATGAGGCATATATTGATGCTTTTACTATGTGGCTTATCCGAAGTCCTGAAGATTTAGATGTTGTAGTTTTACCGAATATGTTTGGAGATATTGCGACAGATCTTGCATCAGTATTACAAGGTGGATTGGGCATGGCAGCTAGCGCTAATATTGGCGAAAATCATATGTTATTCGAACCCGTTCATGGATCTGCACCTCAACATGCTGGTAAGAACATTGTAAATCCAATAGCAACAATATCTTCTGTTCAACTAATGTTTGATAATTTAGGATTTAAACATGATGATAAAGATGCGATATTGTGTGCTGAGATACTTGATAGGGCTATTTCAGAGCATTTAGCTGAAGGTAAAATAATTACTTATGATCTAGGAGGAAATTCTTCAACCTCAGAGGTCGGCACTGCAATTGCAGATAGATGTACTCTAATATTAAAAGAGACCTTTAACAATTAATTAGAATTATTTTTTGTTTTATTGGTAAATATTGATCCAATGGCAAGAATTGAAATTACAGATAAAAATCCAAAACCGGGCAAGAAAACTCCTCCAGTAGGCATCTGTGCCCATTCATCATAAAATCTAATTTGAAAGTCACGATTACTATAATCATCAGAGCATGAGCCTCCAACATCAACTCTGTCTGTTCTTGTCACTGTATATGTATCTCCTGAAGAGGTATAACCATCATTATCCGAGTCGGACCACGTTAATGACCAAATAAAACATTGATCGGTACTACTAGAATCCTGATCAATCAAACTAAGGTCTGCAATAACTGTAAAATTTCCCTCATCGTCTTCATATCCAGTTTGCATAGTTATTTCATTCAAGTTAACTTCTTCAGAATGCTCTTCGCCCAAATTCCCAGCCCAAGTTTTGGTATTATCGGTTTCACTTTCCTCTTCATTTTCAAAATTCATAGTCATCGATGTCTTAGGATAGTTAGGATTTACTTCCATCTGAAAGTAATCAGAATCCAGTAATTGAAGTCCACAAGACTCTAAACCATTAACTTCAATCAAATCTATCTTGAAATGCTCTACTGGGTTACCTTCTAATTCGATATTTAGAGCCCAAGTGCCATTATTAGCAGTTATCATATGCACACCATTTTTTGTAGAAATATTCCAATTATCAGCCCATGTAGAGTTTAAACCGTCCAACGTTGGACCTTCTTCATTACAATTAAAATCATCATTTGCAATTTCATCATCATTATCAGAATCATCCTCATCTAAGAGTGGATCTGAGAATTGATAAATTTCATCCCTTGCAAAATACCATGCTCCAGACACATCATCTCCTGTTCTATAATTTATTCCAGTAGAATTCTGAACTGTAGTTTGGTCAATAGAAACATCTCCTGAAAATCTAATTAACGTTCTGAAATAAGTCGTTTCTGTATCCGGATTAGCCCCAATCCATACCTCTGTACCGGTAGTATTTGCGTTTCCTCCAAACACAGGGTCTTCTTCTGAAATTGATACACTCCAAAACTTGATAACATTTTTGCTCGAATTTAACGCAACTCCCCAATCATCACAATTATCTAAATTATCACAATCTAATAATGCCCAAAATTCATCTAATTCCATCATATATTCAGGCTCAAACTCACAAATACCATTATCAGTAGCATTGATATCATAATTCATAGCATTAGAATCAGTGCAACCAATTACTTCTAAATTATCTAAAATACCATCTCCATCCGAATCATATACACATGAACCATCATCTTCAGTTGCATTAGAATTATAGTTGAACGCATCTAAATACATGCACCCTAATATCGGATCGGTGACTATAGGATATCTACACGAACCATCATCTTCTGTTGCCAATGAATTGTAATTAAGTGCATCAGAATACATACATCCCAATATTGGCATATCAGGTTCAGGCCAAACACACGAACCATCATCCAAGAAAGCAGACTCATTATAGTTCATTGCATCAATGTATGTACATCCTTCGAGGATTTCATCTACTACCGAATCATCCGAATTTTCAGCTATACATCCTGAAAATATAGATAAAAAAATTAATAAAATTATTGTTAAACTATTTTTAACCATGATTTGCGCAAAAAATAATAGTATTTTAAAATTTCATGCAATATTTAACTTAGAAATTTCACTCCAGTCATTTCTTCACTTACGCTCCAAAGTCGTTTAGCTGTATCTTTATCTTGAGCCTTTTTGTTAATCTTTGCCTTACCTGTCCGACCCCTCATTTCTATTATTCCAGTTGGGCCCCAATAGATATATTCAGTAGCTATTTGATTTGTTGCGGCATAAAGAGTGGCCTCTGCACCCCTTTTTGCAGACATAGCAAAAAATACATTCAAAATTCGCCATAGAATCGAGTATCTCTGTAATTCCGTATTAGAATATCCTGGATGACTAGCAAGGGAGATTGTTGAAAATCCGCCAGCCTTTAAGCGACGATCTAATTCTATTGCAAAACATAAATTAGAAATCTTACTTTGTGAATAAGAACCCCATTTACTATATTTTTTCCTCTCACTGTTTAAATCATTGAAATCAATAATTCCTGGATTATGTGCTATGCTTGAAACAGTTATTATTCGCCCATCATCATTTTTTTCTAGAAGAGGAAGTAGTAAACCAGTCAGAGCAAAATGACCTAGATGATTTGTACCAAATTGCAACTCAAAATTATTTTTTGTTTTTGAATAAGGAGGAATCATTACTCCTGCATTATTGATTAAGATATCCAATCTATCATTCTCGTTTGTGAATTTGTTTGCAAAAGACCTGATGTTATCCAAATCGGCCAAATCCAATTGATATAGTTCTATATTTGCATCTGGGTAATCCTTGAGTATTTTATCTTTTGAATCTGAAGCTTTTTCCAAATTTCTACATGCCATTACTACATTAGCACCCTTAGAGGCTAATCCATACGCCATATGATACCCAATTCCGGTATTAGATCCAGTAATAATTACAATTTTACCAGTTTGATCCTCCATCATTTTAGTATTCCACTTCATTAATCTAATCTCCTTATTTTCTTCTTTTTTATACCAAATAAGAATCGTGTAACTTTAGTACGGCGTATTGCCTCAAAAAAGATCCAACAAGTCAATGTTACGAATAGAGTTGAAAAGACTATTGCAGGATAATTTTTGAGTCCAAGATCAGTTGACAACCTTAGTCCAGCAAATGTAAGTGGCATATGCACGATGTAGAAGGGATAAACTCCTTGATTTAAATATGCTAAATTCTTACTCGGTTTATTGAGAAAAAATGAGCCCCATGAGAATATTGTTAGACACCAAAACCAAGCATGAAAACTATGTATTAAACAGGCAACAATTGTCATTTTATTATGAATTATACTATTTTCTAACCAACCACCATCAACGTAAGGAATACCGGTTCTGTGTTGTTCTAATCGTATCCAAACAAAGCCCAATGTTAACAATAAAGTAATCACTGTGATATTCAAACGTTGATTTTGTAAAAAATCATAGTAGTGTTCTTTTGCAATTATACAAACATAGCCAAAGGCAAAGAAGACAAAGAACCAAAACCATTCATATCCAACACCAATATATCCTGGAAACCACGGCTTGAATAGTATTTCAGTTAATGATAAAATAAGTGGTAGAATTAGTAAGACACCTGCAAACATAGGAATAGTAAAGAACGATTGAAGTAAACGCGCCATATCCCCTTCTGGATATTTACTTACATAATGAAAAATTGGAGTCATAAATAATGAATATTGGAATAAATTCCAAAGAAACCAAAGATGCCCTAATGCAATCAATTTACCAAATATTGGTATCCAAAAAACTAGAGATCTCCAAACAATCCCAAAAAGAAATGAAATTGAAAGACTCATTGGGTCAAGCTTTTCATCTCCAAGAATTATTGAACCAATAAAGCCCATAGTCCATGCACCAAAAAACATAGGAATTAGCAAACGTTGACTTCTCTCTTTGAGAAATGTCTTCCAATTCCGACTTTTGAAAGCGAATGCTGTACCCATTCCCGATATCATGAATAATGCTGCTAGTCTCCATTGATGCATCCAATGCAGAATCATACTAGTAAAAGTAACTGATTCAGCACTGTAGTCATTACTTTCATCTATAAATTCAAGTTGATCTTTGTCTCTTATTTCTTCAACATTAGGATTAATCTCTGCACCATAGGTTGACCAATATATTCCTATTGCAACATGAAAAGGAATCAGTAGCCCAAAAAGAATAACTCTTAACCAATCAATATCATAACGTCTAATTGTTTTTTTTAATATTGGAGAGGATACTTCTAAATTTTCAGAATTCAATATATCGCCACCATATTATACATCTGTCAGAGTAATTAAATTAAATCTTATTTATCAATATTAAATTTAAATCATAATTTTAAGATAAAGTTATTTGAAGATTTCATTGCCCCTTTACATGGAAAGACAACCTTCATTGTTCAATCCTGTTTTGATTGCAGGTTGTTTAATAATTCTAACCGGTTTTTCAATCCGAGCTTCTTTCGGAGTATTTCAAATACCCATAGAAGAAGAATTTGGTTGGTTAAGGGCCGAATTTAGCCTTGCTATAGCAATTCAAAATTTGGCTTGGGGTATTGGAGCACCAATATTTGGAGCAATAGCTGAGAAAATAGGAGATCGTAAATCAATTGTTATCGGAGCATTATTTTATTCTCTTGGCTTAGTTTTAACAGCTGGCGCAACTACGTCTATTGAATATCAAATATATGAGGTATTAGTCGGCTTTGGTATTGCAGGAACAGGTTTTGGAGTTGTACTTGCAGTCGTTGGTCGAGCAAGTGCCCCTGAACATAGATCTATGAGTTTGGCAATAACAACTGCTGCTGGCTCTTTAGGCCAAGTAGTTGGTCCAATTGCTGCCGTTGCACTTCTAAACTCAGTCTCTGTACAAACTGTTTTCCTCATTTTTGCTGTATCAATACTAACAACTTTATTTTTATTACCTTTAATGAAATCTCCTACACCTACTTCTAAAGAGCAACTAGAAGAGAGTATGGGCGATATCTTAAAATTAGCCTTCAAAGATCCCTCATTTTCTATGGTTTTTATAGGATTTTTTTCCTGTGGCTATCAATTAGCATTTATAACAGCACATTTTCCTGCACTTGTCACTGAAATGAGCTCACCAATAGATCCATCTGGTTGGTGTGGAGATCTAGGGATAGAAACTACAGCCGCTCTTGGTGGCTTTTCTATTTCTGTAATTGGTTTCGCTAATATATTAGGAACTTTACTTGCAGGATGGGCCGGTAAAAGATATCCTCGAAAGTGGATATTATCTGGAATTTATGCAGGACGTTCTATTGCAGCAATATGGTTCATTTTGACGCCCATTACACCTAATTCTATTCTAATATTTTCATTTGCTATGGGATTCCTTTGGCTTGCCACAGTTCCATTAACTAGTGGATTAATTGCACATATTTATGGTTTAAAATATATGGCCACCCTATATGGAATAGTATTTTTTTCACATCAATTAGGTAGTTTTACTGGCGTATATCTCGGAGGAATACTTTACGATATTAATGGCTCATATAATTTCGTATGGTGGGTAGGAATAGCCGCAGGCATAATTTCTGCTCTAATACATATACCAATTCGTGAAGAATCCCGATTAAAAAATCTGAATAAAGTGTAATCATTCAGCATATTCTGGTTGCTTGATTCTAATTATAGAAAATGTAAATAAAATAATAAATAAACTACCAATGACCACATTCCACCCTATCAACATTTCAAAAAATATTATAATTAGAAATGAAAACATCAAAAACATTAGCAGAATAATATGAATTAAAGGAGCACCCTTTAATCTTGGATCTAAGAAATTATAAATATAGACGCCCGCTAAAATAACATACAATCTCGCCCAAAAAACATAAATTATGCCAAAAATTATTGGCAAAGAAAAGTATCTCCAATCCATTTCCATATTATTTACAATCAATGCAATTCCTAATATTATAACATTCAGGTTATGCATAACTATTTCATACCAATAAAATAAATGTTCAACATTATTCCCCCTGCTAAGCTCATTATCTATAATATGAAAAGAAACAACCACTGTCACTAATATTGCGCAACTATATGCTGTAGCAAAAAGTGCAGGACTGGAAATAAGTATCCAAGCGGGAACTTCATTACCAGAAATATGAATCCATGATGCTATAGCAGAAATTGCAAAACTTATACCAAAAAGTCCAAAATGCCACATTGTAAAGGCTGCGAGACGAGTTATGCCTGACGAATGTCGTTTTCGATTAATTCGTTCTTTAAAGTAAAGGGGGTAATCCGGAGATCCCTTAGGATCTAATACCACCCATACCAAGGTCACTAAGCTTAGTATGGCACATAAAGTTCGAAATATTGCAAGCATTTCATCCGATAAATAATTTGAAGAGACAACAGAATCCAATGCCGGTATATCTACTAATAAATTACTATAAAAAATAAACAATGTAGTAACAAATAGTACAAAAATTGTTATCAGAGCCGTTTCATTATGCATATCTTTTTT
The DNA here is from genome assembly GCA_045568235.1 of Candidatus Thalassarchaeaceae archaeon. Lineage (GTDB taxonomy): Archaea > Thermoplasmatota > Poseidoniia > Poseidoniales > Thalassarchaeaceae > MGIIb-O3. The sequence continues at coordinate 24,151 of JBJLBJ010000002.1, forward strand.
ACCATAATTGATTAATTTAGGTATTTTGATACTACTCATCGTATTCTATGATTGACTATCAGTATTCAGTTATTTGCACAATTCGTTTTTAGAATTATATTTAACCAAATTATATAAAACTATAAAATATGAACTAGTTAGTAGTAAACGTGCAACAATATGTTACAGGCATTATTTTGTTATCAATAGGAATTTATCTTTTCAGAGACCCCGCCGAAAAGAAAAGAACAGTAGTTGGACATTATGCATTAGGGATATCAATCAACAATACACGACTTTACAGAATTTTTGGATTAATTGGAGCAATAATTGCATATTTCACATATGAAGCATATATTGTATCTTATGTACCCTCAGATTTTCCCATCCCACATAACATCATTATTGTATTAATTTTGCTAATTGGAGCATTTGTCGCCCGTTCTTTTGTACAGACAACTGAAGATTTTATTTCAGTAGGTGGACCCACTATTTTATTTATTTTTAGTTATGATTATTTAAAATTTGAAAGAAATATAGATATTTTAGACTATATTTCAAAATTACCTGCAATTCCAAATATTACAAATGATGTATTGGAATATATTATTTTGTTGATGGTTATTTTCTTGTCATATGTATTTAGAAGAATTTTACGTAGATCAATGCCCATAATTCTTGGTGGATTTTTCTCAGGTCTTTTAATAGCCAATGGTTTGAGCATTCTTTTCAAAGGTACTTTACCTACTTCTCGTCAAGAACTAGAATTACAAGTATCTGGGATAATTACAATCCTTAGTATTTCATATCAAATTTATTTTAACAGGAAAAAAAGAAATGAAAGGAAAATCGGTAAACAAGAAATCACACCTAAAGTCCAGACTAATATTGAAATCACCTGTCCAGCATGTTTGGAATATACAAATCATAAAATAATCAATAGAAAGGAAACAAATGATGGCGTTGAAGTATTAATCCAATGCACAGGAAAAAATGTATTTGATACAATCTGTGGTAATTATCAGACTGTAAGTGAGACAAATCAATAAAATTATTTTTTGGAATTATAACTGTACAATCTCATTATCGCTATTAACATGCACAATGTTAGGCACATGTTCCCCGACCTCTTCTCCATTCAAAATAACATATGTACATAAAATTACCAAATCTCCAGAATTTATCAAATGTGCAGCAGCTCCATTGATACATATTTCTCCCGAACCTCTTGGTGCTTTTATTGCATATGTTTCCAACCTAGATCCATTTGTTATATCTAAAACTTGCACCTTTTCCCATTCAACTATACTTGCTGCATCCATTAGATTTTCATCAATTGAAATCGATCCTATGTAATCTAAATTTGCTTCAGTTACAACCGCTCTGTGTATCTTTGAATTAAGTAACTGCCTACCATAGATCATGTTATATCGCTATTTACTTTTTAATTTAATAATAACCATCCTGTAATCACAAATTATTTTTTTTGATGATACTAAAACATCGAATTGATACAATAAAACAAAATCAATCAATTTATTCATAAATGATAATAAGTCGTAAAGGAATACTTAGGTGATTGTAGTGAGAACAAGATTGACAAATAATGTAAATATACAAGCCAAAAAGAAAACCCTCTCTGCAATATTTTTAGTTTCAATAATGATTTTCAGTACCCAAATGTATTCTTTCCAAGATTTTGATACTAAATCGGATTTAGTTAATGAATCAGAATCCCCTAACAAATCTCTTCTCCAACAAACGACTTTACCATCTGAAGAACCAAATGGTCAATCATTAGAATCGCAAAATACGGATTTTTTCAACCATCCTATGTATACAGATATTTTTTATAACGACCCAGCATCATATTATGGAAAGATTTCTGATCCATCCGCTCTTTCATTAAATCCAAATTATGAATTTTATTTAGAAGAGACTAATACGGACGATCACGACAATGATGGCATTAGCGATCTAAATGATTTGGATGATGATAATGATGGAATAAGCGATCTTATTGAGAGATTTGATGGTTGTTATGGCACAGATCCTTTCGATCACGACAATGACGGTATCACTGACGAGTTTGACTGGGATGATGATAATGATGGGATATTAGAAGGGCCAATTGATTGGGATGGTCAGGGATCAGATCCAAAAAATGTGTCTTCAGATAGATACATAATACCTACCACTATTCATCCATGGACTCTTACTGAGGTGGGTGTTGGTTATTTGGTGGATCAAAATCCATTCGACCACGATAACGATGGCGTACCAGATGAAGATATAGATGGTAGTGGAAAAGGAACATATGACGAGGATGATGATAACGATGCCCGTTTAGATCAATTTACATGGCCATGCGACTTTGATGGAGACGGTGATCAAGATTATTTTGATAGTGATGATGATAACGATGGTATAGAAGATATTTGGGACCTCCATCCATGGAATGCCCAAGAAACATCTAATATTACTCTCACTGCTCCTTTGTGGGCAGAGGCCGAAATATGGGCAGGTACTGATGTATATGATATTTCCATGACTAATGCCGGCCTCTCTAATCAGTCAATAACTATTGAAGAAGGAGATACTATAATATGGACAAATAATGCAATATCTGATCGAAGTGTTAGGGCAGCAGACACCTCTTTCGACAGCGGCCCAATTGCCCCAGGTAACTCTTTTAGTCACAGGTTTAATGATATTGGCACAGTAATCTATTCAGATCCAGATTCATCATTTTATGATGGTGAAGTTGTGATAAGAGAAGAATCTGGAAAATTATTCCCAGAGGCATTTACTATTGATCCTGCAGCTTATGGTACTGATACATTTGATTTCGTAACAAAAGAAAGAACGGTCTGGCATCCTTTGGAACAAACATTTACACAAATCATAGACGGAGACCTTGATGATGATGGTATACCTAATTTCATCGATCCAGATAATGATAATGACGGATCTCCAGATTCTTCTGATACAGATGATGATAATGACGGTCTTCTAGATATGTGGGATGTAGATGATGATAATGATGGAATACCTGATAGTTGTATGCAAGTAGATACTAATGGGGATGGCCAAGGAGATCTTCCAAATACACAACCAATAGGAATTCCGGGGATTGACTGTGAACTTGATTATGATAGGGATGCAGATGATGATATTTACCGGGCTATCGACTCTGACTATGACTTAGTTTGGGACTGGAAAGATACAGATCTTGGTGCACCAATTTCTCCTGATAGTTTACTTGGTAATCCTGCAATAGATATTACAGACCTACCATACGATCTGGATAATGATGGTATAGTGAACGAATTAGATTCATTCATGAATTCTACAGATTCTGAAATTGATTCATGGAATTGCCCCTCTCTTGAGAATCCTAATCCACAAAATCCAGATGATAATTGTATACTTATGCGTAAGTCATATACTGGAAACAACGATTGGGATGGCGACGGCTTGAACAATTGGGTAGATGTAGATGATGATAATGATGGAGTACTTGATTGGTTAGATATTGATGAAAATTGTGACCTAGATGATGACAACGACTTACATCTTTTAAATGGTTCAAAATATAGAGATGATGGTTTAAATTCTATTGACACAGATATTGATGGTGATGGCCTTGCTAATGATGAAGACTGGGATGATGATAACGATGGTATCCCAGATCGTTATGATCCAGATGATGGTAATTGTGGAATATTAGATACAGATAATACAGATATTTTTACAAACACTTACCCACATTCTGATGGAGATATAATTGATGGTAGTACTGACAGTGGATTATATACTGGAACTTTTACTCTACTTTTTGATATGTATTGGCATTTTAGTCCATTTATGTATGTTCAAGGTTTCGTTTTACCATATAATGGGTATGCCACAGATGGAGCAACAACAATCACAGCCAATGGAATTATTCCAGAAATGTACTGGGCAGTAGTGACACAATGGAGCCCATTCAATGGTAACAATTTCTTTGATATTGACATGGATGGAGACTCATTAATCAATGGAATTGATGTTGATATGGACTCAGACGGACTTCCCAATTGGTGGGATCAAGATGAGGGTTCTGATGGACGTTTGGACATTAATAATCCTCAATTTGGAGGTTCTTTTGATGATAGTGAGTGTGATATCTCCGTGGCATTCCTTATTGGATTAGCTTCTGGCCCCTTTGCTTGTGGACTTCCATTGGCATGGCTATACGGATTCCCACTTTTGCAAGCTACACAAACTGGCGGTAATATCTACACAGTTCCTTACAGTAGCAGACCAGATCCAAATTATGACGATGGCGCATATGATGGTTCAAACTCACAAGGGAATAACCAATGCACTAGTAATTGTTGGTGGTTTACTTTTGATCCAGGGAGTAATCCAACACCTACTGCCGCTGTAACCTATAACGACATCAAGAATAATCGAGATCTTTATGTTGCTTATGTTGGCTTGAACAATGGTTTATTCCAATGGACATCGGATGGTAATGCAAATCTTTTCCCTGATGAATTAGCGGATTTAATAAATGATAATGAAGATCCAGATGATGATTGTGGTGCACCAATTGTTGGAAATTTAGAACCAAATTGTATGGCAAACGATACCGCAGATTTAGATGATGATTTTGACGGAGTTTATGACCATTGGGATGTAGATGACGATAATGACGGCCTTTGGGATTACCTTGAAGTAGATCCTAATGATGATTGGGATGATGATGGAACAACTGATGATGATACATATTATTTCACAGGAAGTAATTGTGAAGATGCTGATGATGATGGCTTAGATACAGATCCAGATGATGATGGATGGTATCAAGCAGTATGGGATCAAGGAGTAATGGGCCAAGGTTTGTTATTCCCTCAGTATTATGATGTAGATAATGATAATGATGGTGTTCCTGATGGCGAAGATCCTGATGATGATAATAATGGTTTATCTGATGAATTCCAAGAAACAATAGACATATGTTTCACAGGCGAAGAACAATCAGTTTGGGATCATGATAATGATGGAATACCAGATTGGGCAGATGATGATTGGGATGCTGACGGCATCAGTAATAATGATGAATTATCAGGAATCACTCCCTTCATCTCTCCTTGGGACCACGATAATGACGGATTAAGAGACGACGTCGATGAAGATGATGATCAAGATGGCATGAAAGATAAGGATGAAGTATTATTATGGCCTACTAGATTTAATTCAGAATCAACTAATCCTTGGGATCACGATGACTTTGGGAATGGGTCAGCGATTGCAAATCCTTCCGACCCATTTACCGGTCCAGATGCATATGACGTGGATGATGATGCTGATAACAGAACTGATGCAGATTTCGATCATTCAGAAGAAGATTTTGATCCAGAAACATCCGATTGGGATTCAGATAATGACGGAATTCTCGATGAGGATGACAAAACACCTACCAGAATAACACTTAATTCACCTTCAGTATTATGGCTAGATGCTATTACTCCTGCAATATTTTCTGGAGAAGTTAATTTATTAGCAGATAACGGCTCTTTTGTACCAACAGCCAATATACCGGTACAGATACAAATAATTTGGACTAGAAATGGAACTGTTGCATTAGAAACAGTAGATGTTTTGACAGATTCTAATGGCCGTTATACAGTTGGCCAATTTTTATTCCCTGAAGATATTTCAGTTGGTTCTAATTCCACCTATTATGTTTATGCCGAAGTTACCGAGATGTTCATTCATGATAGTGCGGTTTCTGAGAATATACCTGTTGAAGTAAGGGCCAATACGACAACTGGTTACAGTGCAGGTACTCAGTTCCGGTCTGAAGAGATGCCTCTAAAAATTAGTTTAAAGACTCATTATTCAGCCGATTATGATAGAGGTATTTTTGATAATAGAATACCTAATGCTCCATTTTCATTCGAAGTAAATGGAGGAATTTTTGGCAATGTCACTCATCCTACTGAATTTGATGGATATGGATTTGGATATAGGGCTGGAAGTGATGGTTGGGCAAATTTGCGATTTAATCAGGAGAATGGTATTGTAGGTGAATGGGAACAGGTCCAGTACAACCCTAGCCTAGACAATGGAGAAGGAACAATAGCAGGAGGCTGGGAACAAATTTTATGGAATAATTTCACTAAAGAACATGAAGTAACTCTCTCTCCATATCTTGAAGTTCCAACAAATCTAGATGTTGGCGATTATTCATTTATAGGTTCTGTAGATCCTTCTCTAGGATATGATTGGCCATGGCCATATTTGGAACCATCTGGAACTGATAGCTTCTCTATTACATCCATGAAAAGAATGTTTGTTGAGACACAATTAATCACTCCTGCCATAAGGCCAGTTTACTTTTATGATGCGACACAATTTACTGGTTCTTCATTCGGTGCTTGGAGAGCATTATTCCACCAACCTTCTTTGGTTTCCGCGGGATTGGATTATTCTGAAGTAAGTATAGGTAAAGCGTATCCAATACTTTGGGATGGTCAACCTTCATCATTCGCAGAAATAGCAGGCGGAGCTCTCCTTGATAATAACAACCAACCTTTTGTATCAGTTGAATATCTAGAATCTAATATTCATGTGGATGATGGCAATTACTGGTCTACAAAATTACAAAATGGAGCCGCCTTTGACGTTCCACCATGTGGAGCAGCAGATCCAACAGATCCAGATAGTCCAATTAGATGCGAAATTATTCCAGAAATGTTTACTGGTGAAAAATTATATGTCGAAGGAAAGGTTTGGAATAGGACCATGGCTCCTTATCCTTATGATCCTATGCAACTTGCCGTTGATAAGGATCGTAATTTAGTCTTCCAAGGAATTGGAGAAGTAAGAAGGCAAGACTCTCCTAGTTTAATTGAAGGAGAAGCAAGATTTGAATTCAATCATACATTTGATTCCACATGGGCAGCAGGAACATTTGGAATTAAAACAAGTTTTATTAATTCAAACTACTACTTCACTGGAAATCAAGAACAGGTATTAGCTCCAGTTGGTAGTTATGGTAATGTTTCTATGATAGGAACTACAGAAATATCTGTAACCACTGCTCCACGCCTTTATCGAGGCCAGAATGCTTCAATTGAAGCCCGTTTAACTGATAACTCTGGTATACCTCTACGTGAAGTACCAGTAAATTATACTTGGTCAGCTGATGGTTTAAATGATGTAGTGATTACAGATAGGAATGGTATTTTCCAAGTAAATCTGACAATAGGAGAGGAACATGAACTTGGCAATTTTACACTTGGATATACATATTTGGGAGATGCACTACATGAAGGCACATATACTGAAGTATCACTATGGGTTGTCTCTAGAACATATATTAATCTTCAAAGTACATCTCCAAATAAGTTATCTACTGGTGATATTTGGTACTTTACTGCGCAAGTAACTGATGACAATAGGACTGCTTTCGAGAAGGACAGGGGAGAGGCGTTATCTGGTTGCGATTCACTAGGAGGAGAAGTTTCTGTAATCCTTGAAGGGATTGATTTTGAAGATAGAGTACACCGGCAAATAGTAAACAAGATATGCCCTAATGCAGGTACTATATATCATGAAATAGTTCTAAATCCACAATTATTACGAGATGATCCATTTTCTTTCTTACCTGATGGTTTTGGACCAGTAAACGTAATTCTTAGATTTGAAGAAAATTTACCTCATGAAGGTTGTGAGCCATTAGCAGAAGAAATGCTAGCTATCTCTGGAGCATGGGATTCATGTGTTTTGGTAATTAATAATGATCACTTTAGAAAGGTCATGCAATTCCAAGTAGATGGTTTTAGCCTCATCGGAGGAACATCTTTAGAAGTTGATGATCAGATTGTGTATACTTCTGAAATAGATCCTAACACAGGTCTTGCAATAGAAAAACCAATGATTGTAACGGGCCAATTAACCGATGAATTAGGCGGATTATTAGCAAATCGGGGAATTAGAGTTACTTATGAGATGGATAACTCGGATAAAGGCGTCGTATCTTGTATTCCAGGAGTGACTGATTCTACTGGAAACTTTTCTATCGTTTGTCCAATTTCTGGTGTTCAGGCCGGTCAAGCAAGGGTCAATATCGAATTTAATTCATATGAAAATAATGATAGATACCGATATAAGAATGCTACTAAAGTTAAATTATTCCCGGTATTTTCCAACTCATCTTTGAGTATTTCTGAGATCGGACCATTCAGATCTGATTTTACCCAATTTGAATTTTCAAATGGCTCTATTTTTGATGTATTATATCTCAAAGAAGCTTTCCATCTTGATGCTAAGTTAATTCAGACAAATGGTAAACCAATCGGAGGTAAATGTCTGAATATTTACATGGATCCGGAGACTAATACTAGGCCGATGGCTACTGCAATCACTGAAGATGGAACAGGACGCATGTCGTGGTATTCAGGAGATCCTGAAGATAACCCAAGCCGGCGTGGTGTTGAACCTAATGGTAATGAATTAGAAGGATTCCGTACAGTTAGAGTGGCTTATGAGCCAGATAAGGAAATACCTGGTGGTTGTAGGGCAGAATCTAATCCGGTTGTGAATAGTTCTTATGTGGATGTAGAAGTATTAGTTAGAAGTAGAGTGGATATACTTTTGAAAGACCATTGGTCCAATCCTCAAGGATATCAAGAAGGAGATTTAATATCTGGTGCTGTTGCAATATTAAGAGATAGGCTGGATATTACTGTTGAAGGCGAACAAGTAATATTTACAATTCAATATTGGAATGGTACGGGTTGGGAAACACATGATGTAGAATATTTGATTACTAATGAACAAGGAGTGGCAAATTTCAGCTTTATTTACACTGGCGAGGAAATACCTGGAGAATTAGAAAAAATTGCTGAAGATGGAAAATGGCGAGTATTAGTACATTTTCAAGAGTCTGCGTTTTTCGAAGGAGAGTATTTGAATAATACTCCTGTGATTTCTTTGGGAGGAGAGTTAGATGTTGGAAAACAGAGTTTCTTTACTACACAAGCATTAATTGTTCTTGCTATAGCATTGTCTATTGTAGTTCTTGTTGGTGCAGTAATGTATCAAAACTACAGAGAAAGGAGAAAAATAGAAATCATTCGTGGTATTTTAACTGATTCACTAATGGCTCTCAAAGCATCCAACAATTATATAGAAGCTATTTTTGATTGTTATAAGAATCTAATCAAATTCTTCCGCTCTAAGGGTGCAATGAAGAAAGTTTTCGAAACTACTCGTGAATTCGAGGATGTAATTAGTAACATGCTTACTGGAGTAATCCCTCCAGAAGAAATGAATGTCTTTTTCTCAATATTTGAAGAAGCAAGATATTCTGACCATGAGATTGGTGCTGACCAAAGAGATCGCGCAATCCAAGTATTCCAACAAATGATTACTCGTATCACTGGGGCCCTTGGAGAAAGTATGCTCAACAGGGCTTCGGTAAATGAATCAGGACTTTATGGTACAGCTACTAAGGCTGGAGAGTTCATTGATTCTGATGGAAATGTTAGAATTGCTGGCCAAGAAAGTGAAACAACAAATGATGGTTTCAGAATATGAAATCATCATTTGTTTCTCCTTTTTGATATTTTCTTCTTCTATTTTACTTACAAGTTGTCCCGTAGCATTGATAACACAACCGAAAGTGGCCGCGATACCCAACAAACGTCGAGGGAGTCATATGAGTAAAAATAACAGAAAGACCAATCAGTCCCTTATCGCCTTAATTGACGATTTAAAGGACCAAAGCAGGTCATCTGGCTCTGCACTGTGGCGAGACGTTGCTTTGAGGCTTGAAGCAAGCAGAAGCAATTGGTCCCAACCAAACCTAAGTCGCCTATCGCGATATGCTAAGGAAGAGGAAATGATCCTCGTTCCTGGTAAATTGCTAGGTAGCGGAGATATATTTGGAAAGGCTAACGTCGCAGCATTCAGTGTAAGTTCCAGTGCCCGCTCTAAAATAGAAGCCGCTGGCGGTCGTGTAATCACGATCCGTGAATTGATGAATGAAAACCCAAAAGGAAAAGGGGTGAGAATACTTGGGTGAAACTACTACTTTCGTTTATGATGCCAAGGACAAGATCCTTGGTCGCCTAGCAAGTAAAGTTGCAAAGCAATTACTTTCTGCCAGAAAGTCAGGAAATCCAAATAAAGTGATTATACTTAATGCAGAAGAAGCCATAGTATCCGGCCCTAAGAAAGCAGTATTAGCAGATTATCATTTTAGATATAATTTGAACCACCCAAGAAAAGGACCTTTCTTTCCAAGAATGCCAGATCAAATTTTGAAGAGAACAGTTCGTGGAATGTTACCTTATCAAAAGAATAGTAGTGGAAGAAATGCATTACGTGACTTAAGAGTGATGATAGGACGACCATCCAATCTTTCCGGAGAAGAATTACCTGAAGGTCACGAATGGGGCGATACTTCACAATTAGAACGACCTCTACCTTTGAAATATATCCGATTAGGTGAAATAAGCAAGTCCCTAGGAGTGGATGCTACAAGATGGAACGGAGGTGACAATTAATGGCTGCAAGAAAATCACGTAAGATTGCCAACGTTACTACTAGCGGAAAAAGAAAAACCTCAATTGCTAGAGCAGTAGTAAGCAAAGGTAAAGGCCGTATCAGAGTAAATGGTCAACCAATCCACATCATGGAACCAACTTTAGCTAGAAGAAAAGCATTAGAGCCAGTCCAAATTGCAGATGCAATGAATAGACTATCAGGTGTTGATATCAAAGTAGATGTTCATGGAGGAGGCCAAATGGGTCAAGTGGATGCAATTAGAACTGCCATCGCTCGTGGCTTAGTTAAATGGAACGATGGGGCAGAAGGAGATGATGAAGAATTAAGAGATGAATTCATCAGATTTGATAGGTCTCTTTTGGTTAACGACCCGCGTAGGAAAGAACCCAAGCATCAAATGGGACGTGGTGCTCGTAAGAAGTGGCAGAAGTCATATAGGTAAGGTGAAAAAGTATGTTAATACCAGTAAGATGTTGGAGTTGTGGCAAAGTTATAGCTCACAAATATGCTCAGTACAAAGAAGCTCTAGATAATGATGGAGACACAAATAAAGTGTTAGATGATGCAGGTATCACAAGATACTGCTGCCGAAGAATGTTTGTTGGACATATCGATCTACTTGATGAAGTAGCTCCATTCAGTGTTGCACGTGAAGAACTATAATTTTCCGGCAATATTTTGAATATGAACAATTTCGTATTAAAAATCCCATGGGGCCTGTAGGTTAGCTTGGCCTATACTTCGCGGCTGGGGGTCGCGAGACCCAGGTTCAAATCCTGGCAGGCCCACCATTTCCTATTTTTAGCAAAGAAAGAGAGGATTGAAGGGCATTGCCTCACTTCGTTAAACATGGTTGAACAGGGCACATCAAAGAAACCATCATCGGCCCGAATTAATGAATTAGCAGAACTAATTTCATATCATTCTGATCTATATTATAATAAAGCCAAACCTGAATTATCTGATTCAGAATTTGATAAGTTATGGGACGAATTACAAATTCTTTCCCCCAATCACCCCCAATTACAAAGAGTTGGCTCAGATCCTCCTCCAGGTTCTGTAAAAGTAAATCATTTATTTCCTATGTTGAGCTTAGATAAAGCAAATACCAGTGATGAAGTAATTCATTACATTACTGAAACAACTGCTCAGGGCAGAAGATTCGTTTGTCAACCAAAACTAGATGGTTCTGCATTATCATTGGAATATCGACGTGGGCGTTTGGTGCGTGCGGCGACTCGTGGTAGTGGAGTTAGAGGTGAGGATATTACAGCAAATGCACGTAGAATAGCCAATGTTCCAGAATCCATTAATTGGCAAGGAGATTGTCATATACGCGGAGAGGTTGTTATGCCTTTAGCAATATTTAGAGAGAAATATTCTGAAATTGCCCCAAATCCAAGAAATCTAGCTGCAGGTTCTTTACGTCAAAAGACATTAAAATCAGGAACAGGAAAAGCAGAAGATCTAATATTTCTAGCATATGGTGCTAAATTTCCAGAAGGCGATAATAGACACCCTGATAGTACAAATCCTCCTAATTTTACATATGATTCAGAAATTATTTCCTGGTTAGAAAGTGTAGGAATTGAGGTTGCTGGTAATCATATTGCATCCGGTTCAGATATCGATTCAACAATTGACGAAGTAACTTCTGCTATACAATATTGGACACAAAAAAGAGCAGAAGCAGATTGGGAAATAGATGGTATTGTAATAAAATTAGATAGATTGGATAAAAGAGAACTTTTGGGCATGACTGCACATCATCCAAGATGGGCTTTGGCCTGGAAATTTCCTCCTGAAGAAGCAACTACAGTTTTGATGGATGTTGAGTGGCAAGTAGGGAGGACTGGCAACATAACTCCAGTTTCTAGAGTTGCACCAGTAGTAGTGTCTGGAGTTACGGTTGAGAATACCACATTACATAATCGTGGAGAAGTAATTAGATTGGGAATAAAAATTGGAGATAAAGTCCGCATTGTTCGTAGAGGAGATGTTATTCCAAAGATTATCGAAACATTGGGTCCTGCCAAAACAATTGATTTGGTAGGTAGAAAACATGCCGATGGAACACCATATGCCGATTCTTTGCCAGAAATAAAAAACATCAGCATTCCAACAACCTGTCCTCGATGTTCTAGTCAATTGGTTGAAGATGGGGCTTTTATTCGTTGTATGGATATGAGTTGCCCTTCCAGATTAGAACGCTCTATACTATATTGGTGTCGCTACTTAGAGATGGATGGAATTGGAGAAAAACTAGTAGAACAATTATGCTCTTCTGGTTTAGTGATGAACATAGCTGATTTGTATAAATTAGAACTTTCAGATATAATGAAATTAGAACGTATGGCAAAAAAATCAGCAAGTAATGTAATTAAAGAAATAAACAATACTCGATACTTAACTCTAACACAATTCATTTCAGCCTTTGGATTGCCTCGTGTAGGGCCAGAAATAGCGACATTAATTTCTTTAGAAGTTAAAACATTTGAGGCATTAATGGATTTAGTAGATAATCGAAATGCAGCCATTGAGAGTGATGAGCAAGGAAATATGATGAAATTTAATCCAGTAATAAACAGACTAGTTAGTATAGATGGAATAGGCGAGACAGTAGCAAGGTTAGTATTAGATGGTTTGGCCAATAGAATATCTACAATCAATGAATTAAAGAAATATTTAGAAATTTCAGAAGAAAAAGAGACTTTAGTATCTGGAAAATTACTAGGAAAAACATTTTGTATAACTGGAACATTAAGTCGCCCAAGAAAAGAAATAGCTCTTTCAATAAAATCAGAAGGAGGAAAGGTACAATCTTCTATTTCAGGAAATTTAGATTATTTACTGGCAGGCGAATCTGCAGGATCAAAATTAGAAAAAGCTAACCGCCTTGGTGTCAAAATCATTTCAGAAACAGAACTATCTTCTTTAATTGGATTAGAGATATTGAAAAATATGCCTGAAGAAAGACAGACGACACTTGGGGATTTTTAATCATCCATACATTGATTCAGGACCATTATCATCACTTATTTGATTTAGGTTTACAGCCATCATATCTCGTATTTGGTTTTCAATTTTTTGAGCTTCTTCTAAAAGTGGCTCAGGATCAAGATGAATAGCCGGCAATAATCCATCTAAGCACTCAATTATTCTTGCTGCAGCCCTAGCATCTGGAAAAGGTTGACCTTCAATGGGTCCGCCACTCGATTCAGCAAGTATTGCTAAACAATCCAAACCCCTTCTCCTACTTTCGCCCATCATGACGCCCGTCATTCCTCCAACTATGCCATGCTTTAACAAAGGTAAACCAATCTCTTCCAGAGTCTTTATCGCTATATCTGTAGAACCTATTCCTAGCATTGTTGTATCTTTATCATCATCATCTAATATTGTATGGCCTTCTTTATTGTTTTTTGCAAATGAATCAATCATTATCGAGATTCCCGAACCAGACTCCTTTATCCAATCCATTAAACTTCTAGCAAGGCCCATTTTTATTTGATTTTCAATTTGCACTTCTGAAACAACTAAAATCACTTTATCACACCTTTCCAAATTACAAATTGGCTCACCAGCATAAAACCTTAGTGGAGGCAATGGTTTTCCATCTTGAACCAAGCACATAGGAGGTAGTTTAGGATGATTTACACCCCCAACTAATCTTAATTCTAGTTTTTCAATTAAATAATGTGCTACTATGCTGCTTACAAATCCAACCGAAGGAAAACAATTCACTACTAATGCATCCATGGGGGCAATTCCATCATCAACTTCCACTACCGGCCTCTCTGTCATAATGTCGAGTGATACTAAATCACTGTTAACCGTTACCACCTCTGGAGCATCATGGGAGCGGCGAGAATAGATTGGGGACCATCAAATGGTTACGATATTCAAGAATATCAACTCTCACCATCATCGTGGAATAGGTATGAAGAATGCCCTCGAAAATATTGGCTATCTAGACAGGGCCTGCCGAAGAAAATAGGTATGCCCATTGTCATCGGCAACGCTGTACATAATTCTGTAGAGGACATTTGTAATATTGATATGTCAGATAGGAATATTTCAGAAAAAGATTGGCTTCCAAAACTGTCCGCAGAAATTCTGAGTAACCATTGGCAATTACAAAAAGATATTTTTTTTGAAACAACAAGACATTCGGGTTGGAAGAAAAAATCTTACATTAAGGCGAAAGAAGGTTTGAAAACAGCGTTATCGATGCTTCTCGCACAAGCAAAAATAATTGATATAGATTTTTCTGAAATTACAGTAGGAATGTGGAATAAAGTTAGAGATATGATTCTGGCTAACGAAGGAACTTTAAATTCAAAATGTGGAAAATTAATGGGAAGATTAGATCTTTTGTTAAAAGATGTAGATAAACAAGGTAATGAAATAGGGTGGATAGTAGTAGATTTGAAAACTGGTAGACCACCAAAAGGTAGTTTGAGCGAAACAGTAAATCGACAATTACGATTTTATAGAGATTTATTAATACTAATTAACCCAAACCATCCTCCAATAAGAACTGAAGGATGGTACACATCGAATCAAACAATGCACGAAGCTACAGGACAATCTGTAACCGAAGATGCATTTAGGGCCTGGGAATCAATAGAATTAACTGAAAATCCATTTGAAGCTACTCCACAAGAATTTAGTTGTGGCTTTTGTGAATGGAAACCTTGGTGCCCTAAATGGTTTTTAGCAATCAATGATAATACCCTAAAGAGGCATAAAACATTCAATGATGAAGTTGTTACTTTAATCAATTTTGATGCTGAGGAAGGAATAGCTTCCTTCAAAATAATGCTTCCTGATGGGATTAATGGTGAACTAAGAGACTCAGAAAAGAGTTTTGGTGCCTTTTTATCCAACCAATCTCTCAACCAATTAAGAGAATTACAAAATAAAGGATATGAAGGACCATTATTTCTTGGTAGTACACGAATAGACGGGGAAATTAGACATCTAGGGAATTGGTCAGAAATACTACCTTGGGATCCATTGTTAAAATCAATCAGAAAGTGATTTATCTAATTCTTCCCACCATATTTGAAATCTTTCCGGATAAGATTTCATTATTTCCCACAATAGGAGTAAAGTAGCTCCAGCATCTGCATCCGCAGAATGAGCCCTTTCCAATGTTATTCCAAATTTTTGACATAGTGAACCCAACTTCTTACTCCCAAAATAATCTATTTTAAATTTTCTAGCAAGCACTAATGTGTCAATTATCGCATAAGGCTTCGGCATCTCAATACCACATCTTAGGTATTCCATTTCAAGAAAAGGCCAATCAAAACTGAGAATATTATGGCCTACTATTATAGATTTTTCAACTAAGTCACTTATCTCTTTAGTGTGTTCAGAGAATTGTGAAATATTCTTAACATCCTTATCTGAAATACCATGGATTTCAGTAGTTTCTATTGGAATTTTCATATTTGGATTAACTAATGATTCGACATTGATATGATTTCCATTTTTATCGCTACCTACAAATGCATATTGTACAATTCTATGTTTATTTGACGCAAAACCAGTAGTTTCTAGATCAAACCCAAGAACTTGAAAATTACCAAGCATACTGTATCTATTGTTCCCGAAAACGACGTTGCCCATGAACTCTCTTAATTGAATGAAAATCTAATTTTTACCCAACATACATATGAGTATATGGTCCGCCTCATGTATTGATGAAAGTCGCTGGGCCATCTTTGACAGTGATAATTACATCAATGTTGATCGCTACTTCACTTGCAGGTTGTAGTGGACTATCGGATCTTAATCCAAATGCCAAATTGATAGCTGATACGGAAGAAATAAATGCTGGTGAATCTGTAAATTTTGATGCCAGAGCTTCAACAACGCCCGACCCCTCGATAATCGAAGAATATAGATGGGATTTTGACGATGGAGCAATAAAGATATCAAAACAGGGTATTGCTAGCCATCAATTTAATACTCCTGGTTACTATTCCATTGAAGTCACCGTTGTAAATGATCAAGGAGGAATAGATATTGCTTATGTTTCCTTATTTGTAAATTCTCCTCCAATTCTAAGTTTTGAATATTCTAATGTAATAAGAACAGGAGATTCAGTAATACTCGATGCTAGTGACTCTACAGACCCTGAAGGTGGCGTTGTTAGTTTTTCTTGGGATTTTGATATTACAGTAGATACGAATAATGATGGAGATCCTGCAAATGATATCGATTCATCAAATAGTATTACCACTGAACTTATATTATCAGAATCAGAGAATCGTACAGGTTCAATTACTGTAACAGACGATAAAGGGGCTTCGAATACTTCAACTTGGACTGTGATGGTACTTTCACGTAATTTTAGAGTAGTTTGGGAACAGAAACATGTGGAGTTTGAATGGTCTGGCTATTTAGAACAAGGCGAATCATACCAGATAATTGACAATCCCTATCCTTCATCTAGGATGATTAGTGTTAATTCAACACTAATTCTTGCAAGAGATATATTACCAATTATGTGGCCAGAAGATAATTTTACGATGGCCATCAACGTCCCTTCATCGGGTTGGAATATTTTCTCTACTACTTCTCAAGATAACATTACACAGAACTCATCTGCTACAATTGTCAGAGATAATATGAATTCTTATCCTGAAACAGGATATACAATAACTGCCGATTCTTCTGATGATTTATTATACTCATTACTTAATGAACCAGGTCAAAGATTTGGCCAAGGAGATTGGATATGGACGATAACTGCCGATGATTGCCACCCCGATATACCGATAGATGAGATAGATCCAGATCAGGGAAATGATTGGCAATTAATTGTTGATTTTCTTATATTAGTGCCTAGGATAAGTGAAATAGGAATATAATAATTCAGTATTTAGAGTGCGAAGTGCTTTGAACTCAAGGCCAATGCCCATTACATGGTAAAGTCCATTGAGATAACCAAGGCCTCTATCCGCGCACGTTTGATAATTGATGCAGAAGTAAAAATGAACAATCCAAGTGATTATGATTTTTCTCCTAGAACTAATATGAATGGTAATGTTTTACAAATATATAATGAAGGGGATGAAGAGTCTAATTCTACAATAGAGTTGGATGACGAACAAATGACTATCCTAGAAAGGGATAGATTTGTTGAGCTAAGAGTCAAATTCTCCGTTCAAGGTATGCACGGAATTCTAACTCATAAGACAAAAATTGTAAAAGACGGGCCAAATTCCAAAAAATTAGCAGAACCTAGATGGAAAACTGTACTTCCTATAGTATTGTAATTTATCATTTATCGCATAGGTGGAGAATATTGAACACCACCTTCAGATATTAATGCGTTCAACGTCCCAGATCTAGAAATCAAACACCCTGTCATTGAATCTGAGCCACTATATCCATCATAACTTCCATCACAAAAAGCATCATCATAAGCTTCCCCATAATTTCCAATCTCTTCTAGTACTGATTGCATCCATGTATTTGAGAGTGGGTTAATATCAGTACCAAGTCCCAGATTTGAGTTCAATAATCTATCAATTGTAGGTTTGCTAGTATCTGCATTCTGATAATTATCTGACGTAATTCCTAATTCTTCTGCAGTTATCATTCCATACCATACCCATGAAACAACCTCATTCCATTCAGTATCATAGTCTCTGGTAACAGATGCTAAAGGCTCTTTTGATAGCAATTCAGGCATTATTGCCATTTCAAAATCCGCAGCTCCATCTTGTTCTATTTCCCATTTTGCTGCAACCAATGCTGACATATCTCCTGTAACAGCATCACAATTTTCATTAACAAAATTCCAAGTCTCTTGCCAAGTATTGACAGGCTGATAACTCATGTTATTCTCTTCAAAATAATCTGCAATATTCCCTGCAGAAGTACTTCCTATTGCAACACAAATACTTGCACCATCTAAGTCAAGTGCAGAAGTAGCATTAGGAAATTCATCGGTATTTACAAGAATACCTTGCCCATCATAGAAATTAATAGCACCGAAGTCTGCATTTAACTCCGTATCTCTACTAGTTGTCCAGGTAGTAGTACGAATTAGAACATCGACACTACCATTAGCTAATAACTCAAATCTGTCTGCACCTCCAGAATCAACATATTCAATATCATTTTCAGGATTAAGTCCAATAGCGGCCGCTATAGCTTTGCAGTAGGAAATATCAAGACCAAATCGTTCACCAGTATCTAGATTGATATCGGCCATCCCATATTGACCTTGTTTGACTCCACATTTCATATGGCCACGTTCCATTATCGTGTCCAGTGTACTATTTTCTAGCAAAGATATGTCATTAAGAAGTTCTGAAATTGTATCATTCAATATTGTCGCAAAATTATTTAATTCTGCAATATCTATGGATAAATTATGATTTTCTCCATTCAAATTCTGATTTTCTCCATTCAAATTCTGATTTTCTGCATTCAAATTCTGATTTTCTGCATTCAAATTCTCATTGGTTGAAGAAAGTGAAAATATTTGACTCTCTAATTCTGACTTAGCATTTTCTAAAATTTCAATCTGAACTTCTAAAGCAGCCTTAGTGTCTTGGAGAGAAATTATCTGAACTCCCAATTCAGTTATTATCAATTCTAGATCTGTAATATTTAGAGATAATTGATTAATTAATCCTGTATTCGTATCATTTTGATCATTTAGTGAAGTTATAGATATTTCATATTCTAAAATCTGCAGAAGTAGGGCAGTAATTTCATTCTCAAGTCCAACGATTGTTATATTTAATTGTTCAACATTCTCTTGTAATCCTTCCACGGTTAAATTTAATTCATTCATTAAATATTGATTATCTTGAATTTGAATCTCAAGTTTATTTATTTTATTTTCATCTTCTCCAGTACATCCAGTTAAAGAAACAGAAAGAAGTATAATTGAAATCAAAGCCGTAAGTCTTTTGTTCATAGCCTAAATTAAATTTATATTATATTTGTTTCTTTCCCCTGCTTTTTATTTTTTACCTAAAAATACTATTCTAATTCATCCAGCGCTAACAGTAGGTAATAATAATCTGTAAATAGTTCTGCTTCATATGAGCAATTGTTCAAACAAGCACCACTCAGATTATCTATATCTTCATATTTTTCTTCTGCAACATATTTTACATATTCGGATTGATTTAATGAAATAATATTGAAATTAGAGTTTGTTTGGATATCAAATTTCATTACAATTGATGCAGTTTCATTTATGTGAATGATGATTATATCAGTTTTAGACACATCCAGACCTACAAAAGAAGTTCCATTAATGACTTCCTCATCATTTAATATTAACACAAGATCTATTTTCGCACATTTTTCAAAAAAAGAGTTATTTGCTAACTCTGCATTATCCATGGTATCATATTTATGGGCACAGTAACTAGCATCTATTTTTCCTGTTGTTGATTGAGTACAACCCGCTAAAGATGTAGTAGTGATTACCAAGACAAACAAGATAGCCACGACTTTCATAGTCACGCATACTCAATATTAGAATTAAACTTATCATTAGTTTTATTTCCTAAATAATAACTATTTTTAGGAAATAATCTTAATAAAAACATTTAATTAGGAAATATTCCTAGGATTATCGTGGCAACTAAAGAACAAATTGCACAGATTGTTCAACTCAGAGGGACAGGTCACTCTTTGGAAGAGATTGCAGAAATTGTCGGAATGTCTAAATCTTCGGTTGCCTATCAACTCAAAATACTAAAGAAAAAATCATTTAAATCTAATTCTTCTGATGTATTTTCTTCTGCAATTTTAGCAGGTACAATCGGTGCAGCAGGCGGTTTAGCATTAGCAATTCTTATTCAGGAATTAAAAAAAGGTAAGTGAAATTATGAAAGATAAATATGAAAAAATTGTCATCGATGCAGCAAATATTCTCCACAATGACACCGGAATTGAAATGAAAGATGAACAAGGTCAACCAAGAGTCCAATCTCGGCCAGAAAGACTCAAGGATTGTATATCGTTCTGTGAAAAAAAAGGGTGGAAAGTAACCGCTTTCTTAAAAGAATCAACGTATAAATATGCTGTATCATTAGCCAAAAGCAAATCTAATACAACAGTCGGGGATGTCAATATTCTAGATAATCTAATAGAACAAGATAAATTACATTTAATTGCCGCAGATAAAGAAGACATTTATTGGGTCGATTATGCAGTTGCTGAAAATGCTTTGATAGTCACACATGACAAATTTAGAAACGAGATAAAGGAATATCAAGATAGAGATTGGAAAGACATCAATAAACGTACATTAAGAGATTTCAAATTTGTTAACAATAAATTCATTCTTCCAAGTTTGAAAAAGAAACAAGTAACGAGAAAACCAAATAAAGAACAAATTACTCTTGATCAAATATTCGCCGCTATTCAGAAATTAAACACTAATGTTTCAGAACTAGAAAGATATGTAAGGAAAAGAGAATTCACTAATCTTAAAAAATCACAAGATAAACCAAAAACTAAACAACAACAAATAAAATCAAATCTTGAAATAGTCAATACTGTGGTTAATAGCCTCTTATCTTCAGGTAATGCAGTAGTTGCATCACATATCCAATCAGAACTAGCTCGACCAATATTGGGCTTAGATGAGAATATACATGAATGGAAAGCAGGTTGGCCCGACGATTTACGAAAAGTATTAGGATACTCCAAAACTGGAGGATTTCCAAAATGGCTAATTTCTTATTCCAAGAAGGAAATTGTACAACAAGGTAACAAATTATCTTATGCCTGAATAAATTTATGAATTAATTATTCAGATCCTGGAACTGCTAGATTTCCTGACAACAATAGTCCACCAATGATTATATGGAAAATCATTACAACAGGGAATATTATATTGAAGAAACTTGGTTCATTGATTATTGGAGCAGCAAGGAAAGCTGTACCTAAAGCCATCATACTTGGAAGTACGAATCCCATGGCACCCTCAGGTCGCTGAGAAGAGAAAGCCACAAAGCCAATTATAATCATAGCTAGGCCCCATGTTACAGGAGACATTTGCCAAGCAGTAGAGCCAGCATCAAAGTAATTTTGTTGTGAGTCTTGTTGATCCGCTTCACTTGCATATGTACCTACTGCATCATCAGCATCAATATCTGTATTTTCTGCATTAATTACGCTAACATTACTGCCCATGCCCATGATAAAAGCTACTAATGAAGCAATAATTAGTATACTACCTAATGCAAGTAATTGTTTGTTCATGCCATCTGCATTTGCCATCATTTCTGAATTTAACAAATATAAACCTCCAAACATTACCATTGTTCCTAATGATGCAGCAATCAGTAAAGGCATCAGTGTATCTGCTTCTTGTGCTAGAGAATCAGTACCTCGTGTACCTACATAATCTGCTGCTGGCCAGAGAATAAATGCTCCCATTAGGAGTATTGGTCCTGTTATCAACATGTACGGCGTTAGGCTTTTGTCATTGTTATCAGACATGAAATTAGGTTTGATTAAGAGTACTTAACACTTTATTAAATAAAATTGCTAAAATATGTATTTAGGTACTATAAACAATTAGCCGTTTTTAAATTAAATAACCCTTTTCTGATTGATAAGTAACAACGCTCTTGTCTAATCATGTCTGCGATATGTTTTATGGAAGAAGATACGGAAGAACAAAATCTAGTATCTGAACAACCTTCTTCAGTATTTATCGGCGGACCTGCAAAAGTAGAAAGTACCCTTTCAGGATTCATTAATCAAAATAATGAGAATAAAAATATAAAATTTTGGGGTAATAGCAATATTGAAAAATCATCAACTACTCCTCCTTGGGCTTGGTTTTTGATAGGTCTTATTCCAATTCCCTTAGCTCTAAGTATAATTAGTATACTAGTAATCTCAATTCCAGAAGCAGATTTTTTAAATGAAGAATATTCTAATAATCCTCAAAAGAGCGAAGATGTAACATTTGATAGTGAATATTTTGAAGTTTATATTTTCGACCTCTCCTCGAGATTTGAAAGTATTTTTGCAGAACACCGCTATTGGGATTTAAATATTGAATCCAGTTATGAGTATAGTTCTTATGAATGGGGATCTTATATTTCAGGAAATGACAAATCGATTGATCAAAATCAAATTATCGATGATGAAGGAATGATATGGTATGATACAGATATCCACGACAATCCACCTGAAAATATAGTGGTATATGTCAGAGTTGTGGAAGATAATGTACATGTTGCACTCAAATCTGAAACGCCAAGGCCTACTTACGTTCACTATTATTTTGAGGGAAATGATTGGGTTGGTGATTCAGATACTTTATTCTGGGGAACTTGTATGATATGGCCTATAACGATTATATTAGGGACTATTTGGGGTTTTAGAACAAATAGAAAACCATTAGCATATGGAATACTCACATGGGGGATAGTGGCTATTATTTTAATGGGATTATTCAGCTTCGCGTGGTTCATAGGTTGGTGATTTTTTTATCTACTATCAAAATATTTTGTAATACCCATAAGTTATTTTACATCTCCTAATTCTTTTGATCTTTTTCTCGCTTCAAGTATGGCTTCAATGACAATTTTTGTGTAGCCATTATTTGCAAGATGAGTTATTGCTGCATCTGTAGTGCCTCCTTTAGATGTCACTTCTTTGCGAAGCTCAGTTGGACTAAGTTTGGATTTCATGGCAAGTAATGCAGATCCATATACCGTTTGTAGCACTAACTCTTCCGCCATTTCTTTGGTCATACCCATTTCAATTCCACTTTCTATCATTACTTCTATTGTATGAAATATATACGCAGGACCGGTACCACTTAATGCAGTAACCGAATCCATCAATTCTTCAGAGGATTCTGAATAAATCCCAATAGCATCTAGAACGGTCATTACTCTGTTTACATCAATTTCGCTTACGTATGATCCTCTACAAAATATACTCATACCTTGTCCAATTAAAGCAGGAAGGTTAGGCATGACACGTATAATTGGAATTTTAGGAAGAAAGTCTTCTATTGAAGAGGTTGTTATGCCAGCGGCAATACTCATCACCGTCTGCCTTGCGTTTATTTCATTAGAAATTTGTTCTAGAAGACTTGTAATATTTTGAGGCTTAGATGCTAGTATAATTAAATCTGATAAATTTACAACATTTTTTGTATCAATCCCGGCAGTCACTCCTAACTCTTTACACAATATATCCACTTTATTATTATCAATATCACAGATTATGATTGATTTTTCATTAATAATCCCTTGATTGATAATGCCTCTAACTAAAGCAGAGCCCATATTACCAACACCAATAACGCCCACCTTCAAGCGTTTCTGCAGATTCATATATTGTGGAGATAGTCGCAATATTTCATTATGACGCAAACATTATGAAATAATATTATAATTACAATAAAATAAAAATAAACCGTCGAGATTAAACAGAAGTTGGCCCTCGCTCACTCACTGGACCCATAGTGTAGCCTGGATATCACAGGGGCTTGCGGAGCCTTTAACCCGTGTTCGAATCGCGGTGGGTCCGCCACTCTTGCATCTAATTTGAGATGATTGTTTTGCAGGGTTTTTCATAGATTATTAAGCATTTATTGGACATTTTGATATGGTTTTGCATATAATCGTATATCAAGGTGACAAAGAATGAATAAAGATATACAACAAAATAATCGACAAAAAAGATCTCTCAGCATAATTTTAGCACTTGCTGTTATTTCACTATTGGCAGGTGCTTCTGTTAGTACTAGTGTCGATGATCTTGTTGAGCCCCGATATGCCGAAGATAGCCCATATGCAGGAGTAATTGATGATGCAGTAGGAGATGCTACATGGGAACAATTAGAAAAAAATGAAAAAGGAATGAAAGGCAAACTTAAATCATTTTTATCCGATAGAATGGATATATCTGATGAAGATAGAGAAATGCATCTGCAAGAAAGAGTAGAAGCAAATCAGATATTGTCTACTGCATTACAATTCTGTATAGACAATGTAGATTGTGATGCTGATTCTGAAGTACTTACTACAATGTTATTTTCCATGGATGCTAGAGCAAAACCTATGATGAAGGAAGTAAATTTAGATATGCAAGATTGGGAAGAAAAGAAAGCCGATTGGCAAGATAACTACCCAGGTTGGGAAGAAAAGAAAGCCGATTGGGAAGCTGAATATTCAGATTGGGAAGAAAAGAAATCTGACTTGCCAGAAACGAGAGAAAATGGTGAAGCACCTTTAAACCCTGAATCAAAAGAAAAAGGAATGAAAATTCCCCATAAGCACCACGAATGGAAAGATTTCGGTGAAAAAGAACTTACAGATAGAATGAGCATGGTTGAAAATGGTGCAATCGCAATTACATATTGTATCTCACATAGCGATTGTGCAGGATTAGCAACTACTCATGATGATCGTCGTACTTTCAATTCAATTTTGAACAAAATAGGTGAAGAAATGGCTAATCGCCATGCAGACTACCAAGAGTGTTACGAAGGAGACGATTGTGAGCGTGAAGGTAAAAACGATCAAAGGGAAGAAAGGGGATTAATCTCAAGATTTAGTGAAAATTTTCAAAGAGATGATTTAGATCGTGATGATTTAGATCGTGCAGATTATACAAAATTTGATGTATCGCAAGAAGTGTGCGAGTCTAGACAAGGGAATTGGATTGTTGAAGATGATAACTCATATTGCGATTGGTCAATGAAAGAAGATTGTTCTGATCCAGTTTGTCGCGATGGAGAGCGAAGAGCAAGTTCAGATGGTTGTAATGATTGTATATGTGATAGTGGCATTTGGTCCTGTACAGAAAAAGCTTGTGAAAACTCTGAAGAAGATAGAGAAGAATCAGAACAAGATGCTGATGACGAAGATTCATCACAAGAAAGTTGTGAGGCGAGCGGCGGAACATGGTCCGAAGATCGCCAAGTATGTTATTGAACATAATTAGCAAAGTAAAATGCTGGGTGATTATTACACATAGTCACCCAACATTTGAATTATAATCAGGCGTCGTGAATACATGGTTAATGATGAATTACCTGCTTCATCAGATTCCATGGAGCAAATCGCCAAGTTAACATTGGGAATGGCTATGTTTATGTTAATACTTCTAATATTGGTGCCATTTACAATTTCTTCAACATCCTTTGATGATATAGTACCATACCTTATTTATTCATTATTTCTTACAAGCATAGGAGTTCTTATTGGTGTATCAATGACTTGGTTACTAAATAATAGAAACTCTCAATCAACTCTAGAAAAAGAAGAAGATGTTATCACTAAAACAACAAAAAAATTACCATTACTATCATCAGCAGAAAGAACAGTAGTTACGATATTAAAATCAAATGATAATAATATGTGGCAGGCGGAACTGGTACGTCAAGGAGGATTTACAAATTCTAAAGCTAGTAGGTTACTATCGAGTATGGAACGCGATGGACTTGTTAGACGTGTACGCGATGGAATGGGAAAAAGAGTAGAATTAGTAAAAATGGAAGGATATCTATGAGTAACAGCAAGATTCAAAGAAAATTTGCAATAGTTGGATTGTTATCTATCATTATAATAGTATTATGTACTCAAATTATATTGAATTTAGAAACAAACTCTGAATCATTTACAGAAGATGGAATTTTTATTGTTCCTTTATTATTTTTAATAATTTGTCTAATCCTAATTCTTACAATTATATATGAGAGAGGGCCATTTAATGAAGGAAAACTAGAATTAACACGCGATGATTTTAGTTTGTTGTTATTGCTTATTTCCATGTTTATTATTGGCTTCATCATAGGTCCATCATTATCTTTACCAAGTTTTTTTACTAATTCTGATATCATTGGTATTTTAATACTTTTAATACCTATTTTGATGATATTTTTATTATTATCGAATTTCCGAAGTAATTCAAAAGAAAATATTTTAATCAATAACCATGGAGAAGAATAAACCTTTCAATATATGACAATATTCATAATGACGTAGAAATAGTTAATTCTACATATCGTTAGCAACCATCATTATGCCACAGGACACACTTAATCTTGGTATTTGGGACAGAATGGGAAGAGGATGGAAAATGACTAAATTAGGAATTAAAGTTGTTCGTGCCGATCCAGAATTGATGATATATACATTAATTTCTTTGATATTATCTTCGGGCGTAGCCATTTTGGTAATATCAGGAACTCTTGGACTTAGTGTATTATTTCCTGAAACAACTGATACCACCTCTTCAAATGAAGAAGATGCATTTGCTTTAGCCACCCTGTCTCTTGCTTTCTTAGGCTATATGACAATCTCTATTGTTACAGTGTTTTGGAATTCAGCTATAATAGCTAGCGCATATGAAAGATTATCAAGCGGCTCAAATCCTAGCTTTTCATTTGGTATAAAGAAAGCAAGTGAATGTCTTCCAAGTATATTCATTTGGGGTATCATCTCAGGAACCGTTGGACTTATTTTGAAAATTTTGGAAGGCATCTCACAAAAAGAAGACTCTCCAATTGCCTTTTTTGCTATGTTAATTACTTGGATCCTTGGCGCTGCATGGTGGGCACTAACATTCTTTGTAGTGCCAATGATGATTTTGGACAAGCATGGGGTTTTTGACAGTTTACAATCCAGTCCAAAGTTATTTACAGATACTTGGGGAGAAAATGCAGGCGCTACAGGTGGACTTGGGATAATTCAATTTTTTATTACCCTTCTTTGTATCTCAATTTGTATACCATTGTTCTTCCTCGGAGACTATGGGGCCATTTTTGGAATAATTCTAATTCTCTTCTTTGTTGGACTTATCAGTTTATTTTTTGTTACTGTTGACTCGGTTAATAAGGCTTCAATGTATTACTATGCTAAGACTGGAGAAATGCCTCCAATGGCAGAAAAAATGGGTATTGTATTTTGATCTTAATCTTTACGAAAAGACAACATAATGATTATTTTTTTGCTTAGTATAATCAGTCATTTCCATTACATTGCCCTTGATTGCACTTATAGCAATACTTTCCATTGCTTCACTTATCCAATCAATATCTTCAAATTCCGATAATAAAAACCATCCATAATCTGATATCTCATCATGATCGATTTTAATTTCATCTTCATTTATTTTAACAGAATAAGCTAAGAACATACCAGGAATT
Source organism: Candidatus Thalassarchaeaceae archaeon (assembly GCA_045568235.1). Lineage (GTDB taxonomy): Archaea > Thermoplasmatota > Poseidoniia > Poseidoniales > Thalassarchaeaceae > MGIIb-O3. Next base: position 51,872 of record JBJLBJ010000002.1, read on the forward strand.
TTATTCTCTACACACTCTCTAACACCAATTAAGCCAATAACTTCTCCTTCAATTCCACATTCTTCTCTTAATTCACGAAGTACAGCCTTTGCAGGGGCCTCTCCTTCATCAACAGCCCCTTTGGGCATACCCCATAAGCCAGCCTTTGAACCTCTAGATTCTTTAACAAGCAATATCCTCTCTTCCTTTACGATACATGCAGCTACTCCTAAATCAGTAGTTATCGCTCTCATATAACTAAGACATCATACTTACTTATGAATACTCATTTTTGAATTTTTAATACTTTTTTTGTTGACATAACATATTCCGAGCATACTAAGTAGAATTACTCATTCGAATAAATGATGGATACAGGACTCAATGACTCTATTGTTTTGGTAACAGGAGGAGCGGGAGGGATTGGGCAAGCAATCTGTAAAGAATTTGTAGCCGAAGGTGCCAAAGTAATAATTCATTACAATAATTCAGAAGAAAGTGCCAATTCTTTAGCAGATGAAATTGGCGGTTTTGCTATTAAGGCAAATTTAGCCAATGAAAAGGAAACCATTAGTATGTTTGAGGACATTATTTCAAGATATGGAAAAATAGATATTTGTATAGCCAATGCTGGATATTATCCTCCAGAAGCGTCTCCATTATGGGAAATAGACTTGAATAGATGGAATTCTACAATTCAAAATAATCTGAACGTTACTGTAAATACAGCCCAACAATTCCTGATGAATGCAAAAAATATCGGTACTGGTTCTTTGATACTCATCGGCTCTACTGCTGGAATTTATGGAGAAGCAGGTCATTCAGACTATGCTGCTGCAAAAGGAGCAATCACTACCGGACTCTTAATGAGTTTGAAGAATGAAGTAGCTACAATTGGTGATATAAGAGTAAATGCTGTTGCACCAGGATGGACAATTACTCCAAAAAAAGTAGAACATGGAATTGATGAGAATACAATAAATCTAGCTACAGCAACTATGGCTCTAAAGAAATTGGCAACACCGGAAGATGTAGCAAGAGTTTGCGTATCTCTTTCTTCAGATAACATTTCGGGACATGTCACAGGCCAAGTTATCGAAGTAGCAGGTGGAATGGAAGGGAGATTAATTTACTCTTAATTTCCATTAGGAATAGATTTTACAATAAAAAATATTTTGTACGTTTCTATTCTTGGAGTGGTATGAAATTACGCGGTTTTAAGGGTTTAGCCAAACTTAGAAAGATGAAACAAAAAACAAAACAAAAGGAAGAAATCAATCCATCATCTTGTGATACTCCTGGATGTGGCTGTGGTAATTAGAATAATATAATTCAGAAGATGAGTGAAATAAATTTAGTTTTCAGTCTTTAATATGTATAAATGACTAAGTGCTTTGATACAAACCAAATAATATGAAACAATTATATTCTCAGAATCATAATTCAGTAGTTTTCACTTCGGTTTTGCTTTTTATAATATTAATTCCTGCTCCTGCTCAAGGACTATGCATTGGCCCTGAGGCATGTGGGATCATAGGGGCGGCCTTTCTTTCTATGATTACAATACCAATATGTTTGATTACATTCCTTTTAGTATTCTGGCCAAAAACCAGAAAATTACTCCAAGGCCTTGCAGTGTTACCAGGATTTATGGCAATACTTACTGGGTATCTAATGGTCATAAGAGTAAATAGATTTGACCTATTTTATTTTCCATTAATACATGTTTGTTTGATGACTGCTATGATTATTGTAGGACGTTTAACCTCAAAAAATACTGGATCGCAAGTTTAGTATGAAGTTTACATTAAGTCTAGAAAAATATAAAATAATACAATGCAGAGGAAAAATTCCTTTAACAATGCTTAATTCATAGGTAATAATTTATTTATCCCCAAAAAAGCAGAGCAAGAGCAGATTTAAACCACCCATTTTTGATGGCAATAATTATGGCCAAAAGAATAAATGAACTGAAACAAAATGTGAGGACATCAACACTATCCATCGACTTGAGATAGGGACAACATCTATGAATTATTTGTATAGTGATTTTATTATATAATCTTATATTGACGATATTAAACATAATTTGTATCTTTTCAAAACTAAAGTAATTTATGCCGACCTAATATTAATATCCTAAGAGATGTTCGAAGATTTAGTCATGTCTAGGCAACAACAATCATCTCTTATTCATCCTGCTTGGCCACTTTTCGCAATTCTGCTTGGGCATATTGTTATAGATTATTTTGAATTGAATAATATTGATGTGTGTCTTATTTTTATTATGTGGGTCGTTGCTCTTTTATTTTGGTTCAGGATATCTAGGAAAGGTATTTTTGCAATTACTGAAGAAGAATGAACTTCTATATCTGCTAGATTATGACTCAATTAAATCAAACCAGAAATATCCAGCAAATCCAATATGATAAATGGAGTCACAATCATTATATCAAAAATAATGAATATAGTAAAACTCTTCTCACTGAAGCTTAATTCACTCCAACTATCTTTCCCCCAGACCTTAGCTGTTAAATCCAACAACCACATTTCTTATTCCTCCGAGGTTTGTTGTTCATCAGGAGCTTCCTGGTTAGATGGTAAGTAGTACATTCCCGTTGACGGTTCGAATGAAAGTTTAGATGTTGACGATTTTCTAATTTTATATTCGTACTTCTCAATCATTGGCATTAAGAGAAAAATTACGCCGACAACAAGAGAGGCTACTCCAAAGATTTGGATAATTAGGTTGATTAATTCTCCATACCAATGAATTACTGGTTCTACTTGGAGAAGTTTATATCCAAATAATGAGATTGGAATTCCAATGAAGAACAATATCCACTCAACTTTTACTTTCCCTTCTTTTTCATCTTCAGGATCTTCCATAGCGTTGATTTTTCTATTATTCAAACCTTCTTCCTTATGCCTTAGACAATATCCCGTTACCCTAAATTCCAGTGCATTACAACCATCGAATGCGCACCTCCTTTCGCCCATACCTATTCTACCATTCTAAATATTATTTACCATTATTAATAAATTACTCCCTCACCAAACTATATCCAATCCCACTTTCTCTATGAGGGGTCTTTACATTGTAAAACAAATATTCTGCATAATCGGACGGACGTTGATATCGTTTCCGGGAAGAAAAGATGGAAAAGACTCGATGCCGCAATAAATGCTATATCTGTAAGTTAGTATTTCTTGACATTAACATGGAAGAAAAGACAGTTGGGATTTGGCCGGTGATTACGGTAATAGCAATCATAGGGTTAATTATTGGGTCAATTTTCCTTTATATTTATCTGGAAAGGGGGCTTGATGGTTTTATAGATTGGTTCGCTGATCGTATCATTGGAGTAATGTTCGCAGGATTACTGGCAGGGACTTTCGTACTATTTGATAAACTGTCTAATAAAAAAGAGTGATTGCAGAGGTTATATAATCTCTATCTGATACATACATTTGTATCTAAAGTTTGGTAGGAAGATATGTGGATACTAGAAAATCAGGACTAATTTTTTTAGGAATATCAAGCTTTATGATTATAATCGCCTTCATGACTTTTGTTATTGGTGGATACAATCTTGAGAAAATAGATGTTGAAGAAAAAGCAATTTTTAAAGGAGTAGATGGAGATATAACTGTAAAAAAATATGATGCCTATTCGGTTTTTGTTACTTCTGAATATTCTTGTAAAGATGTTGAATTAAGCATTTACAGAGATGATTTGGAGTATTTTTTTGAAGATTGTGACGTATTATTGAATGAAGCGGGTTGGAATTATATTGGATTTTTTTCTCCTGATTTTGATGGAATTATAGGAATTGATTCTAATCAACAGATTCTGATAATTAATGACAATGTATATCTTGATGAAGGGGGATTAGAAATAATTATATCATTATTATTTTGTTGTTTAGGTTTTATTGGTATAATAATAAGTATAGTTATGGTATTTTCATCTTCTAATAAGACAACTTTAATGGAAAATAAACAAGAAATTATCATTATTAATCCAGAGCCCAATGAAGTCGTAGTTACTAATAATAACTCACCTGAAACTTCAGAATGGTGGGAAATAAGTGATGAAAACAAACTCTAAATCGTAATAATACAATCTTATTGACGATGTATCAGCAGTCCCATAGTACACATAATTCCATTGCATATGGATACTACTCACTCTTCTTCATTTATTGCAAAGATTCCTGTTCTAGTAATCTTAATCCAAATGATATAAAAGATCAGAAATGACCAAGGTATAATTATCGCGATAACTTGACCAAAATACTCCATTGAAATGAAATACCACAATGGCTGCATAATCGCTATAATTAACCAGAACGTAGTACTTTTCATCGTTCTTCTACGTGAATCTGAGCTCATACAATCCCCATCATCTAGTGATACTTATAGATTATTCCGGATTTTAACTCAAGTCTCATGCCATTATATTATTTGCTAATCTCCAGTGCAGTGAGCCATGAACACTAGGGGGGATGATTACCGCTTGACTGGTGTAGTGCTTACCACAGCAGTGTTTATTGTTGGCTTGGTTCTAGTCGCTGTAGATGCTAATTCGACCAGCTTCAGAGGTCTGCCTTCAGTAGCATGGTGTGCCATCATTATCTTTGGAGTCCAATGGATGGCTTGGATTCCCGCCTCCATCTACCAAACTGAGAGATTCTACGACCTCGTTGGCGGGATGACTTACCTCGCAGTAGTTGCATTCAGCCTTTGGGCGGGCTCTAAGTCTGGAGGGATTGGCTACAGAGAATTACTTATCAGCGCGCTAGTCGTTATTTGGTCAGCTCGACTATCTTGGTTTCTATTTCTTAGGATTCATAAAAAAGGTAAGGATGGTCGGTTTGATGATCTAAAAACATCACCAGTGAGATTCTTAGTCCCTTGGACTTTGCAAGGACTCTGGATTTTCCTAACTGCGAATGTCGTTATCGTTATCAACAGCCAATCAGGGGCATCTCCTCCTCTTGGAATCTGGGATGCCCTCGGGCTTGTGATTTGGATTCTCGGTTTTGGGATCGAGGTTTTGGCGGACTCGCAGAAAAACAATTTCAATTCCAACACTGAGAATGAAGGCAAGTGGATAGACCAAGGCCTTTGGTCACATTGTAGGCATCCAAACTATCTAGGAGAGATTATGCTCTGGACAGGTGTTGCCATCTTTGGGTTGACCTGCTTTGAGGGACTAGAGTGGATCTCATGGATATCTCCAGTTTTCGTCTACATACTGCTGACCAAAGTCAGCGGAGTTCCGATATTGGACAGGCGTGCGTTGGCGAAGTGGGGACACGATCTCGAGTACCAAGAATACAGGGATAGAGTACCTGTCTTATTTCCACACCTTGTTAATAGGAGATAGTAACTCCATGGCACTAATTCAAATAGCAAATTCTTCTAGCCTTCTTCATGAGCAAGAAATACTTCGTGAATTTTGTATCAGAACCCAAGAATGATATTTTGAAGACTATTGTAGGAATAGCATGCACCGCTAGAGCAATTACTGAAGGCCATGAGGTAAGTGTTTTTTTCGCAGCTTCTGGGACAAGATTGCTTTCTCCCGATTTTATCAATAGGTTAGATAAAGAAATGGGTCCTGATTCCAAAGCAGTAACAGAATGGATGGATATTATCACATCTAAGGCCATTCTATACTGTTCATTTGCCTCTGTAAAAGCAACACTCGGACTCAGTGAAGGAGATGGGGCGCTAATAGTTCCTGATGACAAAATCAAATGGAGTGGGCCACCGGGCGTTATTGAGTTAAGTTCAGCATCTGAAATACAATTTATGTATTAAATATCAACATTATCCTTCATCATTGATTGCTAATGTCCCATTTTGATAGTCCAATACAGCTTGGTGAATTTCTTCCCTGGTATTCATCACGAATGGTCCATACCGCTCAATAGGCTCATTCAATTCAGGCCCCGCCAAAATCAAGAATTCCGAAGATGACTTGGATCGGATATTGATTTTTCCTCCCTCAGAGAGAAGTGCCAATTCACCATCCTGAATCTGTTGCTTGGCCTCAATACCGAAGGGCATTGGATGTTTTCTCACTCTAATCTCGTTCTCAATGGCAATCTCTCCGCCGAAGACATAAATCATCCCATTCAGATTCGATTCGATTTGTTGGACTAAACGGGCATCTTCCTCCATTCTGACGTGAATCAGAGTGATTGGTATCTTTGTGTCGATATTGGAAGATTTTCCCATGCATTCGCCTGCGATTACTCGAGCCCAAATACCATCTTGTTCTACTACAGGAGATTCTGATGCAGGAACTTCTTGATATCTGGGATTCATCATTTTGTTTACTGCAGGGAGATTGACCCAGATTTGGAATCCATGCGTTTTACCTCCGGTTCTCAAGAATTCTTCGTGTGGCTCTTCGCAATGGATGATGCCCCTTCCAGCAGTCATCCATTGGACATCTCCAGGATTCAATTCACCGATATTGCCCTCGCTATCTTCATGTCTCATTCTGCCTTCGAGGAGGTAAGTTACGGTCTCGAAACCGCGATGTGGATGCCATGGTGCCCCCTTAGCCTCACCTGGCTCGTAATCCACTGGCCCCATTTCGTCAATTAACAAAAATGGACTCATTACCTTCCCCATTCTAAATGGTCTGCGAACCATGAAGCCTCCTCCCTCACGTACAATATGTGTTGGCACAATCTCAATGACGCCGCGCATATGAAGACCATCTAATGTCAGCATATAATTACTAGTTTGAATCACGGGAATGCAGCCATTACCTTGTTTTCACTCAATTGATAACCTAATTTATACATAGATAAACAATGGGGTTTATGTCATTCACCCTAGTACGCTGTAAGATGAAAACAAGCGCATTGACTATATCTCTGATTCTGCTTCTAGTTTCCCTAGCAGGTTGCCTGGGGAACAATGAGTCTAGAATTGGTTCTAGAATTGGATGTCCAGATAATCCTCCAGAAGGAACAACATGTGTGCCGAACAGAAACGACTTCGGGATAGGAAATGATGCTCTTGAATTGGTATATGCTAAAGAAACGAACCTTAGTGGATTTGATCTCAGAGATGCCGACTTCTCTGGAGCAGTTTTTTCATATGCTGACCTTAGTGGGGCTGACCTTAGTGGGGCTGACCTTAGTGGAAGCATAATAAGAGGAGCCAATTTCATCAATGCCACTATCACTGGAACAAACTTCCAAGGTGCGATTTATGATGAAAATACCTTTTGGTATCCAGGATGGAATGATAAAGACGGAGATGGCATATTAGATGAGGGACGAGTCCCTGATCATATCAAAGAGAAAATGGTATATCTAGGGCCGGAAACAAATCT
>JBJLBJ010000003.1:0-52073 GCA_045568235.1 Candidatus Thalassarchaeaceae archaeon
TTCAGCCCAGCTGCACTAACTCCCCGAGCATCCAATTTCTACACTAATCCAGGCCTATGTGGGCCTCTGTCCAACAGAGCATATCAATTCTTAAATTCGAGAAAAAGTTGAGCACGGCCATAGCGGAGGAGTAATACCCGGTCCCATATCGAACCCGGAAGTCAAGTCCTCCTGCGTCGTTTCCTGTACTGTGGTGCGAAAGCCCACGGAAAAGTTCGTCGTTGTGCCTTTTTTTATCTCCCCGCAAACATTACATCTATCTATGCGATAGCCATAAACAACTAAATTAAGGGAGATGATACAATTACTATATCTACAGGAGATTTATTTGGCCATTCTCAAGTAGGAGTACATCTTTCTGTAATTGGAGATGTTTTATTTTATCCTCGTTCTTTGGATTCTCAATCAATAACTCTTCTTGAGACAGCCTTTGAAATGGAAATGTATCCCTTTCTAGTTGGAGGATCAGCATTACTTGGTAGTCTTTTAAGAGGTAATAAGAAAGGTCTTGCAGTTGCAGATATCGCATTTGAATCAGAATTAGATGAATTAACTAGTTTTGGCGATGTAGTCGTCATGCAAAGCGGAGTAAATGCAGCAGGAAATTTAATCGAATGTAATGATTTTGGTGCTATAGTTAGTCCTATAGTGCCAGATTCTGGCTTAGAAATGATTGAGGATGTATTAGGAGTAAAATCTATGAGAACTACAGTTGCTCATCAAGAATCAATTGGAAGCTTATTAGTTGCAAATAATAAGGGTGTTTTATCACATCCCGATATTACGCCTAAAGAAGTTGAGTTAATTGAATCTACACTAAACGTCCCATTAATGGTTGGTACTGTTACCTTTGGGTCGCCATTTGTTGGCGCTGGATGCACCTCTAGTGATTCAAATGCATTAGTAGGCTCTGGTTCGACAGGTCCTGAATTGAACAGGATAGAAGATGCTTTAGGATTAATTTAATCACACCGAAGTTGGCGCTACGTGATCGTCATCTTTCTGATCTTTAGTTCTAACACGATTCCAGACTTCTTGCATTAACTTATCATGATGCTTTTTACAATAATGAAATTGTTGATAGGCTTCTCTAAATGAATATGCTTTTTTACCACTAGAAACAAGATATCCATCGATAGATAATCTACTTTTTTTAACTCCTTTGCCTGAGCATTCGGGGAAACTACATTCCGTCATCAGATTATCTCCTACTTCTTTTCTTCTATAATTATCAAAGGGGCGTTTGCAATAATACTATCTCCGATATCGCAATTAATTTGTTTAATTGTGCCTTTTATTGGTGCAACTATTTCATTCTGCATTTTCATTGCTTCTAAAATGGCTAAAACTTCTCCTTCTTGTACTTTATCGCCAATGTTGACATTCAATGAGATTATTTTTCCAGGTATACTTGATGATACCGTTCCATTGCCAACTTTGACTTTTTTCTTTCTTTTATTTTCTTTGGAATTTTTCTTTCTTTCTCCTTCTACCTTTATTAAAAATTCTCTATTTCTTATTTTTACCTGCCAAGATATGCCTTTTTTTTCTAATTCCACTTCGAATTCTTCATCATCTACAATGACTTTTCTTTTCTCAGTCATATTTTCACCTTAATACGCTTCTTTTACTTCTTTCATTTGATAAACTGGTTTCGCCAATAGTTATCCTAGTGTGTTCTTGAAACCACAAGCTACCTTTATTTCTCCCTGAAGAAATTTTAATTATTGATTCTTCAGGTTCAAAAAGTAATACTGCAGATATGGCTGCAACTAACATTTTATCTTCTAAATCATCCTTCATCTATTCACCTCATAGGGGTATATTTCCATGTTTTTTAGAAGGCCTGACTTCTTCTTTCTCCAATAAAGCACCCAACGCTCTAATCAACAGTATTCTTGTATCTCTTGGCTGAATGACATCATCTAAGTACCCTAGTGATGCAGCACGATATGGATTAGCGAAAGTTTCATTGTAATCTTCTACTAATCTTTCTCTTTCTTGTTCGGGATTTCCTGCAGTAGATATTCTCTTACGATGGATTATTTGTACCGCTCCACTAGCTCCCATGACTGCAAGTTGCGCACTCGGCCAAGCAACATTGTAATCACCTCTAATATGTTTTGAAGACATCACATCATATGCTCCACCATATGCCTTTCTAGTTATTACAGTAAGTTTCGGTACCGTTGCTTCAGCATACGAATAAAGTAATTTAGCGCCATGGCGTATTATCCCTCCCCATTCTTGACTTGCACCAGGTAAAAAACCAGGAACATCTACGAATGTAATTAATGGTATATTGAATGAGTCACAGAATCTAACAAATCTAGCCGCTTTTGTTGAAGCATCAATATCTAAACATCCTGCAAGAAATTTGGGCTGATTACCAATTATTCCTACAGTATGTCCACCTAGTCTACCATAACCAATTACTATATTTGGCGCATAATCGGACTGAACTTCTAAGAACGCCCCATCATCCAATACTTCTTCAATTACTTCATTGATATCATAAGGTAAACTGGAGTCATTAGGTATTATTGAATCTAAAACTTCACATAACCTATCATGAGGGTCTTGACTATTCTTAGTAGGTGCCTTTTCTAAGTTATTACTTGGTAAATAACCTATCAATTCTTGTACTAATTCTAAGGCTTCCTGATCATTTAATGCAGTAAAATGTGTGACTCCTGATCTAGATGCATGAGTACTGGCTCCTCCTAAGTCTTCGAAAGTTACTTCTTCATTTGTAACTGTTTTTATCACCTCAGGGCCTGTAATGAACATATGAGATGTCTTATCTACCATAATGACAAAATCGGTTATTGCAGGAGAATAAACTGCCCCTCCTGCACAAGGACCCATTATCACTGAGATTTGAGGTATCACTCCGCTCGCACGAACATTTCTGAAAAATATTTCTGCATAAGAACCTAAACTGGCAACTCCTTCTTGTATCCTTGCTCCTCCACTATCATTCAAACCAATTACTGGGGCTCCAGTTTTTATGGCCATATCTAAGATCTTACATATTTTTAGCCCATGCATCTCGCCGAGAGATCCTCCGTAAACTGTAAAGTCTTGAGCGAAACAGTACACTAACTTACCATCAATTGTCCCATGTCCACAAATTACTCCATCTCCTGGAATAATATTTCTTTCCATATCGAAGTCTTGACATCTATGCTCAACTAGTGAGTCTATTTCCATAAAACTCTCAGAATCCAATAGATGCAGAATTCTTTCTCTTGCAGTCATCTTACCTTTAGCATGCTGTGCGGAAATTCTTTCATACCCTCCTCCTGCTTCTGAGCGGGCCTTTCTTCGTCGAAGTTCTTTAGTTCGCTCATCTACCCCGGACATGTCTGAACGTTGATTGAGTAAGGACGCCCTTGAGCATTCCGACTAAGTTTGTCAAAATATATCATCTTGCGGTTGTTTGAAAATAGGATACGACCTCGCCAACATGGATAGATATGCGTATAGTCATAGCCAAACCAGGACTAGATGGCCATGATAGGGGTGCAAAAGTAATCACTAGAGTACTTAGAGATGGCGGCCATGAGGTAATATATACTGGTATACGCAAAACTCCTGAAGAAATTATTAACATATTGATTGACGAAGATGCCGATGCATTAGGACTCTCTTCTCTTTCAGGTGCTCATGAAGTATTAATACCAAAAATTTGTGAGGAAATGAGAATTTCTGGTTTATCTGATGTTGTCGTTTTTGCAGGAGGCATCATTCCTGAGAAAGATCACTCAACATTATACGATTCTGGAGTTAGGGCTATATTTGGGCCAGGCACATACTCAGAAACAATCATAAATTTCTTGATTGATATTTCTCAAAGAAAAGAAAGAGGAGATCCAATAGGAGTTGGCGAAGAAACTGGGTGGCATTGGGATTGAGTGTGGAATCCAAATTACTGAATTTAGCCATAAATGGAGACAGGAGAAGTCTAGGAAAAATTCTTACAAAAATAGAATCCGGATTCGAACCTAATATCTCTATACAAAAAACCTGGACGCTCGGAGTTACTGGTCCTCCAGGGGCCGGAAAATCAACATTAATAGGCGCTTTGATATCTAGATGGATTAAGAAAGGTGAAAAAATAGCGGTTTTAGCAGTCGACCCATCTTCTCCAAAATCAGGAGGGGCACTCTTAGCGGATAGAATTAGAATGCAAGGATCTGAAAAATCTGATTCCATTTTCATAAGATCTATAGCATCCCGTAACCATCCTGGAGGATTATCTCTATTCATAGGGCATATGATAAATGTTTTATCAGCTTCTGGATGGTCAAAAATAATTATTGAAACTGTAGGTTCAGGCCAATCTCAAACTAGAATAGTTGCCTTTGCAGACCGTATACTATTGGTCGAGGGGCCAGATAGAGGAGATATAATACAAGCAGAAAAGGCAGGCATTTTAGAATTATCCGACATAGTTGCGGTTAACAAATCTGATATACCCAATTCAAAGTTAGCATATAACTCATTAAATTCTTCATTATCTCTAAGTAAACATAATTCAATTATTACACACCTTGTTTCAGCATTAAATGGCGACGGTATCGATGATTTACTTTCTACAATTGACGAATGTCCAAAATCTTCAGAAAGAGAAATTCTTAGGCAGAAAGAAAGACTCTTATCGCTTTGGGACTCTCGTCTTTTGAACTATACTGGATTAAATGAACTTCTTGTTAACTTATCTACCGGAAGTATAACACTCGATGAAGCAGTGGACATTATTGATAAGGAATAAATGGGGCACAAAGATGGATGAAAAATTAGCCAATAATCTAACTATAGATCACGTTTCTCACTCCATAGGAGGTTTCGGCGGCCATACTTTTCGTAGAATAACTCATATTTCTATGTTTATTATTCCTCTCTTATATTATCAAAGTGGGAATGAAATAGCTTCATATTTCGATGTCAATCCACAACAATTTGTTAGTTTGGTTTGTATTGCTATTTTGCTAATAGAAGCTATCAGATTAAAATCGGGGTTAGTAATTATTGGCCAAAGAGAATACGAATCCAATCAAATTTCGGCTTTGGCATGGGGATCTCTCTCTGTTTCCCTAGTATTTCTGATAGTTCCAGAGCAAAATTATGATGGTTTAAAATCAGGTATGTATGGAATTCCTCTGATTTTTGGACTTACATTTGTAGATCCTTTAATGGGAGAGATTAAAAGGCAGAAAAAAGATATAAAAATGGCCATAATAGTCGGATTATTTTGTTCATATGCTATCTGGTTAGGGTGCAGTTTATGGTTAGAAACACCTCTAATAATATCTATTCTTTTGGCGCCTTTGACTGTACTTGGAGAAATACCTCAAGTAAAATATATTGATGATAATGCTACAATGATCTTATTCCCTCTAGCTGCATTAATGATATTACTACCTTTTGTGTAGATTTTTACCCGTCATCTTTACATTGCAATTAACCTCCGATTAAATGTTGACTATGGTGCCTGAAGATAATGAATCTGAACTATCGCAAAATGTATATTTATTGATATGGGCCTTAGCCTCATTCGTTTCTATGGTTATTTTCATAAGATTTTTCTAACTTTTTTATTTATCAGATTATTTTTATAAGCATATGTTTATTTATTTTTGAATATTGGTAATATTATGTGTGGTATTATTGGATTGTTAGGCAACTCGGATAATTCAGTTGCCAACTCTATGCTTTCGTCTCTGTCGCATCGTGGGCCCAATGGAATGGAAATATTCTCTGACATTATCTCTAATGGTTCGATTACACTTGGACATGCAAGGCTTTCAATTGTAGATTTACAAAATTCAAAACAACCCTTGGGTTCTGATCATGGGTCAGTTCTTATTCAAAATGGACAGATATATAATTATAAATCAATAAAATCAGAGATACGTAATTATCCATGGAGAACAAATGGCGATGGAGAAGTCATACTAGCATTAAATAAGCATTCATCAAAGTCTAGATATGAGTTTTCTAAACCTGTTGAAAGTAGATTTAACGGCTATATGCGAGTAAAAGATAACTATCTTGAAATAAATAATCCTGCAACAACTCATAATTCATGGATAGAAAAACTTGATGGAATGTGGGGATTCGCATTATGGGATTCTAGTAAACAGGAATTAATCTTAAGCCGTGATGCAATGGGAATAAAGCCACTTTTTAGAACTATATTGGATGATGGAACATTACTTTTTGCGTCAGAAATAAAAGCCTTTTATCAACATCCTGATTTTTCCCGAAGACCTGATATAAATGCTATTTATGCACGTCTAGCCTATGAATACCCAATCGACAATACGACTCTATTTGAAGGAGTTACTCAAGTAGAACCTGGTACAATTGAGACTTGGTCTTTGGATTCAGAGGGTAAAGCTGTATTGACCGGGATTAGTAAATTTTCTTTGGAAAAGATATCTCCAAATAAAAATTGGGATCCTATTTCGGGTTCTAAAAAATTACTTAGGAGCCTACGAGATGGAGTTCAAGATCGATTCATGTCCGATGTTCCGATAGGTGTCGTGCTTTCTGGAGGCCTAGACTCAAGTCTTATCGCTGCTTTATCTCATGATTCTGCGGCTGCTACAAATAGTAATGTTCCTGAATGCTGGACCGTTGCAGGTAGTGAAGAAAATCCTGATTATATTTTTTCAGAATCCGTTGCGAATCATTTGGATTTAAAATTTAATTCTAAAATTATAGAAAATGATGTTTTTTATAAACAATTACCAAATTTTTCTTGGCATGGAGAAGATTTGGATATTTCCGTTCTTTTTTGGCAGCCATTATTCCAAGAAATGTCAAGGCACGTTTCTGTTGGTTTATGTGGGCAAGGGGCGGATGAATTACATGCCGGATATCAAAGATACAAGGACTTAGATTCACATTACAAGTTAATTAAGTCTAGGCTAGATGATGCTAATAATTCATTAGATTTGGATTTCCCTACAGGACTAGGGAGTCCATGGAGGGATAAGAAAATTTTTCATAATAATAATTTTTCAAATTTAATTTCCACTCTCCAATTCGAAATAGATAGGGGGCAATTATCTAACTTCCAATTAAGATTAGCCGATCGCCATAGTATGGCTTTTGGTTTGGAGGCAAGAGTGCCATTTTTGAATTATAGACATCGTCACGAGTCATATAAAGTGCCATTAAATTGGAAAGTATCATACAAAGAAGAAAAGATGGCTCTACGTGAAGCAGCCAAATTAACAAAATTACCTAAAATAGTTACAAATAGGCCTAAGATGCCTGCAGGAACAGCTACTACTCCTAGTTTATTGTCATCATTCATGGATGAATTGACTCCTCATGCCATAGAATGGAGTAAAGAATATGGAATTTTATCTGATATACTCAGAAAACAACCTGATATGGCAGTAGGAATAAGATTATTCCATTCATTACACATGACTGAGAGAGATGCTAATTTCAGTAAAAATAACTTGATGGATTTGTTGGAAGATGTTGATTCATGGGATATTAATTAATATCTTATTGTCAGAGATATTCAAACCTTCATGCTTTAGAAGGATTTTTTTCCCTATAATTCCTCTTATTCCGCTATAGTTACCTATTTTCCCATCACTATTTACAACTCTATGGCAAGGGATAATAATTGGCCATGGATTTTTTGCCAATGCTGTACCTACTGCCATGGTAGCTCCTACATTTTTCAATAAACTTGCTAATTTACTGTAAGAAATTATTTTTCCAAATTTAATTTCCTCTGTCAATTTATTTAGAACCCCTTTCCTAAACACTGTCATTTCTTGATAATCTAGGAAAGGCCTTTCAATTTCTTCACCATTAAAGTACGATTTAAACCATTCTTCGGTTTTATTAAGATGTATTTTCCCTATTGAGTCATTCTCAATTTGCTTCTTTAATGTCATCTTTATAATTCCATTTTTAGAAGAAATTGCATATAAAATACCTAGCGGGGTATCTATTTTTCTAATGCCATATTTGGAAATTTCTGACATAGTATCATTCTTCTTCATATTTATCTAGGCTATTAGCCTCTTCTTCCATTCCTCTTATTTCATAGTTTGACGGAAATAATGCTATCACAACTCCTGCTATCAATAATGCCAAACCTATTCCAAAGGATTGTTGTACTACCATTAATTCTAATCCAATTGCAAATAATATCAATCCTCCTACATTAGAAACCCATACTAATGTTTTGAAAGTCGATAAGGATACTCCACTAGGATTTTCTACTCCTTTCGGCCCAAACTCTGCTCCAAATCTTAGTGGATCACTTTTTTCCATCCTCTCACCTATCTATCATTATTATTGCATCTGTGGGGCATGCCAATACACATATCTTACACCCTGTACAAGGCTCTCTTAAAATTCTGGCCTTTTTGTTGTTATCAACATCCATCATCGGACTTTTCATTGGAGTTCTGTAGACTTCAATGGCATCATCATCACAAACAATTGTACACTGATCACATCCAATACATAATTCTTCTTTTACCCATGCTACTGTATCTAAACCTCCTTTTATTTTCGCCCTTTCTTCTGAACGCATTGCATTCAACATCATTCTTATCCTTTTTTGCTCAGCATTCCTCCTGGCGGCAAGGTCGCTTTTTTCAGTCACTTCATGTTCCTCTTTGCATCTGTTGACAAGGCTAGTGTTTATAATCGTCAGTTTCATTGCTTCCATAACTGTCGGATAGATGTGGAAAAATACCTTGAGCCTTGGTGGAAAGATCCTCTTTCTTTGCTTGGGTTATTACAAGGTATATCGATATGGCTCTTGATGGTATATTTTCTAAATTTAGAAGTTGCTTGGATTTCTTTTTCATGCGGTAGTTTGATTGGTTTCTTTTTGTGGCTAACAGCATTAGGTTATCAAAAAAAACAAGTTGCTAAGTTTACATTATTAGGAATTTTATTTAATGCTATTTTATCTCTTTTTTCTGCTTATATGGCTTTTTCTTAATTATTTTTCTTGGCATTCACTTGTCTTGCTAAGAAACTAACAACGTCCAATATTTCGAAATCGTGTCTGGGATCACCTTCGAATTTCAAACATTCGAAATGACTAACACATTTAGGACATGTTGTTAACATAATATCTGCTCCAGTAGCTTTGACCTCGTCAAAACGTTGTATTCTCAAACCTCTGCTGTTTTCATTACATGACATCATACTTGATACTCCGCAACACAATCCATCTTCTTTATTATGCTCCATCTCGACAAGACTAACTCCGTCTACGGATTGTACCAAGTCTCTAGGCTCATCATAAATATTCATCTGTCTACCTATTCTGCATGGGTCATGATATGTTACTGTAATATCTTCTTCAGTTTGCAATTCCATATCAAAACCTTTCTCAGTCAGGTATTCAGTAGTATGCATGACTTTCATATCATCCAATTCATAGTCTAATGCAAAAGTTCTGAAACATTCTGCACATGAAGTTACTAACGTATCTATTCCACTTTCACCAATTTTCTTCTGGTTATATTGTTTTAATTTTTCGAAAACTTCTGTCAATCCTTGCCACTTTTGATCATGTCCACAACATTTCAAAAAATCTCTTCCCAAATATGTTACTTCTTCACCTAGTTCTTCAAATAGAGTAAAAGCAGCAGTTGTAGTTTCTCCAAGGTTCATTGTGCCTTCATTAACATGGCTAAAAATCATTTCCTGATCTATATAATCAACACAACCAGGATAATATCCAACATTTGAATCAATCGGATAATCTTCTGTTGATATAAATGCTTCATCTTCATCTGCTTCAGCAGCTAATACTGCTTGTAAAACGGTATGTGGTATTTCAGCAGCGGGAGGGCCGCCTACTATCAAATTCCTTCTAATGTCGACATATGAATCGTAATCGACTAATTGTGGACAAGCATTAGTACATGCACTGCACGTTAAGCATGAGTATAATGGAACTCCATCGTCTTCATTATTCCAAGTGTTATAGATTATATTCAATTTATCTCCTGCATTAAATAATCTTACAGGACATGCATCATCACATAGGTCACATCCATAACACTTGTTCATTTCCCATTCATATCCTCTTGCCATACTACGCATTAACATGAAGACCATTGCACCTACTCCTAGGCATGGAATAAATAGTGAATAAATTAATTTGGCATCTAGACTTTTAGGATTTTTATGATATGTGGGATTTTTAGCCGCCATATCTCCTATTTCTTCAATAGTCAAAGTACTGCCTTCTCTAATTAATGCTGTACCATCTTCAGCCAATATCAACGGTTGGTATGCTATTGCATTATAGTCCGTAATCATAGAAATACTTTCATTAATTCCTGATGAAGTTGTACTATAATGTAAAACATATGATTCTCCTGCATCCAAATAAATTGTTTCAGAAGCACAGGTATTGCCTTCCATATTCCATATATTTTCTCCTAAGGAGTTTTCCAAACTCATACTTTGACTATGTGTACCAGCACCATAAGTAGAAGTTCTAAAATTACATCCGACATCTGTTGCAATTTTATTTACTCCTAAGTCTTCTATAGTAAATGTTTTAGATTCAGAAATCGTTCTCTCGAGTCCGCCAGAGTCGCCATTATATGTGAATTGAGACATTGCACCATTTCTGCCTGTTTCTGGATCAGTATGTCCATTTACTCCTGCAAAGTCAATTATCTTGTATTTAGTCGGCTGATAAATTCCCCAATTAATCCAATTAGAAGCTGTAATTACACACCATTCTTCATGATCTTCTACTTCAATAGTATCCCATATCGATAATCCACTGGTTTCTGAGTAAGGTAAACAATCATCTTCCCAAGCTCCCCATACATTTCCTTTCCCATAATGAACTAAGGTATCCTCTGGTTGTTCTCTTAGTTCATCTAATTGAGATATACTGTCCATTGCGCCAAGACCTCCATAATTCCAAAAACCTCCTTCATAAATCGGCCATGTCGCTGTAGAAATAAGGACCGTTATTATCAACGTTCCAATCGTGATTTGTTTTCCTATCTTGGGATTAACACGAGCACCCATGGTATTTAGCAAAAATTTTCTTATTACAAAATAAAGTACTACAAATAAGAAAATTGCAGTCAAAATCCAAGGTATCGCATTAAAAATTGTAGCCGTCCAAGGAGCCTGTCGGCCACAAAGAAAGTATTGATGAGAATCTACAAAACAATAGTTCGTCAAATCCTTTGCATATAATTCTAAGAATATATTAATTGAGAAAACAGATATGAACCATACATGTGCTAAATATGCAGCGCCAGCACTTGCAAACCACGGATCTTCAACACCTCTCTTTTCCCTTCTCCCAATGATGAAAGGTGGTAATGCTAGAATTCCTACTGGTATTCCTGTAATCGCAGCACCCCACCATGCAGCATTCCAATAAATGAATGGCTGACCAAAGAAATCTCCAATAGGTCCTGCAGGTATCGTATATTGGGGCAAATATTCTCCCCATCTAAGATATCCATATGAAAATAAAACATACCAATCAGGGAATACGAATCCAGCCTGTGCAAAAGGATCTGCAGCACTGTGTAGTGGAGGAGGGACAATCCATGAGTAAAAACATATTACCATAATCATACTTGCAAAAATTATTGTGTCTCTCAATACTTCTGTTGGCCAAAAAGAATGTCCAACAAAAACCCTTCTCCTTTCTTGTTCTGCTTCAACAAGTGCATCTCTTTCACTAATGTAAGTATCAGCAATTCTTCCAAACCTATCCATTATTCCCATTCTAAAATCTCCTTAATGTGGTTCAGCAATTCCTTGTACCCAGACAATAAATAGATGAATAAGAATTAATGTTGTGACCAATACAGGCAAAATGAAAACATGTAAAAAGTACATCCTTGTCACTGTTTGACCAGATAATGTAGTTCCTGCAAATAATGCATTAGCCATCCAATCTCCAATCAAAGGCGTTGCAGTTGCCATATTGATCCCAATTGTAGCTGCTCCGAATGCCAAACTATCCCAAGGTAACAGATATCCTGAATAACCAAAGAAAATCACGAAAAACATCAATGCTACTCCAATTAACCAATTCAACTCTCTTGGATTACGATACGCCCCTGTAAAATATACTCTACACATGTGCAAGAAAACTGCCGCTACCATAAAATGTGTAGTCCAATGATGTATTGAACGAATAATATATCCAAACGGCAAAGTAGTCATAATAAACTCCATGCTACTATATGCAGGAGTCGGATCTCCCTCGCCTCCGGGCACGTAATATAATCCAAGAATACTTCCAGTTATCACTAATATTATGAAGGCTAAAAATGAGATTCCTCCCAAACAATATAATGGATACCAATACCATATTATTCTTAATTTATATTTTTCAGCATGAGTCAGAGGCATTTGCCTGTGGACACTGTGAAATGCATCTCTACTCATTCCCCAATAGTCTTGTATTCTAAATCTAGTGTCTAACCATGAAAATGCCCATAAGAATATTTTCTCCGATAACCCCATTTCACTGGCATTAGATTCTACTGCTCTAAGAATATCTTTTCTCGGCATATCGTCCCTTTCCTTTCGTAATGTAAATGCAACTATAACAACAACTAATGCTATAAATAACCACAAAAACCAGAACTGAATCATCTTAATACCTCATCCACAATACGCATACCAATCTTTGAAATCAGGCAATGCTTCTATCACATCACCATTGACTGTAAAAGGTATTAGGGGCATCCCATTTGGTGCAGGGCCCCCAGTTTTTCTAATTCCAATAAACTCAAACGGAGCTCCTTTACCCATACTATTTTTTTCAATAGCAGTGGGGTCAAATCTACTAGAATGACATATGCAAAAAAGCTTGTCCCCTCCTTCATCCGTTCCTCCTGCTGCCCAAGTATCGCCAGTGTAGTTATTAGTAACCAATTGCCATCCAGGAATACAACATAAGTGTGGACACCTTGAGAAAATAATTACCATGTTGTCATGTATTGATAATGAACTGTATGTATCATCATCTTCTACTTCTCTTCCAGAGCCAACATATTTCCCTCCAAGATCATATCCAGATAAGTATTGAAATCTGGGTTTATCAGACTGTAGCGGTAAATCTTTATTTTCTTCATGAGGGACATAAACAACGTTTACTGGTAGTCCTGACCATACTCCTTGAGCACCTATCATCCCTGTATTAGTGGCTGCTGCTGCCACTTGAAAAGAACTGTAATTCATTGGTTCTAAGTGTCTGTCTCCGAACCATGCAGTATCTTCTGCTCCTGAAGGAACCCAAAATCTCACGGCACTATCTCCTCCATCAGATTCAGGCTGCCCCATCAACAGTGCGGCAAACCCTACACTGCCTAAACTAGCCATTGTGATTAGTCCTGCTGCGGTGTTAAATGATAACCTCATGAATTCTCTTCTATCAATCATTTTGATTGACTCTTCCAGAACATCAGATTCTGTAGGAATAGGACGTAATTTAAATCTTCTCGCCATCTTTATGCCTCATATTTTTTCCATGCTTCAGTATCATTCTTAGTTATATATTTGTTTCTTCTGTGTTTTACAACAACAACATCCGGCATTACATATTTTAAATATATGATTCCCATTATTATCAAAGTAAGTAATGTCATTCCTAAATTAAATGCAAGAATTTGTTGATCCCAATGATTGTAAAGTCCATATGATAGAGATCCTGACCAAAATAAAGTCCAAAGTATACCCCATAATCCTACTAGAATTATCAACCAAGAATCTCCTGATGGCGAGATACTTGCTCTAACAATAGTGCCTGGTTTTGGCATATTAAATACACCATGATCGACTGCTTTTGTATAACTCTCTTCTGATATCTCTACTCCTTCTAAGGCATCTCTGGCCTCTTCAACTGTAATTTTTCCACTACTGACCTCGCGTAATAGTTTCATCACCACATCGTCTTTCATAATTGATCACCTCTTCGAAGGTGCTTAATTCTAAGCCTTAATAAATTGCTACGGCCTTCATAATGTCTTGAAAAGCCATATCTCAAGAATAATCCGCAAAATATAATCACTAAAATTACCGCTCCAAATCCAAGAAGACCAAGCCAATGTGCTCTTAGTTTAGCTCCCATGTGGTGTAAATCAACTTCTTCGTTTATTGGAGCAGGAGGGTCAATATCTCCATTTCCAGAAAAAATTGTTCTTGTTTTGCCATTATCTTCACCTTCTTCTAAAGTGACGCTTAACCTATTCCACCTATCTAATGCCGAAGGTATTAGGTCACCATTAACTGAATTTCCAACGAGCCAGATTGTAACTATTTCTTCCTCATCAACTCCTGGAGAATTCCAAATTAGGCCCCAAGACCTGTCTACAGTTTCTGAACCAGATGAAGTGTGAGTCAGAGTGCTTTCATCGCCTTCCCAGTTTTGAACTAAGTTTTCATATCCTTCTGATGCAGATAGAGTGCCACTACTGGCTCTTATAGAAAAACCTCCTGTTTGCCCCCCATTTAATATTTCTGGGCCACCAATTAATTGAATTTTCATCTCATACTCTGTATTTGCTGAATAATGATAAGGCACACCATCCAAAACTATGGTTACTGAATTATCTGGTTCAGAAGCATGACAAGTACATCCTGCAATTGTAACGTCTCCTTCATTATTGACATTCCCTCCAACGCCAGTATGAAGTGCTTGACTAGTGCCAGCAATAAACATCAAAATTAGGCTTAAAACCATGAGTCTTTTAGAGAACAAATCCAACCGTTGCATGCTTTGGCCTCTATGGTTATTACTCCCACATTAAAGGAGACTATTAAGGTTCCAGTATTGCGATTTCACACTCGTTAATATTTTATCAATTATATATATCTCAGAAACCTAAAATGTTATGCCTGCAAGGGGTAGTTATGGCCGGCCCATCTTGGCGTAATATATACGAACTAAACGATCAGCAAATTAGAGATTTAGGATTAGCCGAAGATCACATGGAACTAATGGAAATATCTGAAGCAGAATCAATATTACTGCAACTAATTGATGATAGTCCTGATTGTATACCTGTTTTGAATGTAATGGGTCATATGCAGGGGCGATACTTATCCGACTTTGAGAATGCCATAAATTACTATGATAAAGTTTTGAAATTAGAACCTGATAATGCCTGGGCAAGAGATGAAAGACGACGTTATCAAAGATATCTTGATTATGATTAGTATACTATAAATCTCTATCCTCTATCGGAATATGTGGACCGAAGTACCATATTGATATTAGGTGCTGGAGGAATAGGTTGTAAGTGGGCTATAAAAGCCCATTCTAGATGCCCCGAAGGTTCTGCTGATCTCCTTCTAATAGATGTCGATAAAAAATCATTTTCAAATGCAAATACTGCTCATTGTCTCCAATTATCCTTGGGTGACGAAGATAAGGGTGCTGCTACACTTAGGAGGATGGCGAAACATCGCTTAAAAGACGGAATTGACGATTTTAAATCATTATTTAATAGTTCAGAACTGGTTATAATATTATCAGGATTAGGAGGAGGAACCGGCTCTGGAATTTCTGCCGATCTAGCTACTATTGCAAAAAATTCAGATAGTGTAGTTATTTCTATCGTTGGTTTACCATTTGCTGAACAACCTTTTCGTTCCACTATTGCTAAGGATGTTTTACCTGAAATAGATAACGCTTCAGATATGTGTATAAAACTGAGTATGGAAAGACTTGCATGGCAGGCAAGAGACCGCAAATCGGACTGGGAATCAGGATCAGAGTGGATAGAAGAATTAGTAGAAGGCTTAGTAACTACATTAGCCAAGGTAGGAAAAATTAATCTCGATTTGATGGATTTAAAGTCTATAGTTGGTAAGCCAGGAAATGCCACACTGGTCGTCGGCACTGGCTTTACTAACGAGCCAGAAAAAGTTGTAAGAGTTGCACAACAATCTCCTCTTTATGATATAAATGTTGAAGGAGCAAAAGGCTGCTTAATCCAAGTTGAAGGTGGACCAGATATGACATTATCACATTTAAATTTAGTTTCTGACGGTTTCTTATCAGTCCTAGATCCTGATTGTCAAGTTATTTTAGGAGCTCGTTCCAGCGAAGAAATGATTGGTAAACTTAGATTAGTTGCAGTCCTTAGTGGACTTTAATCACTCTTCCTCTTCATGGCCAAATTTCTTTATTGAAAATGGCAAAATCAATAAAATAACTAATGCAGTAATAATATGGCCTATAGCAGTTGTTTGTAATAGACTACTCTCGGTCAATTGTTCAGAAAGTATCGTAAGTGAACTTATACTGCCTGCATACAAATATCCAAATGAAATACCCCAAAATATTGCAGACTTACCTCCAAAAATATCAATACCCTTTTTCTTACCTCTATTTATCATGGAAGTTACAGCAAACAATATCGTTATAATCATTAACAAACCTTCTTCAATAAGCATTAATCCATCAACGGAATCGACCAACCAAGTATTTCTCCTCCATGCACTTAGTATGTGCCAACTGGAAGCATAAATTAACACAATCATTAATAAGTCTCCTGAATGGCCTTTATTGCCTAATTTTTTTCTAATATCCGCAGTATAAGTATCTACAAAATAGCTTATTGTAGTAATTATTAAAAAGAATAAAATCCATAAAATATGGACTTTTATATCTGATTCTACTACGTTTTCTGCACCATAACCGAACCACCAAACAAGAGGAATGAATATTATAATCAAGCCCAGAGTTCTGATAATGGTATTATTTTTCGAAATCTTACTTTCTTTTATTGCAACTCTCTTTTCTATAAATATCAGACTACCAAATACAAGAGATAATCCTTGTCCTATAGAAAGTAATATGAAAAGAGAACTCATAAAATAATTAATATTGCTTGTTTCAAATAAAACATCTAGAATTATTACTAGAGTGGTTGTAATTACGATTACAGGAACTAAAGATATAGATGCTTTAATAAAATATTTCTTATTAAATATGCCCTCTCCATCATCTTTTACATTGAATATCATTTCTCCAAATTTTGATGAGATTATTATCGCTGTAACCAAATATGAAACTGACAATGAAAGAAAAATCAAGCTCCCATTAGTTCCGAGATATCCAAGTTCATACTTCATTAACGTATATATTAATGCAGTATTGAATAATAATACAATTAAATGTGACAAAGTCGAAGGGTCAAGAATAGTCATGAAAAAACTTTTTTTCCTTCTCTCCTCTACTTCTTCCATAATCTCCCGACGAACCATCATTGGTTAAGTTAAACCCCCTGTCGGAGCACATGGGTCGGATTTCTAAAGCAGCAAGAGGAAAGCATCGATGGATCGGAGTTAGGGGGGATATGATATACAAATCAAGAGGAGAATTAAAACAAATCATTTCCAATATTCTTGAAAATTGTGAGTGGAAATTATATGATATCAAATTTATTGACAGTATATGTTTTTTCATTATTAAGGCTCAACTTGAAGATTATGAAAAAATACTCAATCTCATTAATTCACATGATTCATTTGAAACATTAACTAGTTCAGGCAAAATTAATCTAATCAGAGAAAGAATATTTTAGCTTGTATGAAATTTCCAATCTATTTTCTCTAAATCGGTAATATTCATGTTATCATGAATACTTAAAATCTCTAATTCTCCATCTTCTGATATCCCAATTATTCTAAAATTATTTTTTTCGTACTTTATTACAACTCCTCTAGAAAATATCTGCGAAAGTGCCTTCCATGATAGATCTCTCATTTCATTAGAGCTAATATTGGGAAGTAGATAATGTTCTTCAAAATTTGAAGAAAGAGCAACATCTACTCTCTTGTAAATATCAATATTTTCCAATTCACCTAATGTCTCATTCCACCCAGAAGATGTAAATAATTCCTCATTAATTTTTTCTCTTCTGTTGATGCCTACGCCTACTCTCAAAGAATTATCTTCACTGTCAGACTCAATCATTATTCCTCCCATTTTTCTAAAGTCATCACTCAATAAGTCGTTCGGCCATTTGAGTCCAATCTTTAATACACTAGCAATTGAAGAGCCAGCAGTAATCTGTAATATACCAGGTGATATTTCTCCGAGAACAGTTTTTGGTATTTTCCATGTTGCTAACATGTCGCCATCACTAGATTGCCAGTTAGTATTTCTCCTCCCTCTCCCCTTAGTCTGACTTTTTGCCATTATCCTAGCCCATTTTTTATCGTTTTTTTTCTTCACTTCATCCATAGTACTTTCGCATTCATCAATAATTGTTGGGATACTATTTTCTCCAGGTTTCCAAAATGCATGAACTTCTAATTTTTCATCACCTATTATTTCTTCATTAATTTTTCTTCCAGACCATCCCCTTTCTTTCCATAATCCTGGAGTGCTATTACTCTCAGGCAAGGTTCTAAAAAGTAACATTACTAAACACGTATCCGAAATTTTACACATTTCCAAAGTGTCGATTAATTTTTTATTCCATCCTCCATTTTCTAAATCTAAATAAGCCGCATCTTCAATATACTCTAGTTTATTTTCTTCTTCCATTACTGGATTCAAATAGGGTAAATTCCAAATAATAATATCAACTTCATCTGAAATATCTATGCTTTCACCAATTCCTCCTTCTTCTATTGATATTGAGTTTTCTAGATTGTACTTCTTTACATTTCCCCGAGCACTAGAAACAGCATATGGATTCACATCATAACCTATGACCTTCCATCCCAATGTTGCTAATAACATTGACAAAGCCCCTGAGCCGCATCCTATTTCTAGCGCTAAACCTTGATACTTTTTCATTTTCAATATTGCTTCTGCCATTAAATAAGTATCTTCTCTTGGAGGATAGACTGTCTTATGAGTTTCTAAACTCCAATTACAAATATTTTTTATTTTAAATATAGTTTGTTTAAATGGAAAGTCCATAAGTATCTACTCTATTTTTTCAAAAACATTTATGTCTTGAGTGCTATATCGAGTACTGACGACAGATTCCCCTCTGGAGTTCCGACTCTTGCTCTAGCGGTGCTTGTTTAGTTACTTTATTAAACCCCTCTTAGGACGGACAATAGCCCAGCATATGCTATGGGCCTGTAGCTTAGTCAGGTAGAGCGACGGGCTTTTAACCCGTCGGCCGCGGGTTCGAATCCCGTCAGGCCCGCCTGAATAAGCCTCAGGGCCATATTTATCTGGAAAAGGGGATCACAATTATGGCAGTAAAAAGTTCAACAAAAAAACGGTTAATAGAACTAGGAGTTCCCGAAGATAGGGCTCACAAATTGGCCGATGATGCTAACATGGACGCAATCAAAAGAATGACTGTAGAGCAAGTTGCTAAAAAAGTAGATCTTGAGATGGGCAGTGCAGATTTAGAACTCATAATGGGAGTCATTAGGGAACAAATGGCATCAAGGAAGAGGAGTAGAAGTGGTAGAATAACAATTTCTAGAAATGCTTTATTGGATGAAGACATCCCTCAGGGAGAAGATCGCTTTAATGTATTAAATCATATTTTAGTCCCTCATCATGAATTGGTTCCAATTGAAGATGAAGAAAAGGTATTATCTCCTTGGAATCTAATGGAAAAAGATTTCGAAGGAAATAATAGATTAGCAAAAGAACTTTTACCAAAGATATTGATTACTGATCCTGTTGTACAAGCTATCAAAGAAACAACTGAAGCAGAGGATGATACATTATTGGCAGGTTGGTTAACCAACAGAGTAATGAAAGTAGAACGATATAGTAGATCTGCAGGAACTAGTATAGCATACAGACTAGTCGTGGAGAGAGCTTGAGGGGATGATTAAAAATGAAGGAAATTGTTGAAAGTTATTTTAGTAAAAGAAGTCTTGTTAATCACCAACTTGCATCATACAATGATTGCATTCCATTACTTGATAGTAGAGGAAGTAGGATGGAAAATATAGTCAGAAATATTCGAATTGGTAGTGATGATTATGAACATGATAATGAAGGTGGATTCATAAAACTTGACGTTTTAGAAAAAGAAATTATAGTGCGAGTTAAGAACATCCGTCTTGGTCAACCAACAATTAGAGAAGCTAATGGAGCAGAACATCCTGCCACGCCTCTAGAATGCAGACTGAGGAAACTTACTTACTTTGCACCTGTATATCTAGATTTTAGAATATATCGGGATGATTTACCTCCTTCTCCTGGCTCTGAATTGGGCTATATGGATGAGAAAAATGTTCACATAGGGAATTTACCAATTATGGTCAGATCTGCAAGATGTAACTTACATGCAAATAATATAGACTCTAACAGAAAACTTTCTCCAGATTCTTCTCCTGAGGATGCTGAGCAATATGTTAAATTATTGAGAAAATACGGTGAAGATCCCGTAGATCCAGGTGGTTATTTTATCATCAATGGTACTGAAAGAGTTTTAATATCAATGGAAGATTTGGCGCCAAATAGAGTAACTGTTGAGAGAAATAAGAAGTATGCACACGATACTGAAGTAGCTAAAATATTCTCTCAGAAAGATGGTGTCCGTAAACCTCTCAATGTTGAAAAACGTAGAGATGGTATGTTGATGGTGAAAATTCCTAGTGCTGGAACTACTGCTATCCCAGTAGTTCTGCTAATGAGGGCATTAGGAATGTCAAATGATAGAGAAATTTTCTCTTCAATTGCTGGTCCAGTAGAGGCTATGAAATATACCGTAGCCAATCTTAATGATGTGAAAGATAACGAAGAATATGGAGTAGAAAATGAAGAAGAAGCCCTTGCTTGGTTAGAGAAAAAATTTGCTGCGGGTCAACAAAAAGAATATCGTGAATCTAGGGTTCAAAATCTACTTGATAAAGAACTTCTTCCACATCTGGGTGCTTCATATGAACATCGGCAGAAAAAATCAATCTTCTTAGGTAGGATTGTAAGGCAAGTTCTCGAGATGGCAATCAACAACAAAGATCCTAATGACAAGGATCATTATGCAAATAAACGAGTTCGTTTAGCTGGAGATCTTATTGAAGATTTATTCCGAGTAAGTCTCCAACAACTTGCTAGAGACTTAAAGTATCAGTTAGAGAGGCATCACAACAGAAAGCGTGAATTAAAAATCAACTCATGCCTAAGGCCTGATGTTTTGACCTCAAAAATAATGCACGCTCTTGCAACTGGCAATTGGGTAGGTGGAAGATCAGGAGTAAGTCAATTATTAGATAGAACTACGTATCTTTCTGCTTTATCTCATATGAGAAGAGTAACAAGCCCGTTAGTCAGGAGTCAACCACATTTCGAGGCACGTGATTTACATCCTACTCAATGGGGAAGATTATGTCCTAATGAAACTCCAGAGGGTCAAAATTGTGGCCTAGTGAAGAATGCCGCCCAGATGATCGATGTTTCCGAAGAAGTTTCGGAATCCGATGTAAAAGAATTGTTAAAAGAGGCAGGTGTTGATGACTCTCCAGAAGGTTGGGCAGATGGTTCTAGAGTCCATGTGAATGGAGATATCTTTGGACTACACAAGAGGCCACAAAAGTTAGTACAGAGAATTAAGAATAGTAGAAGATCAGGCAAAATCAGATCTGAAGTAAGTATAAGGCATGATACTGAAAATAAAGATGTCTATATCAACACAGATAGGGGGCGAATTCTTCGTCCATTACTTGTTTTAGAAAATGGTAGTCTAACTCTTTCAAAGCAGCATCTCGACTCTATCAGAGATGGAAGTATGGATTTCAATGATTTATTGACTAGTGGAGTAGTTGAATGGGTTGATGCCGAAGAAGAAGAAGATCTCTTGATTGCACCGAGGCCATACGACTTGCCTGCCGTTTCTCCGAAGAATAAGAGGCCAATCAATCCAGCAAAGGTAGAATGGTTAAATTTAGGTGAACCCAATATCACTCATGCCCATCTTTCTGCTGAAATACAAATGCCTAATGGTAAATCAAAGATTGAGAAATTCAAAGTACCATTAAATTATCATCAGGAAGATGTTGATGCTCTTAAAAGAAGAGAAAAGAAAGCCCATACTGTACTAATATTTACGCATGTCGAAATAGATCCACAATTGATTTTAGGTGTATGTGCTTCTCTAGTTCCATATCCAGAACATAACTCTACCCCAAGAGTTACTGGCGGGACAGCAATGGTAAAACAAAGCCTAGGACTCTCGAGTGCAAATTATAGACTCCGTCCAGATACAAGGGCACACATAATGCACTATCCACAACGTTCAATTGTCGGTACAAGGGCTATGGATTCCACTAAGTTCAATGAAAGGCCAGGGGGTCAAAATCTTGTAGTGGCAATAATGAGCTACCATGGATATAATATGCAAGATGCTATTGTAATGAATAAGTCATCTGTAGAACGTTCAATGGGACGTTCATCATTCATGAGGACTTACAATGCAGAAAACAAGAGATTTCCCGGCGGTCAAGAAGAAAGAATCGAAATTCCTGGTACTGGTTTAGATGAAATAAAAGGTCTAAAATCATGGGATTCATATTCTCATCTTGAAAGAGATGGTTTACCTGTACCAGAAACGTTTTTGACAAGTGAAAAAGGAGGAAACCCTGTTCTTGTAGGAAAAACTAGCCCTCCAAGATTCTTAGAGGAAGCACATGGTGCATTCTTACAAGCGCAAGAAAGGCGTGAATCATCAATGAATGTTAGGCATGGAGAAAATGGCTGGGTAGATAATGTATTCGTAACAGAGTCATTAGACTCTGGTAGACTTGTAAGGATAACTCTTAGAAGTAATAAAATTCCTGAATTAGGAGATAAATTTGCTAGCAGACATGGTCAGAAAGGAATTATTGGTAGAATGGTAAATGAAGAAGATATGCCCTTTACAGAAGATGGAGTTATACCCGATATTCTAATCAATCCTCATGCTATTCCTTCTAGAATGACTGTAGCACACGTTCTTGAAATGATTGGAGGAAAAGTAGGTTCAATGGAAACTAGGAGAATTGATGGGACAGCATTCACAGGAGAAAAAGAAGAATCTCTTAGATCTGGCTTACTTAGAAATGGATTTAATCACACAGGACGTGAATCAATGATAAATGGAGAAACAGGAGAATCATATCCTGCCGAAGTTTTCATTGGAGTAATTTATTATCAAAGACTACATCACTTAGTCAGTAGTAAATTACATGCTAGAAGTCGTGGTAGAGTTCAGATTTTGACTAGACAGCCTACAGAAGGACGTGCTAGACAAGGTGGTTTGAGATTTGGAGAAATGGAAAGAGACTGTTTGATTTCACACGGTGCATCTATGGTCATCAAAGACAGACTTCTTGGAGAGTCTGACGGCATTGATTTATTTGTATGCGCTCAATCAGGACATATCGCATGGTACGATCCAAGAAAAAGAACATACGTATCGCCGATACACGGAGATGGTGCAGAGGTTTACAAAATTCAAACCTCATACGCTTTCAAACTCCTACTCGATGAAATGAAGAGTTTGGGTGTTGCCATGAGATTAGAACTGGAGGATCAAAGATGAAGCGTAATAGTAATACATTAATTCCTAAGAGAATTGCAGGCATTAGATTTGGACTAATGGACCCTAATGAAATAAGAAAGATGTCTGCTGTAGAAGTTAAGACTGCAGATACTTACAAAGATGATGGCCATGCCTTTAAACAAGGTTTAATGGATCCAAAAATGGGAGTAATTGAACCAGGATTAGTGTGCCCAACTGACAATTGTAAGTATGACGAGAGCCCTGGTCATTTTGGACATATACAATTAGAGTTGCCAGTGATGCATATTGGTTTTACCGCTCTTATTAAAATGGCATTAAAAAATACTTGCAACAAATGTAGTAAAATTCTTTTACACAGTGCTCCTGAAACCCATCCTTTAGATCCTGAAAAATCTGAACAAGATTATTATCGAGAAAGAGTACATGATATAATGATAAAACATGGCGTTGGTTCACGTGAGTTTAATAAAACAATAAAAGATATTGAGAAAGAATGTTCAAGTGCAAAAAGAGCTATTTGTATGCACTGCGGTTCAGAACAAGGTAAAATAATTTTAGATAAACCTTCAACCTTCAAAGAAAAGAAAGCGGACAAAGGAGAACACAAACTTAACGCTCGTGACATTAGAGAATGGTTGGAAAGAATACCTGACGAGCATCTAATATTCATAGGAATGAACAAAGATGTTTGTAGGCCAGAATGGACTATTTTGAAAGTTCTCCCAGTTCCTCCTATTACTGTAAGGCCTTCTATAACACTGGATAGTGGTGATCGTTCTGAAGATGATTTGACACATAAATTAGTAGATGTTTTAAGAATCAATCAAAGATTAAGAGAAAATAGAGATGCTGGTGCGCCTCAATTAATCGTTGAAGATCTATGGGAATTATTACAATATCACTGTACTACATATTTTGATAATCAGACTAGTGGTATACCTCCTGCCAGACATCGTTCGGGCAGGCCTCTGAAAACTTTAACGCAACGCCTGAAAGGAAAAGAAGGACGTTTTAGGAGTAATTTATCAGGTAAAAGAGTTAATTTCTGTGCTAGGACTGTAATTAGTCCAGATCCAAATCTCGGAATAAACGAGGTCGGCATTCCAGTATCAACTGCTAAAGAATTGACAGTCCCTATTAGAGTAACAAGTAGGAACAGAGAACAATTAAGACAGATGATTCTAAGGGGCCCAGATAATCATCCTGGAGTGAATTATATCATTAGAGGAGATACTCTGAGAGTACGTATTACAGATAGGACAAAATTTATTTGGGCAGGTTTCAGATGTAAAAATCCCGAATGTCACAGTGGTAGCGATGAAGAACCATATCCTGGTTACAGGCCTGACTTAAATGATGTACTACCAGCTCCAAACTTTTTACCGGGCTTGGAATTGAAGAAAGAAATGAAAAGAAATGAAATAGGAGAATTAGAAGAAGTAAATGGAATAGATTTAGAGAAAACTATTGCCAATCTTCGTGGAGAAGATTCTAACGGTAAACAATTAGAATCAGATGATCCTAGAGCTTTAATTCATAATCGTTGGAGATGGGAAGTCGAAAATCCAACAGAATATTTCCCAGATCATTTAGAAGTTCGATGCCCTCATTGTGGTAGCCCATCTCAAGAAGATGAATATGGAAATACATATCCTACGGAAAGTGAAGATAGATTAAGTACATGGGATCAAGATGGGAACCCTCGTCCAGGAATAGTAGTTGAAAGGCATTTAATCGATGGAGATGTCACTATATTCAATCGTCAACCATCTTTGCATAGAATGTCTATGATGGTTCATGAAATTAGAGTTATGGAAGGAAAAACATTCAGATTTAATCTTGCAGATTGTACGCCTTATAACGCAGATTTCGATGGTGATGAGATGAATTTACATGTTATCCAAAGTGAAGAAGCGAGAGCAGAGGCTAAGATACTAATGCGTGTCCAAGAACATATAATAACGCCTAGATATGGTGGTAGTGTAATCGGTGGAATACATGATCATATTTCTGGCTCTTATCTACTAACTCACGATAATATGATATTACCTAAGCATATTGTCTTAGAAGTACTTGGTTCAATTAATTATCAAGGAGAATTACCGGATGAAATTGAAAAAGATGGAGTAGTAGGTTATAGAGGGGCAGAAGTATTGAGTTTAATTGTTCCAGACGGTTTCAATCTTGAATATCTAAACAGATCTGGAGATAATGTTAAAGTTTCTAAGGGGAACATTGAAGGAGCCATAGATAAAAAAGGAATAGGCGCAGAAGATGGTCGATTATTAGATGCCGTTGTTCAAACACACGGTAATCATCGCGGTGCAAAATTTATCAATGATATGACTAAAATGACAATCGCTGCATGTACTTCATTAGGATTTACTACTGGAATAGACGATGAAGATTTACCTCCGGAAGCCAAAAAAGAGATTGATTCTATAAACAAGAAAGCCAGTGAAGATGTCGACTTAGAACTTGTGAAATATGGTAAAGACGGTAGAAAATATGAAGCAAGACCTGGTAGAACACCTTTAGAAACGCTTGAAGAGAACATACTGCAAATACTTGATACTGGTAAATCTGATGCTGGAAATGTTGCAAAGAAATATCTTGGTGAAGATAATGCAGCTGTTTTGATGGCAACTTCTGGTGCTAGAGGTTCGATGGATAACCTAGCAATGATGGCTGGCTCAATAGGTCAACCAAAAGTTCGTGGTAAGAGGTTAGAAAGAGGCTATCAAGATAGGGTTTTGGCGCATTTCCCAAGAGGAGTAAAAGGTGCTAGGGAGAAAGGCTTTGTTTCTTCTTCATTCAAGAGAGGTTTAGAGCCAACTGAATTTTTCATGCTATCAGTTTCTGGTAGAGAATCCCTAGTTGATACAGCAGTTAGGACAAGTAAATCAGGATATATGCAACGTAGATTAATTAATGCTATGGATGATCTTAAAGTTTCTACTGACGATCAATCATCTGTAAGAAATACCGGTAATAGAATTGTTCAATTCCAATATGGTGAAGATACTGTTGATCCAGCTCGCAGCCGTAAAGGAGAACCATTTGATGTCAATCTAGTTCTAGATGATGCCTTAGGAGGTGCTTAATAATGGTAGTTAAGAGTGCAACAAAAAAGAAATTAATGGACTTAGGCATAGAGGAAGAATATGCTCACAAATTAGCTGATGATAGGAAATGGGATGATGTCAAAGTTCTTACACCACTCCAAATAGGTCAAATTTGTGGAATTGATTCCGGAACCTCTCAAAAAATTCATCATGTAATGGCAAGCTCCACTAAATCAGCAAGAGCTGCAGCTGCTAGGACTGAGAAAACTGTAGTTAGAAGGAGAACTTTGTCAAGACGAAGGAAAAAAACTTTACTTCCAATACAAAATTATGATGTAGAAAGTAGTAAAAAATTATTACTTAGGGATTTAGATGATGAAGATCCTTTATTTATTCAACTTTCTGCAAAAGCTAGTGAATTAGGCTTACACTTGACTCCTCAGATTATCAATACATTAGTCGATGGCATTAAGTCAAGGGGCGATAAAAAATTATCAGATAAAAAATTAGGAAATGTCATTAAATCTGCTCATAATCATTTACTAAAAGCACGAGTTGACCCACATGAAGCGGTGGGGATTACAACTGCTCAGTCATTAGGTGAACCTGGGACGCAAATGACAATGCGAACATTCCACTATGCTGGTGTTGCAACTGTGAATGTCACACAAGGACTTCCAAGAATAATTGAAATTGTTGATGCCCGTAAAGTACCTAATACGCCAACAATGAATATTTACCTAGAAGAATTCAATTCTAAAGGTAAGCCTTTGAGGACCAATGAAAAATTGGCTAGAGAATTAGCAGCTGGAATCGAAACAACAACAGCAACAGACATTGCAGCAATCGATGTCGAGGTAACTCAAAGATATATCAATCTTCAATTAATTCCTGCAAATCTAAAATTGAAAAATATGACTGGCGCGGAAGTATTGGATAAACTATCAAGAGCATTGAGATTATACATACAGTCAGATAACGAAGATAGGCCCAAAGTTCTTAAAATAATACCAGGTATTTCAAAAGCCGAAGATTTGACAAATTTAGCAACAGATCCACCTACATATACAGCACTTCTACAGTTAGAAGATAAAATAAAGAAATTAAGACTTAAAGGTTTACCTGGTATTTCTAGGGCCAATGTACAAGGTCCAAATAAAGATGGAGAGTATTATATCTCTACTATTGGCTCAAATTTAACCAAAGTTAGTGAATTCGCTGGCGTTGACAGGTCTCGAACCTATACTAATAATATTAGTGAAATATATGATTATTTGGGTATTGAGGCAGCACGACAAGCGATTATTAATGAGGCTTATGATACAATGGCAGGA
This sequence comes from Candidatus Thalassarchaeaceae archaeon, assembly GCA_045568235.1. Classification (GTDB taxonomy): domain Archaea; phylum Thermoplasmatota; class Poseidoniia; order Poseidoniales; family Thalassarchaeaceae; genus MGIIb-O3. Next base: position 27,898 of record JBJLBJ010000003.1, read on the forward strand.
GCTGGTTTAGATGTCGATATTAGGCATTTAATCATGGTAGCCGATGTAATGTCTAGTGAAGGAGAAATAAGAGCAATAGGAAGGCACGGAGTTAGTGGAACCAAACATTCTATATTAGCCAGATCCGCTTTCGAAGTAACGGTTACTCATTTACTCAAAGCCGGAATCATCGGTGAACGCGATGATCTTAGTGGTGTTACTGAAAATATCATTGTAGGCCAACCTGTTGCTTTAGGGACAGGAAGCGTAGAACTATTCTATGTACCAGAGAATTAAGGGGGAATAAAATGGATTTAGCACGTCAATTAAAACAAGGAATGAATACTGGAACTTTATTATTCGGACAGAGACAAACCATGAGTGCCTGCTCTAGAGGAGATGCAAGAATGGTTTTAGTAGCCGCTAACTGCCCTCAAGAGTATATCTCTAATCTCCAATCTAAACATCCCGATGTGCCTATACATCAAGTAATGCTAGTTAATAGACAATTAGGTGCTGCTTGTGCAAAACCATTTCCCGTTAGTACTCTATGTGTTACTGATCCTGGACAAAGTGAATTATTAACGCTAAGTCAGAATGTTTAATGGGGTCAATTAAAGCCATTTTACAAAATTTTAGGGTTTTATTCAAAGTCCTCCATTCTCTCGCAAGGCCATGGAAAGTGAAATTCGTAATTTAATAAAATTACGGGGAGAAAATTTCCATAACCAAAATTATGATTTTTCTTCTATTGATTTTAATTTTATTGGCAAGGTAGATTCTTTACAAGATTTAGAAGAATTTCCCTCTAAATCACTTTTTATTTGGCATGTTGGTGAAGGAATTACTACATTAAATGATTTTGAAATAGAAAGATGGAGTGTCGATGCTCCTTCTGGAAATCATTTGATAATTTCGGAGAGATTTATTGATGATAACTTAAATGAAAATAAATATAGAAAAAATAAGATTTTTTTCTGGGGCCCAGATGAACTGTCGCAATGGTTTGGGAAGGCCATATTGAATAAAGAAATACAAGTATCAGCTATAAAAGATGATAAAATTGATGACGAAATTAGTGAAATCAATTTAAATAAAAGTACTGATAGTTCCATTTTAACATTGAAAAATAATATAGAAATTTCTAATTGGCTATCGAATAAAGATCTGTCAGGCATCACCTATTCTCCAATTTTACTTTCATCTAAGTTATGGGAAGTGGATGGTGAATTAATCGGCCCAGATGGTTCTGTTGAAAAGAAAAGGTGGAAAATCATAGAAGACCCATGGGAAAATAATTTTACTATGTTTTCTAATGTAGAAGTTCTGCCAATTTCTCCTTCATTAAGAATTATTGAGCCAAACATAAATTTTTGGAAAGATAAATCTCAGATAATAGATATCATTGCCCCATTAATTAATGAAAAACGTCAAGGAAAACCAAAAAATGCTGGATTATTTACTCAAAGTATGATTCTACAGAATTGGAATTTTAAAAGTGATAGTTGTAATCTTTATTACAAAAAGATTCTAATCCCTGCTTGGATACTAAATACTGAAAATAGGCAATTAATTCATGGAATCAGTGGTAAAAAACTTTCTATGTAATACTCAATTTCGTTGTAAAGACATCAACTCTTCCGTAGATAAAGTATCTCCAGACATCAATCTACTCATTAAATCAGAAACTTCAACTTTCTCTTCTTCAACTTCTTCTGTATTAATTTCCTTGAGTAAATCTTGCATTGAATGGATGCATCTTAATGATACGACGTATCTACTATGCATTATATCTGCTTCTCTTTTCGATATTGTTACTTCCATTTGTGCATTATTTGCTATCTCCCTTAATCTATCTACTTCTTCAGATAGTTCCATCATCAAGTCATGAGCTTCTTGGGCGTTTTTAACTGCTGATTCTACATTATCATGTGCCTTTGCCTGAGAATATTTTGCCTCTCGCTCATTCTTCTTTAGATTTCCAAAAATATCTTCTTCTCCAATTTTCTTGGCTTCTTTGTATTCTCTACTCAATTTCTTCATTTTATTGAAAAATTCTTTTTCTTTTTTACCAGAAAAAGCCCCTCTCTCATACATATTTTCCAATTTATCCATTTCAGACTTTATTCTTCGCGGATCAGGCCCGCTTTTCTTATTGGTTCGATTCTCTTTATCGCCAATTTTTTCCTTCATCTCTCTTCTAATGAGTTTTAATTTTTCAGATTTTTCAAATCTTATTTCCTTTAATTCTTTTACCTTAATATTTGCCGCATCTCTTACAATTTTTTGTTTTTGTACTTCCGCAATTAATTCTTTAACTTGAATATTTATTTCATTTCGCTTATCCAAATGTTTACGAACTCTATTATTCCATTCGTCTCTTTGTTCTTTATTACTACTCAATTCTAGATTAATTTTTTCAGTAAGTGGATTGAATATTTCGCCAACTTCGCTATAATTCACTAATATACCACCTATTGTATCTAATCCGACTTCGATTGCTAATATAAATTAATACCAAAATAAACTCTTATCTTCTATTCATTTTCCCTTAATGCGGCACTATTTCCTTTTCTCGCCTTTCTTTTTGTATTTCCAAAACGCCTCATTTTTCTCTTTTTATTTGCTTTATTTTTTGAATCACTTTTCTTTATTCTACTTGGTTTTATGCCGCCCAAACTTCCATGATCTAGTAGTAAATCAAATTCAGATACATCAAGAATTCCACCTTCATCTATTTTACTTTTAATCTCGGATAAACTAATTTTTTTATTTGATAAATTCTTTTTCTTCAATAACTTTTTAGTTTTTAGAAGATTTGACTTCAAATCATTTCTTTCTACATTTAATTGATCTAGTTTTTTATCTATTGAAGATATTTTTTTACTTATTTTACTTATTTCCTTTCTTGAAACTACCTTCCCCTCAGATTCAGTTTTATTTTCCATTTCAGAGATATTTTTTTCCTTTTCTTCTCTCTGAGTATCTAATTTTTTAGCCACCTCTCTAAGTTTAGTAATATTTTTTATGTATTCCAAATGTGCCCTTTCTGATTCTCTTTTTCTTTTAATACAAATCTGCAATTCAAAGAATTTCTTGAATAAATCTTTCTCCCTCTCTAATGTTGGTACAGTTGTTAAATCATTATTAATCGTCGTTAAGTTTTCATAATTTTTCATTATCCATTTTTCTAATATTTCACTTGGAGGGGGGACTAAATTATTTACTAAATCTCTAATTTTCTTTAATTCTTCAGCCCTTTTTCTGTATTTATTAAACTCATTTAATAATTCCCTCCTTTCCTCATCCATTGAATCTACTTCTTTCATCATTTCACGCAATGTTTTCACTATGTCTATTTGATTTCTTCTATCTTCCAAATGTTCTTTAAATCTCTTTTCATTAGATTCTATATCACTTTGTATTTCTCTTTTTATTTGCACAATTTCCTGGAATTCCATATTTTCTAAATCAACATCAGATCTATTTTCTGATGTGTTACTCATTCTTCTTCCTCCATTTTTATGTTATTAATATCATTTTTTATTTTTTTATTTTTATTGGAAGCAAAAGAGGATACTCCGCCTTGCTGAACCTTCTCTGCTAATGTCATCAATTCATCAAAACCATCTAAAATTGTATTTTCCCAGTATGATATATCTCTATCTAAATTTTTTAATAGCTGCTTTGCCCTATCTCTTTGCCTATTTATATCTCCTAATTCTGTTTTTCTTGCTATATATTTCGCATGAACCGGCTCTCCAAGATTGACATTTCTAATCATCTCTCTATGCTCTTTATCTGCAGCCTTGTAGAGAGCATTCATTTTCTTCCTCTTTTCAATAAAATCTGCCATTTGAGGATTTGAAGATTTACGCTCTTTTAACCACAATTCATTTTGTCTTATGATATTCCGTCTTGCATCTATCATTTTCTTTTCCGCTTTATGATCAAGTGCAACTGTTTGAATATTGAACTCTATTTCTTCTAATTCTTCCATCATTCTTTCCTTTTTCCATTTTGGATCTAGACTAATCATATTACCTGATTCAGTTAATTCATTTTGAATATCTTTAATTTTTTTCCAAATTTCTCCCGCTTCCTTTTGATGGGCATCTCTCCGTTTTTTAACTTCAGATATTTTTATCTTTATTTTTTTATCCTTTTCCTTAATTTTAGCTAATTTTGGAGTCAATGCTTCTGACTCATTGTCTAAATTTTTTATTATATTTGGCAGTTGATCCTTCAATGCCTTGCGTCTAATTAATAGTGCTGCAGCAATTTCTTTAGGAGTTACACTAAGTAAAGTCTCTGTATCCACATGACCTCCACTTAATTTCCTCATTAAAATGTCTCTATCTCCTCTTCAAAAAGGGTTTCATTCATACGGTACTACTCTAGGGGCTATATTAATGGCGAGGAGTTTCCATGGCAACACCTCTTTCATACTAATTCTATTGATGCTATTTTGTTCATTTTCCTTATTACATCTTTATCAAGTTGAATCTCCGGACTTGGTTGAAAAAAATATCCAAAAAACTAATTCTAATGATGTAAATTTTTCTGCAGCAGGGAGTGAAGAAATATCAATTATTGGACAACCTATTCATTTAGGAGATCTAATACAGGCTTCAATTTTAATACATAATCAAGGAGATGTTAGAGATAGTGTTAGATTAGAAATCAGTGGAACTAATAATTCTTTTTGGCTAGGAGATTTTGTTGAAATTGATGCCGGTTCGAGTAGGGAAATATCTGTTTCTTTTAGGCCTTTAAATGTAGGAAATAATGAATTCAATTGGAGCGTATTTAATCCAAGAGGAGGTGTAGATAGTAACTTAAATGGCTCTTTTAATATCGAAGTACGAGACAAACAATCATTACAAATATTGTCTAACTCTTACTCATGGACTTCTGACGAAGGATTAGAAATAATGCCAATAATTTTTCTTTCTGAAGGTGTTTCTAGAGATATTTCAATTAATATATTCGATAATGCCGATAAAAATAATTTACTCCAATCATTGAAAATATCCTTAGATCACGGCAGTAGAATTATTCCTTTTAATTTGGCCAATCCTATCACTGACAATATATTCATAGAAGTAGTTCCAATATCATGGTTTCCGAATGTTTCCGATTCTAAAAATACCAGTATTATGCTTGTAAATCCTCCTCACATTTCAGTTGAAATCACAATTGATAATTTCTACCCAAAAACTCCTGTTAAAAATGAAAACATATCATTTGAATATACGATTAGCAATAATGGTAATAGTAAGATAAATTCTGCTTTAATAAGACTTATTATGTCTGATCAAACAATAATACATGAAGAAAACTTCCCTTCTTTATTACCAGATGCTACCTATTCAGGTAAAATAATTATTACAGAATGGCAATATTCATATTCAACAAATTTATCAATTTACTTTATTTCAGGAGAATATCATATCAGTAATTGGGTATTAATAGAGTCGACTAATTCTCCCCAAACTTCTGGCCTTCCCTTTGATATTTATGCCGTTTCATATGGTTCCATTGCAGGTTTAGCAATAGTCATAATGGCCAAAATTATCATAAGTGCCATTTCAAACCGAACGCCCTCCACAATTAATAATTCTAAATTAAGACCCCCTAGAGAGTCAAGATTAGATTCAAAAAATAATAAAAAACAACAAAAAAGAGAAGTAATTTGCCCTTTATGTGAACAAAGGTTGAATGTTCCTTCATATCATGAGGGACTCGTCAAATGCCCATCGTGTGAATCAAATTTTGAAGTACAGACATTAGAAAATAAACCACAAGAGGATGATGATGTTTTACAAGAAGAAATAGAATCTGAAGATGATGATGAAATTCCTATACCTTCATCTTCATCTAGTGGAGATATGTTGAATTGCCCATCATGTGAGCAGAAACTTAGAGTACTAGAGAGTAAAAGGCCTGTTAGAGCGCGTTGCCCAGCATGCAGATGCGAATTCATGGCTCTTTCTGAGGGGAATTAATATGTCTGATTTAAGTGAATTTGAGGAAATGTATCTTAAAAGGATATTTGAACTCCACTCTGATAAACCAGATCAGATAGTAAAAACGAATCAACTTGCTGAATCTATGAATGTAAGTGCTGCTTCAACTACTCAAATGCTCACTCGTCTTGCAAAAAAAGATTTATTGACATATATCCCTTATCGCGGATGTAGGCTTACTCCAGAAGGCTTCATTAGTGCAGCAAAAATAAAGAGAAGAGAAGCATTAGTTGAAATCCTTTTAGTTGATGTGATAGGTTTCAAAGGAGACACCAATGCAATGGCATGTAAACTAGAACATGCCATCAATGAAGAATTAGAGATTACTTTAGATAACATGCTTGGATATCCTGAAAAATCCCTTTCAGGCTCTAAAATCCCTTTGATTGATAGGAAAATAGAAATTTTACAAAACAATTTATTACCACTAAATTGCTTACCGAATAATACAGAGGCTACTATAGAGCTAATTGCTATGAATGACATTGAGAAAAAAACTTTGGAAGGAATTGGCGTGATGTTGGGTCTAAAAATTAATAAAATTGATGATCAATTTGTAATCGATGATAAAAATATCAATATTTCGAATTCTCTATGTCAAAAAATACTTGCAAGAGTCTCTCGACATTCTATTTCATGAGGTTAATTTATGTCCGATGATAAAATTTCCTATGAGAGTAATTATGAATCGAATAAATCTGATTTAGAATCAATGTTAGAAGATTTAACTAGTGAAAATCCAATTTCTGAGGTCTTAGAATATAGTGAAAATAATGTACAAAAAGATGAGATAAGCATATATAATCAAAAATCTAAGTTTAAAAATCAAGAGATAATATTAACTGGAATTGACGATTTGTTAATTAGTGGTGGAGCAAGACTAATCTTATTCCTCCCTTTAATTGTAGTAATTCTATTTGGTCTTGCACAGTCTTTTAGTGATTCTAATCCGGATTGGTGGGTCAATAGTGTTCAGAGTTTATTATTTAATCAAGATATTTCGACATCTATTTATTTTATTTCTCTACTAATTATGATAGCAGATTTATCTTTGTTATTTATTTTACTTAGATTAATTTATGTTACCAGGCAGATATTTATTTTAGAAGCCAAAGAAATAACTAATTCAGGTATCACATTCAATAGTGCACATGGATATGCGCAAATGAAAGAGACAATAGATGGCTCTTCAAGGCAATTAAATGTAACAACCGGACTGATGTTTTTAGCTACTTTATTACTTTCCGTTTCACTTTATTTCTCAACCCAACAATCTTCCGAATTACCTGTTATGATTGCACTTTCTACTGGTGCATTATTGTCCGGACATGGAGTTTATATGGTTTCTTCCCGTTCGCGATTCAATACAGTTAATCCATGGGGGTTATTGGAGGCATTTTCTACGCCAATCCATCCCGCCCTACTGAAGAGGCCATTCTCTGATATTATTAGGTCTCATGTGGATCCTTTACTTTTAGTAAAAGTTTCAAGTTATGTAAATTCTCTTTCCTCTAAACTAGATAAAGGAAAATCAATCACCGATCTTCAAGAAAATCTACTACACTTACTACATTTGCGCAGATCTGGACTAATCTCAGATGAAATCTTTAGAAATGTTTTAGGCGAAATTATTGATGAGGAAGTTATTGAACAAATATTCCAACACCCTGAACTAGGAGAAGAAACATGGAATCGCCTTCTTACACATGCTAGTTCACGGTGCGCTCCATTTTTCCGACTTCATGACAGATTACGTATGCACCAAGAAAATGAAAATTATGATGGAGAAATTTGGTTTGATGTAGATATGGAAAATTTGACATTAGGTAATGCAAATTTATTTGCTTATGTACTAAATCAGAGTACAGAAACTCAGCAACTAATTCTCAGAATACAAACTCCAGATTTCAGGCCTAATGAATGTGTTTATGGTTTAAAAATACCTCCTTATGAGGAAGAATCCATTAAAAACTTCAATTCTATAGCCAAATCTTTACCTAGGACTTTATCCTCTACTAAGATTGTCTGGCAGAGTCTTATTCCATCTTCTACTGGTGAAGCAACTGTGACAGTACGTCTTGAAGACACATCTGGCAATCTAGTTTCAGGAAGGGTTTTGACAGTTCAGGTCCGTTCTGATATATTCACAAGACTTAGATTAACTACGGGCGCTTTGCTTATGTTCGGTGCTATTATAGCAGTATTCTCTCCACTACTTCCATTCGCTTTATCCTTGCTCGGCCTTTAGTGGCCTTGAATAAGGAAATACTACTCGCATCTTCATGAATGAAGCCATCGAGGGTCAAGAAGAAGATCTGAGAAACCGCTTAAATGCAATGGAAACGAAATTAAAAAGAATGCGAGATCAACGTAATAATTTCACTGAAAATGCTCGTAGAGCGGCAGATTCACGGAATTCTATGCAGAATCAAGGTAAGGAAATAAGAGTTAAAATAAAAGAATATCTAGATCAACAAAAAGAAATTCGAAATAAAGCCAAAGAACACCAATTAAAAAGAGATGCACTACAAGGTCAGATACGTGAATTAATTTCTCAAAAAAGGGGCAAAAAGGAAAGTAGTAAAGGAAATAAATCTGCTATAGTCGAACTTTCTGAAACAGTTGCAGAAATAGAAAGAATTGAAAGACAATTAATGACTGACGGAACTCTCTCTCTTAAGAAAGAAAATTCTCTCTTAAAAATTTTAAAGAAGTTAATAATTAGACGCGATGAACTAACTCCTTTAGCATCAGAACTTAATCTATTAAATATCGATTTAGGAGACATGGAAGGTTCAATCCAACTATTAAAGGCTGAAGCGGATGCAGAACATAAAATAATGTTAGATTTTCATAGTCAAGCAGATGATATATGGATCTCAATAAAACCCATGTTCGAAGAAAGAGACTTCATACAAGCCGAAGGTGACCGCCTCCATGCAGCATATTTAGAAGGAAGAAAAAATGCAGATGCAGTACACTCTTCTATTGTCGAATTAATGAAAGAGGTTAATGAAATAAGAGATAAAATGAAAGCAGAAATTGAAGAAGGAAAATTAGTTATAGAAAATCATAATCGTTCGGTAAGGGAGTCTCTAACAACCCCAGATAAAGATGAAAATTTAGCAAATTCTCTTTCAGAAAAATTAATCGAACAAGGATCTTTAACATTTGGGGGGACTCTTAGTGGAGATTTTTCTACTACTACTGAAAAGAAAACTAAAACAAAAAAACAATCACGTAAGTTAAGAACAACTAGGGGAAGAAAGAGATAACTCAATGCCCTCTGTCTTGATATTTTGTCTTTAGATTCTCAATTTCTAAACCGGGCATAGCATCGCCCATCATAGAACTTGCTTTTGCAACTATGCGAGCATCATCATAGTGATGAGTTGCTAAAACTATGGCTTCTGCCATTACTTCAGGTTTTGCACTCTTAAATATGCCCGAGCCAACAAATACTCCATCCATACCATGTTGCATTAGTAATGCAGCATCTGCAGGTGTCGCTATCCCACCTGCAGAAAATGTTACAACTGGTAACCTATTTTTACTAATCACTTCATTGAGTGTATTTGATATTTCATTATGTAAGTATTCTAAATTACCAAATGGAGTATTTTTAGGATTAACATCAAATTCTGACTTATCTTTTAATTTCTGATAACCTTCTAGTATTTTGTCTACTGCTAGGCCTATTCCATCACTATTAGCCATACTTAATGCCTCTATCTCATTCTTAACTAATCTAGCATGCTGTACTGCACTTACTATATTTCCTGTTCCTGCTTCTCCCTTTGTACGTATCATTGCCGCACCTTCTACAATTCTCCTAACAGCTTCTGCTAGGTTTGTACAACCACAAACAAATGGGACATCAAACTTATTCTTGTTAATATGGAAAAAAGGATCAGCAGGAGTTAACACTTCTGATTCATCTATCATATCAACTCCTAGCATTTGTAAGACTCTTGCTTCTCCTTCATGACCTATTCTTGACTTTGCCATAACAGGTATAGAAGTAGTCTCAATTATTTCTTTAATCATATCTGGATGGCTCATTCTGGCCACTCCTCCATTTGCTCTAATATCTGCTGGAACTCTTTCTAAAGCCATTACTGCTACCGCTCCAGATTCTTCAGCAACATGAGCTTGCTCGGCATTAACAACATCCATTATTACTCCTCCTTCTTGCATTTTAGCAAAACCTCTTTTCAAAAGTTCTGTTCCGTGGAGAAGTTGAGAAATATCCAATTTCTTTGACATATATATTTCTCCTTAAATGGCCTTGATGAACTTTTGTGTGTGCACATTTGTATTAATCGCCGAGAACTGGAGAATCACCTTCGGCTATTGGTAAGTCAGGTGCTTCATCTTCATTTCTTTGTAGCCATTCTTCTTTCTCATCTGGTAAATCAGTGTCAGCAAATATTGCTTCGACTGGACATTCAGGCACGCAAGCTGCACAATCTATACATTCATCTGGATCTATGACTAGATATGTATCGGTTTCACGAAACGCTTCCACTGGACATACCGCTACACAATCTTGATATTTATGCCCTACACAGGCTTCTGTTACTACGTGTGTCATACTTTCCCTCATACCTCCGAAACAATCAATCCATTTGAATACTTGTCTAATTTTTTTAACCTTTGTTATTTTTCTCTATTAGTTGTAAAATTATTTTTTCAGGAGAATCTCCCGGATAACACTCTATCTTAAAAATTCCTTTTGCAACTAATTTCTCTTTATTATAGTTTATATTTATTTTTTTTGACACCAAACTTGATACATCTATTCTGATATGAAAATTTTTATTTTCATCAATCCTCTTGTTTATGCCATCTTCTATTATTCTCATTAAGGCTTCTTTTCCTAATCTGAGAAATGATTCACATGAGTCTCTCTTACTTTCAACTTTGGCAATTATCGTCTTCTGTTTAGCCCCATGAATTGATTTTCCATTTTCCATATTTATTACTGCACTTTCTCCTGCAATCCATTCAATGCCCTCTATTATTAATGCCGAATCATCTAGTTCACTTACATGAACTCTCCATGTCGCACTGTGCAGACTCATAACTATTCCAAAACTCACTAGTCTTTCAAATAATTCATTACATTATTTCTTAATTTAATGTGACTTGTTCAAATACTCGACTGATTTCGGATGGCTTGCATTTGGGGCAGCCCCCAACAATTAGAGGTCTTTATTATGGCAAAAGGAGCATTATCGAGGGCAGCAGCAAGAAAACAGAAAGATAAATGGAAAGCAAAACGTTGGTATACAATTAGAGCTCCTAGAAATCCTTGGTCGTTCAAAGTAATTGGTGAAACTTTGGCAGAAGACGACTCCTTAGTCTTGGGCCGACATTATGAGTTAATGCAAAATGAACTTGATGGCGACTTTTCTAAAATGCATGTTAAGATCAGATTCAATGTCACAGAGGTAGTTAATAAAGATGCATTGACTGAATTTATTGGATATGACTTGATGAAAGATCATGTCCGAAGATTAGTTCGTAGGGAAAGAGGAAAAATTGATGATACAGTGGACTTAGTATCTAAAGATGGTTTTTATATCAGATTTAAACCATTAATTATATCACGTGCTAGGATAAAAGCTAGTCAAAAGCAACAAATGCGCACTATAGCAAGAAATGTCATATTACGAGTTGGAGCTAGTTCAACATGGCTAGATATTCAAAAATCATTATTTGATGGAACATTAGAAAACACAATTAAAGATGAGGTAATCAAAATTCAGCCAGTAAAAAATCTTCTTTTCAGAAGAGTTCAATTGCTCCAAACAGGCGTTTTTGTAGATGAAGGGCCAACATTAGACGAAATCCATGATTTAGAAAAATCAAAGGAGAAAGTAGTCGAGCAAGAAAATGATGTTCTAGTTGCAGCAGAAGCAGGTGCAGAAATTTCAGAATTGGCCGATAGATCTTCTGAGGATGAAGAAAATAATAATGTTGAAGAAACTTCAGATATTGAAGAAATTACTGAAACAAAATCATTAGAGAATAATGTTGATTACAACTCTATGACAGTTGCCGAGTTAAAAGAATTATTAAAAGAGGCTGGAAAACCTGTATCCGGTAAAAAGGCTGACTTAATAGCCAGATTAAATGAGTGATACCTAATTCCTTTTATTTGGGTTAGCAAGTGGAACAACATGGTTCGCATCTCTGTAATTTTCGGTACTGGGATGACCAATCTACCAATTCTATGTTCTGACTTTTTCAATTCATCGTTAGTTAACCTTCGATGTGAAACTGAATGGGGCAATATTCCATTGACATTAATTTCAGAAAATGATTTTCAGATATCATTTTTATATCGCCATCATTCGAGTAATGATCAAGTTACTCCTCCTCATTCGATTGAACATAGAGGAAACATATATGCTGTTGCAAGCACCTCTCCTGACATTATAGTAAGTATAAATTCTGTTGGCTCAATTTCTTCTGCAATTAGGCCGGGGAATATCGCAATAACTTCAGATATAATTGATTTTGCTGACTATTCATGGTCGTTTCATGATATCATTGCCCTCCATTCTGATAGAACATCCCTTTTTGATTCTAGGGCAGTTACAATAATTTCTAACATTTTAGATGAAAAACAAGGAATTAATGTAGAAAATGTAGTTGTTGCACAATGTAGTGGCCCACAATTTGAAAGTCCTGCGGAAATAAATGCCTTGGAAAAATTAGGTGCAGAGGCAGTTAATATGACCTTAGGGCCAGAGTCAAGGTTAGTTTCGGAATTATCTATTCCTCACGTATCGTTAGTATGTTCTTCTAATTGGGCGGCTGGTAGGAATCCACAAGGCTCAGAAATACCCATAAATCATGGAGAAGTAACAAATGTTTCTTCCAGTATGGAGAATATAATTATCGATTGTATAAATTCTTTAGTTAACAATTACTCTACTTGAGATAACTTTGTTGACTTGATTGCTGTCACAGGCATATGCGTAGGCCTTTGAGTGTTGAAGATTGGTTATCATCTGAAAAATTTGTTTCTCCTGACGGACTATGGACTTCCATGATGTCTAGAGTAGCATTTTTCCATAATAAACATGAGTTTTCAAAGTCTGAGAATAAAGGTCATGATATGGGATATAGAGTAGCTTTGACTGTTGAAGAATTAGGGGAATTTTCTGCAGCAATAACAAAAGGAAAACCAAAAAAAGATATTTCTGAAGAATTATCAGATTTATTGATTCTTATCATGGGTCATGCATTAGCATTAGAAATCGATTTAGAAAAAGAATTCCATAATAAGATGAATGTAATAATGAAAAGGAAGTCAATAATGACTGATTTAGGAATTCGAGTCACTGAATATGAAGATTAAATTTATTTTTTAGTCCATATCGAATACATGGTATCATATTCATCATATTCATTCTTCGTTTTGCTTTCAATAATTTCTTGTGTCCATTCTTCTTTTTTCCATTTTGGGAATCTAATTTCTCCACTCTTTTGAGTGTTCACTTCCGTAATATGTAACTCTTCTACTCTATCAAGAAATAATTCATAAATCTTTGATCCTCCAATTATCCAACACTCTTCACAACCCTCTGAATATGCAATTTCAATTGCCCTACCCGGATAAAGTGCATTTGAAGCACCTTCGCCCTTCCATTCTGAATTTCTTGACATTACAATATTCAATCTTCCTGATAAAGGTTTATATTTTTTAGGCAAACTATCCCAAGTTTTCCTGCCCATTATTACTGCGTTATTTCCTTCAGCTTCTGTTATTTTTTTGAATCTTTTAATATCGGTCGACAATCTCCATGGCAATTCTCCTTTGTACCCTATGTATCCTTCTTTATCCATCGCTACTATCATCGCAATAAGCATTTTCAATCCTCAAATAGATATTGGCGCTGATATGTGAGGATGATGTTGATATCTTTCTATAGAGATATCTCCATAACTAAAACCATCAATATCTTTAATATTATTATTCAATATTAATTTTGGAAGATCTAATGGTTTTCTACTTATTTGTAGTTCCGCTTGCTCTAAATGATTAAGGTACAGATGGCAATCTCCCCCTGTCCAAATAAATTCTCCTGGCTCAAGATCACAAACCTGAGCAATCATACATGTAAGGAGGCTGTATGAAGAAATATTAAATGGAACTCCAAGAAAAGCATCCGCGCTCCTTTGATATAATTGACAAGATAATCGACCATTATTGACATAGAACTGGAAAAAGGCATGACACGGCATCAATGCCATTTCTTCTAATTCACCTACATTCCAAGCAGAAACTATAATTCTCCTACTATTCGGATTTTGTTTAATCATATCAATTGCTTGTTTAATTTGGTCAATGGCATTTCCATTTTTAGTTTTCCATTTTCTCCATTGTTCTCCATATACTGGGCCTAAGTTGCCATCAGAATCTGCCCATTCGTTCCATATCTTAACACCATTTTCTTTGAGGTAACTTATATTTGTATCACCAGATAAAATCCATAATAACTCATGAATAACACTTGGCCAATGAATTTTTTTTGTTGTAATGGCAGGAAAACTTTCGGTCAAATCAAATCTCATTTGATGACCAAATACAGATTTAGTACCAGTTCCGGTCCTGTCAGTTTTTTCTTGCCCTTCTTCCAGAATTCTTCTGAGAAACTCCAAGTACTGCTCCATATTATTGCCGTAATGGCAGTCAGTCCTTCAACGCTACGGAAAGTATAGTCAAGGAGCGCCCAAATCTTCCAGATTCTTCATTACTTGATCTGTAAATTTTCTGTAAATTTTCTTCATTCTCACTTCTCTGTCTGCAGGACTAAGTTTTATCATTTCTTTTATCTTATTATTATCCATGTTTCCGCCACTCTTATTCAATAACCATTGATTAAAAGTTATTGGATCATCTATGTTAACATTAATTTTTTTCCAAAATCTAATTGCATTATCTCCGGGTTTCATAACTTCTCTAGTACCAATTAGCGCCATTGGCAATACAGGGACATCTGGAAAACTAGCCGATAATCTAGCTACGCCAGTTTTACCTTTCTGCAAAAATGGGGCTTCACCATTTCTAGATCTTGTTCCTTCTGGGAATAAACCCAAACATAAGCCTGAATTCAATACATCAGCAGCCCTTGCCAATGCATCTCTTGCACCAGTATCTCTGAATGTTTCAATCTGTCCGGTTGCTCTCATTATTGTACGATTCGGCTCTTTAGTAAAATGACCTTCTTTAGCCAAATAATGAACTGGCCTACCTATTCCCATTATTTTAACGATAGGATCGATATTTGAGATATGATTTCCTATGACGATCACAGGTCCTTTTTTTGGAACCTTTTCTATTCCAGTATAATTTACTCTAGTCAAACTACGTCCAATTATGCGTATGTATTTAACTAAAAACTTATAGAAAATTGGTGTTTTAAACTCCTCTCCAGTGCCTTCTATTTTTATCAGTTCAGAGAATTCTTTGAGTTTCTCTTCCAAACCACTCTCCATGGTTTTACCGTAATGTCTTTCTTGTTTAGCCTTTACTAAATTTGGCAAGTACTCATATCATGATCTTATTTCCGAGTATCATGGACAAGACTACTGCGGTAAGTTTTGTTATGATTATTATTTTTACTATACCTACATTATCGCCAATTGTTACGGCTGAATGGGAATCAGATGGATGGATAAAAAATCTCATCGGCCCGGATAGATTATCAATAGGAGATGAATTCGGTTGTCACGGTTTTGAGAATAAAGATATAAATGAAGATGCATCGTTAATTGAGGAATGTAAGGATTATGTTATGTCAAATACAAATGCATCTCGATGGGGAATAGATCCGATTTCCTTCGGCACACCTCCAGGGGATGTCAATCAAAAACTAACTTCAAATTTGATTGATTCCGGTTTTAAAATAATAGGCGATAAAGTTACTAATAATCCGCCTGATTTATTTGTTGTAGATAGAAATGGAGGAAGCATGGAGAAAAACATTGCCAATATTTCTCTAATCGCTGATTCTCCAAAGGATTCTCTTGTAAGTATTTATTGGATTGCAAGGATACACGATCTTAGAATAAGGGAAGATAAAACGTTATTGAACTGGTTAGAAAATAATGGATCTCTTTGGTATACGACATGGGGAGAGTGGCATAATCATAAATTATCTAGTGAAAATATAGAACTATCTAATGTTGACAATATACTCTACATAACATTGCCAAATAATCCCAATAACTCATGGAATGTACCAGGAAGCATACATATCAAAACTGATAATTCAATTATTTCCGTTAAAGATTCTAAAGGTAATAATTTCCCTCAATTAGTCCCAACTGACCAAAATTTAAAAATTGGATGGCGAAATCACAGTGGAGGGTTGATAGTTACTCTGAATTCAGGAGAAAATCTTTCCGTGGAAATGCAAAATGGCACTAATTATACTTTACAAAATAACCCTATCTACACCTTCAATGATTTACATCATTCAGTTACAGTTGTAGGTCACCATGTCACTAATATGCGAGAATGGGCATCAGATTTTCTTGAATCTCCTGTACTATTCACATGGCTGATAGAGAGAGAGGCAGAACCAAATTTTAATTGGCCAATAATTTTTATAGCTATAGGAACTTTAATTGCCACTCCACTGGCTATTAGGTGGCTAATCTCCATGGATGCCAAAGAAATTATTGACTACGCATGATGATATATTTTTTCTTTAATTATTTCTATATCTTCTTCTTTTAATTTAGAGATAATACTTTCAATTACTTCATTTTCTAAAACTTCTGGGGCATGAATTCCTGTTTTTAACATGTTAGGATTAGCTAACCATTCCTCTATACAAAATACTGTAACTAATCCCGTACATCTTGCCATTGAATGTCCATCAGAACTCCCTGCATCTGAAACAGTCCAACGTATTCCTTCTCCATTTTTATCATATGCCATTACTTCTAACCATGTGAATTCTGATATTTCAGAACTATATCTCCATTCTTTTATTAGTTGTTCATAATTCAATTTTTTCGTATCTCTTTCATCAATAAATTTCTGTATATGCCCAGGCCATCTAACTGTATATTCTGATAAAGTAGTTGCTTGAATAGAATAAAGTACACTACGCAAACCATCTGTAAGAAATGCCTCCATTTTTCCTCTTCCGGGAACAGTTATGATATGTCTTTCTGTTAACGCTTCTAAGGTGACAATCTCATTTTTTCTCAATACTCTAGCCGGCCTAGTATACTCTGCGATTACATCTTTAGGCGAAAAAGGTGCAACATAGTTCCAAACACCATTTTTCTCAGCAGGATTCCCTCCTACACGTATCTCTCCATTTTCTAAATAGCCCAGTTCTTCAACAGCTAATGAAAGTAACATATTGGATAATCCCGGTGCTATCCCTACATCCCATAAGATAGTTGTATTTTCTCCTCCTTTTTCTCTTGATAATGAATCTGGCGTAATTTCACTAAAACTTAAATCTACTATATTAATTCCCTGCGGATAAAGAATTTTCATAATGGAATGTCCTATTTCACCTGGAAGCATGTTGACGACAATATCGAAATCACCAAATTTTTCTATTTTTTTACAACTTTCTAATACATCTCCCTTATGAATAATTATTTCAGGATATTCCATAAATATGTCTCCTATAGTTAAATCATGAGCATGAACTTCATGTCCTTTGTCTGATAATTTCTTCGCTACATAAGATCCAACTAGTCCTACACCTAAACAATGGATGATTGCCATATCAATTCTCATAATGAATACGGTTATTGATTTAACGGTACTTATTTGCTTACATCATCGATGGTTTGATTGGGTATATAGTAAACCCGATGCCATGGGAGAGGACTATCGGATAGATCCTTGGTCATCACAACAATCTACTGATTATCAAAGATTGATTCAGAAATTTGGTTTAGAGCCATTGGATTTATCTTCAATACCCGACCCTAATGCCCTTCATCGCAGAGGTATCATATTTGCTCATAGAGACATTGATATAATTCTAAACTCAATAAAAAATAAAACTAATTTTGGAGTATTGACCGGTTTGATGCCAAGTGGAAAAATGCACCTTGGCCATAGCATGGTAATTGAACAAGTAAAATGGTTTCAAGAACATGGCGGAGATGTTAATGTAGCAGTGGCAGATTTAGAAGCATTAGCTACACGATCTAAATCCTTAACTGAAGGCCGAAAAACTGCAATAGAAGAATACATCATTAATTATGCCGCTTTAGGATTAAATCCTAATTCTACAAATGTCTATTTTCAAAGTAAAAGACCTCAAGTACAGAGATTAGCTTTTACATTAGGCAAAAAAACTAATTTGTCAGAATTTGAATCAATTTATGGCTTTCAAGGTGAAACAAATCTAGCACACGTACAAGCACCCCTTATTCAGGCCGGCGATATATTACATCCTCAATTAGAAGAATTTGGTGGTTTAAGGCCTATTGTTGTCCCTGTTGGTGTTGATCAAGACCCACATTTAAGATTGACTAGAGGTTTAGCAAGTAAAACAAATTGGTTTAATATTAAGAATAGGAAGAAAGGAGGATTAAATGTTGCACTTTCAATTCAAGATGAAAATTCTGAGGCATTAGGAATTTCTTCGAATGGTGCACTGATAAGTGAAAATAGAAATATTATATTCGATAAAATAAAGAGTATAATTTCACAGCTTGGTTTTGCAGATATATTCCCTAATCCAAAACACGGTATAATAGAGATACCTGGGGCAACATCAAGAGAAAAATCTGTATTAAGGAATGAATTATTGAAACTTGAACGCAATTTAGGTGGAATGGGATTAATGCCCCCTTGTTCTACATACCATCGCTTTGCTGTTGGTATGACTGGCGACAAGATGTCTTCTTCAAAACCCGAGACAACGATTTTTATGGATGACTCTATTGATGAAATGTCAAAGAAAGTGAAAAGAGCGCATAGTGGCGGCCAAGCGACTGTTGAAGAACACAGGAGGTTGGGTGGCGATTGTTCAAAAGATGTTGCATTTCAATATCTTGAATTTTTCTTTGTGACCGATGATGAAGAGTTGGAAGAAATACGAAAAGGTTATGAAAATGGTAGAATTTTAGCTGGTGAAATGAAACAAATATGCATTGATAAGGCTACAATATGGTTGAATGATTTATCTGAAAAAAGAGATGAATGGTCAGGTAGAATAAATGAATTTCTTGCTAATGACTCATATTAATTCATTGTTGGAGATTATTGTCAGAATTAATATCAAAAACAGGAACACTAATGCCGACTGATAACTCTGCAATTTCTTCTTCTGCTAATTCTCTAGATACTGCATCATCATGTAAAATTTGACTATGACCCATCGGATCTAGTAGGATAATCTCTACTTCTTTATTTCCTTTTTTGATTTCATTTATTTCTTCTAATAGTGATAAGCATTTTTCTACATTTTCTTCCTTATCTCTTCTAGCTTGCCTTAATATCATCTCAACTATATCTTGGAATCTATTCAATACTCCTTCTATATTTGTTATATATCCACTAGAATTTCCACCAGGTTCAACCTCCAATCCAATTTCTTCAATTCTGACTGTACATGATGATGATCTAACAACTCTTACTTTCATATGCTCAATAGTTTTTACTCTCATTGTCCAACTTCCTGCTTTCTTTCCTTCAGCAGGAATGAAATCAGTATTTTTCCATCCACATGAGTCACACATCATAGTCATTTGTGTATGCTCTCCAAAATAAGGAATTTCAGAAATATGAACAAATAATTTTAATCCATCTAAAGAGTCACAAATTGGACAGGATTGATCAATAATACTTTCCATAATTTAACCTTCGATATTCTAAGCATATTTTTCTTCAGTAGTTTCAAATGTTGGAGGCAGTATTAGAAGTCTAGTTTTGCCTAACTGTAATACACCTCCATGTATATCTAATTCTACAAAATCTTTGATTTTATTTATTGCTGAATGCAATTCTGTTTCTCTTTTCATTAATTCAGACATTTCTATAATTACTAAATCTCCATCTGAAATCCAATTCAATATAGTTGAAACACCAGTTAAATCTTTTAATACAGATCTCCTTATAATTACATCATCCTTTCCTCTTGGTATAGGGGCATCAGGATATTTTGTACCTAGGTCATGGTATTTTTCGCCCGGAGTAATTCCTCCTTCATTGGAATTAGATATTTCTGACATTTCTATCCATCGAGGCTCTTCTTCCTCTCTGTCCATGTAGTCCCGACTTATTTCATGCCCTTGACTTCTTCTATGTTAGCAAAGTTGTATTTTCGTTTCATCAATGTTTTATATTTTATGACTTAGTTCTCCCGTCGCATTCATAAGGGGTCGGATTTCAGTAAGGTTTGCTGGGAACTCTTCCACGGCAGGTGATTTTAATGGATATAACTTCTCAAGTGATTAAAACTGGCACTAGTACTATTGGAATAACATTCGATGGAGGAGTAGTCGTTGGAGCAGATCACAGGGCCACAATGGGCCATTTCATAGCTAACAAAAGCGTCCAAAAAGTCTTCAAAATATCTGAACATATAGCCCTTACAACAGCAGGTTTAGTTGGCCATGCCCAATCTCTATCAAGAACCTTAGCATCAGAACTAAAGTTATATGAATTGAAGCGTGATTCTCCGATGACAGTAAAGGGTGCTGCAACTTTAACTGCCAATATCCTAGTAGGTAGGCCTCATCATGTACAATTGCTTATTGTAGGTATCGATGATAGCGGCCCTAGCGTATATAGCATAGATTCTGCAGGCGGTTCTATTCCTGATGTTTATTGCGCAACTGGTTCCGGAAGTCCTTTCATGTATGGTGTTCTTGAAGATCAATATAAAGATAATATGTCACGTGATCAAGCACTTAAAGTGGCAGCCAAATCTTTATTGGCATCTGCCCAAAGAGACGCAGCAAGTGGAAATGGCATGGATTTAGCCGTCATAACTCCAAACGAAGGATTCCAATTACTATCTGAAGAAGAATTAACTAATCTTATTTCCTCTCTTTAATCACATTCCTCCCTCAGTGCAAATTTGAATGCACATCAATAGTGGGATGTATCCAGAGGATTATTTATGCGTTTGTCATTAACAGAGATAAAAAAAAGAATAAGTAAGATAATACCAAATGATATCGAATATGATGTCGATTTGGAAGCCGGTTCAATATCAATAATAACGAAACAACCTTCTGCATTTATCGGCAGTGGAGATAGTTTAACTGTTCAAATCGCAAAATCAATCAAACGTCGAGTAGTAATACGCCCTCATCCAAGCATATTATGCGATGAGTCAGCAATACACCAAGCAATTACAAAATTTATACCTCCAGAGGTTGGCATAGTTAATACTTGGTTAGATCCTGCTCTATCAGAAGTTATTCTTGAATGCGATGATCCTGCTACTGCAGTAGGTCCAAAAGGAATCAATATACAGTCACTTAGGGATGAAATAGGTTGGCTAGTGAAAGTAGTTCGTGCACCTGCAATTGCAAGTCGAACTCAACATGATATCAGGCGATACCGTAAAGAGATGGCTGATGATAGAAAATCTCTACTACGTAAATTTGGCACTAGAATATATCGTCCAAAAAGGTCAGGCGTTCCATGGGTAAGAGTCACTGCTCTTGGTTCGTACAGAGAAGTAGGTAGGGCTATGCATTTGGTAACGACCAATGAGTCAAAAATATTAATTGATTGTGGTGCAAAACCAACTACTAATAGGGACGAAACACAACCATTTTTTTCAGCACCAGAATTACTACCACTGGATAATTTAGATGCTATAGTGATAACGCATGCCCATGTTGATCATATTGGTATGTTACCTGTCTTATTCAAATATGGATATAGGGGACCTGTTTATTGCACCCCTCCAACTAGGGACTTGATGACTTTATTACAAATTGATTATATTAAAGTAGCACAAGCAGAAGGCAATGATCCTCCATACTCAAAAGCTGACATACAAGAGTGTATAAAGCATACAGTTGACATAGATTGGGGAGATAAAACTGATATCGCTCCTGATGTCAAAATAACCTTGGAGAATGCAGGCCATATTCTAGGTTCATCAAGTGTTTATGCCCAAATAGGAGAGGGAAACTCGGAACATAAATTATTGTTTTCGGGAGATATAAAATATGAAAAATCATGGCTTTTTGATGCTGCTACCGTACGTTTTCCTAAAGTAGACACTCTAGTAATTGAATCTACATATGGAGGGCCTCAGAATATTCAACCGACTAGGCAACAAGCCAGTCATGAATTACAAGATCTAATTATTGATACCCTTAACAGAGGAGGTAAGATATTTAGTCCAGTATTTGCAGTTGGTCGTTCTCAAGAAGTGATGATTGCTATAGATGAATTATTCAAATCAGGAAAGGTAAAACCAGTTACAGTATGGCTTGATGGGATGATCTCAGAAGCAACTGCTATACACTCTAGTCACCCAAATTTCCTAAACAGAGAATTAAGAAAACAGTTGCTAAAAGGAGGGGAACACAATCCTTTTAATTCTCCTTGGTTTAAGCAAGTAGAATCACACAAACAGAGAGAATCTATTTTGTTAGATACCAATTCTTGTATTGTTTTAGCGACTAGTGGTATGATGACGGGAGGTCCAATTGTAGAATATTTCAAGTATTGGGCACCTGAACCTGGTAATACTTTATGTTTTGTTGGCTATCAAGCATCGGGAACCTTAGGTCGTAGATTACAAGATGGTCATGCCCAAGTGCCTTTAATGGATAGAGGCCAAACATTGATGATAGAAGTGAATTGTAACATGGTCATAATTGATGGTTTTAGTGGTCATTCAGATAGAAACCAACTCATGGATTATGTGGCGGCCCTTCATCCAACTCCTAGAAAGATAATTTGCCATCATGGAGATCCTCAAACATGTAATGCATTCAGGCAGGGTTTAAGAGAGAAATTTAAAGTCCAAACTTATGCACCCAATAATTTAGAAACACTTAGACTATCTTGATTATAATATGGGTATATCATAACCTGACTCTATTGGGTCTTTGCTCTCAATATTTACTTCTTCTGATTCTTCTTCCCAATCATATTCTTGTTTAATTGTATTTTTTAAATATATTTTTGGAGATAATGCAAATACAAGTGGCCAAGGAGTCAATAAAAGATAACTCCATGCTTTAGTTGAAGAAAAATTATCTATTGTGAAATTATAAATGGACAATATCATCAAAGTTGCTGATATGATACTACCAACGACAACTCTGCTCGGTATCATATTATATTTCGGAAACGTTCATAGTTCAATAATACAGTCTCTTTCTGTACATTATTCAGACAAATTATTGAACTATGTTATTTTGAGATATTTGTGACTTCAGTCTGGATTATGATTAAATGCGATTGCGGTAATCATTTTGGTGTCAAGAAAGGATCTCATATTTCATGTTCAAGATGTGGTGGAATGAATGAATATATAATTTGTAAAAGTTTTTCTTCTCCTATCGAATTACATTCCGCAGTTTCTTCTGCTAATGCACCTGAGGATATTAAAAAAATAATAAATTCAAAACTTAATGACATAGAAAAGAGAAAAAAGAGATTTTATCCAGAAGATGATGATACTTCTAAATTAAAGATAATAATGAAAAGTGCTACCGATAAGAATGGCATTTTAACTATCAATAATTTAATCAAAGCCCTAGAGGACAATTCTGTAAGTCATATTCATGCCGAAAATCTAATCCAAGCTTCTGAATCAGAAGGTTATATTATTCGTTCTGGTATTAATCAATGGACGTGGCTCTAGTAACCTTCATGACATAATGGCTTTTGGAATGAACACCCGGGCCTGTGGGTTAGTCTGGTCTATGCTTGTTCGTTTGGGACGAACAGACTCTGGTTCAAATCCAGGCAGGCCCACCACAATTTGTTTTTCTTCTCTACAATTGTACCAGAAAGTAAGTCCCAAGCGTAACCACGCCATTTTTCTATGGAACTATTCAAGTCTAATACCTATCTCTGATATTATGGGCAAAACAAGTTCGGTGGTCTCA
This sequence comes from Candidatus Thalassarchaeaceae archaeon, assembly GCA_045568235.1. Classification (GTDB taxonomy): domain Archaea; phylum Thermoplasmatota; class Poseidoniia; order Poseidoniales; family Thalassarchaeaceae; genus MGIIb-O3. The sequence goes on from JBJLBJ010000003.1 coordinate 51,999, forward strand.
TTTTTTATTGGTTTTGCTACTAGTATCAAACCATTGATCTGGATAATTATTATTTCCATAATACTCTTCGTTTTT
>JBJLBJ010000004.1:0-3316 GCA_045568235.1 Candidatus Thalassarchaeaceae archaeon
CTCTAACAATTGAACAAATAAATCAGGATCGAGAAGCCTTTTTAGCTGAAATACAAAAGAATGTTGACACCGAGCTTTTGAAAATTGGTTTGTATCTTATCAATGTTAACTTGGTTGATATCACTGACGACTCACAATATATCGAAAGCATAGGTAAGAAAGCTGCATCCCAAGCTCGCGCTAATGCAGATGCAGATGTTGCTAGAGCAAAACAATATGGTGCAACTGAAGTTGCTAGGGCAAAGAAATTAGAAGATGAAGCAGTTGCTCAAGCAGAAGCTGAAGGTTTAATGAGTGTAAAAAAGGCTGATGTAGATCGTAGGATGTATGTCGAACAACAAGAAGCTGAGGCTATCACTGGAGAAAATACTGCTAGAGCTTCTATTGCTCGTTCAAATGCCGATCTTGCAATAGAACAAGCCAAAGCCAAACAATCTGCTGAAGTCGAACAAGCAAAGGCAGAAGCCGAAATTCAAAGAGCAAAATTCGTAGAAACAGAAGAAACCCTACGTGCACAAGAAATTGTTCGCGAAGAAATTCAGAAACAGCAAATAGAAATTGCTGCAGCTGCTGAAGCAGAGCGTATACGCGTAGTAGCACAAGGTGAAGCAGATGGTCTACTTGCAAAATATAGTGCCGAAGCGACAGGTATTCAAAGAGTTCTAGAGGCTAAAGCAGCAGGTTATACTGATTTGGTTAAGAGCGCTTCAGGGGATGCAAAAGCAGCAGCTACGTTATTGATGGTTGAGAAAATAGATGCCATGGTGGCTGCACAAGTTGAGGCAATAAGAAATATTAAGATAGACAAAATTACTGTTTGGGATGGGGGCAATGCCTCTGGAGATGGTTCTTCTGCGACAAGTAATTTCGTTAGTAGTTTAGTACAAAGCTTACCACCTATCCATGATGTGGCAAAGATGGCGGGCGTCGATTTACCGGATTATCTAGGTTCTATCAATGAATTACCTGAAGATTCCTGAGTTATGTAATCGTCATCCTCTTGAATGACTTATCTATCGGAATTAATATGGTAGGCGAAGATGTAGTGATAGTTGGAGGTGCCAGAACTCCTTTTTGTGAATGGCAAGGCGGTAAAAGAGGAGATGGTAAACCAGGAGGATTGTTGAAAGATACTAGTGCACTAAAGTTAGGTGAAATAGCCATTAGAGGAGCACTAGATAAAGCGGGGACTTCTCCAAATGACGTTGATCATGTTGTAATGGGATATGCCTTACAAACCTGTGATCAAGCAATTTTCGGCGCCAGACATGCAGGATTAGGGGCGGATATCCCTCAGGAAGTTCCTATGCTAACATTATCAAGAATTTGTGGTTCAGGAATTCAATCAATAATTACTGGTGCACAGATGATTATGCTTGGAGAAGCTTCAACAATAGTTTCAGGGGGCATGGAAAATCTATCTCAATCGCCGCATGTACTACGTGGTATGAGAGATACTTACAAACTAGCAAGACCGCCAAAACAAGGTACAATATTGGAAAAGGATATGGAAGATTATCTTTTTTCTAATCTATTAGATGGAATGTGTGGGTCATTCATGGCTCAAACATCCGATGAGCTTTGTCGCAGGAAAGGAATTACTCGTAAAGAAACTGATGATTTCGCTGCTCTTTCACATAAAAGAACAGCTACTTCAATTGAGCATGGCATATGGGAACAAGAAATCGTTCCAGTTGGTGAAATAACATACAAAGATGAAGACCATGTAGTCTTAGATTCTACTCCTGAATCTTTATCAAAACTAAGAACTGCTTTTGGCCCAGAAAGTCTTGTTACTGCAGGCAATGCCAGTGGAGTTGTCGATGGTGCTGCTGCAGTTGTGATAAAATCAGCATCTCAAGCATCCTCTGATGGAGATTCTCCCTTGGCTCGTATTGTTAATTGGGGGATTGTAGGTTTAGATCCAGCAATTATGGCTTATGGTCCAGTACCAAGTAGTCGCTTAGCCTTGGAAAAGGCAGGATTGAAAATTGAAGATATTGATCGTTGGGAAATTAATGAAGCATTTGCCGGTCAAGCAGTAGCTTGTATCAAAGACCTAGGGTTAGATATCAACAAGGTCAACGTCAATGGAGGTGCAGTAGGATTGGGACATCCTCTTGCTGCAACAGGTACTAGATTAGTCCTAACATTAGCACACGAATTAAGGAGATGTGGCGGAAAATACGGAGTTGCAACAGCGTGCATAGGCGGCGGACAAGGGATCGCAATAATCTTGGAATCTATCAAATAATTCCAGCAATATCTATAACATATCTCATTAAACTTCCAATTACTGCAAGCAAGAATGGATATGTTAACAATCTTTGAGGAATTAATTTTATTGCAGTTCTTGATCCCAGCCAGGAAATTATTGGCATAGCAATGGCAATAATTAATATTGAACCTCCCAATTCATCCAAAAGATATCTTCCTGTGCCATCAATAATTAGATGAGAAATTATGCCTACAGGGACCATTAACATTACAATGTGTGCCGACGTTCCTGCTGCATAATGTGGTCTCCAAGAAAATAATGTACGATGAAAAGTGACAAGTAACATACCACTCCCCATTCCTAGCGCTCCAGAAGTCATACCACCGAAAAAGCATAAAATTCTATATTTATTTAAAATTTCTTTTGTTATTTTTTCAGGTGCTATTCCTTCATTGTCTCCCGATGTATTTTCTCCTTTTAATTGCCTTATGGTTTTTATTATCACCCATATTAGTAGTCCCGAAGCTGCTATTTTAATTGTAAAATCTCCTAAAAAAATAATTAGAAAATAACTTACTAGTGTTCCAAATATCGCTCCCAAAATAGCAGGTAATACACCACTTTTTCCAATTTCAATTATAGCATATCCTCCTTTCATATGCGCCATTCTACTTCCCAATGATACAAATAAAATTAACATCAAAGATCCCAAAACAGATAATGAAATCTCCCAACCTACCAAATAATGTAAAATTGGCATATACAGGACTCCTCCTCCCAGTCCTAATGGCGAAAATAAAAAGGCAGTGACTATTATTAGAAAAAGTGCTAAGACAATTTCTATCTCCATTTTTTCACTCTTCTTCTTTAATGTACCAGTTTTTCTTTTTCGGAGATAAGGGCCTCTTCATCCATAATGGTCTACGTTCCTTTCTTGGGTGAGTCTCTCTCTCCTTTGCCATTTTATTCCATTTTTTATAGTATTCAAATGACTTTTGCGTATCTACTTCTATGTCTCCGTATTTTTCACTCGGACTAGGTTTACTAAGTTTCACCTTTTGTAGCCAACAATGCGCCCCACTTATCGGATCAGGTTGA
>JBJLBJ010000005.1:0-2537 GCA_045568235.1 Candidatus Thalassarchaeaceae archaeon
TTCAACCAGACCCGATAAGTGGGGCACATTGTTGGCTGCAAAAGGTCAAACTTAGTAAGCCTAGTTCGGGTGAAAAATATGGAGATATAGAAGTAGATACGCAAAAGTCATTTGAATATTATAAAAAATGGAATAAAATGGCAAAAGAAAGAGAAACACACCCAAGAAAGGAACGTAGGCCATTATGGATGAAAAGACCGTTGTCTCCGCAAAAGAAAAATTGGTACATCAATGAAGAAGAGTGAAAAAATGGATATAGGAATTATCATAGCACTTTTTCTAATAATATTTACTGCTTTTTTATTTTCGCCATTAGGATTGGGAGGAGGAGTCCTCTATATGCCAATTTTACATTATTTAGTAGGTTGGGATATTCCATTATCTGTTTTAGGATCTTTGATGTTAATTTTATCTGTATCATTAGGAAGTAGAATGGCGCATATGAAAGGAGGTTATGCTATAATTGAAATTGGGAAAAGCGGCGTATTACCTGCCATTTTGGGAGCAATATTTGGAACATTGTCAAGCTATTTTCTAATTATTTTTTTAGGAGATTTTACAATTAAAATGGCAGCTTCGGGACTACTTATATGGGTAATAATAAAGACCATAAGGCAATTAAGAGGAGAAAATACATCAGTCGAGGATGACGGAATATCACCAGAAAAAATAACAAAAGAAACTCTTAAGAGATATAGATTTTTATGTTTTTTCGGAGGAATGACTTCTGGGGCATTAGGAATGGGCAGTGGTATGTTACTTGTTACTTTTCATCGAACATTATTTTCTTGGAAACCACATTATGCAGCAGGAACTTCGGCGCATATTGTCATGCTAATGGTCCCTGTAGGAATAATTTCTCACCTAGCAATTGACGGTACAGGAGGAGAACTTTGGGGAAAATTGGGATATTCAATATTCATTATTGCCATTGCTATGCCAATAATTTCATGGCTAGGATCTAGAGCTGCAATAAAATTAATTCCTCAAAGATTGTTGACATATCCATTCTTACTTGCAGTAATAGGTAGTTTAATTAGATATGTTATAGATATTGTTGGAATTATTTGATAGATTCCAAGATTATTGCTATCCCTTGTCCGCCACCTATGCATGCTGTTGCAACTCCGTATTTTCCGTCACATCTCCTTAATTCATGTGCCAGTGTTAAGACTAATCGAGTACCAGTTGCAGCAAGAGGGTGACCCAGTCCTACTGCACCTCCGTTGACATTGACCTTGTTGATGTCTAGCCCTAGATCTTTGATACAAGCTACTGCTTGACCGGCAAATGCTTCATTAATTTCCCAACGATCAATATCTTCAATTTTCAATCCTGCCTTTTCCAAGGCTAAACGACTACTTGGTACTGGACCATAGGCCATAATTGCTGGTTCTAAACCTACAATCCCCCAATTGACGATACGTGCCAAGGGAGAATCTCCATCAGAAGATGCTTGAGATGCTGATTTTATCACAACGGCAGCAGCGCCATCGACAACACCACTCGCATTTCCTGCAGTAACAAGACTCTCTGGACCGAAAGCAGTTCTTAGTTTTGATAGAGACTCAGGAGTCGAGTCTAAAACTACATGGTCTTCATCTTTATATGTTATTTCACCAACTGGAACGATTTCTTGTTCCCATATGCCATCTTCGATTGAAATAGCGGTTCTTTTATGTGAAAGAGCAGCGAAATCATCAGTTTCTTTACGAGTAATTCCTCTCCTACGGCAAATTTCATCAGAGGTTTGAGCCATAAATGACCCACACATTCCATCTAATAGATTAGTAAAAAGATAATCTTCCATGTCCTTTTCTAAGATTGTGCCTTGTTTTGGAGATCTTGCCAATTTGTAAGTATCTCTCATGCCACGCAATACATGCGGCGCTTGAGATAGATTTTCCATCCCTCCAGAAACTATTGTTGAGGCTTCTCCGAGCATAATCATCTGTGCACCAGTAATTATTGATTGAATTCCTGAACCACAAATTCTTGATAATGTTAGCATAGGAACTTCCTGAGGGATATCCGCCCCTAATCCTGCATGTCTGGCGCCGAAAATTGCTTGATCACAGGTTTGTAAGGCATATCCCATTACAACATGATCAACGTCATTTGGAGAAGTCCCCGCTTTATCTAGTGCTCCTCTAATGGCTATTTCACCTAACTTTAGTGCACTAGTATCTTTCAACAATCCTCCTGGTTTACCATCTCCTCTTTTACCGCCTTGCCATTCACAAAAAGGAGTTCTGGCACCTCCAACTATCACTACATCTTCGCCTACCATATTAATTCCGATAGATAAGTCATTCAAGAGGATGACGATTACATAACTCAGGAATCTTCAGGTAATTCATTGATAGAACCTAGATAATCCGGTAAATCGACGCCCGCCATCTTTGCCACATCATGGATAGGTGGTAAGCTTTGTACTAAACTACTAACGAAATTACTTGTCGCAGAAGAACCATCTCCAGAGGCATTGCCCCCATCCCAAACAGTAATTTTGTCTATCTTAATATTTCTTATTGCCT
>JBJLBJ010000006.1:0-36150 GCA_045568235.1 Candidatus Thalassarchaeaceae archaeon
TTCCTAAATCATTTGAATATGGAGAATCTACAGTGCCTCTTTCAGCACTTACAAGATTAACTTGGATATCAGATAAAGGTGAACCGTCATCTAACAAAATAATATTCACCATGGCGACCTCTGCCGTGTTCATGGATGAATTAATGCCTGCAGAAGATGAAGAAATAGATACTGATTCTCTTAGACTTTGGTAAATGCCAATATCGGCCTCGAAAGTTTCTACTATCACCATCCATTCTCCTTCAGGAATATACTCAGAAATTGAGCCGGTAGAATCAGTCATAAAGGACAATAACCATCCATTCTCAATATCTTTAAATCTTACAAGATGGTCAGAAAGTGCACCTCCACTTTCATTATTGAAAGTTATGTTGGTGAGCCAATTAGGCTCGAAAGCTATGGAAGTAGAAATATTCTCAGAGATGAGTCCGACAATGATATTGTCGTTTGTAGTATAGAGTGTATCAAATAAATTTCCAGAATCAGGATTTGGCCTGTCGATGACTATTGAATAAGAACCAGGAGTTAGATTAACTTCTGCATGGCCTTCTGAAATCCACTCAGAGTTATCCAATGAAATTTCTCTAGTAGGTATGAAAGGATTCAAAGATTTTATAGCAAATGGATATGATACTGGAGTTCCATTAGAAATATTGCCATCTCCACTGTGATCGATATAAAAATCGATTAAAATGGTACTTGTTGCTGAATTCATTGTTAGATCGACAACTTTGTTCGTACTATTTATAGAAATATTTTGATCAGTACTTTCTAATGAATTACCGTCCAAAGTAAATTTCCAATCTCCTTCTTTCAAATACATTTGGAAATTTCCACTAGAATCTACAACTTGCCTTATGTCTGGAAGGCTTGAGTTTGTAGGCGATTGAGAAGCAATTACACTAATTTCACTCCAGTCTTTCAATGAGGCTGAATAATAATTACCTATGACATCTATACTCACAGTACCTTCAATTATTACAGATTCTTCAACCATTAGCGTAATATTTTGAGAATCTGATAAAATATCATTAACGATGAATCTAATATTAGAAGAGTATGCTTTATCGAGCGAATACTGTACTGAAATATCAACTACAGAATTTATTGGCAGAGTAACTTCAAATTCACCTTCTAAATTTGTATATGTTGACGTGCTCAAGCCGTTCCAATAGAAAGAAACAAGCGTATTTGGCAAAGCACTTTCTATTGGTTCTCCGGTGATAGAATCAGTTTGTATAGCATTTTTTACTACACCAGAGATTTTCTTACTAATTTCTATATTAATTTCTAAATTCATATCTTCTGAGCCTACATCAATACTCTCCCATATCTGCTTATTATCATCAATATCATGACTTAAAATCCAAGTACCATGTGTAAGCTCGACAAAATAATCACTTGATTCAGAATTATATTTTGCAGATACTTTTTGATCAGGGGCGTTGACGGGATAGAATGAGATATTCAATTCCTCAAGAATTTCGCCATCATCCAATATTGTGAAATGAATATCGGAAGTATCGGGCAAAGGAGAAGGGAATGAGACATCAAGTGGGGCATCTGTGGAAAAGAAATATACTTCTTTTACTTCGGACATTCCATCCATATCGGAATCTATCTCAGCAATGTATGTTCCAGGAGTTATTGGACCGAATGATATCTTTCCTTGGTCATCAGGGTATATCAAACAAGGCGCATATCCTACAATTGAACAATCCTCAGTAGCATCATCAGATACAGATATGTTATCATCAAGAATTAATGAAATTGGCGAATTGACAGATTCTCCTGAAGAGTCAATTAATGAACCTGATATTGAACCTGCTGGAACATCAACTAAAACGGGCGCTAAGGAAGTTTGTAATTGAATATTGAAAGTATCATCTAAATCAACGACTGTTCCATCTTCGAGTATTAATGAAATATCATATAATCCAGGAATTGCATTATTGACTGTGAATGTACCAGGTTGAACCATTGGCCCACTAAAGAGACCAGTTCCAGAAAATGTTCCTGTACCATTAATGACTCCATATGAACCTAAATTCTCATCTTCGCTAGTAGTGAACGTACCAGAACCAATTAGTGTTGCCTGATTGAGTGTTCTAGTAAAGGTAGATACTCCAATAGAGGTATATTTACCAGATGCATTGAAACTACCATCCATCAAATATTCTTCTTCTGCTAGTTTACAAATGCTCTCTCCTTCTGGGATAAGATTATTTTCACAATCTTCTATTTCTATCACGTCATTAATTATCGCATTTGAAATCTGCCCTACTCCGATGAATAGTCCATCTCCAGAAACACTATGGTTATTGTAAATACTTTGTATATGAGTACCTGTAAAATCAGATACAGATAGTATATTATCAGAGCGTACACTTCCTTGGCCACTAAATGAAACCTCGCCTTCGCCTTGGAATTGTAAATCAATACCTTCAACAGATCCATTAGAAGTAGTAACTATGTAATCATCTAGCACTATCTTATCTGATGAGGGAGAAAGAATTACTTGGGCATCCAAAATTGGTTCTCCATTGAAATCAGCGTTTCCGGACCAAGACAATATTCCTGAAGAAGAGGATGATGAGACATCTATGGAAACTGATATTTTCTCTACGCCATTACTATGGCCTTGTTCTTCAGATACATTGATTACAGTTTCAGACAACCATGTAGATCCAGAGACATTTCCTAATATTCCTGAAACATGATTAATGACTCTTTGTTGATTATTATTCTCTATAGTTAACTCATACATTGTTTGTCCAACATCAGAAGTCATTATCGCAGTACGTGCTACATCAAGATCTGGTTCACCAATAAAAGCCGAAACACGTATTTTTCCTGATGGGACTGTAAATGAGAATTCTCCTTCAGAATTTGCATCAGTATATCCTATTGGTATCCAGTATGTCCTAGGGTCGTGATCGATGACACTTCCATTAATCTCTGGCTCTTCACCGCTGAATGCGTCTCTTTCAACTAATATTCGTGCATTCGGAACAATTCCCTCTCCATCAAGAGAAACAGTTCCTTCAAGAGTTGCACCACTGTAGTACTTTAGAATCTTGACAAAATGGTTTGAATCATAAATGGATGAACATAGAGGGTCAGGATTGTGCGAGAGTAACGAGTTCATACTAACATCTTTATCTAATCCAGATACTCCAGTTAGAGTGTTGCCATCTTTACCAGTCCATTGAACGGAAAGATTTCCTTCAATATGGTAAAGAGATGCCCCTCCTTCAAAAGGCAATTGAGAAGCATCATACAGTTCTATACTGTCATCGCCTACAGTCCCTAGTTTCGGTGCGGTAAGATTTGATGTTGTATTACTCTCAATAAAAGCTTCACATTTTGAATCGTCATTATTATTGAGTATTCCATCATCATCATAGTCATTATCATACCAATTAGAAATAACCATGTGATTCATCATTGCACCTGGCAAAGCCCATGCATTCTGCAAATAAGATCCAGGTGCACCAGGTTTCTTTGTGGTTGGAGGATTAACCCAAACTGATGGTGTTTCTGCATCTCCTTCAAGTCCCAATGTTGCAGAACCATAACCAACGTAAGTTCTAGCAACCATTGTTTCGAAAAAGTTTTCTTGGTGTTGGTAGTCTATATCTACATACCTAATTACTTGTGAAGAATCAGATAATGCGCCACTTTGTTGTAATTCTAGATCCGAAAGATATGCATCATTATACTCTTGAGGAGTTCTAGGAACAATTGGCCCATCCCCTCTCTGAGATTGGTAGAAAGTAGCAATATAATCATCCATATCTAAGCCTGATAGGCCTGTTGGAGCATGAAAAATTCCTGTAGTTTGACCACGATGATAGCCATAATCCTCATAATATGCACCTCCTAATGGGTACAGACGATTATCGACAGCAAAATATCTAATCTCATTGTTTCTTTCTACAACCTCTCCTAATGAATTGTCATAATCTTGAACAGAATATGTAATCGAAGAAAGTGAATGATAAATATCGACTAATTCATCTGTATCGAATGCTGTAACTAAGAAATTTCTCAACATAGCTAATTTAGAATTAGTTTTATGGATACCAGTAGACGGAGAATCAAAATCCTGAATTAAATCATTAGTATATTTATAATTACCAATGTAGTAATGACTTGGGGGCAAATTATCATTCCACGATAAAGCAGTAGAAGACACGGAAGATGATCCTCGGGTTTGATTATACAGAGATAGAGCCGCTGATTTATTTTCACCGAATGAAGTTTGCAAACCACTTGCATCAACTACAATCCATTCTTCCGTGGTCGAAGGGATACCATTGGAGTCCAGTAGATACCCACTAAGTAATTCGATATCTTCAGATGATGAATGTAATTTCATTATCCTATCTAATACGAATGAAGATTTTGTATTAGCAAGTATATTTGCAAACTCTTCAACCTGAGAAGTGCTCATTGGATCCAACACCGAATCTAAAAGTTCTGAGCTAACTATATCATTATTGTATTTCTTATCGCCCATTGCTAATGTAGCAATGAAAAGTGCGATTGTATCATCTTGACCTTGAGAAAGAAGCATCCCCCCACTATGCGGTATTCCTGACTGGAAATTGTCTGCTACAGTTGGATGTTGCCCTTGTGCTAAAGCACTAAATCCATAATCCCACCAAGACAAGAATGCTGGACGATTACTAAATCCTAGGTTTCTATCTTGTTCTTCTAACCACGCATAAGCATCATTCCAACCATATGAATTAAAACTAGGACCAAAAGTGCCCATATATTCCAATCCATTGACTGAAGAAGGATCATAATCGCCACCACCAATGATAGAGAATTCACCTAGTAAATCTTCCCTTAAAATATCTGGAGTTATATCGTAAATAGCTTTGTCAATGTCTGTTGCAGATTGTGAGTTCCTAGGTATCCCTGAATCGATACCATATGTCACATGTTGAGTAAAAACCAGCATGAAAACAACCATCAAAACAGGTACTCCAACACTTCTCTTGGTAGCAGGCCAAAGAGAATTGAATCTAGCACGAGGAGTGCCTATGCCTGAATTTCTCCATTCTTTAGAAAAGTTCGCAAAGTTGGCAGATTTCCAAAGCATTGCAATTCCGATACCTCCCAAGATAGCCATCACAGGAGTAGCGTTAATGATGAATCTCCCAGCAGACCATGCCATATATGTAGAAATAATCCCCCAAGAGCCAAGTAAAGTGAAAGACATTTTATTTGTTCTAACACCTTTCCAGAGGAAAACAAAAGCATAACCTAATCCTATTAATGCTACAATTGGACCATATGATGCGAATAAAACTCCTCTACTAGGTGCTTGTGCTTCACCAATTGTCCCAAAGATTTTATTTTTATCAAAGTAAAAACCACCAGAGAAAAGTATATCCCATCCGGCATATATATTCGCCTCTTGTAATAAATATAATACAGCCAATGTAAGGGATATGAGGATAGCGCCAACTCCCAGAACAAGTAACCATGGCTTGTCTCTAAAAGAACAAGTTGTCCAACCAAGGAGAAACGTAAAACCAATTATGTAGAATAATGGTTGTAAACCACTTGGATCTAAAACTAAATTTAAGCCAGGCCAAGCATAAAATGGTAAAGGTATCAGAAGCACTGTGAATAACATTTGCAAACTTGCGGCCGTAAGTTGTAAACTGTCTTTGGAACGAAATAAATTAAATAAAACTTGTAATGAAAATACAAGAAATAGAATTCCCGGCCCATATACGAAACCTTTCCAACCCAATGCCATAACAGCAAATGCAATTCCTGCTAAAGTAGCATTGGACATGACTTTAGGATTCCTGTGCCAAGTCTCTCTTATTCCAGCAAATAAATATAGAGGGTTTGATGATGTTTTTTGGAAAATACGCTCCTGATTCATGCTAGAAATAGATTTTATCCAAAAGTAAAATGCAGTAGATAAGAGTAAAATTGCAAAAGAATCGTGGTCTACCATTCCAAACGTAGAACGGCTGATATGGCCTGGCATCAAGGCAATAAGCCAAGCAGTAATGATAGCGGCCTTTTTGCCATGTACTCTATTAGCGATTCCTGCTACAGGGAAAACCACTAAAGCCCCATAAATAGCTGGCAGAGAAGCAATACTCCACCATACAACCTCGCCAGTATTGTCAGATTCCAGAATCCATGATAATGCCATACCCCCCAAGGCCAAAGACCAAGTGAAAAGTGGAGGCCTAGGATTTATTGCTCCCATTGGATATGCTCTATCAGCATCAAAAATAAGATGGCTATTATTGGCCAGAATATAGTCAACTATGCGCTTCATGTACCAAGGATCTGAACCTCCAGACATATCCCAAGTTCCCGTACCTGGTGCATTCATTGCAGGTATGACATTCCAAACAACCCTGACTGTCAAAGCTACGACAAAGGACAGAGGAATTAGGATTGAATAATAATTTGAATCCCACCAAATTCTTAATTTACTTCGACTTTTGCGTGGGGCTATGTCTCCAAAGAAGCCTTTTGATGATAAAATGATAGCCCCTACGTTTAGCCAGAATGTTATGAAAAACCAAGAAAATGCTCCTGTGAAGCTTTCTTGTTCAAATATATCAGGATAGAAATTATTACCAATCTCTTGAAGATGGGCCATAGTAAAAATAAACCAATTAACAAGAATCACAGAACCAAGAACATGCCATTTTTCAAAATAACAATATGCATAAAATAAAATTATTACACTTGTGGATGTAGCCCATATTACTCCTAAACTTTCAAAACTATCATATCGAAATAGAGGAATGATGTAAACAATAGAAATTATGCTTGAAAAGATCACAAATGATTTATTTTCTTTAAAGATGGGAATATCTGTAAACAATGGACTTTTTCCAGCTTTATCAACTACTCCTCTCAAAAACCCAACTAAGGTTAAGCCAATAGAAATTGATGCTAGCCAGAATGATATGAAAGCTATGCCAATATCAGTTCTTTGAGAGTCTACGTCTAGTCCAGGGTCAAAAGTTAAACTGGATGCATAAGAAATAGCAAGGTGAAATCCTATCACAGTTGAAAGAAGAAGATTATTTTCTTCAATACGATTTGAATTCGATAAAAGGATGGATGCTAGTCCAACCAATATGAATGTAAGAATAAATAAATTATTACTAAAGTTAGCGATAAAATCTATTGATAAAGCCGATATTACAATAACAGTTGGAATAATAAAGGATTGTAGTTTATTTGATTTTGAGAATTGTAAAGATGTACTAATCCTACCAATAGCCGATGCAAATGCAGCGGATAAAGGTAGAATCAAGATGTTCATATATCCTTTATTCCCTATATCTCCATTGACAGCAAAACTTATTCCAAAATATAGCACCATTAATGTAGCCAATATTATGGGAACAGAAGTAATATCTTGATAAAAGAAATTACCTTTTGCCGCCTCTTCATTTTTTTCCATATTATATCACCGTGCGTTGCAGCCTGAAGGCTCAACATCGCGGCGAATTGACGGGTTGTTTTAACCGTTCGTGGGAGTAACACCCTTATTGAGCCTGAGAACGGGTTTTACATTCTTCTCTCAAAGGCTCTAAAACCTATGTCTGAACGATGCTGAGAGTCTTTTAATTCGATATTATTTATTATTTGATATGCAGCTTCTACAGCTTCATTTAATGTTGGGGCGATACCAGTTGCGGAGAGAACTCTGCCTCCTGCCGAAACATAATTTCCTTGGTCATTTATTATAGTTCCTGCATAATGAATAAAAGCTCTTATTTCTCCTTCTTCAATAGAAACATTGTTCCCAGATATTTTGTCTCCGATAATCGGTTTAGAAGGATAATTTTTTGATGCAAGAACAACTGTTGCAGAACTGTAATCATAAAAGTTAACATTAACATTAGAAAGATTCCCAGTTGCCGCAGAAAAGAATAATTCACCAATATCAGAAGAGATGAGTGGTACAGTTACTTGAGTTTCGGGATCTCCGAATCTTACATTGAATTCTACCACTCTGGGTGCGCCTTCGTTATCTATCATTATTCCAACATATAAACATCCTCTGTAAGGAAATGTCTGGTTTTTTAAATATGAATGCATAGGTTGTACAATTTCTTCTTCCACTCTCCTAAGTATAGAAGACGTAACTACTGGGGCAGGAGCATAAGCTCCCATACCTCCAGTATTAGGGCCTTCATCACTGTCTTTAAGACGTTTATGATCTTGACTAGGTGGCAGGCAAATATAATCAGATTCATCCATTATAACAAGAATTGAGGCTTCTTCTCCTTCTAGATATTCTTCAACCAAAACACGTCCATCGGATTCTATGGCATTATTTATTGCAGATACTGCTATTTCCTTCGATTGAGTTACTGTTACTCCCTTTCCACCGGCTAAGACATCTCTCTTTATTACCCAAGGAGGATTGAATTTATTTAAGATTTCATAATTCTTTGATATCTCAGATAATTGTTCATAATTTGCTGTAGGGATTCCTAGTTCCTCCATAATTTCCTTTGCAAATTTTTTTGAACCTTCTAAATTTGCCCATTTTAAGGTAGGACCAAAACATGGAATTCCAGAAGCTATTAGATGATCTGCTACTCCTTCAACGAGTGGTCCTTCGGGGCCGATAACTACAAGATCTACATCTAATTCAGATGCTAGAGACTGTATTTCTTGAATTTTTAGTATGTCTATATCATGATTTTGTGCTATTTTAGATGTACCAACATTTCCTGGTGCGACATGAAGATTATTAACAGAGTCAGATTCACTGAAGCCGATTGCCAAAGCATGTTCTCTTCCTCCACTGCCTATGATTAGTATATCCATAAATGCCCTCATATACTCGGAAGATAATAGACAATAAGAACATATGCAATTGTTAGTAAGGTACATCCTTTAGACCCATCCTATAACCCAGAATATTTGTCAGACGGTGCATTATTGGTGTAAAAGTCAGTAAAATGATTATTGGCATTACTAGAACGTCTTGAGTTAAAATTTGGCCAGGGAACAAAATAAAACCAAATAAGAAGATTGAGATAGCAAAGGGCATTGTATCCAAAATTGGTGCTTTTGAACTAATATCTCCTTCTCTCTTTAAACCTCTTCTTCTTTTGATGAATGAACCTAATGAGTCACCTATCAAACATGCCAATCCCAATAAAAATCCGAGAATAAATGCTGTCAATGAATCATTAAATGCCCAGAACCAATCAGATTCATTGGTCAATTCTAATGGATCAACAAATGGTTTTGAGTTGTCGAATGACCTTCCTTTCCATAAAGTATGAGAAGTTAGCATCAATAAGGCACTAACAAAAGAACCCCCTAAAAGACCATTCCATGATTTTCCATCGCCGAGTATCCTGTTTCCATCATACCAATTATGACCTTGATCAATGGTTATTTTTGGAATTCCGGTAGCATCTGGAATCCATTTTCCAAACAGCATCGCCCCTGTATTGGCAAGATATGCTGGACCATATAATATCAAAACTGTAATGACATTTACCAAAAACTCCACTGCTTCCATAGCAATCCCAATATGAATCAGGCAAAGAGCCTATCGTTAAAACTAAACAAATGACCGAACTATTCATGGAGTATGCATAAGGGCGAAGTTTAATGATAAAGAAACAGATGGTAATCCTAATTTTGACAATGTTCATTTCGAGTCAAATAATTATTGGAAATAGTATGGCAGAAAATACTAATGAAATTTTAATTGAATCAGATATTACTTGGACTGAAGATCAGGATATTGAGGGCGATGTAAGGATTTTGAATGGTGGAAAATTAACAATTATCGATTCCGAAATAACTTTTTCTACAGAATCTAAACTAATAATAGATGAAGGAGGTTTTGTTATTCTTGAGAGTTCAAAATTTACATCGGCGAATATACCTACAGATTTAGTAGGATATGGATACTGTGATGACTTCAATAGATCGGCAATTACAGTAGATATTTCCTCATATGATAATGATTTTGAAATCATAATTGATTCCTCCAGTGGTACCAATTTCAATGGAGCGACAGCTTACATAGGAGATGAAATCTTCATGATGAACAATTCTCAGTTCTCATATTCTTCTCAGTCTACTGATGACGAAATAGTAATAGGAGTCTGTGGATATGGTTCGACACCTGTAGGAATAAGTAATGTTACAATAATTCATGATGGATTTAGTAATTATTATGTAGCCAGTGAATTAGAACATAGTAATATGATGATTTCGGGACTTCGAGAATATAGTCTTGAAATATTTGGTAATTTTAGTTTATATAACTCTTCCATAATTGCTGCAAAAATCTCATCTAATGGAGATATTAATGCCTTTTCGAGTAATTTTGTGCGTTCAGGTCCGATTTTACTAAATGACAATAATGCATCAATATCCCTTATGGACGGGTCTATTTTCACTGGTAGTTTAGATGATCACGATATTAGAGCGATGCCAGAAAGTAATATACATTGGAGTAGCGATACAATTGGTTCAGGAGACTTAACTGATAAGTGGGAAAGGAGGATTAAAGGGCAATATCTTCAATTTGATGCAGTTTGGGTGGAATATCAAATTAAAGGCCTATATGGAGTTCCTACGTATACTAATTTTAGTGGAAATGATGGTAAATCATACATAGATGGAGGCAGAGAAAGAATTATCGAAATAGGTTGGTCTGATGATAATATATGGGCCACAGAAGATACTTGGCAAGAAGATGCTGTAATTAATGTAATAAAATATAGAACTGCTTGGAATCCGGAAAATTCAGAAATAGAAAATTATGGAGCATCAGGAATAAAATTAACAAATGATAAAATAACTATAATCGAACAAAATACTCCAGATATAAAGTGGTTAAGTTTGAAGGCTGAAGGCGATGAAAATGATGCAAAAGGATCTGTAGTGATGATAGGAGAAGTGGCGAATGAGGGAACTGCAGCAGCTCATTTTGCGATATCCTGCTACCTAAACAGTACAGGCGAAAGTGCAGAAACAAATAATTATCCGGATGCTTTAGTTGAGGCGGGAGAAGTAGGAGAAATAGTATTTGATTGGAGGAATAGTAAATCAGGAGCTGAGGAATTAAAATGTGTTATATTGACTCCAATGCAGATAGTAGATGAATACGCTTTTGGAGGAGGCAATATTACAAGTGAAACAGTAAATTGGCAGATAAATGAAGAAGACGAAGGTTTATCCTATGTCATACCAATAATTATTGTCATAATCGTGGGGATAGTTTCTATAGGCTATATTCTTGTAAATAGGGCAAATTTAGAACAGGAAACTATAGTTGAAGATGTAGTCAAATAATGAAATTAAATGATTTTTACTAAGTTTAAATTAATCCTTGGGCAGTCATTGCTTCAGCGACTTTAAGGAAACCTGCAATGTTAGCCCCTGCAACATAGTTTCCTGGCATACCGTATTTGGCTGCTGTTTCAAATGCATTTTGATGTATATTAACCATTATTGATTGAAGTCTCTCGTCTACTTCTTCACGAGTCCATGACAACCTAAGACTATTCTGGGACATTTCTAATCCAGAAGTAGCAACACCTCCTGCATTAGATGCTTTTCCAGGAGCAAAAAGTATGCCATTTTTATGGAATACTTCTACTGCTTCGGGAGTACAGGGCATATTAGCGCCTTCGGCTACTGCAATCACATTATTTGAAACTAGCATTTCTGCTTCTTTGGCATTAATCTCATTTTGAGTTGCACATGGTAGAGCAACATCTACATCAACACCCCAAATACCATTGGAAGCAGGTTCGGGTTCTGATTTTGTAAAAACTACACCTTCAAAATTTTCTGCATATTCACTAATTCTTCCACGTCTATTATTTTTTAGGTCCATTATCCATTTTAATTTCTCTCTATCAATTCCGGATGGATCATGAATCCACCCTGAAGAATCGGACATAGTAACAACTTTGCCTCCTAAATCAAGAACTTTTTCAGCTGCAAATTGGGCTACATTTCCACTACCACTGATACTACATAATGCATCTTCAAAAGATTTATTTTGTGTTGCTAACATTTCTTTTGCAAAATAAACTAAGCCATATCCCGTAGCCTCTGGCCTTATTAGAGACCCACCATATGAAGGTCCTTTACCAGTTAATATCCCAGTGAATTCATTGGCTAATTTTTTATACATTCCAAACAAATAACCGATTTCTCTCCCTCCAACACCTATATCTCCTGCTGGAACGTCAAGGTTATGTCCTATATGCCTCCATAATTCCATCATAAAAGACTGGCAGAATCGCATTACTTCAGCATCTGTTTTACCTTTGGGATTAAAATCTGAACCACCTTTTCCTCCTCCCATCGGTAATCCAGTAAGACTATTCTTGAAGACTTGCTCGAAGGCAAGAAATTTTAGTATTGATTGATTGACGGATTTATGGAATCTCAGTCCTCCTTTGTAAGGGCCTATTGCACTATTCATTTGTACTCTGAAACCTCTATTTACATGTAAATTACCTGCATCATCATACCAAGGAACTCTGAATTGGATAATTCTCTCTGCCTCAACCATTGATTTGACAACAGGCAGATATTCTGGATGTTGCTTAATTACTGGAGAAAGGCAATCCAGTACTTCTTCAACAGCCTGATGGAACTCAGGTTGATTTGGGTCTCTTGTCATTACATCTTCATATACTGATTTCATTGTATCGTCCATGGGATTCACCAGGGTTTGAACAGCTACTTTTCCTGTAACCGAATGACTCTCCGACTAAACTACTCCTTTTGAATAATGTCCTTCAATTAATAGCATGACTATTGTAATTTGAGTTACTAAGAATTAAACAGATGTCTTTCAATTAAATTAGAAACTATTTCTTTATGGCTAGGTATTGTCATAACATAAACTGCTGATTGGCTTACTTGACGATTACGCAAAGCTTCTGCAATAGGAGTATGTTCCCTAAACCAACGTATTTTTCCATCATCTCCAACTATCTTAATATCAACTTTTGACATTCTGGGCTCTGAAAGAAGAAGTTTTACACTTGGCATATCAATAGAGACATATCCTGGAGATAATCCTGCTCTATGAGCAATATCATCTTCGAAAGTACGTCTTTTGGAAGAATCATTAGCCATTTCAACTAACCTAGATACTTGATCGTCAGAAAGATCTTGACGCCTTCTACTAATGCACACTTTCATTAAATTTCGATATTTAAAGCGACGAATGATGTCCCTAGAATAATTATTTGCTTCATTTAGAGCGCTCCACACTTCAGAATCAACAAATCTTTGCATTTCAACTGATTCTGGCAGATTTTCTATACTCCTTTCAACAGCACTTGATAGCATTACTTCAGTAACTCTAGTAACTCTATGGAAATAGACCGAGCTATACATTAACCCTCGAGCCATCAGCATACCCTCTAGTGAAGTTAAACCACCTTCTTTAATTGATATATCTCCTCCTCTCCTAGTCATACTTGATATCAATCTTCTGTGATCTATCACTCCATGTTTTACGCCGGTAAAGTGAGAATCACGTAATAAATAATCTATTTGATCACAATCTACTGGTCCATGCACTAAGTGTGCAAGAGTGTTATCAGTATTAGTGAAATCTTCTTGACCTTCGGACCATGAAAGTAATGATCTTTCAGTTCCGCCTGCATTTGGCCCCCTAATTAGATTAGCTACTTCTTTAGGATCGAGATTATTTTTTTCAAGAATATCTGGGATAAAAATTCTTCCATTTTGAATAGAAGATTCACTGTCTCTAATTATATCGTAATTTCCCAAAATAATGCCTTCTGTAATGGACATATGATCTAATCCTCCTCTTTCATGTAATATGTGTTCTAATGTGTGTGAATATGGTCCATGACCAACATCATGTAACATACCTGCTACTTGTACAGTTAACTTCTCATGACTATCCAATTCTAATTGATCAGCCATCATACCCGCTACATGAGATACTCCCAGAGAATGTTCAAAACGCGTATGATGAGATCCTGGAAAAACTAAATGTGCTAATCCTAATTGTTTTATATGGCTAAGTTTATTCATCTCTGGTGTTTTGAGTAATTCTTGACAGACGCCATTAAGTTTGAATTGGCCATGAATAGTATCATTTATGATTTTCATAAAAACTCTCTCCAATATTTGGCAGACAGTCTCTCCATTTCAAATAAACTCAAAATGACAATATTAAATTTAAATTTACTTTCATTTGTACTTCAATTGCATTTCAATTGCATTACATTTATATCTATTATGCTTTTTGGCACAGTCAATGAAGTCCTCTCGTATGCCAGGTAACAGTCCGATGGTATCGCTAAGAATACCGGAAGATTTCGTACTAGAGTTAGATCAAAGAATTGGTTTAGAAGGTACTAGAAATAGATCTGATGTAATAAGAGAAGCGATAAAAAAATATATTACAAATCCTTTACCCTCTTTAGGAACTAATGTAGAAGTTAATCTAGGTCTAGACTTGTCCGTTAGAATGAAAGATTTCTGTAAAATACATGGAGAATCAGCAGAATCTGTGTTAAAACAAGGAGCTAGAGAATTAATTAGACGTGAAACTCTTGAAGGTGAAACTGTAGATAGGTTACTTTCTTCAAGAATGAAGGAAATTCAAATAAGATATGATAGCGAATCAAACGCTCAATAGGTGAGAGAATGGGCGAGGATGGGATGCACACAAAAAATGCGGGGGGGGCTTCCAAAGACCCCCTCGCCAACACTCCTAATTCAGTAAATAAATTCACAAGAGGATTCAGAGGAGTAGTACATAGAGCAAGGCTTTCCAACGCAGTAGGTTATAATGCCAAAGAAGCACCTAGATTCCCAAGAGGCATAGAATATACAAACAAAAGAATATTTAATGGATTATCAAGAAGATCAAAATTTTCTGAGAGGAATCGGTAAATACAATTCTACACACACCGCCTCGTGCCACACACACGAGGCCCCAGAAATTAACTCAGAATGGTTAATTTTTCAATAATATAAAGCCAATCTTCTTGGTCGTTCTATTTTCAGGTGCATCCTATGGGCAGGGAAGATTTGGTATCTGCATGTGAATTCTTTGCTCATGAAAATTTGCGAGATTCTCAAAAAGAGATGTTAATAGACTCGATAAATGTACTTGAAGAAAATGGATTTCTGGTTGCTTCTGCCCCTACAGGAATTGGGAAAACCGCTGCATCCCTCGCAGCAGCACTTAAAATAAAGAATAAATCTACAAATGGGAAGAAAATATTATTTCTAACAGGAAGACAATCACAGCACAAAATAGTAGTAGATACAATAAAAAAAATTAATCAAAAGTTGAGTAATGAATTACAGATAAAATTGACCGATATGATTGGTAGAGAAAGTATGTGCAACGATGTTAATGCGATAACTGGAGAATGTAGCTGTGAAGATGGAATTGAAGAAAGGGCAAGAAGAAGTAATAGAATGAAGCTTGTAAATAAGATACTCGAACAACCAATGCATGTTGAAGATGTCATTAGATTGAGCAGGGATGAAGAAATCTGCGCATGGGCATCTGCAAGAATTTCTGCCAAAGATGCTGATGTAATAGTATGCGATTATAACCACGTATTTATTGAAAATGTAATGAAATCTTCTCTCTCATCGATGGGAGTAGAGTTATCTAATTCTATTCTAATAGTCGATGAAGCACATAATTTACCCGATAGAGTCAGAAATGGCCTTGAAAGACATTTACCACGTAAAGCATTCAGAGGAGCATACTTTGAAATTGAGGAATACTTGGGTAATAAAGAAAAAGAGATTAAGGATTCGAATTTAGATGATACATTTGCCCATGGAGAAATAGAAGATTTTAGGGAATTAAAAAGACAAATGGATAAACTTAGAAAAGATATGAGTAAATGGTATGATAGAAAGAAAATACAATTAGCTGATAAGAATGATATGAAAATAGAAACTAGTGACTTTTTAAATAAAATTAATGAAAGTTTAATGGAAACACTAGATGTAGATCACAAGAGAAGATATGAAATACTTGAGAAAATGATATCTTTATTGTATAAAGTTACACCTGAAGAACTAAGTGATGAAGAAAAGGAAACAACTTGCTCTAGAATTGCATATATGTTAGAAATTTGTATAGAATACAGAGATAATTCGGCATTGGCATTAGTAATTGATAGGATTCCACCCAGTAGACGAGAAAGTGAGGAAAATGAAGAACAACCAATAAGAGTGCACAGTTTTTTACTCGATCCTGGAGTGGTCAGTGGACCATTATTTGAACAAACTGGTGGTTCAATACTGATGTCAGGAACTTTATATCCTCCTTCGATGTATGCAGATGTATTACAAATTCCAGACAACAGGAAAGTTATTTCCAAGGAATATAGTTCTGATTTTCTATCCAACAGAAGACCTATTTTGATAGCAAGAGATGTTACAACCAAGTTTACTTCTAGAGGGTCAGATAATACAAATAAAATTAATCAACATATCAAATCAACCATTAAAAATTCTAAAGGTATCATAGCATTATTCTTTCCAAGTTATGCAATGATGGATAAATTCAGCAGTCAAGAAAGGGAATGGTTGCCCTCGTCAATATGGCCAAAGCCTATAGTTATTGAAGAGCAGCGAGTAATGAGTAAAAGAGAAATAGAAAATAACAAAAAACGACTATATGAACTAGAATCCAAAGGAGAAAGAGGAGTCTTGATGGGAGTATTGGGAGGTAAGTTCTCCGAGGGAGTCGACTACCCTGATAATATACTCCAAGCCGTAATATGTGTTGGATTACCTTTGGCTCCTCCGAGTGCTCAACAAGATGCATTGAAAAAATATTATGAAAAACGATTTGGAAATTCATTAGCATGGAGATATTCAAGTTCGCAACCAGCCATAAATAGTTTAATGCAGGCTATAGGAAGGCCTATACGAAAAGGAGAAGATAGGGCATTAGTGGTGCTTCTTGAGAATAGGCTTTTACAAAGGAATTACAAAATTTGTATGCCAAGCTCTCTACAGACTATAGAAGTAAGTAATCCGGAAAGAACTGGTAAACGTACAAAGTCGTTTTTTGACTATTATCCCGAACCCGCGAAAGAGAACAATGAAACAATGGGTTAATGCGAGTTAGATGTTCGGGATAAATGATAACATGGAGTGGATGAGGCTAGAATTATCAATTGAAGATGATTTGAATAAACAGAAATCTATTCCTGATATATCCAATGTTGGACTAGATGTCACAGCAGAAATAATGCATAACAATTTTCTAACTAGCATACCTCATCTAGATGAAATAAAAATCAGTCACATGAGTATGATGTCAGAAATATCAGATGCCATTGAGAAAGATAAGATTTCATCAAGAGAAAATAGAAGTTTAGATTTATTCTTAAAGGATATTGGGGGAATTTTAGATGATTCAAAAATTAAAGTACCTTTGGCAACCGAATTTCCTACAGAAATCATTGTCGAGACTTGTAAAAATGAAAATGAAAATTTAGTTAGAATATTATCTCCAGAAATATTCGGAGGCATGATTGAAACTTTTGAAATAGGTAAAAATAAAAAAATATCTAGTGGAAGATGGGCCAATAATTACTTGGAATTGTACTTAGAGTGATTAAATTTCTAATTCTTCTAAATTTTCATCTCTATTAGGGACTTCTTGTAAATTTTCTAATTCATTGATAACTAAAGAAAGAGCATGTTGAGCATTTTGACGATCAGTTTCCCCCAGAGTATGACTAGAATAACGAGCTTCTTCAAATATTCTATCTAAAGCAACCAATGAATTTTCACTAATTTCAGGCAATGCTAGCCTTATTGCCAATTCAAATTCCCTGACTGTTTCGAAACCACGCCGTAAGAATCCCCTGCGCATGAAAACTTCGCAGAGATTCTGATAGCATTCATATATTGCCGCTCTCACTTCATCACCTGCTTCAAGAAGTTCTGAAGCATAATTGAATATACCAGCAATTTCAGACATTTCAGACATTTTGCGACGATTCAAAACAACAAATATACTTACTAATAATGATACCAATAAAATAAATCCTAGGCCAAAAACTGTTGACTGGAAAAAGGAATTATCAGATTTTACTTCGTAAGTAATCTCTAAATTACCTTCTAAATTTAATTTGGAGAGGCTGACAGGGTCGATAAAATTTGAATCCGAAGACAATTGAACATGTAGATCTCCCCAAGATGATTTATCAGATAGTGGAGGGAGTGGTGCTAATGATTTAAATTCATAATTAAATCTACCATTTACATCTGTTAGTTTGGTAGAAGAAAAGTGAGTAGTAGTACCATTAAGTAATAAAGCAGACATTGGAATTCCAGCTAAAGGCTCTCCGGTATCATTTGCTGTTAAATTAACTGAACCTTGTAAAATTCTCTGACCATCAGATAAATCAAGATTTGAGAAGTCAAAATCAACTGGTACAAGGACATTTACTTCAATATCGATCACGCCCCCATTCAAGAAACGAGAGTCGTCGGACTGAATTACAAGTTCTAAATTATTGATTCCAGGATTCATAAATTCACGGGCACTAGAAATTATCTGAAAATTGAATGTCCCTGAATTTTCCCATGGATCATTTCTAAATGGTAAATTACTTTCTCCCCAGTATAAGTCAAGAGTTAAATTTTCAAATACATTAAACTGACCTCCAATCTCTCTGACAAAACCTTGTATTTTTATCGGTTGATTTTCTGAACTACGTATTATTGTGTGTGTTATTGGAGAAATTTCTATTTGTATATCAGACCTAACGAATGTAGAAATATTTGTTTCAGAAGATAAATAAAACAATTCTCCTTCAAATGAGAACTCGACATCATGTATTCCTCGAGATAATTGATATCCTAATGAATGATTATATGTGAAAGAACCA
This sequence comes from Candidatus Thalassarchaeaceae archaeon, assembly GCA_045568235.1. GTDB lineage: Archaea > Thermoplasmatota > Poseidoniia > Poseidoniales > Thalassarchaeaceae > MGIIb-O3. The sequence continues at coordinate 18,933 of JBJLBJ010000006.1, forward strand.
TCGTTATTTGTTAATAATTTCTGTATTTCTACACCATCTAATGAAACTGTAATTTCTCTATTTTCTAATCCCAGTTGATAAGGAGTATCTCCCTCATACAATCTTCCATTAAACTTCCATTCGCCACCTCTTGTGACTAATGAAGATTCTACAGATAGGGAAATTACGGTATGATAGGCTATCGTAAGATTTGTGTTAGACATCCCTTGACGATGATATCCTTGTTCAGGAGAAAGGGCGGTTAATGTATGATTACCAATATCTAAAGATTCTGGCACAATCCATACATATTGCCATTCTCCAGTTGAGTTAGAGGTAGTTATCCCCATCAAAACCCCATCAACAAGAATCTCTATAGTATGATTAGATAACCAACCATTTTGCAAATTATCTTTTACAGTTCCTTGGATTGTTAAAGAATCTCCTACGGCTGCTGAACTAGGAGTAAATACAACGGGAAATACAGGTCCATGAACTACAAATATAGTAGAAGAATTGGAAGGTAGAATGAATTGTTCACCAGTAAAAATTATTTTGACGTTTTGCGGCCCTAATTCCATGTCAGGAGGTATTGGTATGAAAACATTAAATTCTCCATTTTCATCTACAGATAAGTCTGTCACAAACTGTTCATTCATGAAAACCTGTAAGCTTCTATTGGGTATTGCTCTACCTACTTTGTCAGTTAATTGCCCTTCGATCAAAACAAGATCATTACGATCAACATCTGTCGTTGGAGTGGTAATTATTACTTGAGATAATTGAGAAATATTAAAGTTAATATCTGCAGAAGATTGCAAATAATATTCAGGATTGAGTGAATCTCCTTGACCCATTGGATCTACCCATGTGAATCCTCCTAGGAATTTTAAAGAAGCCGAGTGTTGGCCATAATCTATATCTGAAGGAACATCATAAGTTATATTCCAGAAATTCGTAGTGGCATTGGATTGAGTAGTGTACAATGGCCCAACATCAACATTATCAATGTAGAGATGTAAGATTCCTCCTGAATTATCTTCTCCTTCAAATAAGCTTTGTCCGTGTTCATCTGTTAGAGTACCTGCGAAAGTTATTTTCTCACCAGCAATAAACGAACCATTAACTTCCAGTATCTCTATTATTGTTGGAGCCAATACCACTACTCTGGTCCAAGATTCATCACCAAGAAGTCCTGTTGTCCCATTAATGCCACTAAAAGAGACATCTATTTTTATTGGACCAGGAGAAGTAAAGGGATCTATAGAAATAATTGATGATGATTCTCCATCGGAATCAGTAAAACCTGTTGCCAATACAGCGTCTTCAATACTGATATTAAATGGTACAGAAATTACTGGGAGTCCTGAATTGTCAATAATTGATATATTGACAGAGAGTGATTCTCCCCTTGTAGTCCTACTATCTGGATCAAGATCTAAAGGGCTAAGAATTGAGAGTGAAGAATATCCTTTACTATCAAATAAAGAATTATTTGTGCTTTCACTGAAATAACCGACACCAGGAGTAAATAGTACGCTAATTTCATGCGAACCTCTAGGGAATGATAGGTCTAATCTGATTTCAGCAGACCAATTACCTTCAGAATCTGTAGATATTGAAGAAACAGTAAAAGTATTAAAATCGCCATCTATTGAAAAGGTAAGGGCGGGATTTAGTAAAGTTCCTTGTCTATTAATTAATGCTGAACCATTGTCTGAGGTTAAAGAACCAGTGATATTGAAAAAGTCTCCCGGGAAAGGGTTAGCAAGTATAGGGTAAATTTCTATAAATGTTGGAGAACGAATTGTTATTGTATTAATTATTTTAATGGTTGAATGTAATGTCCCAGAACCATTAAAGAAAAATGTTACATTTACCAATCCTAATGGATGATTATTGGGGACTGTGAATATGAAGTCAACATTTCCTTCTTCTCCAGTTACATTTTCAATTAACCATGTATCATGAAATTTAACTGAAACGGTGAAATCACTTAATGGCTTATTATTATCACTAAATTCGATAAGTGTAGCACCTACTAATATTGAATTTCCTCTATCTATAACAGTATTAATTAGAGGATTTGTATCTATAAAATTAGTTATTCCACGGACTAAAATACTAGCATCTCCCGTCCCAGTTAGATAAAAAGGACTGGATTCATTGACTACACTGACTATTAGAGTCTTTACTCCGCTAGAGATTCCATCTCCAGAAACATCAGTAGGTACTGAAACAGTGAAGCTTCCATTATTATTTGTAGTGAAATCGGAAACTAGAATTTCATCTGGGTCATCTAAGAAAAATATTTCAATATCCACTGGGCCTTGTATTGTTCTATTATTATCTACTGAGTCCATTACCATGCCAGAAACCGTAAAAAACTGTAATGCGGTAACTTCAGAGGGTATAGAATCTATTTGAATAGTACTTGGTACTTGTACAGTAAGATTGACAAAAGTTTCATTATTCAACCAGCGGCCTGCATTTTCATCATCTAAACTATCTGTCAAATCATCTGGAGCAAAAATTCTTATTTCATAATAGCCAGGGACAGTATCTGCAGGTATTAATGCATTGAAAGACACAATGCCGTCGGAATTAGATTGGCTAACTTGTAACAAATTTTCCAATGGTCCGCCCCAATCAAAATACATTTCTACATTAATATTTGAGATTCGTGATAAATCTGCAATATCATTAATAGTAGCATTTAACTCTATATTTTCTCCTGCTACAACAATAGCAAATGAGTCATTAGTAGTAACTAAAAACTTTGACTGTATTCCTGCATTTACTAGTAATACAGAATTATCTTGATAATATCTTCCACCTGCAGGAGGATTAGCAGAAAAATCTAGATCTATACGTAAATCATATACTCCCGAAGGGACATCCCCTGGCATTACAAAAGAAAGATTGTAGGCGCCAGTTTGTTCATCTATCCAGCCGAATGCTAAGTCATATACTATTGGTGCGGCAGGGAAACCATCAGGAGAAGGAGGTAATCCTGAAGGGACTTGTAATGTAAGTGAAATAGAAGAATTGTTTCCAACAATAGTTGTTCCCAAGATGATATCTCTAGCAACTCCACTAATCCAATTAGGATTACTCATATCTCCTCCTTGTGACCATTCAGAACCGATGTTTGTAGTAACATTAGCCCTACCTCTGATTCTTATCTGATCTGAAATACTTGAAGGTTTTAGCCAAGTAGAACCATTATAATTTAGTTCCCATGCATAATCACCAGGAACAGTATCTAAAGATGGCGTCCACTCAACTGATAATCTTGGAGTAGGGGGATCTGATAAATTCCACACTTGAGAGCCATCAAAATCTAAACTATAATCTCCTGAGAAGCTTGCAAGAGATGTCCCTGTATGATCTGTTAACAGTACTTCGACTTCAATTGGAGTCCCTCTCATATCAGGAGAAAGTGTATAATTAAAATTTATTTCACTCCTAATACCGTAAATATCTGTAAATGTTTCTTGATCGATGGCAGATAAATTATCAGCATTGAATTGGAATTTAACTTCTACTGGGCCTGCAGGTACTGGTACTTCAGATTCATTGAAAAACCATTCAATCTCAAAATCTCCGGGAGTGCCAATCCATGATGAAGAATTTAGAATCCAATTCTTTAAATTGACATAAGGGCCATTTAGATCTGATCTGCGCATGTCTAATGACAATGTACCATTAACTGCGCTTGGATTGAGTCCACGGCTAAGGACTGTTCCATTCAAATAAATGAAGGTGTTGATATCAATGATTGAATTATTTAGATTACTACTCTCTAGAGTAATAGACATATTCGGAGATGGAGTGATGTTAAGTGGTAATGTAATTGATTTTGGATTAGCATGATACAACGGAGAAGATAAATTATTCAAATCATCTTGATGCCAGCCGAAGAAATCCAAGGTTGCAGTAATAATACCAAGAGGTTCATTATCCTGTATTGGGACAATAAATTCAAAATATCCTCCTGCACCTATTTCAGAAGAAACAGTTACATCTCCATCAAGGGAAGTCGAATAACTGAGTTGTAATTCTAAATTATCAACCAAAGTTGGATCTATTTTAGGATTACTTGACCAAGCCATTTGACCAGATATAGTAGTATTTACTCCTACACCTAACATTGGTTGATTTATAGGTAATGGTTCAATTATAGTAATATTAACATCATCAGTAATATTTATTGTCCAAGAAAAACTTATTCCTTGGTCGCCGACATAATTTTTCTTAGTCGTCTGGATTACTAATGATGCATATCCAGGACTTATGACTTCTATTGGCAATCCTGAGAGATTAAATAAACCATTTTCATCAGTAGTAGTTATTGCAACTAAATGCTCATCTAAAGATGCAGAACCAGGGATATTAGAGATTTCTGATGGGGAAATCAAATATAAAGATAAATCAATATTCGATGCAGCGGATGAATTGTCAGCAAACTGTAAAATACCTTCAACAGAAATATTATCACCACTAAGGTCACGTTTTATTGAATCAGGATACCAAGATAAATTTTCTACTTCAACTAATGACATACTGGGGCATGCTTCAAAAGGAATCCATCCCATATCGAGGTTTCCTTGATTTTGATTTGTTTGAAGATGTACTTCAGACCACCAAGTGAAATCTTTTCCATAGACATTAAACGACTTGCCGTCCCAATCGCCACCTGCAAATCCAGTAACTTTTCGAGTAGGCATTCCTGCGTGCCTCAACATAACTGTAAAGAGAGATGTAAATTCATCGCAACTGCCCTCAAAGGAAGAATTCAAAATCCAATGAGAAATATCGCTATCAGTATCTAAACCAACTGGCCTAGAAGAGCCATCGTGATTTCTCAAGAAAGTAATTGTATCATTTCCATTGATAATAAAATCTTGAATAGCTAGTATTTTATCCCAAGCAGATACTGCTCCAGAGTCATTGATTACTTGTTGAGTAATATTATTCACTAATTGCCCGGCGTTTGAAAGATATGATTCTGGTAAATCTGTAGCATAACTACTAGCAGTGAAAACTGTAGAGTTTTCTCGTATATTAGTGGAAAAAATAACTTCTGGTGCAGAGACAAATAATGAATCAATATTGGAAGTATCAATAATTATATCTCTAGTAAAGTTTGAATAATTTAAACCTGCAGTAAATTCTGTCCAACTATCAAATTCAAATACATTATAAGGAGCAATTAACTCAATTCCAGGAGTCATTAATCCACTTTCAAATAGTATTTCCCAATCGGTTGCAGAAGACGAATTCCAAAAAGCAGGATCAGAAACACCTTGAGAAATATTTGATGGAGGGAGGATTAAAGTATTTCCAATCAAAGAAGAATTAACGCCCCACGAAACGCCAGTGTATGAATCGTAAGTGTGCCATCTCCAATAATGTTTCAAATCCGGATCTGCCCCATCGGATAAATTAGAAGCGGTAAAAAACAAAGAATTGAATGCGATATCATCAGAAGGATTGAATGGGTCAGTATTAGAATCTACACAATTAGTAGACCAGAATGATTCTGGGCATTCTTGACCATCCGGAATTCCTCCTCCGTCAGTATCAGGATCTAGCCAATCAGTACCAATATCTTGTTCAATAGTATCAGGTATTCCATCGCCATCTGTATCAGTAGGATTAATATCATCAGAAGGATTATTCTGTGGATTAGTACCATCGATATATTCTTGACCATCAGAAACTCCTCCATTATCAGAATCAGATTGATTCCAGAGTGTGAGGTAAGTATCTAGAGTCATGTTTCCTGAGGATATACCAAAAGATAATCTGCAACCAGTATTATTTTCGAAATAGTTATTCAAACCATCGCCATCTGTGTCTAATAAATTATGACAAGGTTCCAGAGGATCAGTGGAATTTTGGATTTCAGATAAATCATCGACGCCATCACCATCAGAATCTGTCATATTTATTCGTGAAATAAATCCCCAAGTACCTTCTAATTCTTCCCAGTCCGCTAAGCCGTCAGAATCTAAATCTGGATAATCATCATCACAATGAGGATCATTTACAGCTCCCGCTGTAGCATTCCAACACCATGAGCCATTAGTAATAATTATTGATGTTGCTCCCATTGGTGCTTCAGTATCTATTCCTCGTAAAGTGTCTCCAACGACACTAGAGAATCTAAAACCAGTCAAATTACCAGAAGATAAAACATAATAAGCCATGGGAACATCATTTTGTCTCCAATCAATTGGATTTGGATTTATGTTTTCAGTAGAATTTAATTGTAAGGAGTTCACGTTTGAATCCCAATTTAATATCATAAATTCTAAATCTATAGTTGAAATACAAGGATTAGTGTTTCTCATGAAGTTTAATTCATCTCCATCATTAATTCCTCCACCGTCCGAATCTGAGACATTCCAAAAGGTACAAGTCAGATTTTCTTCCCAATTTTGTAATCCATCATTATCAATATCTCCTTCATCTTCTATCCTAGTTGGATCTGTTTCTCCTTCATCAACAATGCCATTTCCGTTAATATCTTCTTCTCCATCATCTAGATGGTCGTCATCTGTATTGTTATCTCTTGGATCTGAAGGTTGTTCAGGGGATCCATAAAGGCCGTTTACTTCAATTCCATCTGGTATACCATCACCATCAGTATCAATTTCGGTTGGGTCTGTTAGTAAGATTAAGGCCTCATATGAGTCATTAAGTCCGTCACCATCAGTATCATTATTTTGAGGGTCTGTCTGAGTGATTCCATCTACTTCGGCAGTGAATATCGCACATCCACCTGGGCCTAAATCAAGCACAGGATTACAAGGAGAAGTAGTGAAGGTCATATTAATTGGACCTGGTCTAAAATACTGTGTAGGAGGGAATGTACTACCATTTCTTGTATTCCAAGCAGGATTAACATATTCATAGAGATTTATCAGTCCATCGCCATCGGGATCACCAAACGTTCCATCCATGTTTGAATTAGAAGTTGGATCTAGTCCGTATGCCACTTCCCAACCATCAGGTATGCCATCACCATCTGTGTCCCAGCCATTTACATCCTCATCAATTAATCCGTCTCCATCATCATCATCTGAACTACAATCTGCATCTCCATCATTATCATCATCGAAAGAATCCACTAAACCATCATGATCATTATCAAACGTATCCGAACAAATGTTACCCTTTGGATCTTCATCAGCGCCATCTCCTCCTGAACCTTGAAGTAGTTGCATGGCACTTTCTTCATCCCAGTTGCTTACTGGGACAGTACCATTCCACCAAACTCCATTATCCAATACATTAGGAGTACCTGAAAAATCCCAATTAGAAGGTATTGAGTATAAATATTCATTCAAATTATTCAATGAGTCCATATCCGGATCTCCAGTTGAGCCATTATCTCCTGAAGAAGATAATGGATCGAGCCCATATTGCCATTCCCACCCATCAGGTAAACCATCATTATCAGTATCCCAATCTTGCGGTTGGGTATTTATAAAAAACTCAAGACCATAACTTAACCCATCGCCATCTTGATCTGTAGTCGCCATAGCTTCCCAAATTCCAAATTCTAATGCTGATAAAGAGGCTCCCAACATTATCATACTGAAAAATAAGGCTGAACGACTCTTTCTGAGTTGTATTTCGCCATCAGGTTTCGAAAACAGAGCATCCATGAAACCACCTTGAAACTCTGGCGATATAAGAGGGTCTTAAGAAGAATGGAGCGTAGTTCATACATATGTCAAAAATAATCAAACTAGTTCTATATCATCTTGGTCATATTTATCAGGAATTTCTTCTTCAACAGCTAGGATAGGAGAAGGGATATCGACTTCTTGAGATATTATTTCATCATTTTTGCCATCATCAGATAGCATTTCCAAATATGCCATTTGTGCTGCCCATTTTCTCCTGTTCAAACGACTTTGGACGCCAGCAAAAATAATTAAAATTGCGACCAAAGCGAAAATCATTGTTGAAAATCTAGGATGCGTAATTTCATTAATTATTATTTCACTAATTGAAGAAATTTCTATAACAGCATTGAGTTCAAATTTTGCCGTGAAATCATCAGAAAAACTTTGCTCTGTATCCAAGGGCGATGCAGTAATAGAAATTGGTATTTTATCTCCGTTATTTGCATCCTCTGGCACTGTCAAGTCAACAGTAAATGTTTCTTCATCAAAAGCATCCAATTCGATTAATGGGGAACCAGATTTTCCTTCTATAGTTATGCTCCATCCTGTTTCTTCAACGCTAGAATCCAATAGTACAGTAATTGGAGTATTGGCTTTATTGCGTACTTTCATCTGTATTGAATAGGAATCTCCTGGCATAAATCTCGAAATTGGAGATACTTGTACTATTTCTAAATCCGGCTCTCCTTCTCCGACTTCAAAAATCATAGGCAAATCAAAATATCGAGGATTTGGATCTTCTGTATCTTCAATTATTCTAAGATAAACGGTATGATTTCCTGCTTCAACTTGGTCGGTTAATGTTATTGAAACAAAAACTTCAGTGTAATCATCAGGCCCTAACGTGACCCTTGGAACAGATACTCCATCCTTATCCTTGACCGTGAACTGCCATTGACCATAAACTGGATTAATATCTAAATTTTTATCAAGTGACGCAGGATTTTGTATTCTCCATTGGGTCGAAGTTTGATCATTCTCCATAGTATTTGTTATTCTAGCTCTTAAGTCAACAGTAGGATTATCGGAATTTGCAGAACAAAGTGAGACTTCTATTTGACCAAGAGGAGTTCCATCGCAATCATGAGATACTTCGGCTCTTATTCCAAATGTTCTTTGAATTGTGAATAAAATAGTTGAACGTAAAGAAGCATTGCCTTCACTAATTATTTCCAGTTCGATTTGTCCAATATCGTCATCTTCTCTATCATCCGAAGGTTTTACACTAAATTTCAAAGTTTGAGTAGAGTGCCTTTCTAAAAGTGGAATATGAAAAGTCCCATCTCCTTCATCCTCCAGAATTCTATTACCAGTATCATTATCAAATACTTGGAAAATGGCCTTTGAACGCTTCAGAATATCGATTCTAAAGGAGTCGGCATCGAAACCGGTATTAAAAACCTCGAGAATAAATGGATTAAATTCTCCGTATTCGACATACCTAGGTATGTTGGGATCTATTGAATCTCCCCTGGTAGAGTTTGCTATAGCGACATCATGTTCTTCCGACCAAAGCGAAATTTCAGGGGGTTGGTAAACATCTATTTTTTCTAATTCTAATTCCAATAAATCTGAATGAACTACTGTGAGAATTCCTTCATCATTTAGAGCTTCGGCCTGAGCGGTAATTTTTATTTTACCAGGAGTTCTACTTAAATCATCGGGAGCTCGTAATGATAAAATAGGATTCAGAATATCTCCTCCTTGATCTAGTGTGTAGCCTGCAGGCTGATCAAATTCAATTTGCCAAGAGCTACCTAGTGAAGTTTGAACATTTAATTCTACATCCATTGATTTTGTTGAGTCTCCCCTATGGACTAATTGTAGAGGTATTGGAGTAGTTTCTCCTGGAGCAATGAATTCTACATATCTATCAAATCTGTGATTTAATGCGACTCCCCATTGTTTCAATTGAATTGTCTCATGCTCAATAACGGTACTATGGCCTTGGATATCAGTTATTTCCAGTTCAACTGAGTATTCTCCAGAAATTAATCCATTAGGTCCGATTGGATAGGTCCATAAGTATTTACCAAATATTCCAGACGAAGTGTCTTCAATATCTTCGTCGTCTATTGAATCTATATCTTTGTCTATTCGATAAACTCCATCGGGATCGCGCATAAGAAGTTTTACATCTGCAATATCATATCTTCCAAAAGCACTTTTGACATCAAAAGTAAATTGCATAGTTCTCTCGGAAATGATATCGTTAGGATACCAAGTTAGTTCTGGCCCTTCTACTAACTCTGAGCCTTCTCTCTGTAATAAAATTAAACTATCAGAAATAGCATTAGCATCTATTTCTATACTTGAATATCTGCTATCACCATCAATTTCATTCCATGCAATCTCAGCTTCACAAGAAGAAAATAGGCCACCTCCATCACATCCTGACATCGAAGCATCAACAATAACTTCAAGTCTCTCATCTTTGGATACTGTAAACACATCTCTTGAGCCGACATCAATTTCAAATAATTCATAATCAAAATCATCACAGCTACTTGTTATACTAGAAACGCATGCTTCATTACTCAAAGTTGCAGAACCAATTTGAGAACCTGAAGCCTTTAGAGTAATTGTCCATTCAACATTGGAACCACTTGGACCTGATGCTTTTGTGAATAAATACAATGGCACATAGTAATTTGATTGGTCGCCTGAAGAGCGAGTCTCAAAATCTAAAGAAGAACGTAATTTTGGAGTAGTAAATTCAATCGAGCTATCTAAAACACTCCCAGTATTTTGCCCTCCTTCATCGGGGACTTTAGTCGTTATTGTTCCGTCACCGCCTCCAGAATCGTTAGAGCTTTGATCGGCAAAATATAACCTATACAGATTTGTATTTTTAGATACATAAGAAGTGTCTCCTATGGCCTTATTTTCTTCTAAATTTGAATTAAATGGCGAATAAACGGGTGCCAAGAGTAGCATTGTCAAGAAAAGTGCTATTTTGGCACTTTTAAGAGTTAAAATCGATGAAGGACTATTTGCCACAGCCTCCGGATATATTCAAAATGTTAAAACGTTCGGGAAGTTAGTACACTGTATGCGTCGTAAATTGAAGTAAATTATCAGTTCGATTGAAAGCAAGAAGCCTCGGCGATATACTTGCTGGGATACCCGAGCGGTCAAAGGGGCCGGACTTAAGCTCCGGTGGCAAGGCCTTCGTGGGTTCAAATCCCACTCCCAGCACCATAGAAATTGTAATTAAAATTATTTTAATCTGCTTACTGAGCAACCAATCTTACCAGAATCAATGATATCCAGTTTAGATATAGTTACTGTAGCGCCCATGGCTTTTACAGGAGACAAAACCTCTTCCAAGATTTCGTTAGCAAGAGTTTCTAAGAGAGAGAATCTTTTTTCAATTTTTGAGTTTATTATCTCAATTAGATATTCATAATCCATTACTTCTTCAATGTTATCTCCAAACATTTTATTGCCATTTTTTACTACTACAAAAATATTGAATTCTATCCTCTGAGGATTGCCTATTTCATAATCATGGATTCCAATATCCATTTCACGTATTACTGATTCTAGAAATATAGTTCTATGTATTTCTTTGTCACTAAAGTTTTGTAAAAAGATATTTTGTAAATAATTCATTTTTAACTCTCCGTTTCAAAAACAACATCTCTCTTCCTAGATAAAAATCGCTCGCCAGAATCAACAAATATTATCTGTCCAGTCACTGATTTAGCCCGCATAAGATAAGAAACTGAATCAGCAATATCTTCGGGACTTGGGCCGACCCCCAAGGGAGTTTCAGATTGAGATTTAGAAAAACCAGAATCGGATTGTTCTGGACTGGCAATCGTGTGGCCAGGAGCGATTGCATTTACTCGTATTTTAGGGGCCAAGCTTCTAGCTAAAGTATCTGTTAAACCTAATAAAGTGAATTTAGATGCCGTATATGATAAGTAATCAGGATTAGGATTTACAATTTTTTGATCTAGTATGTTAACTACTGAACCTTGATTCTTACCATCGTTCAAATTATAAAAATCCCTAATAAGTAAAATTGGAGATTTTGCATTAATATTCATATGATTATTCCAAGAATCTTCAGATATTGAAAGTAAATCATCATAAGAAAATAAAGATGCATTATTTACAATACCTGAAATATTTCCCATGACAGAATGAATTTTTGCTATTAATTTTGAAACTTCTTCAGGATTGTTAAGATCTGCGCCGAAAGCGTCTGCCACGCCTCCATTGGAACGTATTGTTTCCACTAATTCAAAGGCATCTTTTGATGATTTATTGTAGTGTATCGCTATTGAAAATCCATCTGAAGAAAGTTTCAGAGATATCGCTTTTCCAATTCTTTTTGCCCCTCCAGTAACTAGTACTGTTCCTTGATTCATGTTTTCCGGATACAATAACTTTTTACAAGGTTTAGGAAGATAGGAGAGATAATTATGATAATAGTTAATGTTTATGTTCTTTTCGAAGCATTCATGGTGCCGCGCCTCCCTCTAGTAGAAGGTGGCAAAGAAATAAACAAAGATGGATATGGCATTAAGAAAATGTCTGCTATTGAAAAACGTAAAGCGGAAAGAAAAAGGCTACCCGAGTGGTTCAAAACTTCATTGCCTATAGGCGAGGCTCAAAAAAAATTTAATGAAGCTAGAGATAATGTTAGAGAGCATGGACTGAACACAGTTTGCGAAGAAGCTAGATGCCCCAATATTCATGATTGCTGGGGCAGAGGTACTGCAACCTTCATGATAGCTGGAGAAGTCTGTACAAGAGGTTGTAAATTCTGTGCAGTAGGTACTGTAAAGAAGCCAGATAAGTTAGATAAAAATGAGCCCAAAGAGTTAGCAAATTCGATAAAAAGAATGAGTTTGGAATACGCAGTAATAACTGTAGTGAATAGAGATGATTTGGAAGACGGAGGTGCGAGTCACTACAAAGATTGTATTATCGAAGTGAAAAAGGAAAATCCCAATATTGGACTAGAATTGTTGTGTTCTGATTTAGATGGTAATATTGATGCTTTAGAAATGCTACTGGAAGAACTGCCCTTGAAAGTATTTGCGCATAATGTTGAATGTGTGCCTCGTCTCGACTCAAAAGTAAGAGATTCAAGAGCATCTTTTGAACAATCACTAGAAATTCTCAGAATGGCACGTAAGTTAAGACCGGATCTAAAGATCAAATCAAGTCTAATGGTAGGACTTGGAGAAACTGATGAAGAAATTGTAGAGACTATGAAATTACTGAAGTCATCAGGTGTCGATATGATTACTTTGGGCAATATCTTCAACCAAGTTACAAACATCTACCAGTATCTAGATTTCCAGAGCCGGAAAAATTTGCAATCTGGGATGGTTTGGCCAGAGAAATTGGTTTTAAGGCGGTTGCAAGTGGCCCCTTGGTACGTTCTTCATACAGAGCAGGACTTTTGTATGAAGAATCAAATGGTGGAATACCCGTAGCAAATAAAAGTTCCACTGGATCTGCTGTAACCAATATTTCTTATCATAACTCAGATAAGACAGTAATTACAAAGTAATATAATAAGATGAAGAGGGTAGGGTATAATATGTCTAGAGGAGAGGAGGAACAAATTCCTTTGCATATTCCTGATGCGCCCAATAGACCTGGCGATTCTTCTTCTTTTGAACCATGGAAATGGCATCCAAATGATTTGAAAAGGCCAAAATTTGATTGTGAGGCAGATGAAACATTTGAGCATGCAAAGGGTCTTTTACGTGTTTTGGATGACAATGGAGAAGCTTTAGGAGATTGGAATCCCAATTTAACAACTGAAGAATTAAAATTAGGCCTAGAACACATGGTTCGATTACGTATTTTTGATGATAGGATGATGAAAATGCAAAGGACTGGTAAACTATCATTTTACATGCAATCATTTGGCGAGGAGTGTATTGCCATTGCACAGACTATGGCACTTAATAATAAAGATTGGATTTTTCCTACCTACAGACAACCTGGTGCCCAATTTGTAAGAGAAAGAGATATGGTAAGTATGATATGCCATTGTATCGGAAACGTAGAGGATAATGTCAAAGGAAGGCAGATGCCAGTTCATTATACCTACAAAGAAGGACGTTTTATTTCAGTCTCTAGCCCTGTTGGGACACAATTTAGTCAAGCAGTAGGAGTGGCTTTGGCTTCCAAATATAAAAATCTAGATGAAGTAACTATCACGTGGATTGGAGATGGCGCTTCTGCTGAAGGAGATTATCATTATGGCCTCAATTTTGCTAGTGTCTTTAAGGCTCCAGTGATATTAAATGTCGTCAATAATCACTGGGCTATTTCAACACATTACAACATAGCGAGTGGCAGTAATAATTTTGCAACTAGAGGTTTGGCATATGGAATTCCCTGTTTTAGAGTAGATGGAAATGACTTTTTAGCACTTTACTCAGTCACTAAATGGGCTCGAGAAAGAGCCAAATTAGGATTTGGAGCAACTCATATAGAAATTTTGACCTACAGGGCTGGAGCACATAGCAGTAGTGATGATCCTTCTAGATATCGGCCTTCTAATGAGCATGAACATTGGCCAGGCGGAGATCCGATAGAAAGATTGAAAGATCATCTAATAAAAAATTCACATTGGACAGAAAAAGAACAAAAAGATTTGGAAGAAAGGATAGACCAAGAAGTAGTATCTGCATATAAGGAAGCTGTGAAATACGGAGATTTAGCTAATGGACCATATCCTTCCTCCGATACAATTTTTACAGAAGTATACGAATCTGTACCATGGCATCTTAAAGAACAATGGGATGAAATGAAAAAATGGAGTGCTGAATGATATGGTTGAGATGAATATGGTACAATCGATTAACAGTGCTTTAGATAACATGCTTGAGAAAGATCAAGATGTGTTATTATTCGGAGAAGATATAGGATATTTTGGAGGAGTTTTTAGAACTAGTGACGGATTACAAAAAAAGTTTGGCAAACACCGGGTTTTTGATACTCCTTTGTCCGAAGGTGGCATTGCCGCTACTGCCTTTGGAATGGGCATTAATGGGCTGAGGCCTGTTGTAGAAATTCAATTTGCTGATTATATATTTCCTGCATATGATCAGATAGTAAATGAGATAGCAAAAGTCAGGCATAGATCCGGAGGAGAATTTTGGTGTCCAATTACCATACGTACTCCTGCAGGAGGAGGAATAAGAGGAGGACATCATCACTCTCAATCTCCAGAATCACAATTTACTCATACTCCTGGTTTGAAAGTTGTTTATTGTTCAACACCATATAATTCCAAGGGTTTGTTGATTAGTGCAATAGAATCGAATGACCCTATTATTTTCTTTGAGCCAAAAAGATGCTACAGAGGGCCATTTTATGGAGATCCACATAATGTACCTACATGGAAAGATCATCCCGAAGCAGAAGTTCCAGAGGATTATTACAAGATACCATTAGGACAGGGAAGATTAGCAATGGAAGGCGATAGATGTACAATTATTGCATGGGGCACGATGGTACATGTGGCAGAAAAGGCGATAATTGATTCTGGAATTAGTTGTGATTTGATTGATTTGCAAACTCTTTTACCATGGGATAAAGAAATAGTAATTAATTCTGTAAAAAAAACTGGAAGGTGTGTAATAGTTCATGAAGCTCCAAAAACAAGTGGTTTTGGCTCTGAACTTTCTGCTTCAATACAAGAATTATGTTTTTACGATCTTGAAAGTCCAATACAGAGAATTGCAGGTTGGGATACTCCTTTCCCGCATACTACTGAATGGGACTATATGCCCGGTACGGCAAGAATTGTTTCAGCGATAAAAGAGACTCAGGAGGACTAAAAAGATGGCAAAATATGAATTTAAACTTCCAGATATAGGTGAAGGGGTAGTAGAAGGAGAAATAGTGACGTGGCATGTTGAAGTTGGATCTATTGTAAAGGAAGATGATGCACTAGTAGATGTTATGACCGATAAGGCAACTGTGACAATACCGTCTCCGATTAATGGAACAGTTACTGCATTAAGTGGCGATATTGGCGACATGGTGGCCGTAGGAACTACTCTGATTAGTTTTGATATTGAGCAAATAGGAGAAGAAATAGAAGATTCAAGCAGTGCAAATATTTCTGAACCGGTTACAGACCCTGAGCCGGTGGTAGTCCCTGAGCCGGTGGTAGTCCCTGAGCCGGTGGTAGTCCCTGAGCCGGTGGTAGTTACGAAATCTGAATCAACATCTAAACCTAAATCGAAGAAGGTTTTAGCAAGTCCGGCCGTTAGAAGAAGAGCAAGAGAAATTGGGATTAATCTTTCAATAATAAATGGATCTGGACCTGCTGGAAGAGTAAGGCACTCAGACATAGATGCTTATGTGGCTGCAGATGGGGCTGTAGGAGGTCAGCAGATTAATTCAATAATTATGAAAAGAGAAGACGTTACAGAAGTAAAGGTAGTTGGGTTACGTAGAAAAATAGCAGAACAGATGGTAATTAGTAAAAGAACGATACCTCATTTTTCATATTTTGAAGAAATCGATGTTACTGAATTGGAAAAATTGAGACAGACCCTAAATGCAACTAGAGACAATTCACAGCCAAAACTGACTTATCTACCATTTATTATGCTTGCACTAAGTAAAATAATGCCTCAGCACCCTGAATGCAATGCTAGATATGATGATCAAGAAAACATTGTAAGTAGGTTTGGAGCAATACATCTTGGAATAGCAACACAAACGGAGCGAGGACTATATGTTCCTGTAGTAAAACATGTAGAAGTAATGGATGTATGGCAAGCGGCAGCCGAGATGCAACGCGTAACAGGTTCTGCAAGAAATGGAACAGCAAGTTTGGATGAATTAAGTGGATCTACATTCACAATAACAAGTTTAGGAAGAGATGGCGGTCTTGGTGCTACGCCAATAATAAATCATCCAGAGGTTGCAATACTAGGAGTTCATAATGCTAGAGAAATGCCAGTTGTCAGAAGCGGCAATATCGTAATTAGAAGAGTAATGAATGTGTCAAGCTCTTTTGATCACAGAGTGGTAGATGGGGCAGATGGAGCGGCTTTAATTCAAAATTTAAAGAAGATGTTAGAGACTCCGGCTCTAATTTTCATATGAGGTCGTGAAATGTCAGAAATACGTAAATGTCAAGTTTTAGTTGTAGGTGCTGGACCTGGTGGATACGTTGCTGCTATTAGGTCTGGTCAATTAGGATTAGATACTGTTATCGTAGAAGGTAATAAAGCGGGAGGTGTTTGCCTAAATGTTGGTTGCATACCAAGTAAAGCAATAATTCATAGTGCAGAAAGATTTGAGTCTTTAGAAAAACATTCTTCTGAAGATAACCACATGGGACTTAGTGTTGATGGACAAGTAAGAATCGATATGGAAGCTATGACTTCCTGGAAAGATTCAATAGTCAATAAATTAACAAAGGGTGTTGAATCTCTTCTAAAAGGAGCAGGTGTTGAGGTTATTAATGGGTGGGCAAGTTTTGAAAGCTCTAAACAATGTGTAGTAGATACTGGAAAGGATACTATAAATATCGAGGC
>JBJLBJ010000007.1:0-28264 GCA_045568235.1 Candidatus Thalassarchaeaceae archaeon
TGGCGTCTCCACAGTTACTCTTTCCTGAACCATTAGGACCTGTAATGCCAGTAAATCCCTCTTCCAAAGGAATGTTAACAATTCCTCCAAATGATTTGAAATTTTCTAACTCTATTCTATTGAGATGCATCCCATCACCTTATTCATCTACGAAAAATCGCTGACGACATTTATCGTCTCGTGCCCTTGAGGATTATGAAGGTTGAGGAGGACTTTGTTTACTTAATGCGATTATTGGACAATTGGAAAAATGCCAGAAGTATTCAGATTTGACAGTACGAAGATTCTTGATTGAGTGCCATTAGGAGCATTTATGCAAACACCTCAATCATTATTGATGGATCCTGTAGATGTAGCAGTTATAGGTTCAGGAATTGCGGGTTTATTCCTTGCAGTAAAATGTGCAAAGGCTGGATTAAAGGTGGCTGTAATTACAAAAAAGGAAATTTCTACATCATCAACAAATTGGGCACAAGGAGGGATTGCAGGAGTATTAGATACTGACAATAAAGAAGCTCTAGAAATGCATGTCAGAGATACTTTGGAATGCGGAGGAGGGTATTGTAATGAAGAAGTAGTACGCTCAGTTGTTAATGAGGCTGCAGACAGAATAAATGACTTAATCAAACATGGTGTTAGATTTGACATTGGAAACAAAGGAGAATATGATTTGAATAAAGAAGGAGGGCATTCTGATTATAGAATACTTCATTCAAAAGACCGTACTGGTGCAGAAATTGAGAGAGCATTGACTAAAGATGCACATGCTGAAATTGACGATAATTTTAAGATTCTCGAGAATTGGATGGCTGTTGATTTGATACAGAAAAAACATGGAGATATAAGAAAAGGAGTCTCTGGAGTTTGGTGTCTAGATCCTAACGGACTAGTGCATACTCTTCCTGCAACAAATATTGTTTTGGCTACAGGCGGGTCAGGAATACTGTACAAAAAAACTACGAATCCGATTGTAGCGACTGGAGATGGGGTTGCTATGGCCAATAGAACTGGAGCAGATATTAGAGATATGGAGTTTTTTCAGTTTCATCCGACTGCAATAGGATTAGAATCAGGAGATACTTTTCTTATAACTGAAGCATTAAGGGGCCAGGGGGCTATATTGATGACTATTGCAGAGTATAGAGAATGGAAAAATGGAGAGAATAATAATCCTGATGATTTCTCATATATGCATAATTATTCCTCACGAGGTAGTTTAGGAACTAGGGACGTCGTAGCAAGGGCGACCGATTCGGAGATGAAGAAGAGTGGCGATAAGTACGTTTTACTTGTAACTGAGCATTTAGATGCTAAAAAATTAGTAATGAAATTTCCGACTATAACAAAAAAATTAGAAACTTACGGGATACAAATAGGATTTGATGTGATACCAGTAACGCCTGCTGCCCACTACATGGTCGGAGGAATTGTAGTTAATTATGAAGGACAGGCAAAATCTAATGGCCATATTATCACTAATCTATATGCAATAGGCGAAGTATCTTGTACCGGACTCCATGGTGCAAATAGACTGGCTTCAAATAGTCTTTTGGAAGCAGTAGTTTATTCAAATAGAGCTTCTGAAAGTATAATAAATAATATTGATTTGAATTATAAAAATAATATTAATGGCGTTCCTATGTGGAGAGCAGAAGATTTGGATATTTTAATTGAACATGTTCCTTTGAGGACTGATTTAGAGGCTCTTAGAGTTACTATGAGTTCAGATGTAGGAATCGTCAAAAGTCATTCGAGACTACAAAGGGCGAAAAGAAGAATACAACATATTTCAGATGAGGTTGAAATGATTTGGAAAACCTGTAAGCCTACACAAGATTTAGTAGAGTTACGAAATCTTATTGATGTTGCTAAATTAGTAGTTAAGGCCTCTATTTCTCGGGATAATAATATTGGCCTACACTATAATAAAGATTTAGAAAACTAAGTGAATTATTCTTAACAAGGGAATTTGCATAGACAGAAAATATCAGTTAAAAATCAAATTCCTGATAATTTTTGCATTCGTGTATACCATGGCTGAACCAAATCATGACTTTCTAATATGTCAAAACCATAAAGCCCTTGCATTGATCTTAGTATACCATAATTAGCAAAGTCTGCACCGTTAGGAATATTACCTCCAAAAAATTCTCCTTCAAATCCTTTAGCCAAATTATCTAATTGGAAATTTAGATTATCACGTGGCTTTAATGGGAATTTTTTTGCTCGACTCCGGCCGACAAAAAACATTATTATTGCACCTAACCACTTATTTATTATACGACTAGAGAATGAAAAATTATCAACCTTAGTAACATAATCAAGTGCTTTAAGGGAAGTGAAATATGAAGAATATATGACGGCAACTATGGATTTTCCTAATATAGAATTAGAGAAATCCATCCATTCATCTTGTTTTTCATCTACTCCATGTCTAGGAAATTTATTATCTCCCTTCTCATCTATGTAATGTAAAATGAAGTTGGAGTCATTTACTTGAGTTCCGTCCGAATCAATAAAAACAGGAACTTTTCTCCAATTAGACCACTGTAATTCAGTGTGTTTCATAGGATTTACTTCAACCTTAGAATATTTTATTCCTCTTGAACCGAGCAGCGCTTTGACCTTGAAACAAAATGGACATGTTTCATAACAATACAAAGTAGGTAAATTATCTACTAATTTATCCGGAACTCTCTTGTCCTGTATTCCCGAGGTTGGTTCGTCCGTAATTGAATCTGCCATATTATTGGGAAGTATCAATACTTAGTGAAATATTCGGTTAAAAAATCTGAAAAAAAATAATTTTATGGTACATTTAATTCCCATTTCTTAGGTAATTTTTCTCCTGAAGTGATAATCATATCCATCCTTTCTTTCAATGCAGGAGTTTTGATATCCATCATTGAAGCGTATAATTTAGACTCTCTAATTTCATCTGGTATGCAGATTTTCCCAGAGGTGGTTTCAAAATCTATTGCACGATCTAAATCTAATGCATGGCGATTTAGATTATTCAATAAACTATTTGATAGTCTAGTTATTGTAGCAAATAAAAACAGAATTATTAGGAAAACTGCAATAGTCCCCAATGCCGTATCTCCTAAAGCATCCATAACAAGTATGCCTAGTAGGAATACAATTGGAGCTGTAAAAGTGAATAGGAATCGATTTTCAGTTATTGGCTTTTTATTTTTCATTCTCTTCATTATTTCCCATCTAGAATTCAATTTATCTCTAGGGTTAAAAATTTCACTATTTTCCATCTTTGCAGCCTTTTCAACCATCTGTCTTACTGATTGCATACGTAATAGTTGTTGATTAGCAGGAGCATCCATTTCTTCACTGAATAATTCATCAAGTTTTATTGCACAATCTTCATAATAACCCATTCTAGCTAATATCCCTATTTGCTCAACTAAGGGTGTTACTTGATGTGGTTCGTTTTTTCTACGATTTTCCCACCATTCTAAACCATGCTCCAACATGCCAAGATGATCTATAAGAAGAGCCCCTCCTAGTTCCCACGCAAGATCATTATCAGGATCGTACTGGATAACTTTCTTCAATGCAGCCATTGCCCTTGAACATTGTTTCAAATCTGGCATTAATGGTTTACCTCTAGTTAGTGGAGGGAGATTAAGTCGAGCTATTGCCATCCATGCATCTGCATGTTTTTCATCCATTTCTACAACTGATCTGGCCTGTAATAATGCATTTTCTCTATCTCCTTTTTCTTCTAAGTCCAAAACATCTAACCAAACCATCTCAGGGCTCTTGGCCATATTTCATCGGAGACACTCCTCAAAGAAGAATGCTGGGGTCATTAACGATTTGAATGACGTCTAGAGTTCGATTTTTTTGATTTTTTCGGAGACCAAGTCGCTCTTGGGTTTCTAGAACGAGGTCTTTTTTTGGTTGTTTTTGAGCCAACTCCTTGCCTCGGTTTCCTAGTATCACAACTGGAGCGGTTACATATTTCCTTACTTGCAAAATTATGATTTTTACACTTTGGGCATATCCAATCACCAGGCCTTATTTTTGTATCACGAGTATTTTTATCATTATTCTTCTGATTACTACGACGATTAATATTTCGTCCTTTATTCTTTTTGGGTTTTGGGGTTCTATCCCTTGGGGCAATTTCTATACTAGCACCTACTGCAGTTTCAGCAACGACTCCTCGAGATAATGGAAAGATATGAATCATGGGATATTCAACACTGCCAATTACACCTTTGACTCTGCCAATATTTTTGCCACCTATGATTCTTATATTTGTACCAAGACTAGGAGGTTTGCCCTCGAATGATGCTAAAATACCTCCTTCATGAGATGTTTTGGAGACTGTCCCCGAGAAACTCATGATTTAATCGCGACGTGTTGTGTACATGAGAGCACCGGCTATAGAAATAAATATCAAATATAAATTAGCAAAGGAAATTGATCTTTCTTCAATAGAGTCTTGGGAGATTGGTTGTACTAATTCTTCGGCATATAAGTGGCTATTATTTACTTCAAATAAGATTATTGTACACATTCCCGATTCATCACAGCCCTCTAGTTTAATTTCATATTCATCTTCTGGCCATAAATTAAAATTTATTTCCGGTATTTTCCAAGTATTCCCCGATGGTTCTATTGTACTCATCAAATAATCATCAATAAAGAATGAAAAGGAAACTTCTTCTCCATCAGGATCACTAAATTGACCTCGGGCAGACCAGTGAGAAGGTTCGGAAATTGAGAACCCCATTGAAGATGCCACTAGGAATGGAGGAGAGCTGTCTTTAATTATTCCTAAATCATAAATACCTATCAATTGGTAAACATTTTCTCCATCAATCATCATTTTGACTTTCACATCTCCTGGAGTTAATCCAACTGAAGAAATATTAACATAGATTGAAGATTCAACTAAAAATTCCGAAAATATTGGCTCTCCGTCTTGGTACAAAGATATCGATATTGACAAAAGAGGCCAATTATCAGATACTTGGATGTATAATGGGTGAGGGTTTTGAAGTGATTGAGAAGTAGTGGATAATGAAATTGGTATACCAATATACCATGTCCTATTGCCTGATGTTTGTCCTGACGAGTCTCTTGCTTCACAAGTAATTTCTTGTAAATATTCAATATTTGCATATAAGGAACCATCAATACTTTGTCTGATATTCGAATTCAAATCACCAAAACATAAAATATCAAGGTTTGAAACTCCTAATTCATCATTGAACCATGTTGAAATTTGTTCCCAATCTGCCCACATTATGTCTCCTGTTTCAGATAAGGGAAACCAAGTTCCATCAATAGGCGCATCTTCAGTCCATACGGGAGGATTATCAATTGGCACAGGAAGAGTGGTGAAATCGGCAAAAATATCTTCACCACTAGGCCAGTTAATTTTATCTGAATTTGGAAATACAGTATAACTCAAAATATCATTGTTTGAGTCTAAAGAATAATTAGAAGATTGATCGCCAATACAACTACCTCTCAGAGGAGACACATAATTATCTCGTAAATCTACATCTAGACCTACATACCTACCTTCACACTCTTCCCACATATCTAATCTTAAATCATTATTTAGAGGGAAAGTAAAAGTCAATTCAGCATTGCTCATATTTGATGCATTCAGTGCTATGGTAAATGATTCTGGATCACTAATTCCAGATAATTCCAAAGTGGAATTCAAGTATAAAACAAATCTACATTCATCCAATCCAAGAGAATTATCTATATCAGCATCACAATCTCTGTTTTCTGAGGGAATAACAGGTATTTCATAACAAGGAGTATTTGGATTATAAGATTCACAAGTTCTAATTTCGGAATGTCTAGAAGGTACACCGTTTACTTGATTCACGATTATACTGTCTCCTTCCCAAGTTGTATTTTTCCAGTCAACACCTACTCCTCCTCTGTGAGCTGGACCGTCTCTAATTCCAATTCTAGTTATTGTGTACTCTATACAATCAGCAGCAATTGACATCACTGCATCTCTCTCATCAGTAGATAACCAACCATCTCCTCCACTTGGTAAAAGTCCTTCCAAATAACTATCTAGTCTTTCCCTAACAACATCTGCCATTGACCAATTTATCCATGCTGTTGCAAATACTTCTGCAGATTGCCAGTCTTCATCGACTTGAAAATGAAATTCTGCCTTAGTATATTCAAATATATCTTCAAAAGTTATCTGACTACATCGCTCTTCGAAGCTAGCTTCACTACCTCCTCCTCCAAATTGCTCCATCCGAATTAATTTATTTTCTAAATTAGAATCATTAGATAGAAGCGGCATGAAACTGATAAGAATAAATATAAAACAAATGCAGACCACTGACAGAGTTGAGTTTTCTCTTCGCACAGTCTTAACAAGAATCAATAGGTCATTACTATATCGTACAAATGTTTACTCTTAAATTAGGTATTTACACTAAATTTAAGCGCCTTTCGTTGACCAAGAAGAAACATAATTCTGTAAAGAAAAAAACTCATATTGAAAAACCATGCAGAACACGCAATGTATAGTTACAACTAATTTCCAATAAAGGAGATACAATATGAAGAAGTCAATTACACTACTCATTAGCATTATTCTCTTAACAACTATCTTTTCGGGATGTTTAGGAGATGAAAACGAAGAAAGAACATTAGGGAATTTAATAATTGCTTATGAAATAAAGGAAAACTCCCAAGAAATTGATAGTAATCCCGAAATGTTGGCAAATTATCTAACTGAAAAGCTAAATTATGATGTCAGCATATTTAGTGTTGATTCAGAAGGAGCGATGATAGAGGCATTGAGATTTGGAAATGCAGATATTGCAATAATGGATGCCGGATCAGCGTGGATAGGTTGGCAACAATACGACTTAGGAGTCATGGCTGCTGAACTAAATGTGGATTATAGGACATACTATAATGCAAATGCTTGGGTTCGTTCCGAGAGTGATGTTGCGAAGGCTTTTCTAGATGATGATCCATATTCAGATCCATTTGCACTTCTTTCAGGGAAGACATCATGTCATACTGGTTGGCTAAATTCAGTGGGTATGTTACTGCCAATGGGATTCTTTATTGGGCATGGATATGCAAACGTCATAGGGGATCCAAATGACGTAGAAACAATAAGAAATACTATTTATGGATTTTTTGATGCCAATTCATCTATTCCTGAGATAGGAACTCCTTACTATGGACATTCTGGTGCTTTGAGGTGTCTTTCAGAAGAAATTGGTGATGTAGCATTCATTGAAGAAAACACAGTTGAAATATTGTGCAATAACGATTTAGAAGAAGAAAATGAATTTTGGTGCTTGGAAAAAGAAGAATATATTGGATTGCCTGCCTTTGGACAATCTCCCAGTAATTCAGTAGTTTATAATCCATCATTATTAGATTATAATCTAACTAATGAAATCACAGAAGTACTTGTTAATATGAAAAATGATCCTATTACTTTCAACATACTCAGTGATATACTAAATACTCCAGGTTTTGAAGCAGTTAATACTACTTCACATTTAGGCAGTTATTCGAAATTGATTTCTAATATACCTGGAATTTCAGCATATTATAACGACAAGTATACATTGAATAGTACTCTTTCTTCTTCAATGGAGAAAGTCAGAATTGCCATTAAAAATGATACAAGCAGTGATATCAATTCACAAATAATTTCAGATTATTTACATAGTATCTTAGGTGTTGAAGTTATTACACATGAGGTAAATTCTGAAGGTGAGATTATTGAGTCATTAAAACTCGGTATCGCAGATTTAGCAATTATGGATAGTCCTATTGCTGCATGGATTGCTTGGAAAGAGTTTGAATTAGTTGCTATGGCTGCAATGCAAGGAATGGATGAGCGTACACATTACAATACTGCTGCTTATGTGAAAATGGACAGCGACATAGCATCTGCTTATCTGGATGATAATCTTGATACAAATCCTTATTCCCTATTGGAAGGAAAAATTTCCTGTCACCCAGAGAGGATGAGTTTAGCAGGAATGGTTTTACCAGTTGGGTATTTGATTGACGAGGGATACATGGAAAATATCAATAATTCTAAAAATATTGATGATTTGAATGATACAATATTAAACTTCTTTGATCCAAATTCTTCAATTCCAGAGAAGGGTGATTCCTATTATGGTAATTTAGGTGCTTTAAAATGCCTTTCTGATGGTTTTGGAGATATTGCGTTTGTTGAAGAGGATTATTTAGAGTCTTATTGTGAAAATGAAAATGAAGATGATAATTTAGATTGGTGTCTTAATTCTAGTGAATATGTTGCCCTTCCATTTGATATTAAGATCCCTACAAGTACTGTAATTTATAATCCTGAAAACTTAGATGTACAAAGTAGAACTGCAATACTAAATGCTTTCATGTCTCTCAATTTTGAAATGTACTTGGAAAATTATTCTTTTTCCGGTAAAACTCACACGGGGTGTTATGACATTTCCATCCATGTTATTGATGAAGAGTCCGAAAAGGAAACTTGTGGTTCTGAAATTTTAAAAAATATGTTCAATTCTTCTGGTGTTGTAAGAGTTACTTCTCAGGAACATCTTAGTCATTTCTCTAATTTGGTCAGTAATATTCCAGGAATAAGTGGACATTATATAGAATATTTTAAAATTTTCGAAGAAGAGACCTAGGATGAAATCCCGACAATACCAAATAAGGGTTTAGGTTCGCCTAAACTTTCTACTAACTTAGGTGGTTGTCACATGAAAGAAAACATTACGGTAACTCAAGTTAATGAAAAACCGATAGTGAAATTAATTGATGTAGAAATAGGGTATAAAAATAATGAAACATTAGTAAAAATTCCAGATCTGGAAATTTTTCCAGGAGAGATTGTAGCTATAGCTGGACCATCTGGTGTAGGAAAAACTACGTTATTAAGGACTATTGCAGGATTAGTAAAATCTATTTCTGGAAAAGTCGAAGTTTGTGGAAAGGTGATTCCTCATAGGCCTAAAAGAGGAAAGTTGGGGTATATCCCTCAAAGATTAGGACTAGTTCGTCATGCAAGTGTGATGCATAATGTGATGCTAGGTGCCAATGCTGGTCAGAAAAAAGAAGTTTTTCATAAAAATAAATATATCCAGATGATTAGTAATTCCATGTTATCATTAATTCCTTCTAAGGAAGCGAAGAATAAGTCGATAGATGCGATTGATAAAATGGGTTTAACTGATAAAATTAGAGAACCTATCCGAAAATTATCAGGAGGACAGCAAAGAAGAGTAGCAACAGCAAGGACATTGGCGCAAGAGCCTGCTTTGATTCTCGCAGATGAATTTCTTAGTGAATTAGATGAGGAAACTATGGAGACTGTGTTGAGGGGCGTTGTAGAATATATCAGAAATAATAATGCTGCATTGCTTGTCATAGAGCATGACGTATCAAGAGCTAAGGCTATGGCAGATAGGTTGTTAGTAATTGATGATGGTAGACTGAATCCGTTCATTACTGAAGTTACTATGTTAGAGGTGAAAGAATGGTTACGCTGAGATATAAAGTAATTTCTACTTGTTTTATTTTGATACTATTTTCTTTCTCAATATTGAATGGGATGGTAGATGATTGGGGAAGATTGTCCGGTGGTGTATCGAACTTATTCATTTTCTTCAGTGAATCTTTATGGCCTCCTAGCTGGAGTGTTATTGAACCTCAAGTATATCCGGTATGTACGACTTACCCATTGTTTGATTTTACTTGTTCTACTGCTTGGATTGGAATGAGTGAGACTATCAAAATAGCTTTTGTCTCAACAATTTTTGGATCAATTATTTCTTTACCAATTTCAATCCTAGCTGCAAGGAATCTGAGCTCTCTTGGAGTCTCATATTTCGCAAGAATTTTACTGGCTGCTGCACGTAGTTTACCAAGTATAATTTGGGCTATATTTTTTGTTATCCTTGTTGGTTTTGGCCCTCTTTCTGGTGTTCTAGCAATGACAATCTATACTGTTGGGTATCTAGGTAAACTTCAATATGAGTCAATAGAAGGTATGAATAGTATTCCACTTGAATCAGCAAGATCGATGGGCCTTTCAAAAATAGAAATTGCTACAGGAGTAGTAATACCAGAGATGGCTAATAATTTGATTTCGCAGATGATTTTCATGTTTGAGTATAATGTTAGGCATGGTACTGTGATTGGAATTGTAGGTGCCGGAGGAATTGGTTACTACATCAACTTATATCTCAAGTTTCTTCAATATGACAAAGTTATTTCATACCTAATAATTATTTTCATAGTGGTACTGATAATAGATTTCTTATCAATTACTGCTAGATCTTATTTCAATGAAGAAGGAGATATATCTAAACCTTCATGGTGGGATGTAATTTTACCTAATTTGAAGAGGTTGTAATAATTAAATATCAGAAGCGATTATTCTTATTGAACCGTCTTTGTATGAAATCTGTATGTTGTCTTTTACTTTGATAGTTAATGCAGATAATGCTTCATAAACGTCCTTTTCTGATACTTTGAATGCCTCAGCAGCACGTTTAGTTGACCATGGTACTTCAACAAAATTAGATGACGAGAGCCACTTTAATAGACGTTTTTCAAAATCGGTTAGATCTGAAGCAGACATTTCCTTAACTCCTGTATGACTCAACCATTTTTCTTACTGCATCCTCTACTTCTGATTTTCCTTCTAGTAATGACCATAGAGCAGACAAGAAAGGAGTTGATGCATCTATCTTTTTTGAATAATCCAAGAATGATTTGGTAGCACGTACGCCTTCGGCCACCATATGCATTTCTGACAATGCACTGTCTAAACTCATTCCTGAAGCTAATTTCTCTCCCAATGAACGGTTACGACTACGAGGACTGGTGGCAGTCACATACAAGTCTCCAATACCTGCTGGACCAAAAGCTGTACTTTTATCTGCACCCATTTTCTCAAGAAGATATATCCCTTCACTATACCCTGCAAGTACTAAAGCCGCTTTCAGATTATCTCCTCCTATGCTATCTCTCAGGCCATCAACCAGGCCACAAGCTAATGCAACAGTATTTTTGTATGCGCCCCATAATTCAGCTCCAATCGGATCTATAGCTGGAGTGAGTACTAATGTCCCTGTAGATAATCTCTCCGAGATACGTTCTGCAACAGATTTGTCATGGCAAGCGACCAAAGCATTGGTAAGAACTCCTCTAGCTACTTCAGGAGCAATAGTTGGACCCGTCATTACAACTACCGAGTTACTTTTTCCTGCAATAGATAATTTCTTTTCCAATACTTGAGAAATTAATTCAGAATCTTCATTTTCTGGAGCCAGTCCCTTGGCTAAATCTACAATTACATGTGAGGGGCGTAAATTTTCTACCATTTCATCGAAAACTGAGATTATTACAGAACTAGGAAGCGCCATGATAATTAATTCACATTCTTCTAAAATATCATTGATTTCCATAGTCGGTTGCAAACCGGATAAATCGTAATCTGGGAGATATTTATGATTCATACTCTCTTCCATTAGTGATTTATAAACATCATGTTCAATTGTCCAGCCAGATACATTATGGCCATCATCTAACCATATCTTGGCAAGAGCAGACCCCCAATTTCCCAATCCCACTACACCTATTCGAGCCATATTAGTCGTATCGATGGCGTAAACTCAACGTTATCATACTATGGGAAATGAACATGTAAAGCGCTGCCTTCTTGACTATTGAACGCTCGCGCATAAATCAAGCAGGGGTACCCGAGTGGTCAAAGGGGCTGGGTTTAGGTCCCAGTGCGTAGTGCTTCGCAGGTTCAAATCCTGTCCCCTGCACCATTAACTATTCCAATCTTATTCTCTTGGAACGGAATTTGGCTAATTTAGACTTCTGCCAATTTATCAATCTAAGTCCCATTAAACTCAAGAATGATATACTCAATATACTGATAATATAAACTGAAGGTGGGAATGGTCTAGTTTCATCGAGAGGCCATTTATCTTCAGTATCAAGGACGCCATCATTATCATCATCAAGATCTTTGTAATTTAGTACCTCATCTCCATCTGTATCTATAAAGTCAGTATCCAAATATACTGGTTCAACGGGTTCTGGCTCTTCTACAGCTCCTAAATTAGGATCTGCAATACATCCAAGTAAATTACCAATTGCTAAGAGATGCGCAAAATTTTCATCAGATGGATTTAATCCCGGGACAAAAATACATTGATCGGCATTATTTCCAACTGAATCACCATCAGAATCCGCCCACTCAAGTGGGTCATTATCAAATAAATCGAAATTATCTCCTATGTTATCTCCATCTGTATCATTCCACTCGGATGGATCTAGTTCAAATGCATCAATTGAATCATTATACCCATCATTATCGTCATCTAAATCTAAATTATTGCCTAAAGTATCTCCATCAGTATCTAGATATTCAGAAGGATCTAATGGGAATGAATCGCCCAATAAATTACAATTATCTAATACTATATCATAACTTGGATGGCTGTTGGAGAGGTTGACTAAATCGGAAGGGTAAATCAGTGGATAAGATATAGGGAGATATGTCAATACAGAAGGATGATTTAATGGTACAGAAATTCCATTGGAGTTTGTAATAATAATAGATCCTATATCATGATTTTGACCATAATTTAAATTAGAATTATCTCTGAATGAAGTACCTATAATGGTGTCACAAACACCATCACCATCATCGTCGGCATCAAAATTATCTCCTAATTTATCGCCATCATAGTCAGCCCATTCATATTTATTATTTGGGAAGGTATCAAAATTATCAGAACGTCCATCATTATCATCATCGTTATCAGTATTGTCACCAATGCCGTCCAAATCGGTGTCTGCCCATTCAAATTGGTTCAAAGGGAATAAGTCTAATGGACGTAGCTCATATACAATGTTCCCGCTGGAATCAAGAACAGGTGCTAAGAAAGTATCATTCACCCCATCGTTATCATCATCTGGATCTATATTATCA
This sequence comes from Candidatus Thalassarchaeaceae archaeon, assembly GCA_045568235.1. Classification (GTDB taxonomy): domain Archaea; phylum Thermoplasmatota; class Poseidoniia; order Poseidoniales; family Thalassarchaeaceae; genus MGIIb-O3. The sequence continues at coordinate 13,004 of JBJLBJ010000007.1, forward strand.
GGCACATTATCTCCATCTGTATCAGCATAAACTTCTGGATCGAGTGGGTCATAATCATATGTATCGCCTACCCCATCTCCATCATCATCAGTATCAATATAATCTGGTATAAAGTCACCATCTGTATCTAAAATACAATCTGTGAAAGAATTAGAGGCGATTTCAATGGTTGAAGTTGAGTCGGGACAGGCGATTTGTTCAATTGCCTGATCTGAGTCGACATAAAATCCCTTTGCGGCAGGAATGCAGTTGGCTTGACCTATTATATTTGTATAATATCCAACTGTACAGGAAGTCTGTTGGAGAGATGCAGTTTCTGGTGCACTGAATCCTTTGGATGCTGAGATACAGGATGTTTGTCCAGAATCTGGTTGATAAGTTCCCGGTTCACAGGCCGTTTGAGTCCCTGATCCATGATTTAAATCAATTAAATCTGGAGAAGAGCTATCTGATGAACCGCCATTACCGAGTTGCCCATCTGAATTTATCCCCCAACAATATAGTGTGGCATCATCAAGAACCGCACAAGAATGGCTATTACCAACTGATAATGATATAGCAAATCTTCCAGGAGGTATATCGACTGGCTCAGGATTATTTCTACTTATTAAAGAAGAATCTCCAAGTTGACCTCTAGAGTTATCTCCCCAGCAAATTACATGACCACTATCCAATAGAGTGCAAGTATGATGGAAACCTGAACCCACAGAAGAAGGTGTATCTGATTCAGATAATTGTATCAATAAAGGCGTATTGGAACTACCTAATTCGGAATTACCTAATTGTCCTGCTGAATTGAAGCCCCAACAATAAATTGAATTATTGATCAGTATGGCACAGGTGTGGAAAGAACCACTTTCTAAAAATATTGTTTCATATTCAGATTCGAATAAAACACTGTTGGGCTCTAAATTTCTAATATTGGTACCATCACCTAATTGGCCATGCCAGTTATCGCCCCAGCAACTTACTGAGAGATTTTCTAAAATGGCACATGTATGATAAGATCCTGAAGATATTGAGACTGCTGTTTGCCCTCCTTGTAACGTAACAGATTTTGGAATATTGCTGTCTATGGTCGTCCCATCTCCTAGTTGACCATTGGAATTACTGCCCCAGCACTTTACAGAGTCGTCACTCAATATGGCGCATGAATGAGTTTGACCCAATGAAACACTTTTTGCAGATTTACCTACGCCTAGATTGACTAGAGTGGGCGTTGTTCTCTCGATTAGAGTGCCATCTCCTATCTGACCATTGGAATTACTTCCCCAACATCTAAGAGTGCCATCATCAAATATGGCACAAGTATGTTCGGCACCCATTGAAATAGAGATAGCAGATTTACCCAAAGGAGTAGATGCAAGAATAGGAGAGAGGCTATTTGTCCTAGTTCCATCTCCTAGTTGACCATGTTCATTATCGCCCCAGCAGCGCACCGAGCCATCATCAAGTATTGAACATGAATGAGTATTTCCTGAATTTATTGAATTGATTATTGGAACATTAAATCCTGCATCTGAGCCGATACATGCCGAAGAACTCTCTGAGCCAATACTTGGATTATATGTCCCTCCTGAACAAGCAATCTGGGAACTTGAACCTGGGGAATCTACATAATATCCAGGATTGGCATCGCCACATTTATCCATACCAGATAATGGTTGAAATGTTCCAATATCACAAAGCTCTTGCGATGTAGCGCCATTACTAGAGACATAATGCCCTGGACTGGCGGGAATCTTGATTATACTACCTGGAGTATCTACATAAAATCCAACAGTTGCTGGCTGACAAGAATATCTTCCATATTCTCCAACAGCACAAGATACTGCTATAGCAGGATTATTATCATCTATATCTTGACCCGAACTGACTCCATCGCCATCGCCATCTCCCGCTATATGGGTATCAAAGATATTTAACTGGGAATCATCATCTAAATCTCTCTCTGCTGCATTAATGTAGGACCATCGAGATATAGGCAGACTAGTCGGGGATGAAGACATTGAAATAGAACTACTTGAGTCTCCCCCCCAACAAGATAAAAGATCATTATTCAGAGATGAGCAAGTATAATTCTCGCCAGATGCAATAGTGATTGGGAAACGTGCACCTGCAAAGGTAACTTGATTTGGAGATGTTTGATCCAATGTAGAACCAATGCCCAATTGACCTTCAGAATTATCTCCCCAGCAATTTAAAACATTAGAATTATCTAGAGAACAAGTATGCATACTTCCCAAAGAAATTGAATTTGAACCAGAAATTATTGAGACTGGGGAATTAGAATCAGTATTTGTTCCATCGCCTAATTGCCCTTCAGAATTATCTCCCCAACATTTCAAACTTGTATCAGATAATATTGAACATGTATGTAAATCTCCAGAAGAAATAGCAACAGGATTAGGACTTAGCGATATCGTAACAGGAGTTAATTGGTCGATATTTGTTCCATCGCCTAATTGCCCTTCAGAATTATCTCCCCAGCATTTTAAGAGTGGGTCATTGATTATTACGCACGTATGATATGAACCAGTAGAAACTGCTAGTACTTTGCTTGAACCCAGATTTACACTAGAGGGTACGCTAGAGTCTGTAGTAGAGCCATCGCCTAATTGCCCTTCAGAATTATCTCCCCAGCACTTTATCGAGGCAGAAACTAAAACTACACAAGTATGTTTCAATCCTACAGATACAGAAATAGGTATTTCAGAGCCCAAATCTACATCCACCGGCGTAGATGAATCGAATGTAGTTCCATCACCTAATTGTCCGTCTGAATTATCTCCCCAACACTTCAAACTAGCATCATCAAGAATTGCGCATGTGTGTCCTTGCCCTGCAGAGATAGAAATAGCGGTACGGCCGATGCCTAAATCGACTGCAGTCATCGTTTGACGCTGTACAGTTGTCCCATCGCCCAACTGCCCTTTGGAATTATCGCCCCAACAACTCATAGAAGAATCGTCAAGTATTGCACAAACATGATCTGAGCCTACAGCGATTGTAGTCTCGGTGAATATTGAACCCTCTTGAAAGCCAGCCTCTTCTAAGTTACCAGAGACTGGCTGACTCATGTCCGTTAACATATAATTACCACTAGTTGCTATGGAAAAATTTTGAGGCCCTTCGGGGACATTTGTGCCTGTGACTATTATTTCCCAATCTCCTGCATCCGGACTTGTGACTGTCATACCGAGTAGGTTATTTGTGTCACCATTTTCTTCTCCCCAGACATTTCCAGAAGGATCTTTAAGTATGAAATCTAAATCATTAACCAAACACTGAGTAGCACAAGATGTGACTGCGATATTTGGGCTATCCGTCCATGAAAGTACTACTCTAAATTCTGGAGTACCGATAGGTATCGTCAATCTCATAGATTTTGTTTCAGAAGTTTCAATATCTAGACGATCTATAAAAGAGCTGTTAATTGCTTGAGATACATCTATCCTGCCCCATCCTTCATGATTGTTCGGTACTGCTTGGGCAGCTGCATTGAGCGGGACTGATGATGAGGGATCGTATTGCCCCGCCATATCTACAGCTGTAGCAGAGAATATTCCCTTTATCAAAGCAGAACTGGGAGAGAGATATCCGTTGTTATTCAGATATTGTATCAATTGGGCTGAAGCTCCGGCTACAACAGGAGTAGCCATTGAAGTTCCAGATTTGTAAATATAATCTCCATTAGAAGCAAGAGGGACATTCTGAGGTTCAACGTCTTCTTGTGAGTAAACTGAAATTATTCGAGTCCCGGGAGCAACTAAATCAGGCTTTATTCTTCCATCTTGTGTAGGCCCCCTGTTTGAATTACACCAGACGCCTTCTGGATTATTTGACTCATAATCGCTCGTTATTGGCTCTACAGGAAACTTATCTCCTGGATATAAGTCACAATATATTCCTAGAGATGGGCGCCAATTTTCAGAAGCACCAATGGATAGTGCATTTTTTGAAGTTGTCTGGGTTTGAAGCCAAGAAGTATCAATTTCTCCATCTGAATTTGAGTCTTTACCTTCATTGCCCATAGCAAAAAGAATCACAAGATCGTCATATTGATGCGCTCCCTCATCTATTTGTTTACTAAATGAAGTATAATAATTTGGACCATAAAGAGTTACTCCTCCTTGACCGTCACCATAATATTCAGGAGTGATCATTGGATCAGATCCCCAGGAATTAGTCTGAACCCTGGCACCAGCTTCGTATGCTGGAGCAAAAAGTGTATTGACAATGTCATTAGGTGTTCGAAGTTCATTGCCACTTGTACAAGGATTTCCATTATTCATTGCATAAAACCACAGTTCAGCCTCATATGCCATTCCTTTGTATAAGCCCGCCGAGTTATGTCCCGACCCTAAAGCAGTGCCTGCAACATGAGTACCATGTCCAGTAGGATCATGAGGATCGTCATCGGGACAATTATTATTGTTATCCGTTGAAGCTGAAATAATGGTTTTTATTCTACCTTGAAAATCAGCATTAATTGTTGGATTTGCAGCGTTACAAGTCTCTATAGAATCACATTCATTTGCATTATCCAAGCCTCCATCTGCTACAGCTATTATCATGCCATCGCCAGTTAGAGTATTTGCTGGACCTCCCATATAACTTGAATCCCATAATAAATCAGAATGTACTATATCAGCAGCTTGGTCATCATAAGTTACATCTGGATATTTTGGTTCAATCCATTCTACAAAGGGTTGTTTGGATAGCCATTCAATTTGTTTCTCATCGACAAGAACAGAGGAATATACTCCCGAGAGCATATTTATTTCGATTCCCTCAGAAAGTAAATTGTGACCTTCGTCTTTACCGGATAATACCAAATTTATCAGATATCTATCTTTGTCCATCAACTGACCGAAATTAGCCCCATTAAGTATTGGAATAATATCTGGAGCTAATTTGTCAGTGCTATCTAGACGGAAAGCCCCTATTACGCCATAATCTGATAGAGTCATTGGAGACATCTTTGGGACATTGCAGTGGAAACCTTGAGGAGGAAGATATGAAAAACAATCAATTCCAATAGATTTTAATTGCTCTTTCCAATCAGAAGGCACAGGATATTCATGAGCAAGGACGTGCCATCCATTTACTATCGATTCATCTGTTACATCTTCCCAATAATCAATTGGCACATAATGGGCAGTTCTGTAAAACAACCATGCCTCTCCCGCAACCTCTTCGTCAAACCATCCATGAGATAGGTCAGTAGTATCTTGTAAGCCAATAGGGTGCTTATCCGGTATGTATATTATTGATTCTTTGATTTTTGAATTTTGACTTTCTTCCTGTAAACTAGGATAATCGATAGATGTGGCCAATGTAAGTATTGGAGGCAGTAAAAGAATGAAAGTGATCAATAATGAGAGAGATGATTTGGCCCTGCTCACTCTACTCATGTAACTCCTACGTAGTAGGAGGACATTAAAATTACTGTTGAATTTGTTTTTTTTAATGTTAATAATTTCAATAGAGGAAAAAAATTATTGGACATTGGTAGTGCATTTAGGAGGCATTAATATATGTCTAGACTGTTACGGGCAATCGTGAAAGAGGGCGAGGGTTCTGAAACCTCTGAAAGAAAGATAGATTCTGAGTTGGAATATGATAATAATTCAGAAAATATTAATCTCAAGGAAAATGAGAATCAAGTTATCGATAAAGAACTGAAAAAAATTCGCGATAGAAGATTGAATGCTGATAAAACATTCCTAGTAAACACAATTAGGCCAAGAACTAGTGATGATTACACCTTGGTATTTGGCGTTCTTGCTGGAATTATGTTTTTTGGAGGTGTTTTTATTGCATCTTCAGGGATTGTTGCTTCGGACTCAATTGCAGTAGATAATGCACTATCAGGAACAATTTTTGATTCAGAAGATTGTACAGATAAAAGGGACGTGATGTATTTTGAAATATACTCAATTGATGAAAATATAAGAATTAAAACCTATAATGTAAATCCTGAAAAAACTACGATAATGTCTGTGAAAATTCAAAGTGACGAAAATAATACTGATAGATACTTTGGCGGACTTGGAAATCAAGAAGTTACTCTTTATTCGGAAAATATTGGAGATGGAGAGTATAAAGTGAATATGACACTTTACATTTGGAATGAGGATGTTAATCTTTCACATTTGACAGAAGATCAATTATTGAATTACACAATACTTGGAGATCCTTCTGAAAATTTCTATAAAGAAGTTGAATTACATATGGAAAGTAGAATAACAAATGAGATTCCACTGATAAAATTCATTACTATGGGGAAATATGGCAATTCTGAAATTCAAAAAATACCCGAAATTTCTGATAGGGAGGATAGGGCATGTATGTCAGTCCAACAATTAGGCATATGGGGGTGGGCACTAATGGGATTAGAATGGGCAGGAGGAAGAGAAACTGCCATGCTGACAGGAGGAAGTGCAGGAGTACCTCCTTGGTGGTTAGCATCTGTTTCACTGGGGATGTCAATATTTTTCTTGTGTGTTCAATATCCGCTAATGCATAGGCTATACCATAGAGAGGTTGATGATTTGCTATCAACAAGGCAAATGAAAAGATTGATTCAAAGAACCGTACAAAAATCTGCTAAAAAATTGCGAATAAAGATTGATTTAGAAGGCTTCAAGATACAAAGATCGTAGTCTTTCGATTGATGCTTTAGTTCCCTATAAAACTAGTAGTAAAACCATAGTTGCGCCCACAGAAGTAAAAACTAAGATGATTACAGATATTCTAGAAGAGTTTGCAATATTTGGAGAAATGCGACCAATACAATTAAAATCGGTTTGTATAGATAAAGCTGCTAGTGATGTAACAAATATTGTTATTGATTCAGAATTATTAGTGACTAATTTTGGAGAAATACCACTTTCTGAAGATTATAGTGATTTCTTTACATCTATAGGGAAATTTGGGAAATTAGAAGAAGAATTTAGACGCGTTACGAAAAAATGGTTTAAAGAAAATAACTTGATTGATTATGGATCTGCGATAATGGTCGATAGTGATTCTGTTTTCATTAGGATTATTTACAGACCTCAACAGCGCTTTGCATATTTCCTTTTCAAATCTAACTTCAATGAATTACAAAATGATTTATATCAATTATTAAGCAACAAATTGGATTATTACATTGGCGAAAGATCTCTAATAGTTAGTGCTAGAAACGAGAAATCAACTTTAGCAGATTATGCTAATCCAGGTAGAGTTGAACAAGGAAGTGATGAGTTAACTGGAGAAGCGATGGTTGCTAAGAGAGGAGGCATTCCAGGAGCACTTTTACAAAATCCATTCATGGGAGATATACTTTCATCAGTAGAATATGTAGCATTGAAAAACAGAAAGAGAATTGATAAATATGGCTTTTGGGGCTTAATTGTATTTGTATGGATACCATTCATGGCAAGTGGAGTGTTAGTAGGAGCTATGCTTGGACTTGTAGCTCGAATGAGGTTTGAGAGAGTTTTGGCAGCTTGTTTATTTGGAGGAACTGCTGCATCAATAACTTGGGCTTACAGCGCTAAAGGAATCATAGAATTTATGGAAAAATATCATGCTGAAGCTTTTATTCCATTCCTTATATTCTTAGTTTTCGCATTTACTATAATCCATTTAAGAAATAATAAAAGAAGGAGAAGGGAAGAATTATTTAGAGACTCAATGGCATTTTTTGCAGGAAGTACTGAGTCAACTTGAAATTAAAAGGTGAAAAAATGGGAAAATTGTTACGGATGCAAAACTTGGAACGTTATTACAAAACGCCTGCAGGAATTGTTCCAGCTCTTGATGGCGTCTCTTTCGAAATTTCAGAAGGTGAACGCGTCATACTCTTAGGTCCGTCTGGCTCAGGAAAAACGACGCTTTTGAATTGTCTTTCAGCCCTTGACAGTCCCACTGGAGGAGACTATACCTTCCTTGACAGTGAAGTTCCACGCAATAATTCCGAGAAAATGACTTCTTTTAGAAGAGAAAATATAGGTTATGTATTCCAATTTTTTAATTTACTCCAGGATCTTACAGTTCTTGAAAATATACTATTGATTCAGGAATTAGCAGGTAATAAAAATCTCTCTCGGGCAAAGGAGTTGTTAGAACTTGTCGGTCTTGGAGACGAAATAGATCGTTTTCCCGGCGAGATAAGTGGCGGTCAGCAACAGCGAGTTGCCATTGCACGTAGTATAGCAAAGCGACCTACACTCTTGCTTGGTGATGAATTGACTGGAAACCTAGATACTGAAACTTCGAATAAAGTCATGGAGGTTTTAGTAGGAGCGTGCAAAAAAGAAAACATCACTTCTGTTTTTGTTACTCATGATGAAGGATTAGTCAAGTATGCTACACGGGTTATTCGAATTGATAGTGGTAAAATAATCTCTGATGAAAAAATTGGTAGTTCAGACGATGGTTTTTGATTGGAGGTTTTTGAATGTCGAATCTACTTAACAAACGTTTGGCACGTAGTCTTTGGCGTACAAAAGTCCGCCTCATTGCCGTTATCTTGATGGTATTTGTCGGTGTTTTTGCAGGAATCACTTTCGGAGGCTATGCACATAATCTTGGCAATATGTATGATGCTATGCAAGCTGATGATGATGAGGGCGCCAATCTTGCAGATCTTTGGATTGATAACCGTAGTACAATCTGGACTCCAGGCCAAATTAGTACTTTCTGCGACTCCTTGGCCTATAATTGGGATTTGAGCGCCGTAACCTCGTTCTCTCTTGATTCATGTGAAGGAAGAACTATCACTCAAGGAGCGATGTTTTACAGTAACGAAGATGGTGAACGAATCATTAATTCTCTGTGGCATGGAATCCCCGCCGATGCCAATACCGACCGTGTATGGATGCCTAAAGGAAATTCAGAAGGTCGCACTGCAGTTGCAGATGATGAAATTGTCATAGATGCTCACGTCACTGAAGCCCTCAACCTCAGTATTGGAGATATTGTAAGTATTGGAGCAGGAAATGTAACTGTAGAATTCACCCTTGTTGGAATTGGTTACCATCCATTGCATGTGCTTATGGCTCCTGAAGGTTCATTGTTTCCTCCTGAATCTGGCGAATATGTCGTCGGTTATCTTTCTGATACTGGAATGGCGAGACTTACTGGTAATGCGATAGGTACTAGTAATACGATTGTTTTGGATGTTGAAGGAACGCCTTCGTATGATTTACCCGATACTCAAGAATATGAAGGCATAGAAATTGATGCGGTGAAGATGATTGTTGAGACTACACTCAATGATACCGAATTGGATGCACGAGTTCGGGATCGCGGACAAAATGAACCGGTTGAAATCATGCGGCAAGATTTGGTTGGTGCCGAGCGAGCAACACTTCCCTTTACCGTAATGATTGCCTCGATTGCAGCTATCACTATTGTCTTGAGTCTGCAGCGTCTAGTACAAAGTCAGGCCAAAGAAATAGCAGTATTACGTACTCTTGGAGTCAGACGTTCATCACTTATGGTTGGCTATCTCATTGCCCCTTTGGCAATTGGAGGAGCCGGATGTGCTTTAGGCGCATCAGCTGGACCCTGGGGGATGAACGAAATGTTAGATTTCTATGAAGAGCTTGTGGGTTTACCAATTGTTGAAAGAACAGTTCCATCTTCAGTATACCTTTCAGTCATCATTTTAACCATGTTAGTTGTTTTTATTTCCGGAGCATTTCCAGCGGTGAAGGCTAGTCGTCTTGAACCATTAGAAGTGTTAAGTGGGCAAAGTGAAATGCGCATTGGTTCTAACAATCTCCGTAAACTCACTTCATGGATGCCAACAACGCTCGGCCTTTCAATTAGATCCAGTGTTCGTAAACCCATTCGGCTAACGATGACATTTGTCGCAGTCGGAATTTCTCTGATGCTTTTTGGGTCGATTCAAATGATGTCTGCAGGAATGGAAGATAGTTTTCTTGGTGGACTTGAGGAAGATCAGGATTGGGATGTACAAGTTTACATTATGCCAGATGCTGAAGCCCCTGTTTTAGATTGGGCAGAAAATAACTCGGCTGATTACGAAATTATTATCGAAATGCCACTTGGTTTAGTTACTGATTCTGAAGATATTGATCGGAGTTTTAATCTTGTAGGTCTTGATTCTTTTCAAAGTGGAATGCGGCCAATATCATTTAGTGAAGGAAACATACCAAATGCTAACGAGACGTTGCCGCAAGTAATGATGGATGAAGGAAGTATGAAATTTCTTGGATGGAGCGTTGGAGGGAAATATACTGTAAAAATTAATGGTGCATCGCAGGATATTGAAATTGTTGGGATTTCGACTGCTGAGCTTGCTCGAACAATGTATTTTCTACGTGAAGATTTGAGTGAGATTATTGGAGTCAATGCAACTTCTATTTACCTACAACTACCGGAAGGGGAGAGAGTTGATTCTCATTTAGGAGAAATCTCGACCGGTATCGTAGAACGCCAAACTCTTCTCGATGGCATTAATGATTTACTTGATCAACAAACTACAATCTTCCAAAGCATGATGTATCTTGGCCTTCTTTTCACCGTAGTAGTGATGTTCAATACGATGATAATGAATGTTGCAGAACGTGATTTTGAACTGGCTACATTACGAGTATTAGGGGCTTCCACGAAGAGTCTTGGTCTGATGCTTCTCTTTGAGAGTCTTCTAATTGGTATTATCGGAGGCATAGTTGGCGTCCTATTTGCCTATGGAGGAGCAATAGGCTTAGCCGCTTCATTTTCATCTTGGCAATTTATAATACCTGTCACCATTGTTCCGAGTGTTGCTTGGCAGTTGATGACAGGTGTAGTCCTTATCGCAGTATTAATGACTCCAGTTGGAGTTTGGAGATTAAGACGAATGGATTTAGTAGAGAAAGTAAAAGACTTATCTCAATGAGGCGAATATCATGCGGATTGTAACGTGGAATCTAAATGGCATTAGAGCCGCACACCGCAAAGGGTTGTATGATTTTATGAATAAAATTAATAGTGATATTTGGCTATTTCAAGAAGTTAGGGCTTTACCAGAACAGATGCCTAAAGGTTGGCAACCAATAGATAATCATGATATCATTTGGCATCCTGCTCAAAAAAAGGGTTACTCAGGCGTCTCAACTTGGTCAAGAGTAGGAATTGTAGAAGAAGGGCGTGGCATTTCTACTAGTATTGACATCGACGACTCTGAAGGAAGAGTACTTCATACAAAACATGGTAAATTGCATTGTATAAACATATATTTGCCAAATGGAGGAGCGAGGATTGAGAGGCAAGAATTCAAAGACCAATGGCTAGAAGATTTATTGATATGGGCAAAAAAATTTACATCAATAGATGAGCCAGTACTCTTGTGTGGAGATTTAAATATCGCCCATACTGAAAACGATATATGGAATCCATCAGGAAATAGGAATACATCTGGTTTCTTGGAACATGAAAGAGAATGGTTTAGTAGATTTTTATCATCTGGGTGGCATGATTTGTTAAGAATGGAATATGGAGATATGAAAGGCCCTTATTCATGGTGGTCCAATAGAGGTCAAGCCAGAGCTCTAGATAGAGGGTGGAGAATAGACTATGTCCTTGCAAATGATGCTGCATTGAAGATTTTTGAAAAAATTAGTGTACTCAGAGAAGGAGGTTTGGTGGTTTCTGATCATGCTCCTTTAATTGTTGATTTATCGTTCAAAAGGCATTAATATATTAGGAAAAAGATCAATCATAAAAACGATACTTTTCAAGAAGATGGTTCTTAGCGCTATATATGTCCGAAGGTCTCGAAAGTCGTCTTGATAAAATTTTACCCGGTGGAAAGGGCGTTTGGATTCCTCTAGATCATGGAATTTCACAGTATCCAGAAGAAGGTTTAGAGAATATGGATAAAATAATTGAACAACTGATTGATTCTCAGGTAGATGCCATTGTGATCCATAAAGGTGTTTTGAGCCATCAGAAGAAAATTAGATCTTGGAATAACTTTGTGTGTCATGTTTCTGCATCAACTGTGCATGGAGGAAACAGATCAGGAGAAAAAGTAAGTATTGCCACTGCAGAAGAGTGTTTGGATAGAGGAGCAATTGGAGTTTCTGGGCAAATAAATATGGGAGAAGCAAATGAAGCAGAAATGATAATCGAAATGGGTGATCTTACAACAGATGCATGGGCATTAGAGATTCCGGTGCTTGGGATGATATATCCTCGAGGAGAAAATCTCATCATTTCAGATGATGATGAAACGAATGGTGTAGCACATGCAGCTAGATTGGCGTGGGAAATAGGATGTGATGTAGTTAAAGTTCCTTGGACAGGTTCAATTGAAAGTTTTCGAAAGGTTACTAGATCCGTACCAATTCCAGTACTTATTGCCGGAGGTCCAAAGAACATTTCTTTCAATGAACTACTAGTAATTGTTGAGCAATCAATCCAAGCAGGAGGAAGTGGAGTATGTATCGGAAGACAAGTTTTTAGTTGTAAAAATCCAAGTTTGAATGTTAGGGCTCTTCGTGCAATTGTGCACGAAGGAGTAAGTGCGGCAGAGGCAATTAAAATAATAGAGGAATAAAAAATGGAGCTTTGGTTAGATTGTTCTAATGAATATTCTGAAAAAATTTCTATTTATGCCGACAGGATTTGGAAAGGTGATTTACCTGATGTTGCAGAAATTTATCTAGAGGACGATAGAAGTCAAGATGAGGCTTACTCGATGATTGGTTTATCTCCCTGGATATTAGTTAGATGTAAAAATTGGAAAATGATCCCATTGGAAAATCTGATATCAAGATCTTTAGGGACTGGTACGAAAATAGCAGTTTCGACAGAAGAAAAGATAGAGATTGAAGGTGCTGCATACGCACTTGAGCATGGAGTAGACGCATTATTATTGCCTAACGATGAAGAAATTTGGAGTGAGGCAGTAAAAATAAGAGAGAATAAATCAACTTATAATCAGAAAAAGAAAAATGATGTAAGTAGGCTAAATGTGGCTAATGTAACCTCGATTGAATCTGGAGGTTTTGGAGAAAGAGTTTGTATAGACCTAATTGAGAGATTGAAAGAAGGAGAGGGAATAATGGTTGGCTCGACCTCGAATGCATTGTGTCTTGTCCATGGAGAGACTTTAGAATCTGAATTTGTCCCTTCTAGACCTTTTAGAGTAAATGTAGGCGCAATACATTCTTACATACTAATGAAGGAAAATGAGACAAAATACCTTAGTGAATTAATTTCGGGTGAAAAGGTAAAAATTATCAATCATGATGGAAATGAAAGATTCGCTTCAATAGGTAGAATAAAAATTGAAAGACGACCCTTTTTGAAAATTTCATATAGTAATGAACAAATAAAAGGTCAAATAATTCTCCAACATGCAGAAACTGTAAGACTAATAGACAATTCAGGTAGAGCAGTGTCAGTAACTAATATCAAAATGGGAGATAAAATTTTAGTTATGCAGGACTCAAGAATGCGACATGTCGGTAATGCCATTGAAGGGGAGATGAGAGAAATATGAAGACCTTAGGTGAAGGAGAGGCCAGAGGTGGAGTTTCTATATTACATGCACTTGGAACAGGAAAGGGGTGCTCAGTTGGAGTAAATTTACTTACAAGAGTAAAATTAGTTGATAAAAAATCTAAAAATTTGCAGGATAAGCATAAACTTCTTGATTCCGTGATAAAATGCTGGAAAGCAGAAGGATTTCCTCTTCCTGAAGAATATGGATGGGACATCTCCAGTGAAGTACCAATAGGACAGGGATTAAAATCAAGTTCGGCTTTAGCGTGTGCTGCAATTAAATCTCTTAACTCTGCATCTTGGATGAATTTAAATGACTTTGAAATCATTGATTTGGCAGTTAAGGCTCAGAAAGGAGCAGGCTGTACCCTTACTGGGAGTATTGATGATACATGGTGTGCAATGGCAGAAGGTTGGAAATTAATTGATTCGGCCAAGAATGCTTCTGAATCAGTAATATCAGAAGGAGATATAGAGCATTCTTTGAGCGTTCTAATTGCAATTAGAGGAAATAGGAAAAAAGACATAAAAGTGGATTCTTTTAAGGAATATAATGTTCTATTTGATAAAGCATTGAAGTCTATAGAAAGGAGAGAAATTTTTGAAGCACTGACCACCAATGGAATGGGTGTTGCTGCTGCAAATGATGACAATGAAGCGATAAAAATATGCAATCTATCTATTATTAATGGTGCAATAGCTGCAGGGATAACTGGCTCTGGACCAGCGATTTGTATAATCTGTTATGAAAAGGAAGTGGAGATATTATCTGATATAATTAAAAGATATGATATGGATTTGATAAAAACTACATTTTACAGTTTTTCGGAGGAGGAAATATAATGGGAATGGGACTAGGAGAAAAATTACGTATTACTTTATTCGGTGAAAGTCATGGAAAATGTGTAGGCGTACTAATAGAAGGTATGCCGCCAGGGACTGAAATTGATAATGAAAAATTGGCAAATGATATCAAAAATAGGAGACCAGGAAGGAAGGGATTATCGACCAGGAAGGAATTGGATGAATGTGAAATATTATCAGGAGTTCATGAAGGTGTAGCAACTGGATGGCCCATATTGCTACTTACAAAAAATTCAGATGTAAAGTCTTCTGATTATTCATTTTTACCAGATCAGCCTAGGCCAGGGCACGCAGATATGGTCGAATATATACGGTCAGGAGGTGCTAATGATCCGAGAGGAGGTGGTTCTCAATCTGCACGCCTGACATTTGGCATTGTCGCTGCGGGAAGTCAAGTAAGAAATATGTTAGCAAATGTGGGTTGGAAATGTGAAGCACATTTACTAAGAGTCGGAAAAATTTCTGCAAAACATTTATTTGAATTGAATAAGGAAAGTTCTCCAGAACAAAGTATCAATATGAAAAAATTGAATTGTAAAGATATAGAAGCAGCAGAAAAAATGTCAGATTATTTAGAAGAAATAAGGATGAGTAAAGATACCATTGGTTCTGTAGTTGAATTGTTAATTGAAGGATTACCTATTGGATTAGGAGAACCTTGGTTTGATGGTTTAGAACCATCATTGGCACGTGGATTAATGGCAATTCCAGGTGCTAGGGCAGTTGAATTCTCTCACGGAGTAAATTCTTCCTTAATGCGTGGATCAGAGCATAATGATGAATGGATAAATGGTGAGGAAAAACCTACTCTAAAAAATTCAGGGAAGAAACTAGTAGATGGTGCGTTAGGGGGACGTTCTACAGGAACACCTATGAGTGTTA
>JBJLBJ010000008.1:0-26033 GCA_045568235.1 Candidatus Thalassarchaeaceae archaeon
TGATAGTCATGCAGCCCAGTGGACGCGGATACGATCATGGTGTTTCGACATTTTCACCAGATGGTCGTCTTTACCAAGTAGAATATGCCAGAGAATCAGTAAAAAGAGGAACAACTACAGTCGGTCTGAAGTATAAGGACGGAGTAATATTAATAGTTGATAAAAGAATAGCAAACAAATTAGTAATTACTGACTCAATAGAAAAAATGTATCAAATTGATGATCATATTGGAATGACTACTTCCGGACTTGTTGCAGATGCTAGACAATTAGTGGATAAAGCACGTATTCAATGTCAAATCAATAGGATGACCTATGGTAGCCCAATTTCTATGATAACTTTAGTAAAGAAAATGTGCGATTATAAACAATCATTTACTCAATACGGAGGAGCAAGACCTTTCGGTACAGCCCTTCTAATAGCAGGCGTAGACCAAGAAGGCTCACATCTCTTTGAGACAGATCCTTCCGGAGCATACCAATCATATCATGCAGGAGCCATAGGAAGGGGAAGATCTACTGTGATAGATAACTTCGAGAAATCTTGGAAATCTGGAATGACTATGAACGCTGCTATCAAATTAGGTCTAGAAGCTCTCCAAGAATCTTTAGAGGATAGCCTTAATCATGATACTGTAGAAATTTCTATAGTGGATGCAAGTGGATATAAAAAATTAAATCGTGAAGAGACTCTTAAGCACCTCTCTAAGGTTTCTTGATTTATTTTACTAAGATTACTTATAGGCAATCACTCTTGTGTAAGTGATAATGGTCAGTTTAGATGATGCCGTTTTAGCTCGCTGGGAGAAAGGGGGTTCTAGATACGAAATACTTGTCGATCCTGATTTAGTACAAAAATGGAAAAATAATCCTGATTCTGTAGATTTATCTGATTTACTTGCTACTGAAGAAATTTGGTCTGATGCTCGTGCAGGTGATAGGCCAAGTTCAGATGCACTAATCAACACCTTTGGAAGTACTAATCTTTCTGATTGTGTAGAAAAAATATTAAAAAATGGCTCAATACAGTTAACAACCGACCAAAGGAAAAAAATAATTAATGAAAAGAAAAAGAAAATAATTAATGAAATATCTTCTACTGCAACAGACCCAAAGACTAGACTCCCTCATCCTGCAACTCGAATAGAGAATGCATTAAACGAAGCAAGGTTTTCCGTTGACCCATTCCTCTCAATAGAAAAACAAGTACAGAAAGCTGTAAAAGTACTAAAGCCACTAATACCTTTACAATTTATTACTGTTAAACTAGCATTTAGAATACCTGGAAAGGACTATGGAGGAGTAAACCAATTATTAAGAGGTATCATAACTAAAGAAGAATGGATTAGTGATGGCTCATGGGTTTGTGTGATTGAGGTGGCAGGAGGAATGAAAAATGAAATTATTAGTAGAGTCTCTCAAAGATCTTCTGAAGCTGTTGTGAAGGAACTGGATTGATAATTTTCAACTTTTTACTTTCATCAAGGTTATGAAGGCTAGGCTAGTCGCGCGGCTTGATAACATGAGTGGTAACAATAGTGCGGACGGTCCGCAAGACTCTCAAATAGTAGTGCCAGGCGATAATCTTGGCCAATCTGAGAGATTTGAAGCAGGTCATGGGGTATTAATAAAAAACAATACTCTTTTGGCAACAAAGAATGGAAAATTAATGATAGATGATAATGTTCTAAGTATAGAACCATTGCATACAACCTATACACCGAGGCCTAGTGATTTAGTAATAGGATTTGTAGAAGGTTGTACAAACAATATTTGGTTCATTGATATAGGTGCACCATTTAATGCAATACTTCCTATGAGCCTCGGTCCATCCAAAGCATCTTTTGGTTCAACACGACAAGTTCTGGATATTGGAGAAGCAGTTCTATGTAGAGTACAAGAAGTTGAAGAAACACATTCCAGTGTCCTAACTATGAAGGGAATGGGTCTTAGAAAAATTAATACCGGTAGTATTGATGAAATTGATCCTCATTTTATGGGACATTTGTCTAAAAATAATAATAAATTGTTAAGAGAAATTAAAGAAGATTCAGATTGTAGAATAATAACTACAGACAATGGTCGAATCTGGATCGATGGTGAAGTTTCAGGAATTATCAAAGCAAGAAATAAACTTAACAGTCTTTCAGAGAATTATCATGTATTAAGTGATGGAGGTAATGTATAATGGGCGGATATGGAGATATTCAAATGATTGATGAAAATGGTTTAAGGATGGACGGTAGAACTGCTACCCAAGTACGTCCAATTACAATTGAAACTGGCGTGATTCCAGTAGCTGACGGTTCTTGTCGTATGACTTGGGGTACTAATGATGTTGTTGTAGCAATTTATGGGCCAATGGAAGCACATCCGAGAAAAATACAGAGGCAAGATAGAGCCGTTCTAGATGTTAGATACAATATGGCTCCATTTTCAACCTCTGATAGGATTAGACCAGGCTTCAATCGCCGTAGTAGGGAAATTAGTAAAGTAACTGCTGATGCATTAGAAAGTGTAGTTTTGTTGGAATTATACCCTAGATCTAAAATTCGTGTTGAGATCGAAGTTTTATGTGCTGAGGCAGGAACTAGATGCGTCGGGTTAACTGCTGCATCTGTAGCATTAGCTGATGCAGGAATTCCGATGACAGATTTGGTTGTTTCTGTTGCTTCAGGTAAAGTTAACGATGTAGTTGTATGTGATTTGAATAAAGAAGAAGATAATTATGGAGAAGCAGATCTTCCGATGGGTGTATTACCTAATTCTGGCGAATTAGTATTCCTACAAATGGATGGCGATCTTTCTCCTGAAGAATTTCAAACTGCTTGGGACTACAATATTCAAGCCGCTTCCGAGGTTCACAAGATAATGGTCGAAGCTTTAAGAAAAGGAGGTGCTAATTGATGGCAATTCCTATGGTATCAAAACTTTTGCGTGCCCATTTAAGTGAATTAGCAATAAACGATCAGAGAATTGATGGTAGAGGTAGATGGGATGGTAGAGATATATCTCTTGAAGTAGATGTTTTAGATCGTGCTGAAGGTTCGGCAAAAGTAACAATGGGAGATACAATAGTTTATGCAGGCGTAAAATTTCAATTAATGACACCTTATCCAGATAGGCCAAATGAAGGAGGTTTGATGTGTGGTGCTGAAGTTAGACCAGTAGCAGGCAGGAATTGGGAAGCAGGACCACCAAGCGCTGAATCAATAGAACTAGGAAGAGTTGTAGATCGAGGAATAAGGGAATCCGGTTGTATTGACGTGAATAGTTTATGTATTATTCCCGGTGAAAAGGCATGGCAGGTAATTTTAGATTTGTTTGCAATTTCTGATGATGGTAACTTATTCGATGCATTCGGTTTGGCCGCTATAGCAGCATTAAAAACTGCAATTGTACCTTGTGAAAAATTTGAAGTAGGAGAAGATTACCCTCTTAGTGTTTCTAAAACACCAATAATGTGCTCATACCATAAAGTTGGAAATAGATTTGTGTATGATGCAAATGCACAAGAAGAATTAGGTGGTGATGAACGAATCCATATCACTCTAGGAGATGATAATCATGTCCATTCACTTCAGAAGGGTCTAAAGGGGATATTCTCGGCGGACGAATTTGCTGAAATAATGGAGAGGGCCAAAATAAAATCTTCGGAACTCAGAAAATTAGTTGATTCAGTATTAGGTGATTAAAATGGCAAAGAGAACACAAAAAGCTGGTGCTACTGCACGCTATGGAGCAAGATATGGTGTTAGTGTACGCCGTCGCGCAGGTGCAGTAATAGCTAAGAGATCAAAGAAATACACGTGCCCAGTATGCCAGTATCCTAAAGTAACAAGAAAGGTTTCAGGAATTTGGGAATGCAAAAAATGTTCTCATAAGTTTACTGGAGGTGTTTGGGAACCATACACAAGAGCAACAGATGCCAATTCTAGAATAATTAGAAGATCAGTAGAAGGGTCGACCGCAACTGATATGACAATAATCGCGCAACAAGCAGCATTGGACTATGAAAAAGAACTTTCTGAGAGAGCTTTAGATGAAGATTCAGAAGAATGAGACTTTATCTTTAAGTCTGAAAATCAAATCCTCCTTTGCCGATTCTTTATCCGCAAGTTTGACTACCGAAGCTCTTTTTGAAAATAAAGACGGAATCATAATCATTAATGAGTCTGCTAATAGCTTTGTAGAATTACGTGCTAGGTGGAATACCATAATGAGAGGACTTATAGCATCTGAACTAGTACTTGAGACTGTAGAACAAGAGGGTTGATTTATGTCTGAAGAAAAAAATACTGCGGAATTACAGAAAATTGTACAAGAATTACAAATTATTAGGGGCCAAATACAAACTTTTTCTTCACAAAGTTCTGAATATTCACTTACTGTAGATTCTTTAGAATCACAAAGTCCCGAAAAAACTGTGTATAAATCAGTTGGAAACTTACTGCTCGAAGTAAGTAATAGAAAGGAATTGTTGGATGAATTGTCACAATCCAAAATAAATATAGAAAATCATCTAAAATTACTTATCGAAAGAGAGGAATCTCTAAGGGAAAAATATGAAGAATTAGTAGTTGATTTTGAATCACAGTGATAATATGTCTGAATCTACAGATATTACTCCATTAATGGAAGATTTCATTGTTTTCCAGCGTTTATTGAAAGAAGGAGATACAAGCAATGCTTTACAATTATCAGAAGAATTATTGACTCGCTCCAGAAGTATATCTGAGAGAAATCATTACTATGAAGCAAGAATAAGAATGGAAAGAGCATTAATTGGAGCTGTTGATAGAGATGAAATAGGTAATGAATTAAGATGGTGTGTCGATAGATTAAATGCTACTTCTCCTCATTCTTCTTTACATGGAATTGCCCTGTTAAATCTTGCTTCTTGGCATTTAAATAAAAATGAATTTATGATGTCATTAGCTACTCATTCAGAAATTTCTCCAGAAACAAATTTTCCTGATGAGATTGTCGCTTTATCGCGTTTAGAAACTTCCAGAATACTCACAAAAATGGAGGATTATGAGCCTGCAATGAGGCATGCATGGATAGCTCGTACTATATTTTCCAAAAACTCAATGACTCCTGAATTTTTAGTTAGTAGTTTAGAATGGCTTGATATGGCCTTGGATAATGTAGATGACAATGCTCCAAATATGGATTTTTATGTAAAAAATGCCAAACCAAGAGAAAAACCTGGTGTTTCTACAATCCCATCCAATCCAACTGATATTAAATTAGTAGTAGAAGATCTCATTCAGATATTATTTCAAGATTTATCAGGCTCAGAAAGAAATGATATTGGCTTGATTGTCGATGCATCGGAAATCCTCGGAATAAATAAATGGAAGGAAATCCTAATTAATAGATTGTCTGAGATTCAAGATAGAAAACTTTTAGCAGCACTCCAATCATAATTTTTTATACGATTTATTTCTCCAATACTCCAACTCATTCTTTCTGGAAATTTTATACACCATCCTACTTCTTCTATACCTAAATCATTCGATAGCCAAGATAGATGAGTTGGCTCAACATCAACTTCAACCCATACTACATAACCATCTTCTATCAATGAATCATTATACGATTTAGCAATTCCCAAAAGTCCTGTTTCTTCAAATAATTCCCTCAATGCTGCCTCATCTATTTTTTCTCCTTTTTCTATTCTCCCTCCGGGTAATTCCCATCCTCTTTTTTTGTTTAAAACCATTACCCAACAATCATTTTTTTCAAGTTTAGTAGTTGTCCAAACTACTACAAATTTTTTACTCACTCTTCATCAACTCCAGAATTTCTTCTACTAATAATAACGCTTCACCATCTCCTTCAGCAGCCAATCTCCTGGTCATAAAAAATGCCTCTGATACTCTATCCTGTTCCATCATCAATTCAATTTTCTCTTTTAAACTGATTTTCTTCTCTGTTAATCCTATTTCTTCAATCTCAACTTTTGAATTTGAAATTTCTTCCATTTTTCTCAGAAAATCTACTCTTTGAGATATTTTAGGGACTTTCCAAGGACTACTTTTTAAGCCATCTAATTTATTTTCCATTCGTTCTTTGAATAATTCTCTAGATTTGGATTTAGGGAAATGAGTTTGGGCCTGATCGTAGCAAAACCAAGCCTGATCAAACTCTTCTCTTCTCTCATGTAATTTTCCTAATTCTATCCATAATTCAAAGTTTGAGGAATTTTGCGATAATAGATGCTTACTTAATTCTAGGAATAAATCTTCATAACCAGCCTTTTTTAATCTCTCAATTCGTCGAGAAAATAGAATATTAGCTCTAGGATCTCTAATATCTAAAAGCTTCAATCTCTTTCCAAATTTCTTAATTTCTTTATTTTCATTTTTAATTTTTAACCACCATTTATCAGGATCTAAAGGGTCTATTCTAAATGCAGCTTCCAATAGTTTAATACCTGACTGGATTATATTTATCTGATGCAACTGTTCTAGTAGATATTTATCTCTTCCCAAAATATTGAATAAATCTTCGAGAATTAATTTAATTCCTAAATCATCTTTATTTATCATCTTTATTTTTACTAATAGATGCCAGTTTTCGGGATTAGTAAAATCATATAGTATAGCCTGTTTTGCATTTTGCTCTGCCCACATCATATTTTTCTGATTTCCTCCCAATTTCAGAAATTTTTCAGCTTGACTTCTATGTCTGTTGCCTAGACTCCGTCTCGGATGCTGTAAAATATTTTTTATATCTATATTTTTTTCATTCATAAAGAAATCACAAAACCGATTCATATTCTGTTTTATCTATGCCTGGAGGAAGTGTTGCATCCATCCCAATTTTACTGGTTAAACCTTCTTCAGACCTACTTGGATCAAGACTTGATCCTTTTTGATTAGAGAGAATTATTGTATCTTTATCAGGTTGCCATCGAGTCATTAAAGCCCATTCAACTCTTGTAGGATTTGCAGTATCTATGTCTTTATCTACTACAATAACTTGCTTCATAGATTTATGGCCATTTAATGCTGCATGTATGGCTTTCACTCCATCTCCTTCTTTTTGAGGCTCTATTTGTACAACCGAAGATAACCAACCACATCCACCATCAGTTAAGTAAACATCAGTACATGGAACAACTGCTGAAACTGCTGCTTTTATTGTCGGAGCTCTTGGCATACCCATTAAAGTTCTATGTTCTACTTCTGCTTGAATCAAGGCGTGAAATATTGGATTATTCCTATGATGTAATGCATCATATTCTATTACTGGTTCTTGTCTAACACCATCTACTGTTCCTGTAATATCTACATATGGCCCCTCATCATCATATTCAAGCGTTATTCTTGCCTCCATTGCATATTCAGCATCTGCTGGAACTGCTATTCCATTATCTAATTTAACAAGTTTTAATGGCCTCCCATGTAATTTCTGATGCAATGATGCTGCTACTTTTAATTCATCTAGTGGTTCATTGAATGACATTGCTGCAGCTAAAAGAACAACGGTATCGGGAGCATTAACAACTGCTATTGACACTTCCTCGCCATTTTCTTGTGCCTTATCCATCATAGTTCGCAAATGCCTTGGAACAAATCTTGATACAGTATGATTTTTATCTCTCAAATATTGCCTATGAAATGACATATTTCTAATTCCCTCATATTCTGCTATAATTACAGAGGCGGATTGGTATCTTCCTTTATCTTCTTTATAGTGCCAAGGAATGGGAATAATTTCTAGATTTACCTCTTTTTGAGTATTATCCATTACGGGCGCTTCATCTTTTTCAATAATTATTGGTTCGGAAGGATTCTTCATTGCCCATGCCATTGTATCAATCAATTCTCCTGGAGTAATGTCAAAGGTATTGCATATCCTCTCTCTTGTTAATACGTTTACAGCAGCTTTATGGCCCTCTGATTCTATAATATTAGTGAATAAAAGAGGAGGATTTCCGTTGTCAACAGAATATTCTAACATCTCATTAATTACACTAGTTCTTTCTTCAACATTTTCAACATCATGAAGCAAGTCCCGGAATGACATATTGTTAACCAACTGCTCAATCTGTTTGAATGTTAGCAATAACAATGACATTTTATGTCAATATCAATTGACTTAAGCCTCTCATTTCTTATACCAAAGGTGGGTCGCCGAGACATCATTTAGAGGGTTATAGTTGGGTCGTGGATTATTTTCAGGTTCGAAAATGAAAAGTGATCGTAAGAAATATAGGTGGAAGGAACGCCAATTTAGAAATCGCCAATTCAAGCGACGTTCTGGAGGAGTTTTGAAACACGATCCTTTGAAAGGGAGTACACAAGCCAAGGGAATTGTAATCGAAAAGGTGGGCTTCGAAGCAAAACAACCTAACTCTGCTATAAGGAAGGCAGTAAAAATAAGTCTAATAAGAACTGGTAATAAATTGACAGCCTTTGCTCCAGGAGACGGTGCAATTTCGTTTATCGATGAGCATGATGAAGTATTGGTAGAAGGTATTGGAGGAAGTAAGGGTAGATCTTACGGTGATTTACCCGGTGTGAGATTTAAAGTTATCAAAGTAAATGGTGTTTCCCTTGATGAGATGGTAAGGGGACGTAAAGAGAAACCCGTAAGGTAGGTGTCATGATGTCTGAAGTAGAAGAGGAAGAAGAAAAGACAACCCAAGATCCTATTGCAGGTATTGGGACAATGGTTTTTGGAAAATGGGATGCTACGGACGTTGTTTGTGAAGATCCCGGTTTAGCTCCCTATATCAATTTACAAACAATAGGTACTCCACATTCTGGTGGTAGGCATGCAAATGAATATTTTGGAAAGGCTAATCTTTCTATAGTTGAGAGATTTATTAATAATTTAATGCGATCTGGTAAATTTTCAGGAAAGAAGCAACACTGTGCTAAAGCCTTTGAAAATGCTTTAGATACTATTAGCGAAAAAACAGGCGTAAATCCTTTACAGAACTTCATTGATGCTATTAAAGAAGCAGCACCATGTGAGGAGATAACAAGAATAAAATTGGGTGCTGTTAGCCAACCTAAAGCTGTAGATTCTTCTCCGATGAGACGCATTGATATCGCTCTCCGAAATCTTTCTGTTGGTTGTGCTTCTGCAACCGCTAAAAGTAAAAAATCACTAACTGAAGGTATAGTTTCTGAAATTACAAAAGCCGCCCAGGGCGACGTTAGTTCATACTCTGTAGGGAAGAGAGATGAAGTAGAACGCATAGCATCTTCCGCTAGATGATTTGGTTCACAAACTTAAGTACTCTTCTTTGCTTCATTTATTGTTCTATACAATCGTATTTATCAACCTTAGGCAGGTCGCCGAATCAATTGAGGTCATAATATGGGTCGTAAAGAAGATAATATTGAACGTGCAGTAGAAGTAATGCATACAAGGGAGAATATTCGAAATTTAGCAATTGCTGCCCACATAGATCATGGAAAAACCACTTTATCTGACAATCTAATTGCTGGGGCTGGTATGATGTCAGAAGATTTAGCTGGAAAATCTAGAGTTTTGGATTTTGA
Organism: Candidatus Thalassarchaeaceae archaeon; assembly: GCA_045568235.1. Lineage (GTDB taxonomy): Archaea > Thermoplasmatota > Poseidoniia > Poseidoniales > Thalassarchaeaceae > MGIIb-O3. Next base: position 9,528 of record JBJLBJ010000008.1, read on the forward strand.
TGACCAAGAAAGTGCCCGTGGAATTACTATTAATGCTGCCAGTGCATCTATGGTACACGATGTAGATGGCTCTGATTATTTAATTAATTTAATTGATACTCCTGGACATGTAGACTTCGGCGGAGATGTTACTCGTGCAATGAGAGCAGTAGATGGCTGTATAATTTTGGCGTGTGCGGTTGAAGGTACGATGCCTCAGACAGAAACAGTCGTTAGACAAGCACTCAAAGAAAAAGTAAGGCCGGTATTATTCATAAACAAAGTAGATCGATTAATCAATGAACTACAAATTGATGGAGAAGAAATGATGGCAAGATTCCAGAAAATAATTATTAAAGTTAACAAATTAATCTCTACATTTGCACCGACAGAGGATTTAGCCAGATCATGGCAAGTAGATGTTTCTAAAGGAACTGTTGCTTTTGGCTCGGCTTACTATAATTGGGGCATGTCTATTCCTTACATGGTAAAGAGTGGAATTAACATGACCCAAGTAATGGATTATTGCAAAAATGATAAGCAAAAAGAACTAGCAAAATTGGCTCCAGTTCACAGGGTTCTTTTAGATATGGCAGTAGATAAACTACCATCTCCACTAGTGGCACAGGAATATAGGATACCTAATATCTGGCAGGGAGATTTAGATTCAGAATTTGCTAAATCAATGATTGAGTGCGATTCTTCAGGTCCATTATCATTAATGATAGTAAAGATTTGGATGGATCCTCATGCTGGAGAAGTGGCTGTAGGAAGAGTATATTCGGGATCTATTAAGCATGGAGAGTCTGTTTGGGCACTCGGTGCTGCTAAGGCAGAAAGAGTACAACAAGTTAGTATGATGGTTGGCGGTGATAGGATAGCAGTATCAGAAGTATCTGCAGGAAATATAGCTGCATTAACTGGAATAAAAAGTGCTGCTGCTGGAGTTACTATAACACGTAACCAAGATGATACCGGTTTCGAACCAATACGTCACTATTCGGAACCAGTTGTTACGGTCGCTGTCGAACCTAAGTCAATGAAAGATTTACCAAAATTTATTGATGCATTAAGAAGTTTAGCAAAAGCCGATGCTTCATTACAAGTTTCTACTAATGCTGAAACAGGTGAGGCACTTTTAGCAGGTATGGGTGAATTACATTTAGAAATTACAACTTACAGGATTGAAGAAGAACAAGGAATAAAGGTGAAAGTGAGTGAACCTATTGTGGTTTATAGGGAATCAATTGAAGGAAATAATAATGGCCGTCCATTTGAAGGCAAATCTCCGAATCGCCATAACAGATTTTATATCGAGGTTGAACCACTTCCTGAGAATGTTATCCAAGGTTTACGAGATGGAGATTTTGGGAAAGAGGGAGCAATTAGAACTAAAGATGCTAAAGAAGTTGGAAATAAATTTTCTGAATTTGGTATGGACAAGGATTTAATGCGTAAAGTATACGCAATACATGGGACAAATGTTTTGGTGAATGATACTAAAGGAATACAAAACCTCCATGAAACTAGAGAGTTAATTATTGAAGGTTTTATTGATTGTTGTAAAAAAGGACCGGTAGCAGAAGAGCCATTAATGGGAGTAATGGTCAGATTAGTTGATGCAAAATTACACGAAGATGCTATTCATAGAGGTCCAGCTCAGACTATTCCTGCTGTCAGAAATTCAATGAAAGGAGCATTAATTAGAGCTAGATCGGTTATATTTGAACCAATGCAAAATATTCGTATAGATGCTCCAAATGATGTTATTGGAGGTGTCACAAGTGAACTCAATAAGCGTAGAGGAATAATTGAGGATATGCCTGTTGATGGCGGTACGGCAAGTGTAATAGGAAAAATGCCAGTTGCCGAATCTTTTGGTTTTTCTAACAGCGTAAGGGCAGCAAGTCAAGGTAGGGCAGTTTGGAATACAGAAAATGCTGGCTATGTTCATTTACCTAGAGAATTATTCAATAAAGTTGTTGCTGAAATTAGAGAGCGAAAAGGCTTGAAATCCGAACTTCCTGGTGAAGCACAATACATGGATTAATGCATTTTTAGCTAATTCTTATTAGTTGAAAATCTGTTAATTCTCTCAAAACATCTACTTCTGGAGAATTTTTTAGATTGTTTAGGCACTCATGAGCAATTGAATGATGATACATTGCCCTCTTCTTTGCATATTCAATAGAACCAGATTCATGGAGGTCATCTATTGCTGATTCTAATTCTTTTTCACTACAGGGTCCATTACCAAAAATACTATTAAAATTTGAAAGATTCATTTCACTATCCATGGCATGAATCGCAATCAATGTTCTTTTACCTTGGATAATATCAGATCCTGCAGGTTTTCCTAAGGTTTTTGTATCTCCTGTAATGTCAATTAAATCATCCATTAATTGAAAACATAATCCCAGATTTAAGCCCCATTTAGCCATATTCAGCACAACATCTTGAGAGGCATTAGATAATATTGCTCCAGTTCTCGCACAAGTCTCGAACATAGCACTTGTCTTCCCTGCAATCATTGCGATATATTCTTCCTCTGAAACATAATCTCTATTTTCAAACTCTATATCTTCCTGTTGTCCTTCGGCAACTCTCCTAACCATTTCTCCGATTGCCCTAACTAAATATCGGAGATTTTCTCCGGATATTTCTGATGATTCTGCAAGAATCTCAAATCCTACTGCCAACATAGCATCACCAGCATTAATCGCAGTTGCATCATCATAAGCTACATGTACAGCATCCAAACCTCTTCTAATAGGGTCTTGATCGATGATATCATCATGGACAAGGGTGAAATTATGGATTATCTCAATACATGCTCCTAAAGTGTAATGACCATCGTTAGCATTTCCTATCGCTTCTCCTACTAGTCTTGGTAAAATTGCCCTCAATCTTTTACCTCCACCTGAGAATAGATGAGTCATAGCACCATGCAATCTCTTTTGTTCCATTTTGCTTAAACTAAACATAATTTCTTCTTCTACTTTGCTTTTATGTTCCTTTAATGCATCCATCAACCCACTTCCAGGTTTTTCCTTATCTAGATATAATTTACCGCAATCTATTATTTGCATATTTTTTATACTAATTATGTTATCAATATTAGGGTAATTTTCTTTCAAAAAATATTTCCATATCATCAAAAACCATGGCGCTATATATTCATTAGCCCATTCTCCTTCCTTTTGCATCATACTCAAAAGTTGATCTTTATTTAGCCATTTGACTGTCTCAATTTCGTTTTCGTTAATAATTACATTGGCATCACATTCGACTAATAGGACATGATCGATTTCTTTTTCAATCCAATCAGCATCCCATCTACATTGGTATTCAAAACGTCCTAATAAATTAAAATCCCAATTTTCTGTTACAGACATAGGAATTCCTAATTCATGCTCTAGTTTTCTTCTTGCTGCATTAACTACTCCATTTTCATTATCAGTATTTTCATTATCTAGATCTAAAGGGTGACTACAACATGCATTCGCCCATACTCCTGGAAAAGTTATTTTTTCTTTTGAACGCTGTTGAACTAGCATTTCTCCATTACTGTTGATAATTATAACACTGAATGCACGATGTCTATGCCCTTCTCCAAAATGACAATCAAGTTTACTCATCGTACCAATTAAATTATCTTCTTTGTCGACCAGTAAGCACATTTCTTCCATCATTTCTGACTGTTCAGGGTCATGTTTTTCCAAATGCTTAATAGCGTCTGACATATATTTCAAATGTCGCAGTAGTACCTTGCCTATAATCCATCGTTATTATGGATTAATTTTAGTCCCTATTGTAGAACCTGTCCTAACAAGTTGTAAGATTCTTTCTGGATTATTACCATTAAGAAACCATACATTTTCAATTTTATTCGCTATTTCTGATGCTCTCGTCAATTTCAAATCCATCCCTCCGGTAACATCAACTTCTGAATTATGCGAAGTTTTTATCGAATCATACCTTTTCCATGTTGAAATTAAATTAGCATCCAAGTTGTCAGGTGGTTTGTCCATTACGCCATCTACATCTCCTAACAAAAAAACTGTAAAAATTACTTCCGGAATTTCCATAGAGAGCCTATACATTAAATCATCTCCAGATAATATTCCAAATTCATTTTCATCATCTCTCTTCACTACATCTCCGAAACAAATTGGAATTGTCTCGCCTATTTCTTTCTCAAAAATATCAATATTTCCGATAAACTCTTTCCCTGTATTCATAGCCCAAATAGAAGGCGGAAATCCTCTAGAATCTAAATTAACTTTCTTTAACGAATCTATTACTTCATTATTTAATTCTTTCATATTTTCTCTTATTTGTTCTACTGCTTTAATCTGTTTTTCATATATTTCGTCATTCATTCCTTCTGAAATCTTCATTTCTTTTGATAATATATGTCCATAAGAACCAGCACCATGTACAATAATAATTTTATATCCTTCTTCAGTTAATATTTTTATTACTTCACATACTTTATTGATCGCATCTTTATCTAAGGTTTTTACTTTATTTTTATTTGTTATTAAACCCCCTCCAAGTTTAATTACTATTCTACCTTTAACACTCACAATTTGGTCGAAGAGGTACAAGTATTCAATACTTACATTGAATATTGTTATTGGACAAGTTAATGTTGGATGATTGCTTGGGAGTATTATGAGCGAATCTGGTGACATTGTAAAATTTCAAAGATGGTTACAATCACAATTATCAGAAGCAGAGAGTATTGAAGATCCTAAAGAGAAAAAAAGAAGAATTCTGAAGATAGATGCCGCATTATCAGAAACAATTTTTTTCAGAGAATTACTAGAAACTATTGACAATGTCATCGAATCACCCTTTGTACAAAGAGAGACGCCTGTTCGTAATAATGAAAAGCATGAATTATCTCCAAAGCAGAATAATTCTTTAATTTGCTCAAAGTGCAATAGTGAAATAGATCCAGAATTAAAATTCTGCCTTCTTTGTGGAGAATACTAATTATTCCTCTTCTTCATCCCATTTTGCTCTAGCTAAAACATACTGTGGATGATCATTTTCTATTACAGATAAATATTCTCCTTCGACCCTTTCAGTTAGATAAACAGTAACTCCTGCATGCCATATCATTTCCCCTGAGGCTACCATTCGTGCAGTATCTACTTCCAGGATTGTAGGTAGTGAGAAATGCACCTTTCCAGCTTCTGCTGCTGATCTAATTGATGCAGACAAATGAACATGTGCTCTATTACCCGGAGTTAGTCCAACTTCCATTAGATTATCTGTTTGTTCTGGATCACAAGGAAAGTATAATGCATCTGGGATATTATCTGTAGGTAAATCTAACTCAATTTCTAAAGTATGTCCATAAGTAGCTCTTATCATTATCCCTCTTACTTCATATCTTCCTTTAGGATCAGTTTCTGCAATCGCATTGAAATGATGAGGCCTTAGCCAATGATATCTTTTTTCATCCCCTTTTTTGAATTGTCTAATTATGTCTTTAATATCTACCCATCCATTAATATCCATTTCTAAATCAAATTTTTCAGGTGCATGCCTAAGTATCAAAGCTAATCTTCTAGCCATACTATTTCTTTCCCCTGTCCTCATGATAAATTTCCCTTCTGCATTACATGCTGGGCACAAATGATCATCTGCATAATATCCGTGATTCTGACACTCTCTAATCATATCATGCTTGGCCAAGTGCCTTTCTTTCATGAACCTCTCGGTAAACGCACATCTTCGCTAACTCAAACCGTGAATATTATCCATTACCATCTCTTCGCAATATCATGAAGGCGGTAATAGTTGATTGGCTTCGATCACCATTCCACAGAGCACATAAAGGAAAATTATCTAATGTAAGGCCTGATGAAATGGCTGGTTACTTGGCTAAATCTATACTAAAAAGAAATAACCTATTGCCTGAGATGGTTGATGACATACTAGTTGGTTGTGCATATCCTGAAGGTGAGCAAGGGTATAATATAGGACGTATAATGACATATATTGGCGGTCTTCCAAATAGTGTACCTGGTGCAACTTTTAATAGATTATGCGGATCTTCAATGCAAGCTGTTTTATCAGCATCAGCCAATATTGAAGTTGGTTGGGGAGAATGTTTTCTATGCGGAGGAGTTGAATCTATGAGCCGTGTTAAAAGAAGAGGTTTCAATTGGAATCCAAGTCCTATCTTAGAATTAGAATTCCCCCAAGCATACATAGGAATGGTTGAAACAGCAGAAAATATAGCTAATTTATGGAATATTTCTAGGAGTGAACAAGAAAATTTTGCTCTTCTTTCCCATAACAAAGCATCTTTCGCACAAAAATCTGGTTTTTTAGAAGAAGAAATTGTCCCAATAAATAATTCAAAAGAAGATATATATGAAGATGGATGCATAAGAGGCACTACTACATTAGAATCTATGGCTAAGTTATCTCCTGTTCTTGGTCCTGGTACTTCAATTACTGCGGCTACTGCTTCTCCCCTTACTGATGGCGCGTCATTCATGATTGTATGCAGTGAAAATTTTGCAAAAAGAAATAAATTAACTCCTATTGCAAGAATAGTATCTGGAGCAGTTATAGGTTGCGATCCTGAGATTATGGGAATAGGGCCAGTAGAAGCCTCAAGATTAGCTCTTAAAAGGGCAAAATGGGCAATTGAAGATATAGATATTTTTGAACTAAACGAGGCTTTCTCCTCTCAAAGTATTGCGGTAATAAATGAATTAGGAATTAATATTGAGAAAGTCAATGTCGATGGAGGATCTCTGGCCATAGGCCATCCTTTGGGGGCTTCTGGAATTAGAATAATAGGCAAAGCTGCATCTATATTGAATAGAACAAATGGTAATCGTGCACTAGCATCTATGTGCATTGGAGGAGGAATGGGAATAGCCATTACATTAGAAAAACCATAACTGTATATTCTTTACTCATTATAGTTATTTAGCGACGCACTCTTGAAGTACATCCTATTCCGAATGGCATGGTTAAAGATACAGGCGTCTCAATTAAGGGAGATTCTTTGAAAGATAAGAATATCTTGTTTGCCATTACTGGAGGTATAGCGGCTACTGAATCAATTAAAGTTTCTAGGGAATTGAGACGTTATGGTGCGAATCTGACAATAATAATGTCAAAGGAAGCCGAGAAAATAATAACTCCTTTAGCCATATCTTGGGCTTCTAATTCAGAAGTAATTACGGGCTGGAATCATGAAATGTCTCAATTAGAAGACTTTGATATTATATTGGTAGCACCAGCAACAAGAAATACAATAGCTAAGCATATTCATGGAATTATGGATTCTCCAATAATGATGGCACTTTCTGCTGCAAGATCAAAACTAACGCCTACACTCTTTATACCTTCTATGCATCATGATTTATTTGACGATCCAGTTACTACAGAATTAGTTGAACAATTAAATTATGAGAATTGTTTCGTTTTAACAGATACTCTGAAAGAAGGAAAAATAAAACAATTAAACCCTGTGGATATTGTAGCCAAAATTTGTAATTTAGTCAATGGCTCTTTACCTAATCGTAAAAAAATTGCTATCACTTTGGGCGCTAACAGAGCACCAATTGATTCAGTGAGGGCAATACAAAATGCTTCGTCCGGAAAGACAGGATGGATTATTTCGGAATACTTGTATCGTAATGGCCATGATATCATTTGCATAGTTGGAAAAACTACAGAAAGGCCAAATTTCATTTTACCTGATATCAGATTAGCCGGTAGTCCAGAAGAAATGTTGAATCAATCGATTATTTTAGCCTCAGAAGAAAAAAAACCTGACGCATGGATTCATGCTGCTGCTGTTTTGGATTATTTCACAGAACCTGAAGAAGGAAAAAGATCTAGTGAGCAAGGAGATTGGGAAATTACTTTAACTCAAGGTCCAAAACATATTGCTGAATTGATCCCTTTAGTAGGTAATTGTATAAGAATTGGGTTTAAATTAGAATCGAATGTTAAAGAAGATTTTCTTATTGAAAAATCACTTAACCAAATCTCAAGATATGATTTAGATGCCGTAATAGCAAATATAAAAGAGCAAATCCATGATTCTAATTACCCAAGAGCTAGAATTGTAGATAAAAACGGTTCAGTAACGAAATTACAGGATTACAAAGAATTATGCGAAGCCATAGAATCAGTCATATTGAGTTCTCGATAGGTTTTATTCCATTACATTCAAAACTATGTCACTTCTCAGTATTTTTTATGAAAGACCAAGGAAAGGCTAAGAGAGGCATTCCGGCTAAATCTGAGTTCAATTCATGGTATCCAGCAATTGTTGAAATTGCTGATTTAGTAGACAAGAGATATCCAATCAAGGGTATGGATGTTTGGAAACCTTATGGTTGGAAAGCAATGTCTTTGATAGATTCTATTACACGTAGTGAAATGGAAAAAACTAACCATCATGAATATAGATTTCCTTTGTTAGTTCCTGAAGATTTATTAGAAAAGGAAAATAGATTAGTTGCAAAATTGAAAGCTGCCAGAGATGCTGGTGTTGATCCATCTGAGTTGAGGCTGGAAGAAGAAGATGCTGGCTTCAAGAAGGAAGTTTATTGGGTCAAACATGGTGGAGAAAATAAACTAGATGTTCCAATGTTTCTTAGGCCTACATCTGAAACTCCTATGTACAATATGTTTTCTTTGTGGATAAGAAGTCATGCCGATTTACCCCTGAAAACATATCAAATTGTAAATACTTTCAGATATGAAACTAAACAAACAAGATCTTTTATTAGAGTAAGAGAGATACATTTCTTCGAAGCCCATACTGTACATAAAAATGAAGAAAACGCTACAATGCAAATACAAGAAGATGCTGAGATAGTTCAAAATATTTTGGATAAATTATGTCTTCCTAATATAATCTCGAAAAGGCCCTTGTGGGATACATTCCCTGGGGCATGGTATACTACTGCCGCAGATGTTATTATGCCAAATGGCCGAACATTACAAGTAGCTACCTATCATCATTACAGGGATCAATGGGCTAAATCTTTTGATTTATCCTATGAAGATGAAAATGGAAAAACCCAATTTTGCCATCAAACAACATTTGGAATGTCCGAACGTCTTTTAGGAGCCATTGTTGGCTTACATGGTGACGATTCAGGTTTGATACTCCCTCCTTCAGTATCTCCTATTCAGGTCATAATAATGCCTATAGCAAGCCATATAACAGACGATGTGATGCTATATTCTAATAAAATTAAAAAAGAATTGGAAGACTGTGGTATAAGAACTAAAATTGATGATAGAAATATCCGTCCTGGAAATAAACATTATCATTGGGAAATAAAAGGAGTACCAATAAGATTAGAAATTGGACCTAAAGATATTTCTAAAGATCAATGTATTATTTCTTTGAGAACTGGAGGTAAAGAAATTACTCCTTTGAATAATCTTGTTCCTTCCATATTATCTACTTTAGAATCCATATCTGAAATTTTAAAAAATAGGGCAAATAAATTATTTGATGAAATGATTTTACCATTACCAGATTCGACTATTTTGGATGGAGTTATAACTTTTAATGAACCAATCGCTGAGAGTATTGTATATGAATTTCCATTTGATGGTAATGATGCCGATGCTGAATTACTGGAAAGAAAAACTGGATTAACATTACTGGGAGAATGTAATAAACCATATAAAGATCCATTGCCCTGCATAATTACAGGAAAATTAACAACTAAAAAACAACACCTTGCTAGGATGTATTAATTTTTTTTCTTGAAGAATAAGCCTATTAAAAACATTAGAGAAAATAAAATCATTAGTGAGATATCAAATATTTCCAAAGTTTTTGGCTCTACCCATGTATCTATTTCATGTAATCCGTCCCATGATGTCCCTTTTAGCCAGACAACTTGAGTTTTTCCTTCAACACATATTTCCTTCATATTTGCAACACCTAAAGAACATAGTATTTCTCCCATACCAATGTAAATGTTAGTAATTATAGTTAATAATCCTGAAAGACCTATGAAAAGTATCATCTTTCTTCTTTTCCTAGTTATTTTACCCTGATCTTTAATTATCGAATTTATATCAGGAACAAATTCTGGAATTTCAACATCAGAAGAGAATGCATTATTTTCATCTGTAACAGAATAAGAATCTATTTTTGGCCCTGTTACACCCATCTCTTCTAATGCTTCTCTACCATAAATTCTCTCGGCAAGAACATAAAGATGTGGATTATTTTCTAATTCAACAGGATCTAGAGTCCCATCTAGGAGCTTCTTCATTAAGTCTGTGTCGCTCATACAATATACTCTCAAGACATATCCTTCATCAAATGAACGCTTGATAGGGCCAATCTAATTCATTTACGACCTATACTCTTCTTAGCCGCTTTGACTATGTCTTCTGTACTCATTGACATTTTTTTGAATAATTCTTCTGAATCTCCACTCTCGCCAAATACGTCTTTCACTCCAACCATTTCTACAGGAACTAGATTACTCCTCGAATTATGTTCTGCTACAGCACTACCTAATCCTCCAATAATGGAATGATCTTCTGCCGTAACTATGCATCCACATCTTTTACTCCATGTATCTATTAAATCTTCATCTAATGGTTTAATGGTATGCATATCAATTACTGCTGCATCGATTCCTTCCTTTTTCAAAATAATACTAGCATCAATTGATTTTGAAACCATCACTCCACAACTAATTATTACAACATCCTCTCCTTCTTTCAGTAAATTTCCCTTACCAATTTTTAAATTATTTTTTGTTTCGTCTGTATAAGATCGTGGTACTTTATTTCTAATGGTCCTCATATAAGATGGACCTTCTAATTCTGCTACTTGTATAGTTAATTCTTCTGCAGAGATATCATCGGCAGGATGTAAAATTGTCATATTCGGTAAAGTCCGATATATTGCCAAATCTTCTATTGATTGTGCACTACTTCCATCACTTCCTGTATGTATTCCACCATGACTTCCACAAATATGAACCTTTAAACATGGCCTAGCAATTCCATTCCTAATTTGTTCAAATCCTCTCTCAGTAAAGATTGCAAAAGTACTAGCCATAGGAATTTTACCCGATGAAGCTAGTCCGGCTGCTACTAACATCATATTTTGTTCGGCAATTCCTAATGAAAAAGCTCTATTTGGATATTCAGATCTAAAATGACAAGATTTAGTAGATTTACCTAAATCTGCTTCTAGAACTACTATATTTGGATTGCTAGATAATTTCAGTAATGCACTTCCATAACCATCTCTTGAAGCTCCTCCTCCGGATGGTGCACTCATGATAATTCCTCCATTGCAATCTGATATTCCTCATCGTTTGGTGCCTTACCATGGAATGATGGATTATTTTCCATATATGATACACCTTTCCCTTTAATTGTATTAGCTATTATCGCCATTGGACCTTTCTTGCCCTTATTTGCCCAATCAATTGCATCACATATTTCATTCATATTGTGCCCATCTATTTCTCTAACATCCCATCCGAATGATTCTATTTTCCTTCTTAAATCTCCTACTTCCATTTGTATAGATACAAAATCATCATTTTGTATTCCATTTTTATCGACTATTAATTTTAAATTATCACTAGAATGAAAATCTGCTGCCATTATAGCTTCCCATATTTGCCCTTCTTGTGTTTCTCCATCTCCTATCATCACCCAAATTTTTCTTTCGCTATTGTCTAATTTAGCAGCCAAAGAGCATCCTAATCCGAAGGACAGTCCCATGCCTAGACTTCCAGCAGAGAAATCAACTCCATTTGTCCATTTCATATCTACATGACCTTGACATACCGAACCTAGTCTTCTGAAGGACATGAAATCTTGCTCATTGATAATGCCAAATTCGTTCAAAATAGAGTAAACAGCAGGACTAGCATGCCCTTTACTCATTATAAAACGATCTCTATCTTCCCAATTTGGATTTGATGGATTTATGTTTAAAACCGTACCATATAATCCTACAATCATGTCAATTGCCGATAAAGATCCTCCTGGATGCCCCGATTGAGCCTTATGAATCATTTTAATTATGTTAATTCTGCATCTTGATGCCATTTCTTCTAATTTAGTTATCCCCATATTAAACGGCATGCACTCACTTACAGTGGACGTTATGCTAAAGGCTATTGATAGTTTCCAATTTTTTTATAAATTTTTTAGACGCACATTCAAATCATCAACTATCATAGGACTGTTAGGAGAGAGTGTCTTGGGATCGTCCTCAACAATTGATAATGAATGGCGAATTCGTCTCAAGTCTATGAAGATTCCAAATTCTGTAAGAAATGATAAGTTTTTGATGCACTGTCTTGAAATCCTAAAGTCCGGGGGAAGAATTAGTTTATCTGATGGATTAAAATTGTATAATACTCCTAATTTACCTGCTCTATGTTCATTGGCTACCTTAATTAAACAATCTAGATTTGATGATAACATTTTTTTTAATGAAAACTTACATGTTAATACAACTAATATATGTGTTTTAGCTTGTAGATTTTGTGCTTTCAGAAAGGGGCCTAGGCATTCTGATGCTTATGAATTATCAGTAGATGAAGTAATACACAGAATCAAACCATTTGCTGAATCTATAGATGAAGTACATTCTGTAGGAGGTCTCCATCCTCAATGGACTGTAAGCCATTATATGGAACTTTATAGAAAGATTAAAGATTTTTATCCCCATATTCATGTAAAATCCTTGACTGCTGTAGAAATAAAGCATATTGCTAACCGCTCTGGCATTAGTGTTCTTGAAACTCTCAAATTATTGAAAAAATCAGGACTTAACTCAATTCCAGGTGGTGGTGCTGAAATACTTGTTGATACTGTTAGAGATAGAATTTGTAGAGGAAAAGAAAACTCTTCGGAATATCTAGAAATTCATGGATTAGCGCACTCTTTGAGTATCCCTTCTAACTGCACAATGTTGTTTGGTACTATTGAAACTGTAGAAGATCGGTTAATACATTTAGATAAATTAAGAATACAGCAAGATAAAACATCAGGTTTCCAATGTTTTGTTCCTTATCCATTTCTCCCTGATAAAACAAGATTACCTGAGGCCCAATTGGCTACTACTAGCGAAATAATACGTGTTATTGCAGTATCTAGAATAATGTTAGACAATATACCTCACATAAAGGCATATCGTATGAATATTGGAGATTACGTCGCCTCTCTATGCATTAATTCAGGTGCAGATGACATCGATGGAACTGTGGGTAACGAAGAGATAATGCATGAGGCCGGTAGTGAAACTAGGCTCGATTATGACAAGGAACAGTTATCTAAATTGATTATTTCTACAGGACAAGTACCTGTTAAAAGAAATTCAATATATACAAACTTTGAAGTTTATGAGCCTATTACTAAAAAATCAATAGTTATGCCGGTAAATAATTAGAAAGGGATATTATGTCATGGCAGAATGTGTTAGGAAGAGTGGCCTTTTCTAATTGTGATCCTATATTCACATCTTTAGATAAAAAATGGGAAATATTGCCTGCTCCTCCTTCATGGTTAACTGGACACCTTTTGAGAAAAGATTGCTTGTGTGCTCCAATACCAACTGCCGATTATGCTAAACATTCTGAAGAATTATTATTATTACCAGATTTAGCTATTGTAAGTAATGGTGAAGTAGGCTCTGTATTATTATTCGGCTCTAGGCCAATTGAAGATATGAGAGATATTGCATTGCCGTCAGATTCCTCAACATCTGTGGCATTGATGAAATGGATTTTATCACAAAGAGGGCTTGATCCTAAATTTTATGATTCCGGGCCAGATATAAATCATATGCTTTCTAAGTGCGATGGTGCATTATTAATTGGAGATAGAGCTTTAGTTGCAGCACGTGAAAATCCTGAACTGATTCGTCTTGATCTAGGTTCTGAATGGACCAAATTGACTAATTTACCTATGGTTTTTGGTGTTTTTGCAGCAAGAAAAGATTCTCCTTTGGATATACTTGAAATTGCTCAAAAGGATATGGTAAACCAATATAACAAATTTAAAAAGAATGAAAAATTTAGAAATGAAGTAATTTCAAAATCATCTGATAAATTAGGTTTTGAAGGTGAAAGAATAACGGAGTACTTTGTTGAAGAAGTAAGTAACTTACTTGATAATGATGGAATTAAGGGATTAGAATTATTCCTCTCCGAAGTATGTGGCTTGTCTACAGGACCTACTTGGCTTATGTTTGACTAATTTGCATATTCTAATCTCTTACTAGCTACCCACTCAAGTAAATCTAGAGCAACTTCACATGATTCTGAGATGACTGGTTCTGGATCATTAACAAATTTTTCTAGAGTTGTTAGTGCAGTTCTATCACCTATAGCTCCTAATGCTTCTGCCGCTTCATGCCTAACCATCAGATCTTCATTAATATCTTCTAATCTTTCAATTAGGTACGGTACTGCATGATTATCTTGCATTTGGCCCATTACATAAGCTATTTCATGCTTTAACAATGCCGAATTAGAAATAAAAGCTGCGGCTAATGCTTCTACTGATTCTTCTCCTCCGATACCTCTAAGGGCAAATAACGCCCTCATTCTTTGAAACATTTTTTCTTCTTCATCAACTAAGGTTTTCCTCAATCTAGATATGTCTGTTTCGTTACTTGGAGGTGCAGGATCAACTGATTCGAATTCACTAATTTCAGGTTTATCTATATCCATCTTATTCACCCGAACCTACAAAAGTTATTTTTTTAACATCAAAATCGTCTCTTACTAAGCCTATTTCTATACCCTGTCTAAGAAATTCACGTATTGCTTCTCTACCTTCAATACCATAATCTATAGTTCTTTTATTGACATACATTTGTACGAATTTTTTATTAGTTTCATCATCTATTCCTCTACCCCACTTTTTGGCAAATTCCAATGAAGACTCGGGATTTTCTATGGACCATATTATACTATTCTTGACGTCTTCGGTTATTTTTCCACACTCTTCAATTCCTAAATCCTTTCTCACAATATTACCTCCTAATGGTAATGGTAAACCTGTTTTTTTATTCCACCAAATACCTAAATCTTGTACTAAATGAACTCCTTCATCTTTCCAAGTAACTTGCCCTTCATGAATTATTAAACCAACTTCAAATTCTCCACTTAGTACTCTTGGCATTATTTCGTCAAATGGTACAACTTCAACATCTACTTCTCCCCATGAAAGTCTTAATGCCAAGTATGCACTAGTACCTAAACCGGGTATGGCTATTTTTTTCTTTTTGGCCTCCTCTATGGATAACATTTCTTTAGATATTAGCATTGGCCCATAACCTTCTCCCATAGAAGCACCACAGTTCATCAGATGGTATTTATCAGAAATTAGTGGATAGGAATGAATACTAACAGCTGAAACTTCGTATTCTCCCTTTTGAGCATTTTTATTCAATGTCTCTATATCTAAAAGGACATGCCCATATTTTCTATTATCTGTCTCTAAATTACCTTTAGTCAGTGCATAGAACATGAAAGCATCATCCGGATCAGGAGAGTGACCAATTCTATATTCTAAATCATCATCAACCATACACTTCGCGTTTAGTTATAGAATATGAACATGTGTAATTTAGGATATATTTTAGTAAGAATAAATAATGATTACTTTCTGCCCAGTATATGCCAGATGCAAATAAATTGTCAACTGCCACTGGACAATTAGGTCCAATATGTGCCATTACTGGAAAACCTCTCACCTTTGCTGAAGCAATTGTCTTAGATGACAAATTTGTCTCATATGAAGCGTATATAGAATTGACAGGTGCAGAGTCTTCTACTGAAGGCAAAGATATTTCCGGTTTGACGTTAAAATAATTGAAAACTTAATTCCCTACTATGCCCTGTCATGCTTATGGCAGAAGGATGGAGTCGGCATGCACTCAGATTTTCTGATTATTATTCATCTCTTAATCATAATAACCTTTGGACACCTCCAAGACTTAAATCAAGAGAATGGATGTTTATTCCATGGGGCAGTAGACCGCCTGAACGACATAGAGGTTTTATAGATAAATCAGAACTTCTGAAGTATTTACAATCGCGTGCTCCACATTCATGTTTTCATAGTACTGCATATTACAATTATCCTTCAGAACGAAAAATGATTGATAAAGAATGGCTAGGTGCAGATTTAATTTTTGATCTGGATGGAGACCATTTACCAGGAGTTTCTGATAGAGATTTTCCTACAATGATTAATCTTATTCAAGAGCAAGCATGGAGTTTATGGGAAGATTTTTTACAACCAGAATTTGGCTTCAGAGAAGAATATATTCAAACATCTTTTTCTGGTCACAGAGGTTTTCATATACATGTTAGAGATCCTAAATTATTCCATCTTGACTCTAATGCAAGAAGAGAATTAGTTAATCATATCAGAGGCGAAGGGATTGATGTAAGAACCACTCTTGCAGGTCCTGAAAGTCAATGGAAGAATAGGGTACAACATGGTATTCAAACAGTG
>JBJLBJ010000009.1:0-25763 GCA_045568235.1 Candidatus Thalassarchaeaceae archaeon
CTAGCATAATTGCCTTGAATTCTTTCCTACCGTACATGTCCATGCCTGCGAAGTGTTTCGCACTATTAATCATGTACCTATCATGAATTGGGTTTTTCTCGGCTAAAATTAAAAAAACCCTTTTTTTCACAACTTTTGACCGATAGAATAATGTATAATTTATATTCTGACATTAGATAAAATTGGTGTAAAGATGACAGATCATGATGGGTTAAGTTTACGATACATGCAAGTTCATATTTCTATAGAATCTGGAAAAAATTTACCAGGTTCTTCTTGGATAGATTCCTTCTCTAAGATAGAATTTTTATCTTTAATTGGAAAAAATCCTAATGGCCTTCTTTGTTTCGCCTCATTTGATTTTGAAGATGACGAAATTCTTTCAAAAACATACAAAGAATTAGAAATATTAGAAGTAATATCGAAAACTAATAAATCAGCATTAGCGAAAATAATGCTGACAGGCCCAGTTGCAAAGTTATTTTCTGGTAATTTGAATTGCTGGTGGGTTACTCCATCTTATCTTACCAGTACTGGAATGGTATTATCACTTCGTGGAACTAAGGAGGATTTTCAAATTGTGAAAAATCATTTTTCAAAATTAGTAGGTAATGGATTTTCAGTGAAGATTGGTAAAGAAACTATTGAAAAATCTTTTTTAACGGAAATGCTCAACAAAAAACAAAAATTAGTTTTGGATAAGGCGATAAGTATGGGTTACTATAAGCGTCCAAGGGAATGTACACAAAGAGAAATTGCTACAATTCTTGACATTAAACAATCAACTGTATGCGAGCATTTACAATTATCAGAATCTAAAATTTTAAATTCAATCAATATCTGATTTAAGAATTCAAAAGTTAAATTAAATCATCGGACCTCTAATAAAGAAAGCAATCATTAGTAGAATCAATAAAGTTCCACAAATTGAAAAAATTCTTTTACTGAAAATAGGATCAAGGAATGATTTTGTTAATTTATTTCCAAAAATAGTCCAAACAATCATTGCAGGTATACAAATACTCAAAGTTATGAAAATTATCGTCATAATTCCCACTATCCCTCCTCCCATCGGTTCTATAAATTGGCCCATTATCATTATTACAAACGCCCATTCTTTACCATTAAAAAACTGCATCATTATCCCAGTCTTTAAACCTAATTTACCTTTATCAGCGCTCAAATCAATTAGTTCTAAATCAAAATTAAACATTGCTACTCCCATGAAAAATAAAAAAATTAAACCTATCCAATGAAGAATAATTTTTCCGTTATCATTATTAATCAAGGATTCTATCGTAAGGCCTACCAATAATTCCATTATAAGTAAGCCAATTGCCATCCCTGCGATTAGTGAGACATTACTTTTTTTCCCAAATAATCCACTGTGGGCAAAAGAGGTAAGAGCATTTGGGCCGGGTATCGCCAATCCGATGGCAATTATGGTCAATAGCTCTAGTAATGAAGTTGTTATGCTCATAAATACACCTAAAATAACATTAATTAGGATAATTAAAACATCACAAAGAACTTAGTAAATTATCTTCGAGAATGACCTTTGCTTGTTGTATCCAACCTTGTCTCCTAATTCTTCCTGGAAAATGCTCTATTGCATCATTAACAACGTCTGCAATTTCATCATTCATTTTTGATATTTGATCAAAAGTAGTTATTCCTATTAAATTCAACTTTTCTTCTAAGGTACTATCAATTCCCTTTATCATTTGCAAATCATCTTCTCGCCCTCTTGCTCTGCCAATGATATCAAAGTCAACCAAATGACCTTTTACATCAACTCTAGCTAATATGTACTCCTTCGGTGTCATTTTATCTTCTTCACCTCTCAACCTTTCTAATTCAGTACTAATTTCTTCTTCTAATTCTCTTTTTATTCGCTCTTTTTCTGATTCTCGCATACGCTTATTCATTCTTTCTTCTTCAGCCTTCTTCTTCCTTGCTTCAGCCTTCTTCTTGACATCGTCTCTTGCTTTTTGCATGGCCTTTTTCTCTGCAAGTATCCTTTCTTCAGCAGTCATCTTTGACTTATCTTCTCTCTCTGCAATTCTAATTGCTCTTAATCTTACTTTTTCATCTTCTTTTATTTGCTTCTCAAGATTAATTCTTTCTTCTTTTACTTTTTCTTCTTCTTTTTCTGCAGCAGCCTTTCCTCTCATAGCCTCTTTTGCTTTCTTTTCTTCTTCAATCCTTGAAACTTTCATATCACTAGCCTTTTTTGCCATATCAGCATGAGCCTTAGTCTCGACTTTCTGCTTTCTTTCAGCTTCTTCTCTGGCCAGTGTTTCTGCACTGACTTGAGCCATTGTTTCGATATACCTTTCAGTTTCGTCTTTGAGAACTCTTTCTGTAGCCTTTCGTTTCTTTATTTCTTCCTGAGAACGCCTTTCAGCTTCTATTTTTTGCTTATTCTGCTCTTCTAGTTGCTTCTTTAATTCTGATATAGTATTCTTCTGTTTGATCGTTTTTTCCTCTAACTCTCTTCTAATCTTTGCTTCTTCTAAAACAAGCCTTTCAGTCTCCTGTTTTGTCTTCTTCGCAATTTCATACTTTTTCTTGGATTCTGCAAATGACTTTTTCAACTTTTTAATTTCTTCTTCTATTTTCTTAGCCTTTATCTTATCTTCTTCTGCCTTTTTCTCAGCTTCTTTTGCTAACATTTCTTCCTTTTCAGCATCCTTTTCCATTTTTTGATTATTTTCTTTAAAAGTTTCTAACCTCTTCTCAACCTCTTCTCGTCTGACTAAAATGTTAACCGCAGACTTTTCGGCTTGTTTATGCTTCTTTCGAGATGCTTCCAAAATCTCTTTCTTTTCTTCTGAAGTTCCTTTTTCTTGTTCTACTTCTTTGTGTAATTTTTCTATCTTCTGACGTTTTTCGTCATTTTCTTTATTTATTTTGTCTATAGTTTTTTCTTGTTCTAATAATTTCTTTTCAATCTTTTTCCTATCTTCAATATTTGTTTGAATTAACTCTTCAACATTATTTAACTCAATTTTGGTTTTCTTTAATTTTATAGTTAATTCATGTTCCTCTGCCTCAAGACCCTTCAACTTTCTTTCAGCCTCTACTCTTGGCTTAACTTCGGCTTGATACTTTATATCTCTCTCTGCCCTTAACTTCGTTGCAACCTTACCTTCAGAGATCGCTGCGTCTTTCTTTCTCTTCATTTCTACAATTTTCTTTTTTGTTTGCTCTAATTTATGGGTCTCTTTACCAATATCTAATTCCATTTTTTTCCTAGCCTTATTGTCAATGGCCGTTTTTTCGTTAAGTTGTTTCACTTCTTTGACTAATTTTTCTAATTTCTTTGTTGTTTCACTACTTGTTTTATTTAATGAACTTAATTTTTTATCAAGAACTCTATTTATTTTCATTATTTCTGCAGCTTCTTTCTCCAAACGTGCTTTTGATTGGGCGTTTTCTCTCATTTCTTCTCTTGATTTAACCATTGATTTCGTGAGTTTATCTATATCACTTTCATTTTTGCTTTTCTTTTGTTTTTCATTTGCAAGTTTTTTCTCAGAACTTTCTACAATCTCTGCAGCCTTTTCTGATTGCCCCTTCGCCTTGGCCGTAGCAGTTGCGATTTTCTTCTTTTCTTTTTCTTCTGCTACTTTCTTCATTTTAAGCGCTTTTGCTTTTGCTTCAGCTGCCTGCTTCTCTGCTTTTGCTTTTGCTTCAGCAGCCTGCTTCTCTGCTTTTGCTTTTGCTTCAGCAGCCTGCTTCTCTGCTTTTGCCTTAGCAGCAGCAGCCTTTTTCATTTCTTTCGCTTTGGATATTGCTGCCTGTTTGTCGGCCTTTGCCTTAGCAGCAGCAGCCTTTTTCATTTCTTTCGCTTTGGCTATCGCGTCTTTTTCTGATAATTTATCATTTACAGATACCTTTTTCTGTTTGGTAATTTTTCCAGTTTCTTCTTTTTTGGCATTAACGTATTTTCTACTCATCGCCTCTAATAATTTATCATATTTGCCTTCATATTTATCCAGAAGTTTAGGAATATTCTTTTTCCTTTTTTCGTATTCTTCTCCTTTAAAATTATTTTTATAAATTAAGTCAATTTCTTTCTCAGCTTCTTTCCTGTTCATGTCTTTACCTCCTAAGAAATTTTACTTCGCACATGAATGATTCTATCACTGCCCGCCTCTGTGTTAGGCTGTCTTCCACAGACCAATTATATCTACAATACGGAAGATATCTCGTTTATTGCATAAATGAACTGTGAAAGGAAAATAATTATGCTACCTCTGGAGTTAAATTAATATTACTCCATTTCTTATTTTTTAATACTCCGATAACATATGATACTTTCTCAACATGAATTTCTACTATCGTACTATTTTCATCTTGAAATATGCCTCCAACAGCTAACTCAGGTATTTTTGTGATATCAATAATCCAATCACAAATTATTTTCTTTGATATTTGTTTTTTACCGACCTGAAGTTTTACCTTGACCATTCCAAAAGAATCTGATACCTCTCCCCAATCTTCTCTTTTTTTTACTGGATCTCTATCAAAGCCAGCATTCAGCTCTGGTACTTCTACTAACGGAATTTCCATATTCCATGTGGATGATATTCTATCTAAAGCTGAAATATCTTCCTTTGTTACAAAGCTCCACGACTCTCCCTTCTTACCCATTCTTCCTGTACGCCCAATTCTATGGACATAGGACTCTGTGTCATCTGGTAAATCATAATTTACTACATGGGTAATTCCATCAACATCTAGTCCTCTAGCTGCCACATCGGTTGCTACAACAATTCTAACTCTTCCATCTCGAAATGACTCAAGTATTTTTTCTCTTTTACCCTGTGCAATGTCTCCATGCAAACCTATGGATTTGATTCGTGCTCTATCTAATCTTTCTACCAAAATATCTACCATACGTTTAGTATTTGCAAATATTAACATTTGATCTCCTTCATTGAGATTGGAAATTATTCTTCCCAAAGCCCATAATTTATTCATTCTTCCAATTTGGACGCCATATTGATCTATTTCGGGAACTTCTACTTCTAAATCATCACTCATTATATGAATCGCATCAGCCATAAATTCATTTGCTGCATCTAATATTTCTTGAGGAAAAGTCGCACTAAATAGCATAGTTTGTTCTCTATTGCCCATCTTTTCAAAAATCCATAATACATCGGGGGAAAAATCCCATATCTAACATCCTATCCGCTTCGTCAAGACAGAAAATCTTGACCATTTGGAGATTAAGGTATTTTCTTTTTGTCATATCTATGACTCTGCCAGGAGTTCCGATTACGATATCTGCCCCCTCGGCCAGTCGCTTTGCTTGTTTTTCTAAATCAACTCCTCCATATACTGTCTGTATCATTAAACCTTTATTTCCTTGTAAAGAATCAATCTCTTCTGCTACTTGTACCGCTAATTCTCTAGTTGGGCACAATACAACCGCTTGAACGATTCCCAATGGAGAACATTTTTCCAAAAGTGGTATGCCAAAGGCGGCAGTTTTCCCAGACCCAGTCTTAGCTTGTCCAACTATATCCTTACCTTTCCGGCCAATAGGAATGGCCTCTAATTGAATTTCTGTAGGATTCTTCCAGCCCTTGCTTTCAATAGCCGAAATTATTTCAGAATCTAAATCCCATGTAGAGAAAATATCGACAGAATTCATTTAATCGCCTCAGAAGGTTTCTGCATCTTTAATTTCCTTCTGAAGTTCACCCATCCAATATTTTTTACAATTTTCCCTTGTCAGGAATTGATCATCACTGGAAAAACTATGATTATAATGTCCTTTATCTGCAGTTGAAGTTTGTTCTTGATTTCTTTTGTGGAACTTTTGCAATACATGATTCTTCATATATTGCCTAAATTTCAATCTTTTTGACCTATTTTCACTATCCCAAAGTTTGTTGAATTGAGATTCCTTCTCATCAAAATTATCATTCATCTTGAATCCTCTCCGTTTCGCCGACCCAACTCTTGTTTATCATACTCACCCTTGACTAATTTATTGTTTTTAATAGATTTTTGTTCTTTTTCAAATTCTTCTTCGACATATTCTAAGGGTGCCAAGAATCGATTTTTCTCAACCTCTGTTCCTTCGATAGTTATGTCTATAGACAATGAGGTTAGTTTCTTACGCAACTCAGGATTCGTTTCATGACGCAATAATTCTTCAGCAATTTCTCGTAATCTATCTCCACTCAAGATTATGGATAATTGACTCACACATGCTTTTCGCATTTCAACATCCCTCGATCTAGCACCATCAATTATCATTCTTGTGACTCTTGGATTTTGTACGTCTAATTTTTTCAGAGTTCTGATAACATTTTTTCTTATTATTTTATCTTCTTCTCCAATTACAGACTCTATCATTATTATGGCTATTCTTGGTTCAGAACTTGCGAGTGTACCAAACGTCTGAGATGCATTCCTACGAACCTGTACATCTTCATCTTGTAGTGACCAACTAATCAAGTCCCAACCGCTAGCGCCGCCAGAAGAAGCAATTGTTTTGAGAATTTTTGATCCTCTACGACGCAAGTCTTCATCTTCTTCTCTAATCAATTCATCAAGATGTAGGCAACCGGCTTCCGGCCATCTCTTAGCAGTCAACCTCAACGCTTCAAATGCATCACTTCTGTATTCTTTTGATGAATTACGCAATTCTCTCCTAAGGATGCTTTCACACCCAGATGGGAAAATTGGGGCTAGAAGTTTTAGACAATCTCTGGAAGCATCTCTCACTGATTCATTTTCATCAATTAATCTATCCGAAAGAAATTGGAAAATAGAAACACTTTTTCTCAGAGAAAAGGATGGCATGGCCTTTAATGCGGCTATTCGAACATCTGGATAATCATCATCAAGAGCATTTAGCAACTCTTCATGTGCCCTGTCGACATCTACATCCAGAACTCTATTAAGGGCTTTTATTCCATCAATTCTTCCAGCAAAACCACCTTTTCCTCCACTTAGTGGTAATTCAATTTTCTTCACACGTCCACTGGCAAGAGGTAGTATTTCGATAACAGGTATTCTTTGCCAAGGACCTGAACTAGGTAAGAGCATTCTGATATCTTCATCCTTGTAAGAAAGGACGCCTTTACTAATCGCCTTACCCGTACGCGGGTCTCTGGCAATATAGTCACTAGGCATTTATATCGAGCCGCGCACAACAACTTCACTATTCAACCAAACTAATTTTTGTTCATATTTTTATAGTAAGTTTATTACTTTGTTTTCCAAGCAACATACGTGTCAGATAGTATTGCGGAAATTTCAAAATTATTATTTTCTAGTTTTCCCTCCCAATTTCCTAAAATATCCAGGGCAGATATAATAAGACTATGGTCTCTAGAATTACAGTGGTTCAATCCTAATGACGCCAATTTGGCGCTTTCTCATCTGTTGGATATGAATTGGATAATAGAATTTGAAGATTTTCTACATCCCAATTCCAATATTAATCTATCTCCTCCTATTCTTGGCTGGCAACCTATCTTACGAGATATCTTGAATTCGCCTGTTTATGATTTAAAATCTGTTCCTATTAAAAATGAATTAGATATTATTACAACAAAACAAAATAAACAAGATTCTCATGAATCTAATATCGAATCGAAAAGTATTGAAGATAAGACAAATATTTTAATTAATTATGTTTCTAAAAAATCTGGTTTATCTAATAGAGAAGTAGTTAGGAGATCACAAAGAAAAAGAAAAGCATTAGGGCCAGTGACTTTGTGGCTGTGTGTTTCATTTTTAGCACGGGAACAGGGTCTGGATATGGAAAAAATTAACGAAATATTAGAAAAATAGATTCTTAAGACATTCTATATTTTTCTCTTTCAAAACATAACTTAAGTACGAACTTTTCAGCCTATATTTTAGTAAAAACTATTCTATTTTTTCCTAATGTATTCAATCAACGCTAAAAAGGGGACATCTCTCGGCGGCCATATAGAGGATTGTTGATGACAGGAAAAACCAGCGTTTGTACTTCATCTGGAGTACCACTAGTTAGTAATCGAGATACGACCTTTAAGTGCCCAGAATGTGGCTATTTCATAGGCCGAAGTGAACAATGCAGAGTACAAGGAATCAAGTATATTTGCCCAGATTGTGCTTTTATAGGTCCTTAAATAAAGTAGGTTATAGTATGGGTCAAGTTGTTGTTAAGTACAAGGTTACTATGGATCAGCCAGAAGATGAAATGCCAGATTATGAAGGGATAGCTGGTTTAATAGATAATTTACCTGAAGTTCAAATGGTGGAAATTAAACCACTTGCCTTTGGAATGATGTTCATTGAAGTTCAAGCAGTCTTAGGAGAAGGAGAAGGAATAGTTGATGGTTTTGAAGATAAAATTCGATCACTCAATCCTTTAGTAAGTCAGATAGAGACTTTAGAAATGGGAAGACTCTGAGTATTTCCAAAATATTCTTCATTAGTAATGATCCAATGGTGATTTCATAAATTCTCTCATCAATACTGTAGCATATGTCCCAGGAGGAAGGGAAAATTTTAGTTTTAGACATGCCCCCTCAGGATTCCACCTATCTCCTTCCCTATTTCCCTCTATCCAACGACTGGAAGTTAGTTCGCCAACTTCTGGAGCCTCACTGACGCTAAAATCTCTGAAAAAAACCGAAAGTGGCCTCCTAGTTCCAGAAGATGTCAATCTTGGTATTTTTTCAATCCTCCAATCCACTTTGTCAAGTTGACTTTCCTTCAATGCTTTGTTTTCTATCACTCCTGGATTTTCTTTAGCCATTGGAGCTTCTAATCCTGGTAAAGGTCCAGTAACAACCAATCTACTAGATTCGCAGTTTCTTTTACATCTTTCAAGATTAGTTTCTGAAACATATGCCATTTTTCCTGTATCAATTCTTCCATTAGGATTCACAGGTGCTACAATATCTCCTAGAGTTGGGTGAATTATTGGCAGATTTTTCTTCATTCTTTCTCTCAATGAATAATTAAACGTCAAGGATTGAACTGAATGTATCGTGAGTAATTGTAAAGAATTTGGTAGAGCCATGAAAGCAGTAACATAATCTTCAGGCTTCTCTTGTAATTTTTCCAATATATTTCTTTCATAACCGAGGTGTTCAGGAATTATTCCTAGACATGCCTCTATGTCTTCCGTTTCTCTCCACATTTTTCTAAATTGTACTACATCTTGATTGGTATTTTTTCCCTCCATTCCTAAGTAAAGGTCAATTGCCCTTTTGTAATCTCCATTAACAACAGCTCTTCCTACTTCTGGAGTCACAGGCCTAGTTGAACCAAATCTTTGCGGCCCTATCCAGTTGGGAAATGCATCCGCACCAAGTTTTCCTGTCATATCTTCTCTAATTTGTTTAACTCTCTTCATTGCTTCTTTACCATCTAGTGGAAAGCCGTCCGAGTCACAACATCCGCGAACAGTAATTGTAAATCTATTTCCATCGTGATCACTCATGCCAATTTTTTGATGAGTTCTTCCTAAAATTTCTATTGTACTGTCTGGAATTTTTATTTTTTCAACTTTATACAGAGGAGAATCTATTACAACTATCTGTGTTGTAACCGCTCTTTTATCTTTCATCCCTGATGAGAAAATCCTATTCCTACTTATCCCGCATGCTTTGGATAGCCTTTTCAAAAATCTATTTGTTTCCCAATTAACCATGGTTATCCTAGCAACTGTAAAGCGACCCTTAGGATCTAGAGCAGGTATTTTCGATATTTCCTCTACTCTGAAATCTTCAACTCTAGATTTTAATATTCCTCCAATGCCATCATTATCAGATGTCCATTCTGATAAACCTAGACGCCCTTCTAAAGAGCCTTCTTTCAAGACTTCACCGCCTCAGAGTTTTATGTTAGAAATTTCTTTACTCAATTCTTTACAAAGATCTTTGAATACTTTCTCTGCCTTTTTTCCCTTTTCCGTTCTTATGAATATCTCCGGATCATCTAGATCAGGATGATTTTGAAAGTAATTTGCATATTCAACATCTTTACTGCTATTAAGTCTAGATCTGAACATTTGCAATGTTGTATGACTTTCTCCAGTTATTCTGACCCTTAATTCTCGGCCTTCATTTTTTAATACTTTAATTGGCATAAGACGACCTTTCGACCTGCCTCTCCTTTTTGAGTCCTTTCATGTCATTATTGCCAATCTTCGATTCATATTGACCCTAAGTTATACATCAGCATCCTCAGCGGGAAGCATGGCAGTTGCTGACCAACCGTCGGAAAAGTTTTCTGAACTTTTTGAAAAAATGGCTCTCCCAATAGTCGTAATAAGCGTTTTAGCTACAATTTTACTTGCTAGTTTCCTTTCTCCATTACCGAATTTTTCTACTGATTTATCTTCATTTGCCCCAAATACTGAATATGATGAGGCCAAATCTACTATTTACAATGAAATTACCCAATCTGGAGAACTTATTTATATCAATATTGAAGCAAGTCAGGATGATTCAAGCGTTCTTGAAATTGGCGCATTACAACATCTCAATACAGATTTTATAATGATACAGAATTATTCCGAATCTAATGGAAATTTTATCAAATCTCAACTTAATGCTGCTGATATCTTAGAAAGAGCAATTGAACAAAGTAATTATTCCGGTTCTTTATATGATTTTGATGATTGGCAGGATTTACTCAATTCTGTATTTGTCAATAATGAGAACTGTGAGTCCTCTTTTTCAAGTGACGAAGAAAATGTGGCATATGCATCTTTTGCATCTTCGGTAATGTTGCATCAAGACTTTGATTTTGAATCTCTATGTGACTGGTCTAATCGATGGAAATGGTAATCCATTGCCTCATGCTTCGAGTACTCTATGGATTATAGAAATGAATGGTAATTTAGATGAAAATGAAAATCTCAAATATGCTGATGGAA
This sequence comes from Candidatus Thalassarchaeaceae archaeon, assembly GCA_045568235.1. Taxonomy (GTDB): domain Archaea; phylum Thermoplasmatota; class Poseidoniia; order Poseidoniales; family Thalassarchaeaceae; genus MGIIb-O3. The sequence continues at coordinate 10,910 of JBJLBJ010000009.1, forward strand.
TTAGAGATATGTTGAGCCATGATGGCGATGATTCTTCTAATGAACCTCTTGAGTATGGCGTAATTTCTGATTCATTGATAAGCAATGATATCAATGAGTCCACACTTGATAATTTGATATACTTATTCATTTTAGCAATTTTGATAGTCGTTCTCCTTCTTGCCGTTACCTTTAGGTCATTTATGATGGTAGCAGCACCTCTTCTTGGTCTCTCAGCATCTTTGGTATGGACCTATGGAATTATCTCTATGTTGGGATTTGGATTTACGATCTTAGAAGTAGCTGTAGCCCCGGTCGTATTGGGACTTGGGATCGATTACTCTATACATTTACAAACCGGCTATGATAAAGCAAGATCTAAAACTAATAGTGCCGCAACAGCTTGGATACAATCTTTTATGAAAATAAGAATGGCATTATCTCTTGCTGTAGTAACTACTGTATTTGCATTCTTGGCAAATTCCTTCTCCCCTTTGCCACCTCTACAGGCATTTGGATTTACATTAGCATTAGGTGTTGTTTCAGCCTTTATTGCAAGTACTGTTACAGTTGGAGCGGTACATGTCGTAGTGGAAAAAATAACTGGAGAAACTCATTCACGTGGCATAAAACTTGACTATATTGCCGACAAGGCTACTGATTTTCAAAAAAATAATACGGTTAGAGTACTGCTGATGGTTGTTTTGATAACTACTGGATCTGTTGTAGTTGCTGAAAATGGACTAGATACTAGTTTTGAATTAACTGATTTCCTATCAGAAGATGAAATGGAAATAATGCAGGTAAGAAATGAAATATATGATTCTTATGAAATTGATGCTTTGAAATCAGTCAATATTTTGATAGAACCATCTAATGATGAACTTTCATTTAATGATGAAAGAAGAATTCTAACTTCATTAAGAGGATTCGATCAATCACTTCCAAGAATTCCCTCAGTTGTATCAACTCAGGTATCCGGTTCTAGTAATGAATGGCCGTCTTATGATAGTTTATACCTAATCCTCAAAGATATGTTGATCCAAAGTGATGAATTCGGCGAAAGAAATAATCTAGAATTATTCGGAAATGAAATAGCAACTACTGAAAATTTTCAACATGGAGATTTAACAGGAGCAGTCCTTGAATTATTGTCCAATGATAGTATAGGAGATCAATTAAGAGGCCTGTCTTGGGCAGAGAGAACTGAACTATATGTTGCACTTGACGAAACAAATTCTGCAATCAAGTTCTTGTCAATAAGAGTGGATGTTGAAGCCGAATCAAGTACGGAAGTAGGGAATATCGCTAGAGAGTTCCAAGTGGAAGTAAAGATAATCGAAGAAGATATAGGAGGTAATGCATATCTAGATGGAAACTTAATAGTTCTTTCCAATGTTCTTTCGGGATTAATATCTTCTATCTTGTATTCCACCGCAATCAGTCTTGCAGTTTCTTTGGCAGTGCTAGTAATCCTCACGAGAAGTTTTGGTCAATCATTAGTTGTAATTTTACCCGTTGGTTTAGCAGGGTCATGGGTAGTAGGTTCAATGGCTATATTGGGGATAAATTGGAATGTCTTAACGATAATGATTACAGCATTAACCATAGGTCTTGGTATTGATTATTCCATACATGTATGGAGAAGATTTGAAGAAAATAGGAGAGAAGGGATGAAAATATGGCCTGCAATGAGAGATATGTACTTGACTACTGGGGCATCATTATTAATCTCAGCAGGAACTACGATTTGTGGTTTCATGGTTTTGTTATTATCTCCAATCCCTGTCATTAGAGATTTTGGCATTGTAAGTGCTATTTCAGTTGCCTTTTCATTAATATTGGCATTACTGGTGCTACCTGGTTTATTGGCAGCTGAAGTCCGAACAAGTAATGGCAATGAAAATCATTAATTTTCCTTCTTCTTCAATTTTCTAAATCCTTTCGCCGTAGGAGTCTCATCTGTTTCTGAATTTTTAACTAGTACATCTATTTCTTCCAGATGTTCCTGCACTTGCTGATAAGCAGTTTTCCCTTGCGCCCCTCCTTTGACTCTCGGTAATTTATTTTGACAAATGAGATATGTTTCTGAAGACGATTTTCTGCTTGCTGTGGGGGCATATCGTTGCACATTTGAGAATCTTTGTTTTGCGGCCTTCATCAAACCTTCAATTCCCGTCCCTTGGAATATCTTTGTGACAAAATTTCCTCCAGGAGTTAGTATTAGCATCGCCTTATCCATTACAAGTGTTGACAATTCTAAGGATATTGCTTGATCTGTATCATATCTGCCAGTTAACTTTGGCGAAATATCACTAATTACTGTATTTAGTTCTCTATCTCCTAAAAGTTTCGAAATTTCTTCTAAGGTAGAATTCTCCGAAATATCTCCTATTATTATCGAAGCGCCTTCTATCGGAGAAGTAGATAATAAATCCACACCTAAAACAAATCCATTTTCTCCTACCTCTTCGACCGCTACTTGCGTCCAACCTCCCGGATGGCATCCTACATCAAGAACTGAATCTCCTTTCCTAATTACTCCAAATCTATCTTGTATTTGCTTTAATTTGTATGCCGAACGGGCACGATATCCCTTTGAACGAGCCTCTCTTCTCCATGGATCGCGGCGATTTTCTTGATACCACCGCTTACTCATAGTTAATGGCGCTAAGACATTAGGTTATGAAAGGAAGCACCCTAGGGTCATTTGTAATGGCATTCGCGTACCGTTTAATGATATTCATTATCACGTTTTTATTTCTTAGTTATCCAAGTAATGCTCAGGATGATGAAAATACTTATTGGTCAGAAAAAGGAGGATATTCAGTAGTTATGGAGCAATATACTGCAACATGGTGTGACGTATGCGCTTCTGTAGATTCTTGGATGCCTCAATACACTGAAGCAAATGGTAATCGAGTTATTAGGCTAGCATTTCATGATTCCATTGACGATCCTCTGGGTACTGAAATAACTGATTACAGACTGGCAAAATATTCGGATCAACTTGTTGCTCCTTCTTTTTGGTTTGATGGTCTAATTACTTCTGGTGGTGCACCCGATACAACCACTCTACACAGAAGTTTACTTTCTGCAGAAAATGAGAGGAGAGGTGATACTGAAATTAATCTCAATTTGTCATTGAATTCGAATGAATTGATTATAAATTCTCAATTATCTAATTGGGACATTACTACAGACTCGAAAGTTTTTTTCTTAATTTTGGAAGATAATGTATTGGTTTCTGAAAATACAAATTCAAATGACATAAAAGTGCACCATGATGTCGTATTTGCATACAATGAAATTCATATCAACGGCTCTTATGAATGGTCTCATCCTCATGAGTCATGGACTACAATATCTTCTCAGGAAAGTAATTTTACATCTAAATTTCTGTTACCTGAAGATAAATTACTTGAAAATCTGGAAATAGTAGTTATACATGAGTCAGCCCCTAACAATAATTCAAATTCAAAAATATTGGGAGCCATGTCAATTCACTTGGGTGACGAAAATACAATTAAAAAGACCAATATTTTCATCCCATTTATGGTAATAATATGTATTTCAGTAGCACCTATCTTAATCCAATCTCGTCGATGAGATTAATTACACAATCCCTAATCGTTTCTTCAGACATTCTAGTCGGTTCAAAACCTGTTCCTAATAATTTATCAACATTCAAAAAGGTCTTTGGAACATCTCCCGCCCATCCTCTTTTTCCTCCAGTATATTCAATTTTTACATTTTCAATTTTACTTTCTTCTACAACTATTTCTGCTATTCTTCGTACCGAACAAGTATCTCCCGTGCCCAAATTGAAAAGATTAACATCATTATCTGTTTTTTTAATCAGATGTAACATTGAATTGACACAATCATGCACTGACATGTATGATTTTTCTTGAAAACCATCTCCTAAAACTTCTAATCGTTCTGGGGTCTTCTTTAATTTGTGGATAAAGTCAAAAATTACTCCATGTGTTCCTCTGGGGCCAACAATATTTGCAAATCTATGAATCCATGCTTTACCTCCAAAAGTACCTATCCATGCTGTTATCAAAGTCTCACTTGCAATTTTTGACGCTCCATAAAGAGATATTGGAAGTAGTGGCCCATATTTTTCTGAAGTTGGCATTTCTTTTGCTTCCCCATAAATCGCGGAAGAGGACGCAAATGAAATATTTTTTACACCATTAACTCTCATTGCTTCTAAGATATTATATGTAGCCATAGTCCCCTGTTTAAGATCGGTATCTGTCACTTCAGTACCTAGTCTTATGTCGGGATTAGCTGCCAAATGATGTACTGTTTCAATTCCAGCCATAGCCTTACTCACATTTTCAAAGTCTAACAAATCACATCTAATAATCTCAACATTACTATTATGGTGTGATAAAAATTCGATTTTTCCGCTACTAAAATTATCAATAACTCTTACTTTTTTTCCTTTATTTACTAATGAATCTACCAAATGAGATCCTATGAATCCTGCCCCTCCGGTTACTAATTCCACATTAAAACCTCAATTTATTGCTATATCCCATTTGCCTTCTTCATTTTGATTTCTTAATACATATAAGATTACAACTGTAGCAACCATTCCCACATGTACTGCTGTACAATATGGACAAATATGTGGAGCTCCATCAACTAAAAATAACTCTACTATTACTAACCAGGCTACTCCGATTAAGCCAGGTAAGGATAAAAGAAAAGCCATACTTAGCCAAACATTTGCCATCTTATCTCTAGGTCCGAAGAAAAGAGAAATAGCAAGATATAGTAGAACTGAAAATGATATCATGCCTATCATGCCCCACGACATCCCAAAAAATTCTGAATATTTTGGATCTCCAATTACACTACCGCACTGAACTAAACCATCAGCAGCACAGAAGTTTGTTCCTCCTGTGGCTGCAATTTCTCTATGGATGACTTCGGTCCACATGGAAGTTAATAATGTTCCAGTTTCTACAACAACTAGACCCAATAGCATCCTCCTAGTATCTGTTAGTGGAAATTTCATGCTCTTACCAAGTGGGCTAGATATTACTATTCCAGAGATAATTATAATACTAAAAACAATCAATGGACCATATTCTCCAAGCATATTAGTCCCCCAACAATATTGCTAAAGCATCGTCAATACTTTGTCCGGCTCCTGATTGTGCTTGATTCCATGCAACTTCGCCATTTGGTTTTAGAATAATATGAAAGGGAGTTCCGCTGACTTCCCAGGCGCTCATTGAATCTCCATTTAAGTCATCTACATATTGCCAGTTATGTACTCCTCCATCTCTACTAGCACAATTATTTCTGCCAGAATTACATCCATCTCCGTCATCGTCATCTGTACCAAAATTAGTCTTATCCTTGAAAGCAGATATTTCTGCTTTTGAACTTTCATGCCCTGTAATACTTAGTTCAACAACAACCGACAAGAATTCTGCATTAGTGCCATAGGAGGCGTACCTATCACTCATTTCGTCTGCTTCAATGTAACAATATGGGCAATCAGTATCTAGAACCTGGATATAAATCCACTTACCATCTTCACCTTCAGTCCAGCTTCTGTCAAACATAGAATGTAAATCAAAATCAGACCATTCTCCATTTTCATATACGTCTCCTCCTATGTTCGGTATTATTTCTCCTTCTGCAGGGCCTATTTTGTAATCTGATGCCATACTAACAAAAATTATGATAACTACTGAAATAACTCCAGAAGTCACCAAGAATGATGTCATTCTTGAATCTCCGTTATCGACGACAACTTGTGATTGTTGTTTCCTTCTCCTTCTAGACATATCTCTCATTCCAATGGCAACAGTTCACGCTTTCAAATATTCCTACTCATGTTTATCGATTATTCATCTCTTTCTATGAAAATTAATTTTATATCGATTAAAATCATTTTTACAGTCTTATGTTGCGAACTCTTCATTTGTCTCCTATTATGCCTCGTACATGTGCCAGACTCTTTCGATGGAGATGAATTAGATGATGAAGCCATATTTTGGCAGAATTTCTTTAATCGTTTACAACCATTACGTAATTCATATTCAAACATAAAAAATTCTCTGTCATCTACCTTTTTAGGAGAAATTTATGATACTTTAGGGCAATTATATGATGATATTTCAGATGCTGCGAGTGCCATTTCAACTAGGATAACTGAATTAACTTACTCTACTATCTTACGAAGTCCAGGCAGTATCATTGCTGTACTACTCCTTCTAACAGTTCTTATTGGTAAGGATGCCCTTGATTTCGAACACCAAATTAACGGTGATGTGGAAATATATCTCCCTGATGGTGCTGATTCTACTATACTTCTAGAAAACGTTCGTGAACAATGGGCAACTGATATAGTAATTTTATATGTACAAACCAATAATGCTGCGTCTGGTTCTGAAAAAGGTTCTGAGAATATCACGGATGCTAATATACTGTCTCAAATTTCTTGGATAGAGGGAGATGACAACAATATTCAGCTTTCAGGGTATCAGAGAGGATTAGATTATGATAAATCGGATAGAGGAACAAACGACGGAGTTATATGGATATTATCTCCTTCTCAAATGATTAAAGAAGCTAATTCTTCAAATTATAGATTCAGCTGTGCCGCAGAAAAATATGGCCTACCATCGGGTAATCAGGATGACTGTACCCTTGCTTCTCTAAATCCTTTCGAAGGTTATTCAATACCCCAAGGTGATGACGCGCAAGAAAGAATAGACAGATATGTGGAAAATTCTGGGGAGTTACTGAATCGTCCCGGTTGCCGTAGTAGTCTAGTTTGTGATACTAATGGAGATGGAATATGGGATACTGGAGTAGTAGTAATGGGCATAATATTTGATATGTCTAATACAGACATAGATGAGAGGCCAGATCCAAAAAATCCCCAAGAAGAACTTCGTGATCATAAAGCATTTATGATGTACGTGGAAAAATTAACTCGAAATGATTGTAATCTACCTGATAATTATGATTTATTACGTTGTAGGACTTATGAGAATCCTACTTCTACAATGGATGTAGAAAGACTAGATACAATCTGTAGAGACTTACCTGGAGAACTCCCTTACGAGGGATTCACTCAGACTAGTGATAAATTTTGTAGGAATGCCATTACAATTACTGGACTTACTCCTGTACTACACGACGTTTCTGATGCCATTTACTTAGAATTAGTAGATACAATGTTACCTTTGAGTCTATTTTTTGTTGCTTTAACTATGTTCATACTTCATAGAAATCCCAAGGTAGTGATTATATGTGGTTTGCCAATAATCATGAGCCTAGCAGTAACATTTGGAACTACAGTAATAGCCGATATCATGCTTACTCCTATGATAATCTCTGCAGGACCTATCTTAGTTGGTTTAGGTGTTGATTACGCTCTTCATTTGACAAATAGAATTGAAGAGAATAGAAGTAAGCTAATTGATGAACAAAAACAGTTAGCTTGGTCAGCACAAAGAGATGGTTTACAAACTAATGAAATAGATCCTTGGGATTCTCACATCAGTCTTACTGCAACTGTCAAATCTGCAAGAACTACTGGGCATGCAATATTCTTATCTGCTCTTACGACAATAATTGGTTTTAGTGTATTGACTTGGACTCAAATAGTCCCTATAGAGCCTATGAGGACTGTTGGGACAACTCTTTTACTTGGCATAGCATCAACTTTCGTTCTCTCTATGTTGATGGTTCCAGCATTAGTTCACATACTTCGATATAGAAGAGGAGAAATAGAATTTGAATTGACTTCAAAGCAAATTTGGTCTTCCGCGATTATTATTTCTGTATCGATGTATATTTTCCTTACAAGATTTTTGAATTACGTTTCCGACATGAACAATATGGATTCTGATAATGCATTCCTTTTCTCTTTTAGTTTGTGTCTAGTATTACTATGTTCCTTCTTGCCAAAATTATGGGGAAAAATCGGTGAAATACCTCTGAAAAATACAATCATAGTTTTACTTATAGCGGGTTCAGTTACCATTGGTGGAATTAGTATTTTTTCAGAGGAATTAGGCAAAGATATCACGGGTTCTTCTGAAGAAGTACCTCCTGGTTTAGAATCATATGAATCTCTTAGGGAATACAGTATTGAATTCAAAGGAGGCCAAACTAATATGTTTATTGTAGATGCTTCTAATTATGTCAATCCTACAGAAAGCGCCCCAATAAGGGACTTATCTATATTGGATGCCATTGAGGATGCACAAGTAAATAATTTGGATAATATTAGGAATACATCTACAATAAGTTTAGTTAATATCCTAAAAGCGATACATGTCGATGTTGAATTCGAAGGTCTTGAGTTGTATGACCAAAGTCTTTGGGACTTACTTCATGATGAGTGTTGGGATGAATCAAATAATCCTCTACGTCCTGATTGTTGGGCTTATACAATTTCTAGTAGAGAAGATATAATCAATATAGTATTCGATACATTGTCTCCAGAAATTAGGTCGATGTTGATGAATGCAGATACGGGAATGGGGGAAACTAAGACCTTGGTATATGTAAATCAACCTTACATCAATCTAGGGGCCGCTGCAAGCTTAAGAGATTCTATTGACTTTTATTTGACAGGAGATGGCTGTAATTCAGCTCTTGATTGTAGTACTCTGGGAGTAGATGGCGTTTCCAATTCTCTCTTAACGGGGGGACTTCCTGTATCTTTGGATATTAACAAAGGAATACACGATGCACAATCTGACTCAACTATTGCAACAATGATTATTCTTCTATTCATTATGTCACTTTTATTCCGTTCTCCAAGATTATCAATTTTCACTATGATTGCAGTCGGTGCAGTGGTTTTATGGCAACCAATTCTCATGAAATTAGGTTCTGTGAATGTAAATGTATTTACTGCAATGATAGGTACTATAGTATTCGGAATAGGAGTAGATGATTCTATACATATCGTTGACAGGATAAAAGATGAACGAGAAACACCTTCTGGAATAGTGACTTCTATTTCTAGAACTGGACATACAATTTTTGAAACTACTGCTACAACATGCGCAGGCCTCTCTGCAGGACTTTTTGTGGCAATACCGGGTTTACAAAATTTCTTTATCCTCATGATGTTATTATTGGTTTTGGCATTATTGACTAGTTCAATATTATTACCAACTATGATAGTTGCATATAACGAATTTAGGTCTAGAATAACCGGTAATGGAACCTGGTTAGACTATGAAAGCAGTGGTACTGTATCTTTAGAACCTACAATTGATGCAATAGTTGAATTCCAATAAAACCAACTATTTTGGTGAGGGAGTAGGGAATAAGCCCCTTTCTGTTCACCTTTCGGCTGGTCGCATTCAACTATGCATCCTACCCGGCCCTGTTGATGCCATACGGGCCTGCTTGGACTTGCTCCGGTGGAGTTGCTCGTTCCAGCTGAGTTCAGGAAACCTCACCTTTTCAGGATCATCGTACGCCTGGCTCAGTTCGTTTCTGTTGCAGAGCCGACCCTCCCGGGTCTCCGACTTGCGCCGGACCACCTGCATCTTGGAGAGGGGACTTTCCTCAGTGTCGTACACTGTCAGCGACCCTCCTACTCCCTCTATCCTATCCGGTTAGCACTTATGCATGAACTTCTCGGTTGAATGTTTGTGATCTATCTTGATTATTACAGTGATTATTATAGAAATTATAATTCACCTATTGACTCACGATATTCTGTGGCTGCGGTGGAAGAACTAAAAAAAGAGGCCGGCATTACCGCCTGTAAATATGTAAAAAATGGCATGAAAGTTGGTCTTGGGACTGGCTCAACTGTAAAATATACAATAATTGAATTAGGTAGAATGATAGAAGAAGAAGAGTTGCAAATAATTGGAGTCCCAACCAGTGAAGCGACAAAGGAATTAGCCGAATCATTGAATATCCCACTATCAGATTTATCTGAGATTAAAAAATTAGATTTAACTATAGATGGTGCTGATGAATTCGATACAAATTATGATTTAATTAAAGGTGGAGGAGGCGCACTAACAAGAGAAAAAATAGTAGCATTAGCATCTAATTCGATGATAGTAGTAGCAGATGATAGAAAGAAAGTATCTACACTTGGAAAATTTCCACTTCCTGTTGAAGTATCAGTCTCAAATTGGGAAGAAGTTAAAGAAAAAATATCTAATATCTGTCCAGGTAAAGTAAATCTAAGAATGGAAAATGAAAATCCATTTGTGACTGATAACGGTGGCTACATACTAGATTGTAATTTTGGTTCTATAATCTCAAAACCAGATATTTATGAAAAGAAGATTAATTCAATTGAAGGAGTAGTAGAGGTCGGTTTATTTGTAGGTATTTGTGATGTGGTAATTTTTTCTTCATTATCCGGAATTCAAACTTTAATCAAACCAAATGGAAGAATATCATGACACTCTTTCCGTTGCGATTAAATCACCTTGCCAATTCGGAGGGGTGGGTCTGTAGCTTAGTCAGGTAGAGCGCCCGGCTCTTAACCGGGCGGCCGCGGGTTCGAACCCCGTCAGACCCGCTATATTTTGTAACAATTAATCGAGGTTTCATAACTGTGATGCGCTTGAGCCAGATAGTAAGGTGTGAAGCACATGGCAAAAGATTGTTGGATTGGAGACGTCCATAAAGGTAATTTTGATGGTCAAGAAATAGAATTAAAGGGATGGATTCATAGAACTAGAGGCTCTAATAAAATTCGATTTTTGGTTCTTCGCGACTCTACTGGCGTAATCCAATGCGTGATTAAACGAGAATCGGTTGGCGATGAATCATTTGATTTTATTAAATCAGCATTAATTGAATCTAGTATAATCTTGAAGGGATTGGTTGAAGTCACTGACCGCGAACATGGCCATGAAATACAGGTTAATAGTGTAGAAATAATTGGAAGCGTCAATCCTGATAGGCCATTCCCAATAACCGAATCAGCGATGCTAGAAGCAGAAGGAGGTGAATCGGAATTCTTACTTGATAACAGACATTTGTATCTTAGAACTGGTAGAATGACTACAATGCTTAAAATACGTTCAACTATATTCGGCACAATACATTCTTATTTTCGCAACCAAGATTTTATTGAATATCAGGCTCCAAATTTTGTAGCCGGAGCAGTTGAAGGGGGAAGCACATTATTTGAAGTACCTTATTTTGGAAAGAAAGCTTATCTGACACAATCATGGCAACTTTATGCAGAGGCAGCGATGCCTGCTTTGGAGAGATTATATACAATTGCTCCGTCATTTAGAGCAGAAAAAAGTCGTACACGTAGACACCTTACAGAATTTTGGCATGCTGAAATGGAAGTAGCTTGGGCATCAAATGATGAAATAATGAAATACGGAGAAGGTGTTGTACGTGCTACGGCTAGAAATCTTTTAGAAGAAAGAGAAAATGAATTAAATGAATTAGGCAGAGATTTGGATTTAATTGCAAGATATGCAGATAGTAAATATCCCATAATGAGGTACGATGAAGCTGTAGAAATTCTCCAAAGTAAGGGAGTAGATATTGAATGGGGTCAAGATCTTGATTATTCAAAAGAAAAAATACTAACTGCCGATTTCGCCGTTCCTCACTTTTTAACTCATTATCCTAGAATTGCTAAACCATTCTATCATAGGCCTGATCCCGATGATACAAAATATGTATTATGTCATGATTTACTTGCACCTGAAGGTTACGGAGAGATAATAGGAGGAGGAGAAAGAACCTGGTCTGAAGATGAAATATTGGAAAGAATAGATGAGGAAGGAACGCCCCGTGAGCCCTATGAATTTTATATTGATACTCGCAGATATGGGGGCGTCCCTCATGGAGGTTTTGGTCTAGGAGTAGATAGGGTATGCGCTTGGTTGGCAGGTGCAGACCATATCCGTGAAGTAATACCTTTTCCTCGAGATTCTAGGCGCGTAACACCATAAAAAAACATTAGTATATATTTGATTACTTCATCCTATATACATGGTAAACAAAGATGTCTCGTCGTTAATGCCTGTAATTGGCGTCTCTGCAATAACAGCTAGTCTATGTTGTTTACCTTCAGTTATTTGGGTATTATTTGCTGGCTCATCTGCAATAGTAGCTGCTAATTCATTATCTGAGACTTTATACTATTCATCCTTCAGATATTTTCTTTACTTGATATCATTCTTTATGATTTCAATTGGTTTGATAATCCACTTTAGAAAAAGAGGAATTTGTACATTAAATGATGCAAAGAAGAATCAAAGAAGAGTTATCAACACTAGTTTAGCAGTTTTCACAATATCAATCATCTTTTACTTATTATGGAATTATGTAATTTTAGAAATTATAGGTATTGCAATAGGCCTCCCTTGGGAAGAATCAGCATTCTGGAATTAATTCTAGTCGAATATCTCATAGGATAGTGCCTTATGGCGAGTACATGGTAGATGACTGGCGAGAACTTGACATTGGAAATCCGACACAAGAACATTCTATGCTTAGAGAAATGGTACGTGATTTTGTAAGAGAAGAAGTTGAGCCACAGGCTTTGGAACATGATAAATATGAAAAGTTCAATGTCAATTTATTTCGTAAATTAGGAGAATATGGCCTTCTTGGTATTTCTGTACCTGAAAAGTATGGAGGGGCGGGCATGGATGCCACTGCTGTTGCCATTGTAAATGAGGAATTGTCATATTCTGATCCAGCATTTTGTTTGGCATATTTAGCACATGCACAACTTATGGTTAACAATCTTGCACAAAATGGTTCTGAAGAACAAAAATCTCGTATTCTTCCCAAAGTATGTAGTGGAGAGTGGATAGGTTGTATGGCAATGAGCGAACCAGGATATGGAACTGATGTACTTGGTATGCAAACTAGTGCTGTAGAAAAGGAAGATGGTAATTGGTTAATTAATGGCAATAAAATGTGGATAACAAATGGAGCAGTTGACGATCAAGGTACTCCTGCAGATATTGTTTGGCTTTATGCAAGAACGGGAGAAGATAAGAAAGGCCGTACACAAATTAGTACCTTTTTGGTTGAAAAAGGCATGGAAGGATATCAAGTAGGTCAGAAAATATATGATAAAAGTGGTATGAGAGCTAGCAATACAGCTGAATTAGTTTTTGATAATTGCTTAGTTCCTCCAGAAAATATAGTTGGTAATGTTGGAGAATCGATGATTCATATGATGAGAAATCTAGAGATCGAACGAATCGGTCTTGCTGCAATGGCATTAGGAATCGCTCGACGTAGTCTGTCCGCAATGAACAAATATGCTAGTGAAAGAGAAGCCTTTGGACATCAAATAAGGGATTTTGGCCAAATACAAAGACATATTGGCGAATCTTGGGCTGAATACAGGGCTATTAGAGCATATGTATATGATACAGCAGCAAATACAAATCTAGAATCAGTAGGAAATCGTCTAGATTCTGATGGAGTCAAATTATTTGCAACCACTACTGCAAAAAATATTTCAGATAGAGCAATACAAGTAATGGGAGGATATGGTTACGTTGGAGAATATGTTGTAGAGAGACTTTGGAGAGACTCAAAGTTACTTGAAATTGGCGGTGGAACATTAGAAAGCCACCAAAAGAACATAACTCGTGATTTATTCAAAGATCCAAATGCAATAGAACGTTAATTTTTGGTAGTCCCGCCCGGATTCGAACCAGGGTCCCCAGGACCAAAACCTGAGATGATGGACCACTACACTACGGGACTTCGCGCCCATCCGTGACGCTACTTCAATTTGTATTTGACGGGACATAGTTGCGGTACCATCAAGGCACATGCAATTTTCGCAGAGCCGTGAAGGCACTGAACTCCCTGTTTATGGTTGCGTTAATTGTATGTTGCCCACTATCTTCCTTTTCTTCAATAATGAATGATGAAGGCAATGAAATTACTCTCAATGTTTCAACTAATGATGTTGTACAAAATTTGATACCAGAAACTAATCCTTGGATAGATTCTAGTATTTATGATCGAATAAACTCGGGTAACACCGAAGTACGTATCACTGCAATAACTTGGTCAATCAAAAATTTGAATGATTGGCAGCAAAAAAATAATATTTTCGAAAAACAAGAACCAGCCTCAGAAGGTGAAAAATTAGTATTTAATGAACCAAAAGATGGCCAAATAAATCATAGAACTTTTTGGATAAATTCTAGTCTATTTCATAAATTATTTTCTATTAAGGGAATTATAGCGCTGATAGATGCAGAACGAAATCCTGAACCATATGACATTAATCCATTCGAAAAACCCATTGAATTCAGTCCGGAATCAGTAAGATCAGGTTTGATTCACGGTGCTAATGACGCTTGGGATAGAGGATACACTGGCGAGGGCATGGTTGTAGCAGTAGCCGATACGGGTATCGACTTTGGCCATCCAGATTTGAATGGTACACAAGCCAGGGTTGAGTATGCAGATTCTAATTATTCAGGGTGGCCTTTGATGTTTGATCATAATAGTATGTATTATTGGTTGGTTGATGGCAATTCTTATCCACAAACAAATACATGGTACGCCAACACTTCTTTGATTGATTTTGATAATAATAGTGACGGTTTATTGGATGTAACCGGATATAACATTACTGGAATCAATGCTTCGCTATCGGGAATTTACCATCTTGGCGAGCATCCAGATCCAACATTAAGAAACAAAGTTGGTGGAGATGTTCCTATTTTGGTTGTTGATGATATTACATTAGGGCTTTACGAAACTGTTTATCCTGATATTGACAGAGATGGTTGGTTTGGAAATGAAACTCCTATGAGGCCTGGTGAAGAAACATCAGGTAAAGATATCGATGGTGATGGCCTGTGGGATATTTCTGCCGGTTTGGTTTACTGGG
>JBJLBJ010000010.1:0-24249 GCA_045568235.1 Candidatus Thalassarchaeaceae archaeon
AGCGGATACTGCCTTATAATTTCAAACCACGTATTATTGGTGCCTCTCGGTACTCATAGGGAACGTCAATACCATATGGCTCAGTAAACCCTTTTGTCGTCATTGAGGCGTATTAAGCCAAAAAGTCATAGAACATAAACCTAGTAACTATTATAGTTCACAATGAGATACAAGTATAGGAAGTATGAATATTAAATTATTCTTCTTCTATGGCACGTGGTTTGTGAACCTCACGGAAGATTACTATACCGACACCTAGACTCTCTCGAATTGTTTGAACTAAAGAAAATTTTGCATATGGCCAATTCTGATCATAGGAAATTTCTTCTGGCAAGGTTACTGTCAAGTCATCGGCTTCAAATTCTACTTCAAAGTCCTCACGACCGGTATTCATTTTTAGTAATGTTTCAACTTGTTCATTACGATCCTCGACTACTTTTACTATTTTGTAATCATATCTTAGTTTAACTCCTGCTAATGGATGATTATAATCTATTCTCGCCCTTCCTGCACTAAGAAATTGAAGAGTCCCCGTTCTTCCACCTATTTCTACAGGGCCACCTATATGCAAAGTATTAGGATCGCGGACACTCTTTAATAATACATTTTGAGAAATAGTTTCAATTAAGCTTTGATCACGTTCTCCATAAGCATCTACTGCTTCGATATCAAAATTATAATCAGTTTCTGCTTCAGCACCTTCTAGATGTGTTTCAAAACCTTTTATCAAGCGTCCTGAACCAACAATAGTAATCATCGGCATGTATGTACGATTTTCATCAAACACTTCGTGTTCTTTCGCAATCTCTTCTCTAGTAGTCTCGATTAGTTTCTCTGTATTTGCATTAAATAAGTCATAATCAATGTGAATAATTGAACCTTGTTCCATTCTATTGCCTCCACGGACGACTCGGCGACTTGCTTACCCTTTTTCATTCAAACGGTTTGGAAAGTAAAATATCTTCTAGTCATTTTTCCGATTTATTAAGTCTAAAACTGTCTGAAGATAGTGAAAAAATGCTTCCAAGCATGATTATTGACCATCCCAACCAAACTAAGTGACTTCCGGGAAGTGAATGAATTGTGACTCTGACTCTATCAACTTCTTCTGATTGTCCAAATGTCATCCATTCAAGAAGTTCCTGAGATTGATAGAAGTCTAATATTACTATGGTATCTCCAAAAATTGTAGAAAATCTATCTACTTCAGATCTTGGAGAAACATCATTACCAGTTATGAATCTCAACATACCTGGAGATATTTCTGCTATTTTTTCTCCATCTTTGTAAACATCTATAATTATTCCAATGTAACCATCGCCGATTGCATAGGGATATTCATCTTCATCGGCTTTAAATTTCTCTATATCTGTAAAAATAAACTCATATCCATTGTGTTCTATTGGCTCATCTTTCACTAAAGTTACTAAATGTGACGGATCTGTTCTATCAACCATAGTTGTCGTTAAAACATGTCCAATCAATAATAATAATATTCCAAAGTGGGCCAAATGAGAACCTAATAGTCTTAATTTTCCTGAAGTTTGTTTTGAAGAAGACAAAATATTGATTGTTGTTGAATATAATTGTTTTATTGTGGGAGGAAGTGCAAATATTAACCATGTTAAAATGAATAAACCTAAAGAACCTCTTGAGATTCCAGAAGTTACGCTTAATTCTGGATCTCCAGGAAGATAGATTTGATCTGAAATGTAAGCGAATAAGACAGAAAGAAATAGGGTTGAGACAATTAGTATATTTCCATTACGAGAGTTGACAGAATTGCCCCAAGCATAAAGTGTAAGTCCCAATGCAAGTAAAGCAATTAGAGGTGCTCCATAAAATTCATGCGCTAAAATATTACTTCCTTCTATTTCCACAGTAAGAAGCATCCAAGTTAGTAATAGAAAGGTTGCACCGCCATACCAAGGAATGGTTCGTGCTATTCTTGTTCTTTCTGCTGTTTTTCTGAAAGGTTTTAATAGAAGTGAAAAATCTTCTTCATCTGATAAAAACCAAGGAATTAGGAATGGTATCATACCAAAAAATGCTTGATAAGTATTGGAAGACCAAGACCAATTTGAATAAAGCATCAATATAATTCCAGCAATAATCCAATGAAAAGCGGGCTTCTTTGATGATGAATGAAGAGTTAAGAATAGTAAAGATGTTCCCACAACCAAAACAGAACTTGCGCCAATGTTAATTGAAACTAGTACAAAGGTGATTAATAAGGCCCAAGAGAGGAGATTGTTTTCCTGGAAGAATGAAGTATCATTTCCAGAAGATAGAATATTTTTCTGTTCCCTAAAGAGATGAAATATAGTAAATATACCCAAGAATACTAAACCAGCAAGATAAGCCAAGATTTCTAAACCAATGGGACTAAAATCTGAGATATTTATTATTCTCAGATAAGGATCTTGAGAAAGTGTTGATCCTTCATTTCCAACAAATGCGTGCACAGATGACCACACGCCGTTGGCACGTGTAACTAACGTTGCATGTAGTGTAAGTATTCCTGTCATTAATGCTAATGCAGGTAAGGAAGACATGCGATCAGAAGAATGAGTTTTTGCTCTTGTATGAATTATTAGTAGTAGAGTTAACCAAGGAAGTAAAGAACCAGTTTCTACAGGATCCCATGCCCAATATCCTCCCCAATCAAGAACTGTGTAAGCCCATAGTCCTCCGAGGCCTATGCCTAAAGTACCTACAAAAAATCCAGCACGTGCCCATGGAATTAAATCTGAATGAATAATTTGATTAGGTATTTTCTGAATTATTCCAGATAATGCAATGCTTGCAACTGCGATACATAGTGAATAATATGCAAAAACTATTGGTGGGTGAATTACCATTAGATTGGTTTGTAGTAATGGATTTAATTCGCCATCAATGCCCTGATATGAAGAAAATGGATTTAATAACCAAGAAATAAACAATAAATATAAAATCCAAGAATGCAAAATACGTAATAATAGATTATCATACTTGTGAAATATTGATATCAACCATGTAACCGTAGACATCAGAAATACCCAAAGTAACAATGGCCCAGCACGTCCTCCCCATACTGCTGAAATACGGTAAAAAATAGGTAGATTATCTCCTCCATATTCAGAAACCAGTCTCAAAGATTTGATATCATATAAAAATGCATAAACTAGTAAGAAAAAAGGTAACATCTGAAATAAAAATATAATATTAGTTTGCTTTAACGTATTTTTTTTAGTATTAAAAATATTATATGCAGAAAGAGCTGCTGCTAGAAAAATAGAAATCTGACCTAGGAGAGGAAGGATTGAATCACCAGCCATAATATTTAGCACGGGAATAACCGAATGACAACATAGCAGGAATTATTTTTTTAAAATATAATTTTGGCCTACGAAGAAATATTTTCAAACAGACTAATAATTTTCCATGAGGCCCCATATTACTCATTTCATCTGGAAAACACTGAGCCATCACTGACATATCATCATCTGATAGATTGAAAAGAGCCGATTTCCCACTTAATATCTTGTTATATGGAGGAAATTCTTTTTTCCACAAGCTTGTGTATTCAGCTAAGGAATCTGCAGTCAGGTTTCCAGATGAGATTGCTTTAACAGCTGTTTGTGCAGCAAATACTGCAGATTTTAATGCAAGATGAGAGCCTCCTTCGAAAAGAGGAGAGGTGAAACCAGCCGCATCTCCTATCAACATCAAGCCATCTGCGTGAGTGTTTTCATGTGGCCCAGAAATTGGTATTGTACCTCCGAAAGCAGGATTTCCTTTTGTTTTCCAAGAAGGAGATACTTGTTCCAGATCTTTGAAATGTGTTTCTTTAATAAAATCATCAAGTGATTTTTTTGTTTGAGACTTATTTTCAGTAACTAACCCGACATTGGCTCTTCCATCACTTTTTGGAATCATCCAAACGTATCCCTTTTCAACATATTTTGGCCAAATATAAAAATCAAGATAGTCATCAGTAGGGACTTCTAACATCTCATATTGCATGCCTGCAATGACATGCGGACGAGGGTTTAACTCCAATATTTTTGAAGATACTCCAGTAACTCCAGATGCATCAATAACTACTTTCGCTTCAATAGGAAATTTGTCGCCTTTTCCATTACATCTCCATCCAATAAATTTTTCTCCATCATGCATTTTTTCCATAGAATTTACTTTATGACCAAGACATAATTCTGCTCCTTTAGAAACTGCTTCATCACAAATCCAACGTTCAAATAAGTGCTTTTCCAATACATATCCTTCCTCCGTTAACTTTTTCTCGGTGCCGTCTGGGAAAATTACACGAATACCATGTACTCGTTTACTTATCACATGAGGAGGTAGTTCTAATTCTAAATTAGCACAAGCGACATCAGATATACATTCTCCACAGTGAACAGGGGTTCCTATCTCATCATGATCTTCTATCAAGATTGTAGAAAGACCAGCTCTTGCACTATGTAATGCAGCATTACCGCCACCAGGTCCAGCACCAATTACTAAGACATCGTACATCGTATTGTCGTCCACCATGGTCATGCGAGTAGGTTAGTATCAAAGAATCTCTCGGTCAGAAGTGTATGATGAAAAGCGAACCTTCATCATTCTTAGAGAGTTTCGAAGGTATATGAAGTGGGGTAATTTGACTGAGTATGTCCGCGCATTAGAGGAGAAAGGTGAGCTTCTCAGAATAAGTAACCCAGTTGATTTAAAGTTTGAAGTAGGTTGTATTGCTGATTACTTGGTTAAAAGAGAAGGGTCTGCAGTGATATTTGATCAACCAAGACTTGCAGACGGTACTATCAGTAAATTCCCACTTGCAATGAATTTGTATGGTACTAGAGAAAGAACAAATATGGCACTAGGAGTTACAAAACCAAGAGAAATAGGAGATAGGATGGTAGCACTAATGAAGCCAGATATTGGTACAATACTAAGAGCACCATGGAAAGGGATAAATTTAGCCTTAGAAGGAATATCTATGGCCCCTAAGAGAATAAAAAGAGGAGCTTGTCAACAAGTAGTAATAGAAAATCCAGATATGACAAAATTGCCCATACCAACAACCTGGCCATTGGATGGAGGGCCATTCATTACATTACCATTAGTAGTTACTAAAGACCCGAATACAGGAATTCATAATATGGGAATGTACAGAAGTCAGGTATTTGGGCCAAAAGAGGTTGGATTACATTGGCAAGCACATAAACATGGAGCAGATCATGCTAAAGAATCCGGAGATAAGATGCCAGTTGCAATTTGTCTAGGAGGACCGCCGGAAGTTATGTTCAGTGCTATTTCACCATTACCTGATAATTTATCAGAATATGAATTCGCTGGATTGTTAGGTAAAAAAAGACTGAAGATTGTTAAATGTAAGACTAATGATTTATGGGTTCCTGCAGAATGCGATTTTGTGATAGAAGGGTACACTATTCCTGGAGAAACTAGACTAGAAGGTCCTTTTGGAGATCATTTTGGTCATTATTCATTATCTGATCAATACCCAGTAATGCATATAACAAAAATTACACATAGAAAAGATCCCATTATTCCAATGACCATTGTTGGAGTTCCTCCGATGGAGGATGGTTATCTGGGAGAAGCAATAGGCGATGCTTTTAGGCCAGTACTTCAATTTCAACATAGAGATGTAATAGATTTATTTTTACCTCTAGAAACTGGTTTTCATAATCTTGCTATTGTTTCTTCCAAACAACGTTATCCAAGACAAGCAAGAAAAACTGCTCTAGGCCTGTTAGGTGCAGGCCAAATGATGTTTTTAAAAGTGATAATTTGTGTTGATACAAAACATCCTGTTAAAGATTTGGAGTGTTTACTGGATGTTTTAGAAAATAATGTAGATATTCCCAACGATTTGGTATTTCTAGAGGGGATGGTGGCTGATGCATTAGAGCACGCGTCTCCTGAAGAGAATATACATACTAAATTACTTATAGATGCTACAAGTGATAAAAAAATAACAAATAAAAAGACTAGTAAAGATATGGCTAAATCTATTGAAATATCTTCTTCGGTTGTTGAAGGAGTAACCGAATCAAGAATGTTGAGGTCGAATATGATGGTTGTAACAACCAACATTGAGGGTGGTCCGAAACCAGAAGAAAGTATGGAAGAAGAAAATGAAGAATTAGCTTGGCAACAGAGAGAGAAAATTTCAAGAATTTGTAAAGATATTTGGAATCTAGAAGGATCTAACAATCTAAAATGGCTATTCATAACTGATGATGATATAGATTTGAGAGCTGAAAATTGGAAAAGAAAACTATTATGGCAATTATTTTGTAGATTTGATGTATCCAGAGATATGCATTTTGATGATGAGAAAAAACGTTTAGCATGGGATGCTACTGCCCCTATACCCTCTAAAAAAGGAGATATCCCTGTCAGAAGATGGCCGGCAGTAACACTTCATAATTCAGAAACAATTGAAAATGTTGAGAGTATCATGAAGGAAATGGGATATTAATGGGACTAAAAGAAGTACTTGAATTTGTAAAAATTGAACATACTTTATTTTCATTGCCTTTTGTATTAATTGGATATATTATTGCTACGAATCAATTCATGAACGATCTTTCTCTTGAAGGATGGTTTAGACTAGATTTATTATGGATTCTTATGGCTGCAATTGGTGCTCGTGGTCTTGCAATGGCTCTAAACCGTATTATTGATCGTGATATTGATGCAGTAAATCCACGTACTTCTGAGCGTCATCTAGTATCTGGAACGATGTCAATGAATACTGCATGGTTTCTATCTACAATATTTCTTGGAATGTTGCTTTTAGGGTCTTGGCGACTTAATGAAGTTGCTTTGATGATGTCTTGGCTTCCTGTACTAGTCTTCATTATTTATCCCTACACTAAACGATATACTTGGCTTTGTCATCTTTGGCTTGGTATATGCCTATCTCTAGCGCCAGCTGGAGCATGGGTAGCAATTGCTGCAGATGCTCATGGATGGGAAGCAATAACTGGGCTAAAAGGTGGAAATATGGATTTCCTATGGTATCCAACTATTTTCTTTATTTCATTAGGTGTTGCGATTTGGATTGCTGTCTTTGATATCAATTATGCCTTAATGGACATGGAAAATGATATAAAAAATGGAATCCATTCGTTTCCTTCTAAATTTGGAAAAAATACGACAATTAGAACCTCCGTACAACTAACTCTTCTATGGTTATTATGCTTTGCTCTATCAGATCCTATGGACGAGATTTGGTTTCTTCTTGCAG
Organism: Candidatus Thalassarchaeaceae archaeon; assembly: GCA_045568235.1. GTDB lineage: Archaea > Thermoplasmatota > Poseidoniia > Poseidoniales > Thalassarchaeaceae > MGIIb-O3. Next base: position 7,268 of record JBJLBJ010000010.1, read on the forward strand.
CATTTTTTATGTCTATGCTCAATGTTTTAGTAATAATCTTCCAAGACAAATTAAAGAATTTTCAAAAAATCCTCTTTCGAGTATCAATGCTTACCGGTTGGATTCTTTTAGCATCTATTTTTATGGCTGAGCCACCTACTGATGTGATGATTAATTGAGGTTTTGTAATGTTTTTTCTAAATTCAAATTATGATACTGCTGGAGATCAACAGCAAGCTATCGATATGTTAGTCAAACAAATTAATAATGGTAAGGAACGATGTATTTTGGTAGGAGTTACGGGTTCAGGGAAAACATTCGCAATGGCAAATATCATCAAAAAATTGCAAATACCTACTCTTATTCTGTCACATAATAAAACATTAGCCAGACAATTGTGGCAAGAGATGTCCGATTTATTTCCTCAAAATGCAGTTGAATATTTTGTAAGTTATTATGATTATTATCAACCTGAAGCATATATTCCAGGTAGAGATTTATTTATTGATAAGGAACTGCAGATGAATGAGCGAATTGAACAAGAAAGATTTTCCACGGTGGCATCACTTGTTTCTAGGCCAGATGTAATTGCAGTGGGATCTGTATCGATAATTTACGGTTTAAACCCCCCGGAAGTATTTGAGCAGAATCATCTAAGAATACATGTTGGGAAAATATGTACTCCCAGAGAAATAGTGCATGAATTAGTGAACTTGCAATATCGGAGAATAAAGGGCGAAATTGTGAGAGGAGACATAAGGTTACGCGGTGAAGTACTAGATATTTGGATGCCTAGTAGAGATGATCCATTACGTATTAAATTTAATTGGGAAGGCATAGATAGTATACAAGTTTGCGAATCTGTATCATGGGAAAAATTAGATGAAATTGAAGAAGCATGGATTCATCCAAGAGAATTCTACATGACAGATGAAGAAAAATTTACAGAAGCATTGAAGGATATTGAAGAGGAAATGGAAAATAGGAAAAAATATTTTGATTCTAAAAGTATGGAATTAGAAAGTCATCGTATTGAACAGCGTACATTGTTTGATTTGGAGATGTTATCAGAAATTGGTTCATGTAAAGGGGTTGAAAATTATTCTCTCCACTTTGATGGTAGAAAGCCTGGCCAAAGAGCATACTGTCTCTTAGATTTCTTTGCAAAAAATGCTGAAAAGTTCCATGGAGGAGCAGAAAATTATCTAGTAATTATGGATGAATCGCATGTTACATTGCCACAAGTAGGAGGCATGTTTGGAGGTGACTTTTCAAGAAAGAAAAATCTTATTGATCATGGTTTTAGACTACCATCTGCGTTTGACAATAGACCACTGAAAATTGAAGAATTTCAAGAATTAATTCCAAAGATGCTCTATGTTAGTGCTACACCGGGAGAAAGAGAATTAAGGCACTTAGCAGAAATAAACAAACAAAAAATACCAGATGGATTACTGCATGTAAGAAGTAATGGAGGTGGAGGTAATGCAGATGTAAAAAAACCCAAGGTTAAACAAACAATGGAAGAACTATTAGAAGATGTTGATCAAATAGCTAAAATGGAAATAAGACCTACTGGATTATTAGATCCAAGAATAGAAGTCAGACCTACAGAAGGACAGGCACAAGATTTGTTAGGTTTAATTAATGATAGAATTAATGCAAATGAGCGAGTTTTGGTTACAGTTTTAACAATAAAATTTGCTGAAGAGGTTTCAGAGTATCTTCAAAAAATGGGTATAAAAGCACATTACCTGCATAGTGAAATAGATACTTTAGAAAGAACAGAAATAATAAAGGCATTAAGGATTGGACATATTGATGTAATTGTAGGAATTAATTTACTAAGAGAAGGTTTAGACATACCAGAAGTATCATTAGTTGCAATTTTTGACGCAGATAAACAGGGCTTTCTAAGAAATGAAAGGTCACTCTTACAAACAATTGGAAGGGCATCTAGAAACGAAAATGGATTTGTAATTCTGTATGCAGATACTATTTCACCATCGATGAAAGCAGCAATCAATCAAACTATTTCTAGAAGAAATCGACAAATAAAATACAATGAAGAAAATAATATTATTCCAAAAACAATTACAAAAACTATGCCAACCATGGGAATAGAAGTTGAAGATTTAGTATCTGGATTAGCAGGAAAGGGAGAAAAAGGAGGAAAGAGATTAGTAAAAAAGACATCGAGAAAGAAAGGTGTAGACAAATTAACGAAGAAATTTAATTTGGGTGCAGGATTATGGAATTCTTCGAATTCAGTTCTTGATAACATTTCACAACCAGATGATTTGGTGCAAGAAAATACTAAAATTGATGAAGTAGGAATTGAGCAAGACAGTTTGATCACGAAATTAAGAAAAGAGATGCACCAGGCTGCAGAAAGATTGGATTTTGAAAGAGCAGCCTCGATTAGAGATAGGATTTATGAAATTGAAAATGCGACGGATTGAAGTTATGATGTCTATTCGGTCTAATCGTGCCTAAATATAGTAAGGATGATTTTGATGTCCCCGTTAAGGATTATGACTTTACAAAAGTAAATGATGTTTCTTCACTAATTGATCAAATGAAAGATGCTGGGGGATTTACGGCTAGTAAATTAGCAAGAGGAAGGGACATACTGAGAAATTCTATGTCCAAATCAAATGATGATGGCGTACTAAATTGGTTATCTTTCCCGGCTTGTTTATGTGCCACTGGAACTAGAGGTTTTTTTCTAGAAGCAATAAAAAATAAAAATTTCAATGTGATAATTACGACCTGTGGAACTTTAGATCACGATATTGCAAGAACATATGAAAATTATTTTCACGGTGATTTTAATTTGGATGATATTGCATTAGGAGATGAGGGGCTCAATAGATTAGGCAATGTCATTATTCCAAATGAGTGTTATGGAGAAATCCTAGAGAATATATTAATTCCATGGTTAGATGAAATAGAAGAGGAAAGAAAGAAAGAAAATTCAGATAATCCATGGTTAGGGTTTGGATCTGTTGAGCTTTGTTGGGCAATAGGTAAAAGAATAACTGATGAAAATTCATTATTATATTGGGCTGCAAAGAATAAGATCCCAATAGTTATTCCTGGATTATCTGATGGTGCTATTGGGGCACAATTATTTATGCACAGGCAAAAAAATCCTAATTTTATGATTGATTTTTTAGCTGATGAGCAGGTTCTTTCTGATCTGACTTGGACAGCAAAAGAAAGTCATGCACTAATGGTTGGTGGAGGAATATCCAAGCATCATGTCATTTGGTGGAATCAGTACAGAGGAGGTTTAGATTCGGCCGTAGGGATTACTACAGCATCGGAATATGATGGTTCTTTATCCGGAGCAAGACTAAGAGAAGCGATTTCTTGGGGTAAAATTAGACCGGAAGCACCACAGGTAGTTATTGAAGGAGATGCGAGTTTAATATTGCCAATTTTAGGTGCTGATTTATTCAAATAATGTCGAAAATTAGATTACAACCCAACAGTAATGGCTAATAATGCCTCTATGGTGCGAAGGGTCATGTCCGTTAGCGATATGGTACAAGGAATGATTGATGAATTGACTGCAGTAATGACTGATGCTGGAAAGCATGATGGTGGAAATTCCGCTGCAGGAACACGTGTAAGAAAGGCTATGCAAGCTGTAAAAGGATCTGCACAAGCAGTACGCCTACAAGTACAAGGCGACAAGAACTCTCGTTAATTATTTCTTAATTAAAAAATAGTTCAGAATGGATTTAAAGGTTTTGTGCAAGCAACTCCATGAGTCCTGTACGCAAAGGCGTGAGGGGATGCCAGCCATCTCCTCCCGCCCTTAACATCATTTTATTCAAGGGACCCAAGTCTGGCCTTAATCTACTGTTTATTCTGTTTTCTTTTACTGGATTAGGTATCCTAGATAATGATTCTACAGTATGAGAATAATTAATTGTATTAGTATACCTTGTCCATAACATCTCTAATTCTTCAAAAACAGAATCACTAAACCATGCCCGCCTTCCACACAGGTGTAAATGACCATTGATGTCATCAAATGTGTTAGACAGTAATAACATAACTATTGCTTCAATTGCATCTCTTATATTAACCCAGTAATAAGCTTCTTCAGTATTGAAAGGTGGTTGATTATCATTTTTAACACACTCAAGCCACTCATAAATTATATTTGATCCCCATTTATTTTTACCATTCGGTATCAATAAATCATATATTGAAATTATAACTCTAGGCCTAGTATTGGTAGTTGATCCAGGAACTATCATAATATCTGAATCATCATCAATGTCTATTCCAATTTTTATTGTTTTATGAGAGGGAATATCAACTATTGAAGCTCCGGCCCTGATAAGCCTATCTTCTAATGCAATATAAAAAAAATCTTTATTTCCATTTATACTAACTTCTATGGTCATTTTACCACTTAGGCTAATATTGGCTCAACAGTATCTAGTTTGGAAAAGTGGATTAAAGTTTCTTTAAGAATTATAATTATTAAATCTATTTCTTCTGAAGTTAAACCAAAATGGGGCGTAAATCGAATAGCATTGTGGCCTCCATGAATTATTCCTAAACCATGACGTCGGCACCATTCCTCGACTAGGCCTGGGCCGACAACTGTAAATCGATTTGGATCTAGTTCAGCACTCAACAACAAACCAGTACCTTGTATCTTAGTGATGAAACCTGGTAATTCTTCTGAAAGTAAATTTAATTTTTCTAAGAATTCAAAACCTCTATCAATAATATTATTCCTTAACTGTGGAGTTATATTATCCAATACTGCAACGGCTGTTTCTAAAGCCCTAGGGTTGGTAGTCATGGTATTTCCATATATTCCCACAGAATACAGATTAGCAGCCCTTTCACTTAAACCAACAACGGATAATGGATATTGTCCTGCATTAAGAGCTTTGGACCATGTTTCCATATCAGGAGGCATACAATCCTCAAATCCTACATAATCTACTATACTTAGACAACCCTGGCCTCTTAAGCCCGCCTGTATTGAATCTACCAACAACAAAGTACCGTTTTCATCACATAATCTACGTGCCTCATCATAAAATTCCCTAGTAACACATAATCCAGGATTTCCTTCTCCCATTACAGGTTCAATGGCCATTAATTCTATGAATTCATCATTTTTGTAAGCTTCAGAAAAAGCTTCTTGAAGTCCGATTATATCATTTGGATCAACAAGTATTAGATTATCTCTATCACGAAAGCTAGCAAGTTTGGAATCATATTTTGCTTTACATGAATCTGATATCTGGGCCGGACGATCGGTACGTCCATGAAAGCCTTGAGTCAGTGCTAATAATTTTGTTCTTTTACCTTCATGACGACCTCCCGGAGAAGTCATATTGTAAGAATTAACATCAGAAATCCTGAGGGAAATAGTTACCGATTCAGAACCACTATTGAGGCAAACAAATTTTTCAAAAGGACAATTGCCTCTTTTATGTCCAACTTCTTTCTTTAGACTATCTGATAATCTTTTATGACTAAATGAAGGAGTCATGACATTTGCCATAACCCAATTTTCTTTCATGGCAGATATTACTGTTTCAGGACCATGTCCCATTCCAAGCATACCATAACCTCCATTATCATGTAAAACTGCACCATGAGATGTAATTATCCAAGGCCCTCGTGCTGAAATTGCAATATATGGATTGATAGTGTCTTTAGAATAGAAATTAACGTAATCATTCTGCAATAATGTAATTAAATTCACTTCATCCATTTTTAAAATATCCTGACCAAAATCATGTACTAACTTATCTTGATTAGAAACTGCTTCATCTACAGCCAGACAAAGTGAGGGATCTATGTCGCTAAATTTTGAAATTAATGAGTCACTTAAACCAATAGTTTGGGGGTTGCCTGATTTATTTCTAATTCCTTGAAGTTGGCCGAGAACCGATGTCATCGACCTTACGAGAGGTGGTTATGTTCATCAATCTATTCTGAAAATAATTTCTTTTCAAAAAAAAATTGAGTATGAAATTGATAATAATAATAAATTCTGATAATCACTCAAATAATTAAAGTAAAATTAATTTTTCAATTGAAAATTTCAATTTAAATTAAATTATTGTATTGAATTATCAATATGATTTATGGAATATATATAAGTGCCGTTCTTACCTTGGCCTGCTTGAGGAAGATGCCGCGGGGATGCAAAAACACCTTTCAGAGGAAATAAAATGAATGAAGAATATAGAATACAAGAATTAATACAAAGAGAAGTATATGTTGGCGATAAATTAGTGGGAATAATCACCGGAGAAAGATTTCATCCAAGTGATGATTACGTGAAATCAATGAGATTACAAGTTGTTGATAATATTGCCAATGAATATATGAGGAAACCAGCAGAATATGCACCTCTTTCAAAAGAATTGGTACATAGCATACGTTCCGATGGAGGTGTAAAATTATCAAAATCGATGAGAGAGTTGCAGCGTAGATGGAGAAATACAATAAGAATTGATGAAAAACTGTATGCACCCGATGAATTACGTGATAGAGCAGTATTAGACAATGATGGAGCGGATATTGGCAATGTTATTGACTTAGTAAAACTAAAACGTACATACAAAGGATTAGTAGTTAAGCCTCATTTTAGAATGAAAACTAAATATGATCTACCAGAAACAATTATTGTACCAGTAGGACAATTATCTAGAACAACGGCAAGATTAGATGAAATAATACTTAAATGTTCAGCTAAAAGATTAACCACATTGCCAAGTTATTTAAAATTAAATAGTGATGAAGTGGCTTTCGATAATGAATGAGAAATTAGAGTAGTGTTCAAAAACAATACTCATCTCGCGGAACTACACAGGGACGTGTAGCTTAGTCTGGCTGGAGCACCCGGCTGATAACCGGGAGGTCGCAAGTTCAAATCTTGTCATGTCCACCAAAAACAAGTTTGTGTCAATCGGCATAATCATGAACAACTTACTCTTCGAGATTAGTAATATGCCAGTGGTTAGTGGGTCAAGCGGGCAAAACATTGCTGATTCACTGGCAAAAATTTTAGAAATGGAATATGTTAGATTAGAAGATAGAAAATTTCCCGATGGCGAGGGTTATGTGAGAGTTCCTGGTGAAGAAATAGACAAAATCAGATCTGAGCCTGTAATATTAGTTTCTAATACATATCCTGATTCAAATATCCTAAAAACAATTTTATTGTTAAAAGCAATTGGAGATGTTAGAAAAGGTGATTTATCCAACCTCAAAGGAGAAGAGCCACAAGAATTGTCTGATGTAGGGAAAGGAATAATACTCGCAATACCTTATTATGGTTATTCAAGACAAGATAAAAGATTTTCAAAGGGTGAAGTGGTTTCTGCAAGAGTGATTGCCAACATTATGGCAAATTATTGCGATGGAATGGTGATATTAGACCTTCATGAAAAGAAAGTTATGGACAATATGGATTTTCCCATTATTTTTGTAAGCTCGATGATAGAAATCGCTGAAAAGTTAGAAAAAGAGGTTTTTCCTGATTTCATACTAAGTCCAGACAAAGGAGCAATAGATAGAGCATCACGAGTTGCTAAATTGATAGGATGTGAATTTTCATATTTAGAGAAGAAAAGAATAGATGCACATACTATTGAGCATACGCCAAAAGATTTAGATGTATCAGATAAAATTGTTGCAATTGTTGATGACATGATTAGCACAGGAGGAACTATATGCAGAGCAAGTGATGCTTTACGGCGACAAGGTGCTTTAGAAGTACATGCAGCATGTACACATGGATTGTTTACAGGAGGTGCTATTTCAAAACTGGCTAATCACGTAGATGGAGTTCATAGTACCGATTCTTTATCTAACCCTAGAGGAGTAGTTTCATGTGCTCCTGCACTTTCTAGAGGCGTAAAACAACTATTAGAGATAATTTAGATATATTATTTTCAATGCGTTGCGTTTATATCAGCCATGTCGTGCGACGGCTTACCTACATGAGGAGATTATCTAATGAGTGTACATATATCTTTTGAAACCCCACAAGACATACAAGAGTCCGTCTACGAAATGGTTAAAGCCATTGGAAAAAATGAACGAGGACGTTTGAAAAAAGGTGCTAATGAAGTAACTAAAGCTGCAGAGAGAGGCACTGCTCTAATGATAGTGATGGCAGAAAATGTTAGCCCAGGCGAATTATTAGCTCATATACCAATGATTTGTAAAGAAAAAGAAATACCTTACATCTATGTTGCTGATCAAACATATCTTGCTGAAGCTGCTGGTATGAGTACTGGAACAAAAACTGCTGCAGTAGCAATAATGACTATGGAAAAAGATGCAAAAGATAGGTTTGATGAGATCAAAGGTCACTTTGAAACACTATCAAAATAAATTTTAACCTAGGAGAGAGAAATTATGGCAAAAGAAGCATGGCCTGCAGAAGTTGTTGAAATTGTAGGAAGAACTGGTATGACTGGTGAAGCAACTCAGGTTAAAGTAAGAGTCAATGACTCAAATAATCCAAGAGATATTGGGAGAATAATCGCTAGAAATGTAGTTGGACCAATAAGAGTGGGTGATATATTAATGCTCAGAGATACTGGAAGAGAAGCTCGTCGCTTAGGAACTAGGTAGGTGTTTTAATGCCAGAAAGAAGGATTTGTAGTTTCAGTCATGAAGAAATAGAACCTGGCACAGGAATGATGATTGTCAGAAGAGATGGTACAGTAATGTGGTTTAAAGACAGTAAAGCGAGGAAAAATTCACTAAAACTAAAACGTAATCCAAGAAGAATGAAATGGACACAACGCTATGAAAAGGGCGGAATAAAATAGAATCTCTCTATTGGGCAGTAATTCTATATTCTACTCTTGCCCTATCATTCTCATCTGCGACTAAAGGATTTCCAGAACCTTGTTCAGGAGGTTGTGCATCACCACAATCAGTATTATCAATTACCGTCACGTAAGTGCCAGCATCTGTATTAACCTCAATATTTACACTTGAAGTATCTGGATCGCTTAGTTGTACTATGTAGTTGAACGCTTCACAATCTTTGTATGATTCATAATTGGTTTCACTCATCGTATACAGATCAATATTAGGGCCTTCCAATAAATCTAAATTAATACTAATTGTTCTGACACTATCAATTGTCCAAGTTAATTTCATATGTTCATCTTCATCAATGAATATTGTATCATCAAAAAGCTCCCTTTCGGGGCTAATGGTATCTTCAACACTCGATAGACATCCAGATGTCAACATTATAGTAATAAGTAGAATCGCCAAACTTCTCATAGCATTACGAGATAGTGATAATAAATCAATAGTTCGGCTCTATGAGCATTAGAAGGGTCGAGTTGTGCTTTGCGTTGAAATAGGGGAGGTTTGTCGGGCAGAATATGGAAAGCATGCAGACAACTTATATTATGATAAAACCTGATGGAGTTCAAAGAGGTTTAGTTGGAGAAGTAATTACTCGTTTTGAGAATAAAGGACTGAGATTAGTGGGTTTAAAACAAATTATTCCTTCTAGTGAAATTGCAGAAGCCCATTATGCAGTACATAAAGAACGGCCATTCTATTCTGGATTGATTGATTTTATCACATCTGGTCCTGTTGTTGCTATGGCATGGACAGGTGTTGAAGCTATTAAGGTAGCAAGGAACCTTATTGGTCCAACAAATGGAAGAGAGGCTGTACCAGGAACAATACGTGGCGATTTTGCTATGGACATTGGACACAATATTATTCATGGTTCAGATGGTGAAGAAACTGCGAAATATGAACTAGAGTTATGGTTTCCAGATGGCATTGCAGAATGGCAAAGAGATGCCGAGTCTCAAATATATGAGTAAAACTTGAATGAGTGGGAATTATGAAGGTGATTGAGTGGAAAAGACTAGGCAACCAATCATCGCGATATTAGGCCATGTAGATCATGGTAAGACTTCATTGTTAGATCATGTTAGATCATTGGGTAATGAATCAAGATCCTCGGTAATGGATAGAGAAGCAGGTGGAATAACGCAACATATAGGCGCTACTGAAGTTCCAGCAAAAATACTCAATGATTTATGTGGGCCATTACTAGGAGGTAAAACATTTGATTCTCCGGGGTTATTATTCATAGATACTCCAGGGCATCAATCATTCTCTACATTACGTTCTCGAGGAGGGTCACTAGCTGATATAGCAATACTAATTGTTGATATTTCAGAAGGATGTAAACCACAAACAATAGAATCTTTACGTATTCTAAAGGAATCCAAGACTCCTTTTGTATTAGCAGCAAATAAGGTTGATAGGATACATGGCTGGCATACTGAGAGAAATAGGGCTATGGCATTTTCAATAAGGGATCAGACAAAAGAAGCGATGGGAATTTTTGATGAAAAATACTGGAGATTAGTAGGACAATTAGCTGAATATGATTTCAATGTAGAAAGGTATGATAAAGTTAAAGATTTTACAAAAGAAATTGCTCTTGTGCCAATCTCAGCTAGAGATGGAGAGGGGATTCAAGATTTATTGGCTGTAGTCATAGGATTGGCGGAACGCTATTTATCTGAAAAATTATCAGATATTGAAGGATTGGGTGAAGGCAGTGTTCTGGAAGTTAAAGAAGAAAGAGGGTTGGGAAAAACATTGGATGTTATTTTACACCGTGGATCAATAAAAAAAGGAGATGAAATAGTATTAGTCACAAATGAAGGAGGAATCTCAACACGAGTGAAAGGAATGTTCAGCCCTAGAGGGATGAGCGAGATGCGAGATGCTGGAAATAGATGGGATGATACAGATACTGTTAATGCCGCCGCTGGAGTAAAAGTTAGCGCAGTTAACTTAGAAGGAGTACTGGCAGGAACTACGCTAAGAGTTGTTAGTAATGAAGAAGAGAGAAAGGCTGCGATAGAAAGTGCAAATAAAGAGTCAGAATTATCTATTGAATTGAGTGAAGAGGGAGTTTGTATAAAATCTGATACAGTTGGAGGATTGGAGGCCTTAGCAAAAGAGTTGCAAAATATTGGAGTTCTTATTCGTACTGCAAGTATAGGAAAAGTTAGTAGAAGAGATGTAAGGAGTGTGGAAAATGCTCAAAATCCCCTACATAGGATAATAATGGCATTCAGTACAGACATACTTATTGATGCACAAAATGAGATAGATAAATCAGAGAATAATATTAAATTCATCAATTCAGATATAATATATAGAATTTTGGAAGAACATGAAGAATGGATAGATATTAGGAAAAAAGAGATAGAAGAAGAAAATAGAGAAGATGTTGTCTATCCCGGAAGAATAAGATTGTTACCCGACCATACATTCAGGGCCTCTAAACCAGCAGTTGTTGGTGTTAGAGTTCTTGGAGGAAAAATACACATTGGACAAAGACTATTGAAAAATGGTAAAAGGATTGGAAGAATAAAATCGATAAGATCTGGCCAAGACAGTATGAAAGAATCTGAACAAGGTTCTGAAGTTGCAGTTTCAATAGAAGGTGTGACTATAGGGAGGCAAATAGAAGAAGGAGATGAGTTATTAGTTGATGTGCCAGAATCTCATGCAAGAAAATTAACAAAAATGGATTTAACGTCTACTGAAAGAGAAATTTTGGATGAATTAATGATTATTCATCGTAAAGATAATCATTTTTGGGGAAGATAAAAGATGATGAAACGGAAGTTCATAAACACCGAAGACTCAAGTAGTGAATAAAGTGGGCTTATCTTACTGGTGATGTGGCAATGGCTATGGGGAACGGCAGCAATCCTAAATCTAGAGAACTGATAAACACAGTTTCACAGATATCTAATTCTTTAATGAATGAAGTTTCTAAAGTGATTATCGGTAAACAAGAGAATCTGCGTAGAATAACTGTTGGTATTCTTTCAAATGGAAATATATTGATAGAAGATGTTCCTGGTACAGCCAAGACTTTGATGGCAAATACTTTTGCTACAGCTTTAGGATGTAAATTCAAAAGAGTACAATTTACTCCTGATTTGTTACCTGCAGATATTATGGGGACTTACATGTATGACCAGCAAGCTGGTGAATTCAAACTAAGACCTGGTCCACTTTTTACAAATATTCTTCTAGCGGATGAGATAAATCGTGCACCACCAAAAACACAAGCAGCACTTTTAGAGGCAATGGAAGAAAAACAAGTCACAATTGAAGGTATTACTCATAAATTACCTGCTCCTTTCGTTACTATGGCTACTCAGAATCCAATTGAGCAAGAAGGGACATATCCATTACCAGAAGCTCAAATGGATCGTTTCTTGATGAAAATGAGTATGGGCTATCCTAATCGTCAAGAAGAAAAAGCAATACTTCAAAGAAGAAAATTACGTGGTAAGGATGATCATGAAACAGAAAAGATTACTTCGCCAAATAAAGTAGTAGCAATGCAAAAAGCATTAGAAACCGTGCATGTTGATCCTGCTATAATGTCATATATTGTTGAATTAGTTTGGAGAACTAGAGAAGATCATAGAATAATTACTGGAGCATCTCCTCGTGCTAGTCAATCTCTATTCAAAACTTGTAGAGCTTCAGCAGCAATCGATGGACGAGATTATGTTATCCCAGATGATATAAAAAATATCGCACTTCAAGTTGTAAGTCATAGAATTGTACTTAAACCTGAATCAAAAATAAGAGGTGTTACTGGACAACATGTGATGAGAAAAATTCTAGGTGAAGTAGTTGTTCCTGTAATACAGTAATTAGACAATACAATTAACCTAGCCCTATTAGGATTGTTGTGACTGTTGTCATTTCCTGTGTAAATCATAAGGGCGGTTGTGCTAAAACCACAACTGCAGTTAATATTGCTGTATCTTTAGCTAACGGAAGTAATAGTTTAGGAATTAAACCAAGAAAGGTATTGTTGATAGATTTAGATCCTAAAGGCAATGTGGCAACTACATTTGGCCTAAATAAAAAAAATATTGGACTAACTATGAATGAATTATTTAAGGGAGAGATAGATGGATTAGGCATAGATTTCACAGACTATCTCATTGGACCGACAAACATTACTAGAGCAATGAAAATTGCTTGGAAAAGTCATAATCCAGAAAAAAGTAGAGGGCCACCAAAAAATATCGAAGTAAATAACATATGGTTATTGCCTGCTGATCTAGATTTATCAGGTATAGAAATAGACTTAGCAACTAGAATAGGAAGAGAAAATAGATTAAAAATTGCAATAAACAAGATTAAAGAAGATTTTGATCTAATTATAATTGATACTCCTGCTTCCCTTGGATTATTGACAATAAATGCATTATCAGCATCAGAATGGGTTTTAATTCCAATTCAAGCAGAGTTTTATGCATTAGAAGGCATGAGTCAATTAATGAATTCTATCAGAGATGTACAAAAAGCAGTTAATCCTAATCTGAAATTATTTGGAATTTTACTTACAATGGTTCAAACACGAAGTAAGTTATGTGAAACTGTTGCGGAGCAGGCACGCAAGCATTTTGGAGACAGGGTATTCAAAACACAAATTCAGCGTTCAGTATCTATAGCAGAATCTCCACTTGAGGGGGCCCCAATTGTGATAACTCAAAAACCAACCAATTCTAATCCAGGTAGTAAGTCATATTGGTCATTAGCCAAAGAAGTAGATGATAGAATTAAAAAGATAATTAGTAATTAATCTTCTGAAGAATGGGTTTCTAATATACTCTGACGTGTATCTATTAGTATCGATTCTAATTTAACTTTAATTTCAGATTCTAATGATTTAATTACTTCGTTTATTTCTTTTTCAGACATTTTACTACGTTTTGATAATTGTTCTTCTAATTTAGTCATTAATTCTATTTCTCTTTCTTTAACAAATAATAATACTCTTTGTTCCATCTCTACTTCTTTCTCTAATGCTAACTCTTGTTTGCGTAATGCTAAAGCGATATTCGTAGTTTCTCTTTCAGAACGAAATCTACGATCTAATTCGGCTAGAGCTGCCCTTTCTGATTCTTCTTCTAATTCTTTTATCCTAATATCAACATCAGAAATCATCTCTTTTTCTAGTGATTTTTGTTCATTATTAATTTGTTTTTCTAATTCTGATTCACGAGCTCGGCGCACCTTAGAAAGTTCCTCTCTCATCTGGATTTCTTGATCTAATCTATATGACTCTACCATTCTATGTACTTGGGATTCCATAGATTCTCTTAGATCCATTTCAACGCGTCTTTCCATACGTTCAATGTTTTGAGTTGCTTCTAGTTCTAATCTTTCGCTCAAGAATGCTTTTCTCCTTGTAAATTCTACTTCCATTTCTTCTTTTAACCTAGTTCTTAGTTTAGAAGAATGTGCCTCAATCCTTCTATCTCTCTCAAGATCTAATTGTTCTCTTAATCTATTTTCTTCTCTTCTTAAACGATGCAACATTTCTTCTCGAAGTAAACGTTCTTCCCTCTCCAAGGCCTCAGATTCTAATCTTTCCAATTCATCCTCTAATTCGGCCCTTAAATCTGTTTCAATTTGTTGTATCTGATCTTCAAAAAATATTTCATTAGCTTTTCTCATTGCTCCATGCATACCAGATAATCTTTCTGACATCTCTGAAATTCGCATTCTTCTTTCTCTTCTTATTCCTGATCTTAGTCTAGATTCTTCATCTAATCTATCTCTGGTTATAGCAAGTGATTCTTTGGAAGAAGAAGATGAAAGAGTGTGTTGTGCTCTAAGCGATGCAAGTTCGTCTAAAGCCTCATTATCGACTTTTTCTGATGGCTTGCTCTCACTCACGAATATCCATCCCCACATCTACGAAACTTTTGTAATATTTGAGTACGCAGGATGAAATCGGGCCAATAGTAGCGTTTTTGCTATATTAGATTGTTCTAGAAATTCTAGAATGTTACATTGAATGAAGTTTCACATGCTGGACAGTCTAGCTCTCTTGTACCTGGTCTTGGCCTGATTCTAAGTTGTCTTTCACAACTAGGACATTCTATTTCTACCTTGATTATTTTCTGAGTCAACATAAAACTCGAAGAACAGGCACTACAGGTCATATTGACTGGCCTTTCAGCAGTTCCTGAAACTAAAACAGTATTACAACTTGGGCAAGGTACTGATTCAGAAATTAAGGAGTTGGTAGTGGGTTGATGTGTTATCCTACAAACGGCTGAACATATTTCACAAGTAACTTCTCCAAGTCCTTGAGGAAGCATGTGATTACAATTAGGACATTCGGCTAGAGGAGGAGCATATTTTGATTCGATATAAGAAATATCAGACATCACGAGGCCTCGGATAGATTACTCGTAGAAGGGGGTTCGCTAAAAAAACTTTGAAATAAAATAGTAAATGATTCGAGAATATCATTTCTCAAGTCTTTGAATAAAGAAATTAAAGTTGAGAATCTCGAAATATCATTTCCTGAAATCCACATTCCATTTAAAATAACTAAAAATACACTTGCTTCATGCAAAGCTATCCCTGCAGCTAAGTTTATTTGATAACCCAATAAAACTGTTGAGACTAAAATTGCTGTTATTAGAACAGAAATCGCAATATTTAGTAAAACTATTTTTTTAGTTCTTTTTGCTAGATCAATTAATTTAATTATTGAATGAGGATTTTTACCAGGAATAAGAACATCGGCTGCATCTAAATTTACCTGTTCACCACTCCCTATAGCAATTCCTAGATTTGCGACAGCTAATGCACCTGCGTCATTAAAGCCATCACCAGCCATTAATGTACTATTTCTACGAATTTTCTCTGAAACCAAAGTTGCTTTTCCTTCGGGATCTATGCCTCCTCTGCAAACTTTTGCATTTAATCCTAATTTTTCTGCAAAAGATTCGACACTTTTTTGCTCGTCACCACTTAATATTTCTATCTCAATACTACGATTTTGTAAATCTCGAATTAATTCTTTAACTCCTTCTCTTACCTGATCATGGGAAAAAGAGAATACTGCAACTGCTTTTTTTCCTACAGCTAAAATACTTATTCCATATCCCTTTTCCCTCATCTTCTCAACTGTATTTTTAATTGATTTAGGTATCTCAATACCTGAATCTACTAACCAATCTAATCTGCCTATTGTAACTGATTTAGAATCATATTGCCCTATTATTCCTGCTACGCCATCCTTTATTTCTGATACTTTTGAAGCAATTAAATTTCTGTCCTTAAGTTCCTTTAGAATACTAATAGCATATGGATGATTAGATTTATTTTCTAATCCTGACGCCAAACTTATTGCCTCATCATCATTAAAACTTCTAATTGTATATATCTCTTTCAAAGTAGACTGTCCGGTAGTTAGTGTTCCTGTTTTATCGAATAATGCAAGATCTATTTCAGCAGCAATTTCCAATACATCTCCTCCTCTAGCAACTAATCCTGATTTAGATGCTACAGAAAGTGCTGTTGCATGTGGGACTGGTGAAGCAAGTAATAATGAACAAGGGCAAGAAACGACCCATAGTATCAAAGTATTGAATAAATTACCAGTAATAACTCCTATGACAGGAGCAATTATTAGAACAAAAGGAACCCATATGGAAGTAAATTTTTCAATTACTGTATGTCTTTTAGTAGGCATATCTCGATACTTTCTGACTAGTTCCATTAATCCTGCAAGTCTAGTTTCATTTCCTACAGATTGACATTTGACAAGAATAGGCCCTCGTTTTAATACTAATCCTGCTTCAACAAATTCACCTTTTTTAACGTTTACAGGCATTGGTTCTCCCGTGAGAGGAGTTTTATCAATTTCTCCATTTCCTTCTATAATTATTCCATCAATAGGTATTATTTCACCAGATCTAATTTCTACATTATCTCCAATGTTTACTGCTTCAATAGGCATTAAACCATTATCATGGCTCTGATTCACAGATAATGAAATATTATTTGAAATATTTATCATATTAGACTGTTGTTTGGGAGTATTTATATTAATTCTAGCATATTTTGGTATTCTATCAAAACCACCCTGCATTGCCTCT
>JBJLBJ010000011.1:0-18776 GCA_045568235.1 Candidatus Thalassarchaeaceae archaeon
ACTATTGGCCCAATAGTGGCCAAACGAATTTGGAAGCCGGTTAGTTGAAGGAATTTGATTCTAAGTTTAGGCAGCAGAAAATTTATTTCTGTTTTGATCCAGTGGTATTTGTCCATTTATCATTGCCTTAGCCATTTTATCTGACAAGTGGTGAACAAAGGGTAGCCTAGTTGAACTCCATGGCGTTATTTGACTTGCATGTGCATGTGCAATTAACAATTTTGCAGCATCACCAATTTTAATTGGACTTTTTTCAAAATTAAATTCGATATCAAAACCTAGTGATTGAGGTATTCCTGGCATTTGCATAGGAGAACCTGTTGGCCATATCCATGCAGAATTAATCCCATTAGACATCCAATGGCCTTTATGCGGTATACTGTCAATTATTTCATTATTTTCAAAATTAAGTAACCTCGGGGCGCCACTTTTTCTCAGTGAAATCCAACATATTTCAACTTCTAAACTAGAGTATTCTGCTATTATTTTTTTAATAACAATTTTTTCTTTTTTGGGTGTATTACCATCCCTTATTATCATTATTTTTTTAGGTTTCTCACCAATATTCTCTTCATATTCCCTGATAAGTTTGGAAAAGGTCCGATAGAGTACTTCTGAAGACATGGTTTCGCCCCTTTGAGGTTCTGACTTAGGATTTGTACCCCATAATTTACCTTCCTTTGTTATCGATACTGCAATAGCTGCTACACTTTTATTGGAACTAATCCTTCCAATATCTAAAGCGGCGATAATATCAATATCGCCAATATTACAACTATAGGGCACTGGAAGGGTACCATGTTTCAACAGTATTTGCATTGCATTAACTAATCCTGATGCATAATTAGCAGAAATATTCAATCTATTCTTTGAGAGGGCTTTAAATATTTTGATGGACAATTCCTGCTTCTGTGAGATTATATTTCAAACATTTATAGAGGTCTAAATCATTATTGCCTTTTGGGGGCAAGGCAGAGAATACTAATACTGATCTTCTGCTTGATGATACCATTTTTATAAATTTATGAATAAATTCATCAGAATTAACTTGGTTATCACTGGGAATTATATGTGCCCCGTGGTGGTATATCATATCATTCCAAAAAGGAATCTTTGAGAATATTTGTTCTGCGTGTTTTTTCAATTCGGGTATGATTCCCTCTAGATTCTTGGTTGTTATGTAATATACGTCAATAGAGGGAGGTGGTCTACCATGAAATTGTTCAAATTTCGTCAAATGATGATGCCATTTGTAATTTTTATCTAAAAATAGTATTTTAGATTCTGGAATAGTCAAAATTTTCCTAGAGTCAGAGTGTTTTACATCCCAATCTGAATGCCAACTGTAAGATATTGTAGATCCTATTTTCCATTCTTTTTTTGTTTGATATGACTTTATTGCCCACCCATTCAAAAAGGTCATTCCTTTTCTTACATAACTGAGATATTTTTTGGGAGTTAAATTTAGATATTGATTCATTTTCTGCTTGACTTCATCACTCCATTGATCTATTGACATCACCCTATATACTTGATTAGCAGGATATCTTTGGTTTCCTGAAACTATTATTTGTGGGATTTCTTTGGCTTCTTCATTTGTATATTCATATCCATTTTCCCTCCAGTAATCTACCATACTTTTCGTTGTTCCTTCGTAAGCAGGCCCATTTAGATTCAAATCACTTATTCCTTTGAACCATTTCGAAGACATAGTGCCTGTTTCTGATGCTAATGCTACTTTTACTCGTAACGCCTGTGTATCATTGTTGAATACAAATAAACCATCTTGATGTTCTTCCCAAAGAGATTTCGCTGATTGGACCTTTCTCTTTATTTCTGGGATAATTGCATCTTTACCATTGATTTCGGAATATGAAAATTGAGCACATAGAAATATGTTAATAATTGAATTTTGGGAATCTTTTACTTCATCAGGGCCTTTTAATATCCAGTCATTTTTTGTTAGGTTTTTTCTACCTGAAGCAATCATATGTTTTTTTAATAATCCCTGAAAGATATTATTTCTAACATTAATTGGTGCACTGCGCCACTTCCATTGTCCATCTATTGACCATTTTATTTTATTTTCTTCAATTTTTGATTCTGTTAACAAATACAAACGTCTCGGATTATAATCTGCTGAGATGAAAATTGATTGAGGGAGAGGATACTTTTTTTTCCAATCCCAGGGATTTATATCGTCCCCTCCTACTGGACGAAAAGATGTTATAAATAAATTTGAGGGCATCTCAAATGAGAGTAATATAGGTTTTGAAGTAACTGACATACATTATCACCAGTTCTTTTTTTGCCGCAATAATTTCTTTAAGTTCCTAGAAGGTTTTCGGATTCCAAAAGAAGAAATTGATCCATTTAACCAATTAATAAACTCTGATGGAACAGGAAGAATAATTTTTTCTCCCCTACGTTTTGGACCAAAACTTTCAGGAATAAGGTCCATCTGACGACCTACTTCATATCTATCTTCATTATTTGTAAAAAATAAATGTAATTCTTTCTGAGGAGATATTTTCCATCGTACATCGCCATCATTGATCAAGCCTAACCACGATAAGCTATTATTATCAACAATTTTTTCGATAGACTGAAGAGGGAAAAAATTCGGGATAGGTATATCGGTCATTTCATACAAATCTTGCATCACTTTTCGACCTATGCTCATCGCATCAGTATGGTCAAATACATCTTCCATGTCTTTTTGTAAATATTCGATATAAAGTTTTGAAAAGTATAAGAAAATGTTATTTTCTTTATTCATTATTGATGTGACATGACGTATATTATCAGTGGTATCTTCAAATCTGGCATCCATCACCACTTCTTTCATCCTACCTTTCAATTGACCTTGGGGAATTCTTCTGTTTGATGTTACTATTAACTGACTATGATTCCGATCCCTTTGCCACCAATTATCCCAATAGGAACGAATAATTTGATCCATGTATGATTTGCCCCATTTACCATCACTGATATCATCATAGATTATTGGAAATAATGAACTCCAAGACAATATATTTTTTACTTTGGTGGTTGAGAAATCATCATCATCATAGGCATTGGTAGTATCATTTTTTCCAGTAAGCAATCGTGTACAATATTTCAATAAATATGTTTTACCATTCTTGGTATTTCCATAGATGGCCAATGGTTTGGGTCCTCTCTCATAATCATAACCAAATATTTTCTTACTTTCTTGCATAAAGGAGTGGTGAAACGGCGAAGTTAAAAAATACAGCATAATTTCATACATACTCATTTTAGCAAATCTTGGGTTTTTACAACTAGATCTATCGATTGTTTCGACGTATGAATGAATACTCTCGATACCTCGCCTAATCTCCTCAATGTCATAGACGTCTGCTGTTCGATTGATTGTACTATTTCCAACTCGTAGAGTTACTTTTTCGTTAACATTCATTAATGGAAATGTGCTAACTCTGTAATCAAGAAAGGGCCGAGTATCAGCGATTATTGTTCTACCTTCGCGCCTTAATCCGGCCGGCGCTAAAATACGAATAACATCCTCCAATATAGCATCATTAGCTTCTGTTGTAAGTTCTGTGACTATAATATCTGGATTAATAGAGTCTCCAAGGGCTTTTTCTTGAAATTCATGAATTAAAGCATTTACTCTAGTAGAATCAGCATTAGCTGAAGATCCAGTGTAGGAAACCCATCTTTCTACAATTTGTATCCGTGGCTGATCTTCCTTTTGTAATAGATCAATTAAATCTTGGAGAAATATTTCTGATGTATCTAAATACCATTTAGTAAATTTTTCCATTAAGTCATTATATCTATCTGAATCGGCATAATTTCCATTTATTCTTTGAATTCTAACTTGATTTGATTGCTTTCTTCCCACAGAACCTGAAGCAGTAAGATTTGCAGTTCCAAATATATCTTTGAACTCACCATCTTTTTCGGCGAGAATCCATTTTTCATGGAAAGTACGATTATTTTTTGGGACCCGTATAGTTAACCTATTTTCTTCTATGAGTTCGGCAAGACGGAGAAATGTTTCGGGGTCTGTACTAGATCTATTTTTAGTAACAACCGAGTCTCCTATTATTATATTTGCTTTATCTATTCCATGTTTATCAAATAAAGCCACAATAAAATCCACACGTTGCACATACATTACCATGTTAAGTGTTGTAAATCCTTTGTAATGAGTATGTAATGGCCTTTGCGGAGTAACTCTGTAATCTTCAACATCATGTACTGTAAATTTATTTATTTTATTTTTCATTTCTGGAGATATACTTCCCCAGTCAAAATCAATATTATTACTTTTGTAGTCGGTATTATCCCCTTCGGGGATATTTTTTTGTGGCGTATTTTCATCTATGCATATGTTTGGGGAAGTAATTGTTTGCATGGAGTAATCCGAGACATAGTCGGCATATAATAATATCTATTAAGGATAGATTATTCATTTAGGAACTTTCCTAAATAGATTTAAATGCTACCCGTCATTGGTAAAGAATATGTCAGATAGGCCAGAATATCCTGAAGAAATAGTCAAAGTAGATTCTTCTGAAGAAGACCCGGAATATGTCTTAGCAACTAAAATTGCTGAAGCAATTATTTTAGTTGAAAAGGCAAATCTTCGTGTAGGTATCCCAGACAGCGCTAGAGTATATGCAGAAGAGAAATTTAATGAATGGTTTAATGATGTATCATCAGTTGCTCGCTTTAGTAGGGACCCATTATTTTTACAAGATAGATCTGAAAAGGAAATCAATTTAGATAGTTCTGATTTGGATTGGACCCAAGGAATTGGTATTGACGAATTACAGAAGAAATATAACGAAATAGTATATGAATTAGAGCCTGAATTTGGATTTAACTTCCCAACAGTTGGTGCTGAAGGAATATTTGGAGAACTCTGGAAAAAACAATTAGCAGATTCTCCACTTTCTGGTCATTATAATAGATTTTTACCTATGAAAATTTCCCTTAGAGTATTATTGAACATGATTCTAACATCTGAGACTTATGATGGGAATGATGATTATATTAGTGAAAGAGAGAAGATTTTTCTTGAAGAATTTAGAGAAAAGGCATTAGAAACTGCTATTTATGCAAAGAAATATTTCAATAAGATAGATTTGAGAAATCAAAAAAACATAGGTGAAAAAATAACAGTAGGCTTTCCAGATGATCCAAAAATAGAGAAAGGTGCTATCAAATCCCATGAAAGATTTGTTAGTCAATTTGTTGGATCTGTGAGAAATAAAGGTAATGGTTCACTATGTGAAATGGGCTTCATAATTGTAAATGATGATGGAGAAGTAGAAATGACTAGAGAAGGTCTTTATTTTACGCTAAGAGAAAATCCAATTATTGACAGAACCCCGCAAGGACTTAGAGGAGTTAGTATGAGCATTGATGAACAAGGAAATATGGTTAATCATATCAAAACACATCTTAAGCAAGAATGGAATTTGATGAAAGTAATTGCTGAACAAATAAATGATGAGAGGCTTAATCCTCAACAGCTTGATAAATTTCTTGAGAAAGAATATGAATGGACTGCATCTAAAAGTAATCAAGTCAGAAATGGGTGCATTAGTAGAATGGTAGAGATGGGTCAAATAAATAGGAAAAAATTAGGAAGGGAAGTTATCTATCTACTAACTGACTGGGGTAAAAGAAATTTTATTCTAGATAAAGGAAATAGTAGTAACTGAGCAAACAAGTCTAATTTTGCTAAACAAATAATTTCTTTTCACTAGGAGATGCTAATAATACCCAAAGTATAGCCAGGGCAATTTGTATTGCACCTGTAATTGCTATAACTTCTCTCAACTCTAAAAGTTGGTATTCCAATATGAGTGCAGCAGCAAGAGCCGAGCAACCCATTGTGAATGTAATCACCAGATAATCAGTACCAGCAACTCTACCTCTCCATTCGTCATCCGAACGAGTTTGTAGCATTGTTGTAGAGTAGACCCAATTGACACCAGAACTAGCGTGTGCACAGAAGACAAAAACTAGTAATAAGTTAGTCCATTCTATTTGTGAAACAAATACATAAAATATTCCTGCAACACCTACAGAAACTCCCAGAAGATAAGGAAGAATTTGCTTTTGTTTCATCAAAGGTTTGGCAATAATAGGGCCGAATCCAGAACCGAATCCTCTAATCATAAACAGTAAACCTATTCCTGCTGCAAGCTCTCCGAAATCAGTCTCCATTCCAATCAATATCAGCAAGAAAACTTGTGCCCCCCCTCCGGAAGCCCACATGCCCTTGGCAAATACCACTCTTCTTACTGGAGGTTTGCTGCGTATATATTTCCAGCCAGAAATAATTTCCAAAATAGCCGATTTAGGAGTTAATCGACCTGTGACTGGATTATCAGGACCCCCGGGAGGTAATGATGCAATAATGAGTATGGAAAGTAAGAAGGTGGAGCAATCTATCCAAAGAGCAGTAGTGACGCCAAATTCTGAAATGGTCAAACCTCCTATCCCTGCTCCTATTCCTAAAGCAACGGACCACCCTCCAGAACCCAAGGCATTAGCGGTTATCAGTTCATCATTTGTGCATATTTTGGGAAGATATGAGAATTCAGCAGGATCAAATAAAGACTTAGCTAGAACCATTACAAAAGCTAGAAAATAATATGAGAATAAATTATTCAACAGGTCGAATGCTACAACAGAAACAAGTGCAACAAGAGAGATAAAATTAGACAACATCATCAATCCCTTCCTAGAATATCGATCAGCAAACATTCCTGAGAAAGGATCACATAATGCCATACCAAAACTTCTGGTCACTAATACTCCTGCAATCGCAAGTGGTGAATTGTCAGTAGCCTCTCCTGCTAGAATAAATAATGCAATTACAGTAAACCAATCTCCCACATAGGAAATCATATCTGCTGTAAATAATCTACGGAATGGTTTATTCTCTTTCAACAGTTGAAAGTAACCAACATCAGACACGGCTCTGCGCATATACTAACACATATCATCTCTACTATGACGAGAATACCTAAGAAGGGAAGGTCGGAGGGTAGAAACATGGTTGAACAGCGTTTAGTGTGGCTTGATTTGGAAATGACAGGTCTAGACCCTCATGAGAATACCATTATTGAAATCGCAACAATAGTCACAGAAGGTAATCTTGAAATTGTCGCTGAAGGGCCGAGTTTGGCAATATCTCAACCTGAAGAAGAATTGGATAAGATGGATGAATGGAATCAAACTCATCATACCGAAAATGGATTGATAGATAGAGTAAGGAACAATGGAGTTTCGATGAAAGAGGCAGAAGAAAAAACGATAGAATTCCTAAGAATTCACTGTCTAGAAGGCGTTCCTCCATTATGTGGAAATACAATAGGACAAGACCGTCGTTTTCTTAGGAAATATATGCCTGAATTACATGATTTCTTCCATTACAGAAGTGTAGATGTGACTTCAATAAAGGAAGTTATTAGAAGATGGTATCCGAATTCTCCAAGATTTAGTAAACGCTCAGGCCATAGAGCAATGGATGATGTTAGGGGAAGTATAGATGAATTGGCCCATTATCGAAAATATGTTTTTGATTCTGAGTAATTTTTACAATTTGACTTTTCTCCTACTTATCATTGAAGCCAGAAGTAGCATAGAGGTTGCCATCAGAGTACCGAAGCCGGGTAATCCTTCTTTTGATTCAATAATCTCTGTATAATCACATGATCCATCATCATCAGTAGCGAGTGGATCGTAGTTATTTGCACTAGAATCTGTACATCCAGATATTACATCCGGTTGATTAACTTCATTATCTAAGTCGTAAATACACATACCATGATCATCAGTGGCGAGTGGGTCGTAATTATTTGCTGTGGAATCTGTACATCCTAACAGTTCATCATCATCATTAACTCCATCATCATCTAGATCATAATCACACGAACCATCATCATCAGTAGCGATATTCTCATGGTTATTTGCATAAATATCTGTACATCCTAATATCTCATCTATGTCATTCACCCCATCATTATCTAGGTCATAATCACATGACCCATCATCATCAGTAGCAAGTGGGTCGTAGTTGTTTGCTGTGGAATCTTTACATCCCGATACCTCATCAAAATCACTAATTCCATCTCCATCTGTATCATAATCACATGACCCATCATCATCAGTGGCAAAAGGGTCGTAGTTGTAAGCTCTAGAATCAACACATCCCAATACTTCGTCAATATCGTTTATTCCATCATTATCTAGGTCATAATCACATGACCCATCATCATCAGTAGCTAGAGATGCATAGTTATTTGCAGTATAATTTGTGCATCCTAATACTTCATCAATATCGTTTACTCCATCATTATCTAGGTCATAATCACATGACCCGTCATCATCAGTGGCAGAAGATAGATAATTATTTGCAACAGAATCAGTGCACCCCGAAACTTCATCATAGTCATAAATACCATCTCCGTCTTCATCTAATGTATGATAAAAAACATCTGTAACGTCATTACATGACCAACAATCATCTCTTTCAAACTGAACATAATATATTAACTGACCAACCTCTGAAAAAGAGCCTGTTTCAATTACTGATTCACCCTCATGAGTATGTTCGGGACTCCAATAATCGTAAGTCAAAGTATCAAAATTTTTGATAGAAGTAAGATTATCTCTACCTTGAGTATGTATTGTTATTGAACTAATTATGCCATCTACCTCATCATATGGGCTCCAAGAAATACGATTATGAATACTATAATCTACTTTTACAATACTCTGATTTTCAGGTAAAATCCATTGAATATGTGCTCTACCATCTCCAATTGCTGATCCACCTGTATCAATATAAGACCCATCACTGTAAACGAAACGAATTGCATCAATAGCGTATACTTTGTCAACATATATCGCACAAACATCTGTTGATGTCAAATTTTCTGGATTATCTATCTCGAATTGTTTTTTACAATTATCTGGCTCAGGCCAAGGATTGGGTTCTCCATTTGATGATAATAAAGTCGTATTAGCCAATAGTCTTTCTGTCATTAGAGCAGGATCTATTGTAACCGAACTAAACCCTCTTGTTGCAAAATTCCATGGATCTGAAGTCGTAAAATTCCAGTTACTTGGCTCAGATTCACTAGAATATGCCCATTCCTTGTACTCTTCTGTGAACCATATCATTTCTGCCTCTGTATGATTTCTATCACTGATATGTAGAACTCCTAGATTTATCTGGCTTTCATCACCATCATGGGCAGGTATCCTTTCTCCGTACCTGTCTATGAAATCTTGAGTATCAAACTCAATGACTCTTTCCGCAGTAACATTCGTCTCGGTACAGAAGAGAGCATGTTCTTCTTCTGTACAACCCTCAATAGACTCATTTACTAATTTATAATTGACTTCGGTTGCATTTTCAGCAGAGAGAAATCCAGACATATATAGGAAAATATCGGACCAAATATGACGTTCATTACTATCAGGGATAATCTGAAAAGAGCCGTTATCATGAATTAGGCGTACTTCAGTACGTTGACCATTCTCATCTTCTATTTGTACTGCATAAGGCCATCCCCTATTAGGATCCCAGAATGGACCAGATATATCTCCTCTCACCGTTGTATCACTATCTAGGTGAGCGCCATCTCCTTCATTCCATGCACCTTCACCCTCCTCTGGAAAATCACGAGTTTCCAGGCCCATGAAACCGTGCCCCATCTCATGAGTCAATCCATAATTACGAGTCTCCATCATACTTATTATGCCTCGAAATTCGGGATGTTCAAGTCCATCAATTGATGTATAACAGTGAGAATTGTACACGCAAGGAGTATTAATGCCTATATTGCCAACAGGATCATGATTTCGAATATAACCTGCTCCGCCTACATAATCTCTGCTATTAATTACAATAAAGTCAAAAACATGTCCAGAAACATTCCATGCATCATAACATGCGGCACAAAAAGACGGGCTGACAAGTCCCCAACTGTTCTCCCATCTCTCTCCATAAGATTCTCCAATATTGATGAAGTAGCCACCTTCTGTTGTCCTAATTGTATCTGACTCGATTTGAGACGTAACACTGCCTCTAAGATTTGGATCAAGTCCAATTACATGTCCTCTTTCTGTGTATTTATCTCCAGAAACTAATGAGTTTTGAGAGAAATGAATACATGATCTTGTCCATACGTTATCTCCTGATACAGCATCTCCGTGTGTTCCATCATCATAGAGGTCTATCTCACCACTTTGATTGTCAATTTGAAACCAGCCATTATGAATTTTAGGTTGTGAATGTCCCCATGGCCCTTCTCCCGATTGTGAATGATATGTGAACGTAAATGTCTCATCGATGAAGACTACTGCTGGCTCTGCTTGAAATTTACCAGGTGGCAAGTAAGATGCTTGCTGTACTTCCAAAGGACGCTCTACATCGGGATCGCAATCTCCGACTTCTTGTGTCGGAGAATTATTTGTTTCAGAGTTAGAATCCGTTTCTGCCGAAGCATAATTTGTAGTACTCAGACCTATTGTAGTACTGAGTATAAGTATTACTACAAGTGCTATTGATTTACTAGTCATGATGTGTAGCACATTAAAATATCCCATAACACTTTCCCTAAATTAGGAAGGTATTTTTATTCGAAAAGGTCTAAATTTTGACGGGGAAAATATTATTCGTTATTATTAACTGCATTCACTATGAATAAAACATCAGTAATTGGAATTGTGCTACTTCTTTTAGCCTCAACAACCCTTACAACTGTAGCTATAGGAGAAGGAAATCAATCAAAAGACCCGCCAACTGATGTTGAAATAGGATTACTTATTGATGAGACAGGGCCAGTCTCTTCTTTTGCTCCAGGATTTGTGGCGGCAGCTAATATTGCAATAGAACATCTTAATGATAAACAAAGTAATTATAATTTTCAATATACTACTTACAATAGTGCATGTTCCAGTGTATCGGCACAATATGCGGCTCAAGAGATCGTTGATGATGGCATTAATCTCGTGGTTGGAGCAATATGTTCTGGTGCTTCAATGGGTGCTAATTCAGTATTATCGGCCTCAGGCATACCACATATTTCTCCTACTTCCACATCACCAGCATTATCTGATTCCACAGCATATCCGCTTTTCTTTCGAGTAGTTCCGTCTGATGGTAACCTCGGACTAGCACTGAATGCAGCAGTAGAGGCAGATACTCCTGCAAATGGAACAGTTGCCGTAGTTTACATGAGTAATGAATATGGCAGTCATATGGCAAATATATTCGCCGATGCATATACTGCTGATGGAAGTAATTTATGTACACAAATTGAATATGATAGTTGGAATTATGATGCTGATACCATAGCCTCAACGGTGGATGATTATGATTGTGAAAGCATAGTAATGATATCATATTCTGATGACGGTGGAGAAATAATCGAAGCCTTTGACGATAACGGACTTACGGCACAGATTTATACAACAGACACGATATGCTCTACAGCATTATTTGACCAAATAAATAATTCGCTTTTAGATGGGATAAAATGTGTTAAGCCTTCTGAACCCCAACAAACATCAGTAAGAAGTCTAGAATTTGCAACTGATTGTACTAATAATAGTGATTGCACAGGAGGGATTTATACCTCCGAAACATATGATGCAATTTCGATTGTTGCCGAATCATATATGTTAACTCAAATCGCTAATATCAGTTTGGAAGATGCTATTCGATACATTGGTTATCATTGGGAAGGAGCATCAGCTAACATCACTTTCAATTCGGACGGAGACGTTGCAGGAAACCCGATTGATATTTGTGAATTTATCTCTTCTAATTTATCTTTGAGTTGTCAGGATAGTTATTCTACTGAAGGATTTGATTTTATCCCTGATAATGAATTATATGGATATGATGTATTTGGAGATAATGTAACAGATAGTGATGGAGATGGAGTTAATGATGATCAAGATGCATTTCCCAACGATCCAAATGAATGGAATGATACCGATGGAGATGGAGTTGGAGATAACAGCGATTTATTCCCTAATGATAGTACGGAAAGTAGTGATTCCGATGCTGATGGAATTGGTGATAACGCAGATACAGATGATGATAATGATGGAGTAGAGGATTTAGAAGATGTTTTTCCCAACGATCAAAATGAATGGAATGATACCGATGGAGACGGAGTTGGTAATAATGCTGATATGGATGATGATAATGATGGAGTAGAAGATGATTTCGATAATTGTCCTTATGGACTAAATGAAGACAGTTTACAAGAGCCATTTTATTTGATGCAATTATTCAATATAGGTTTAATTGAGTTAAGTGAAGAGCTTGAAAATGGTGGTAACCTAGATACAGACTTTGATGGATGTTACAATATTGAAGATACAGATGATGATGGAGATGGAGTTGAAGATATCAACGATGTATTCCCTCGTGATCCTTCAGAGTCTGCTGATTCCGATGCTGATGGTGTAGGTGATAATGCGGATGCATTCCCTGATAATGCAAATGAATGGAATGATACCGATGGAGATGGAGTTGGGGACAATGTAGATGCTTTTCCCATTGATTCAGGTGAATCAGCCGATTCGGATAATGATAGTTTTGGAGATAACTTAGATGCTTTTCCACAAGATCCTACTGAATGGCTAGATTCTGATGGAGATGGAGTTGGAGATAACTCTGATGTATTCCCAGAAGATTCTACTGAATGGAATGATACTGATAATGACTCTTATGGAGATAATTCTGATGCATTTCCAGAAGATGATACAGAATGGCTTGATACTGATGGAGACGGGGTTGGAGATAACTCTGACGTATTTATTTATGATATGGGAGAATGGCTTGATACTGATGGAGACGGGGTTGGAGATAACTCTGACGTATTCCCAGAAGATTCTACTGAATGGATGGATTCTGATGGAGATGGATATGGGAACACAATTGATGCATTTCCCGGAGATATTAATGAATGGTTAGATAGTGATGGAGATTCTTATGGAGATAACAATGATGCATTTCCAGAAGATGCTACTGAATGGTTAGATAGTGATGGAGATTCTTATGGAGATAACAATGATGCATTTCCAGAAGATGCTACTGAATGGTTAGATAGTGATGGAGATGGAGTGGGAGATAACAATGATGCATATCCAAACGATCCGGACAAAAACGAAGAAGGCTTGCCAGGATTTAGTGCCATAATTATGATATCTGCTTTGTTTTCAGCTGCGATTGTTTACTCATCAAGAAATGAAATTGATGAATAATCTACTCGTCATAAATATATTCTATTATTGAATAGTAAGGCCTATTTTAAATCGGGTTTTCGAAGATATATGAATCAAGATAACGCCAAAAGGGTGTGGGCATATATTCAGAAGGCTGGAGATAAATTAGAAGGTAAATTACCGCCATCCAAGAACCATCCCAAAGGGAGGAATCCTTATGCTCACGTTGCTATCTGTGTCAAAGGCAAATTTGGGCAATCTTACAAAGAGATTCCTGATGAAAATTTCCAAGATGTTTTGGACTATATCGATTATCTAGTTGAAAACCCATCATAATCTAAATAATGATTTAGAACAAAAAAAATCCAAGAATAATATCGTTTAATTTTGGATGATAATAAAGGGGAATAGACTAAAAACAATTTTCATCGCGGCCGGCCTAATGACAAACTGGATTATGGCAATGACCGAAGGTGGAATGACAAGAATAAGAATGGATGCAATATGTGCATACCAGGAAATAGATGGAGGAAAAAAACTCTTGGTTTATACACAGGACAATTCCTTATTTGAAATTGTAGAAGATATTTCAACTATAACTTCTAAACTAGATTCTGAGTTCAATATTAATCAATGATTTGAGACCAATCTCTAGTAAATTTTCAATTTACTTCTTACTGACCTGGAAGGGTAAAATTACCAAGTTCGACACTGGTTATCTCATCCATTTCTTCTACTGTAATTAGAGGAGTTAATTTTCCATTGAAAACTCCTGATGCACCAACTGCAAGAGCGAAAGCTGTTATTTTGACCTTGTCAGGAACGTCCATGATACACATGAAATCTTTTTCTCCATAACACCAGTAATAAGATTCTAGTGTTCCTCCGAATGATTCTGCGATTCTCGCAGCCTCATCTCTACGTGCTGTTGCTCCTTCTTTGAGAATTCCAGCAGCTCCTTCGGCAGTATAACTTCCTGAGTACATAAATTTGGGCATAAAACAAGCGTTACTAAATTATTTATAATGATTGCGGAATTTTAACAATTTTTCCTAAATGATTTAAAACTAATAATCAGAAAATGGATCGGACATTCTAATCTCAATTTCATCAAATTTACTTTCTAACTGGATTAATTGCTTTTCAATATCTACAAATTCTGCTTTCTTGAGTATTTTTTTGAGTCCTTCAGATTTTCGAATTAAAGAATTAATAGATTTTTTATCCATCCTATTATGGTCCGAAGAAGTATCTTCCATATGCATCGGATGGAGATATTAGTAATGTTATTTGTGTTATTGTGGGCAACGGGTTGAAGAAGGTAAAGAGTGACCCGAATACATGAGAGGGCAAGAAAAGCCGAGTAGAGGCATTTTACTGCCGTTAATTTTCTTGTTTCTGATATATGAAATTAGTAACTCGATAATTGTTGTAACAATAATTGGAATATGGTACTTCGGTTTAATAATGTTAGAAGAAAATGGGGTTTTAGATAAATGGGATGCTACAAGAGTCCTGGGAATAATCCTAATGCTTAGAACAAGACAGGGTCAAAAAATATTAGATAAAGTCTCCAGTAATAGAAAATTCTGGAGAATATATGGCGAGATTTCGATTTGGATCTGTCTTTTTGTAATGTCGGGAGTTATATTACTACTATTATTGAGCTTTGGGAGTAGTGTTACGAGCCCTCCAAGAGAACCAATTCCTGCTCAAGATTTGTTATTAATACCAGGAGTTACGAGTTTTGTACCTTTTTGGTGGCCAGTTTTGGCATTAATAGTGGCCATAATAATCCATGAATATAGTCATGGAATTCAAGCCAGAGCACATGGGATGAAAATCCGTAGTTTCGGATTACTTTTGGTTGGCCCTTTGCCTATGGGTGCTTTTGCAGAACCGGAGCAAGAAGAGATGTATAGGGCACCTCGACGAGATAGGATGAGATTATTTGCTGCTGGTCCATCAATCAATTTAATTGCAACATATATTGTTATAATTTTACTATCATCAACTGCTAATGGATTTATAGCAACAAATCCAGGAGTTCATGCAGTAGAAATAATTGAAGATACAGGTGCTGAAAAATCTGGACTTTTGCCCTATGAGATAATTACGCACATGAATGGTATTCCAGTACCTGATTATGAGATTTTTAGCGAAGAAATGGATGGATTCCAACCAGGTGATGAAATAACACTAACAGTACTTTCAGGATCATGGAGTGCAGTTGATTTCAACCAAAAAACTGAACAGAGTCAGAGAGATATTGGTGTGACTCTAATGGATCGTCATGATTGGTATATAGGGCTGTGTGAACAAGATGATAGTTGTAATTTAGAAGAAACAAGAAAATATCTCGAAGATGTTGGAGTAGGCCCTGATTCAAACATTCCTTTCCTTGGAGTTAGCGGTCTGAGCGATGGAACAGCAGGAGTTAGTAGATATGGATCAATATTGAATGCAGTAAATGATGATAATATCCTAGGCGCAGTGATAATCACTGCAATAATGCCACTTCTGATGCTCGGCGTACCAATAGCAGGAGATGGCCAAGTAATGAATCTGAGAGAACAAGCAATGATATCAGCAGGAGATGGGGTAATTGCATCAGTAATTGGTACTTCAGGTCTGATTATGTTATTTACATTCTTATTTTGGTTGGCTTGGATTAACTTTTTACTCGGTTTTGCTAATCTTATTCCAATGATTCCATTCGACGGAGGCCACATCGTAAAAGATGGAGTACATTCTTCACTATCTTTCTATAATCAGATTTTTAATAGGGGAATACATCCAATAAAAATAGAATCCTGGGCAAATAAAATAAGCAATAATAGTAGTTTTATATTCTTATTTATTCTCATAATTCCTGTAATTATGTCTTACTTATGATTATTCTTCTTCAGAATTTGATAGCGTCTCATTCTTCCTAAATATTGACTCATAAATCATTGGAGAACAAATTACAAAAAGAATCGTGAATGATAAGTTTGTCCAAGTTTCCTCGGTCACAAAGTGATGGGTATTAGATGTAAACAACTTGATAGCACCTATCCAAGGTATTTCTGAAGATGCAACACCGATAACCCATTCATCTTTTACTGCAGTTACTGGATTTCCAGACTCATCTTTCAAACCATTCCTGCCATCTTGCCCCGTGGCTGCTAATTGATCTATTTTACAACCATTACTATTCGGATTATCTCCGGTAGTAATAAATCCAGAATGATTGGGTTTCCAATCAATTATTTCTAAATTATATGTTCCTCCATGATAGTTACAGGGATAATTGATTGTTAAATTGACACTGTGTACGTTTCTCAATGAAGTTCCTAAAACATCCCAAGTTTTCTCCCCTTCTTGAGTATTATTTGAAACAACTTTTAGAATTGCACGATGGATGACTGGAGTATCACTACCTCCATTTTTACTATATATTATTACATCTCCTTCCATTCCGTGACTAGTATATCCAAAATTTTGATTGCCTGCATCCATTGCTTCAACATATGTTACTATATCTGCCCTATTTGGATTCATGACTAATACCAAATCACCAGGATCTATAGCTCCCAATGAACCATCTTCTGTATCATGCATCATCGAACCTGATTCAACTACTACCATTGGAGGAAATTGACCTGTAGCAATCCACAAAGATCCTAAGATTAGTAATACTAAACCTATTGCCAATAACGCTTCTCGAAGAAACTCATTAACTGGATTATTATTAGATAGATTTATTTTATCTGAAGTTGGCAATTCATTCCTCCTCTTCAGAAGTTTCCGTTAAATTAGTAGATTTATTTCTTCTTGGAGGTAATGAATCAATTGCAAATCTCTTACCTTTTACTTTTATTCCTAATTGTTCATACAGGCCTTTTAATCTAGCACGATATTTTAATCCCAATAAATCAGCCGCTGTTTCTGCTTCTTTTCTTCTTTTCAGAACTTCTGATCTGGAATCTAAATTCAAAATATCCTGTAATGTTTGTCTTTGATTCAAAAAATAGAGGAATTCTGGTATAACATAGAACGAGATAATAATAGAAATTATTAGGCCTAACCAATGATGTGGTACTAAATGATCTCTTTCAGGATCAGTTGTTCCTCCAAGAAGGAATAAAAAGGACATTGTCCAAAGGAAAGTTGCAATAGATAATAAAGAAATTATTCCTATTATCCTAAAGTGATTTTCGCTTTGTGAATTCCACCATTTTTTGAGAGGGCCAACTTGATTTCGTCGTGAACGCGCCATGGCAATCATTACGCCGAATGAATCACTAGAGATAGTTCCTTTCATGAGTAGTTCAGAATAAAATCATGAATAATAGAGTGAATTATTGAACACAGGGTTTTCTTATTGGTCATGAGAGGAGAGGATATGCGTGGAGTCATCGAGCACTTACATTCAAGTGTAAATGGCTTAATTAAAGACTTAGGATGGACTTTGACGCCAATACAAGAAGCAGCAATACCTGAGATAGTGAATGGACATGATAGATTACTTGTGGCACCTACTGGTAGTGGAAAAACTGAATCTGCTGTTTTACCAATAATTTCTAAATGTCTAACTGAAGAATGGAGTGGTCTTTCAATATTGTATATTACTCCATTAAGAGCCCTAAATAGAGATATAGATAGAAGATTATCAAAGATGTTAGGACCTGTTGGATTATCAGTAGGACTTAGACATGGCGATACTTCTCAAAAAGAAAGAACTAAACAGTCAAAAAAGCCTCCAAATTTACTTATAACGACACCTGAAACTGCACAGATAATGCTTTTAGGAAGTCGACTCAGGAAACATCTAGCAGGATTAAAGGCGATTATTCTGGATGAAGTACATGATATGGCAGGTTCTGAAAGGGGTTCGCAGTTACTAGTTGGTTTGCAAAGAATACAAGAATATTGTCCAGAAAAATTGCAGATTATTGGATTATCAGCAACGGTAGGAAATCCGGAAGAAGTTGCTAAATGGTTTTCTAAGGATGCTATGCCAATAATAGGACCAGCACCAAGAAAAACTGATGTCCTAGTGCATAAAGAACTAGCCAGTGCTGAAGACGAGATACTTTCCACAGAGTGGCATATTTCTCCAGACTCTGTAGCAGCATTTAGAAGATTATCTAAGACATTAAAAGAAGATTTTCCTGCTCTGGTGTTTGTAAATTCTAGAAGTACAGCAGAGACGGTCTCACAAAGATTGAAGAAAATTATGCCTGATTTGGAAATAGGCGTTCATCATGGCAGTCTTGCAGCTGAGACAAGGAGAGATGTGGAAAAATTATTATTGAATGGTGAGTTGAATGGCCTGATATGTACAAGTAGTCTCGAATTAGGAATTGATATTGGTTCAATAAAAAAAGTTCATCAATTGCAAAGTCCAAGATCTGTAGATAGTTTACTGCAACGAGTAGGAAGGGCTGAACATTACCTAGGAGGGACTGGAGCGGGAGAAATTCTTGCGTGGGAAGTTGATGGTATTTCGGAATGTAGCGTAATAGCTCGCAGAG
>JBJLBJ010000012.1:0-18639 GCA_045568235.1 Candidatus Thalassarchaeaceae archaeon
ATTTTATTTTGGCCCTCTCCATTATTTCAGCAAATTCGTCCGCCGAGAATATCCCCTTTAGACCCTTCTGAAGTGAATGGACATGATTATCATCTCCTAGAGTGATATGGATTCGTTCATCGCCGCCTAATTCTTCTTGTGCGTTTGCATCATAAACAAATCTATTTCCAACTTTATGATATGAACACATTATTGGAGTTTTAGAAACATTGAGCGGATAATCCTCTCCTACTTCGAATTTTTCACAAGGCACAATTGCAGTTTTTAGTGCTGCTATAGCGGCCAATCCAAATGCATCGAATAGGTTACCATCATCAGAAATTGCGAACAAATCTAAAATTACTTGCCACGCCTTTTCACCAGGGATAATACATAAACTATTGACATCTATACATCCAGATTCTCTTATTCCCCGATCTACAACTCTTCCCAATTCTATTGATTCAGCACTCGGTGGACCCGCTTCCCAATTCCTTCCAGCTACTGGCCTAACTTCAGCACCACACATCAAACCTCCTTCATTTGGCCTATCTGGATAAGGAGTCATTAATTGAAATTTTACGCCAGCATAAACAATTGTATCACCCATTGTTACTTTTGCCGAACCTTCAGCACGATCTAAAACATCTACTTCAAGAGAGATATCTCTACCATCCCATCTTCCTCTGCCGTCGATCCTCTGATCGTTTATTGCCAATTCAGTGAGATGAGTACGTAAAAGTTTTGATACCATAGGAATTGACATCAATTGACACCTCCTTTTCTTAAAGCTTCAACCATTATCTTGTGAATCTCGAAGGCGGCTTGAACATTATAATCCCAAGCAGTCTGAAATTCTTCAGGAGAAAGGTCACCATCCATTTGAAGGAATACTAATTCGCCAGAATTAGGCAGAACACCCATCGGAAGGTCCGCTTCTCCATAATTATCCTCTTCTTTATTTAAATCGCATACAACTACATCGTTAACTTTTCCTGAAGCAACAGAAACAACCAAATCGGTCATTGGAATTCCTGCATCTGCTAATGCGACAGAAGCGGCAGTTAATCCGACACATCTAGTTCCTGCCTCAGCACATAAAACTTCAATCTCAACACGAATTTTAGATCTAGGGTACAATTCCAATAAAACCACACTTTCTAATGCGTCAGCAGTTACTTTGCTAATTTCCCTACTACGACGATTGAAGCCTGGTCGGATTCTATCAGATGTTGAGAATGGAGCCATATTGTATCTAACGTCTAAAACGGCCCTATCTTGTCTCTGTATTTTCCTTGGATGTGCTTCCATTGGGCCATAAATTGCTACAACAACATCATTAGTCCCCCAAGTCATACGACAAGAACCGTCAGCTACTGGAATAACCCCAGTTTCGATTGTAATAGGACGTACTTGGGTAGCAGTTCTCCCATCCATTCTTAAACCATTTTCATCAATCATTTGAATATCTCCATATCCACCCATTATACATTACCTCCATCACTTAATACATGATAATTCTCTGAAAGACTGACAAGTTTGCTTCTTGCTTTGATGATTCCTGAAACTTCACCATCAATCCATATGCGGCCATTGTCTGTTGTTATTATCCTACAATCTGATTCCTCTTTAATTTCTCTAAGTAAATTATTATTGTTCTTAGACAAATGTCCTATAAAATGAGGATCGATTTTATCGATACTACCAGTATTAATTTTTCTAAGTCCCATTCCCTTCATAGTTACAACACTAGAATGTGTTTCTTCAACTTCTTGTACTCTACATAGAATTGCTTCTCCAATATCTATAACTTGGCGTGTCGAGCCAAAAGATGCTTTGGATGGACCGAGACTCATGGGGAGTATTGCATTAAATGGTGCACCTATATCAATGAACCAAATATTATTTGTACAACCTTCTACAAATCCTATTACTAAATCACTAGGCCTAGGCGTATAAGTTGTATGTAATGGTTCTATATTTAGAACATTATTATCAATTGTTAATTTTCCATTCTTTGTTGCCAGAAGAGTATTATTTTTTACTAATACTCCATGACCTGCTTCAAATCTCCCAGACTGGCCAAGATTGTCTCCTGGTACCACGATTTGAGAGTCTTGCGGACCGTCCGCACTATTGTTACCACTCATGTTATCAGGTCTGCGCGACTAGCCTAACCTTCATAACCTTGATGAAAGTAAAAAGTTCAAAATTATCAATCCAGTTCCTTCACAACAGCTTCAGAAGATCTTTGAGAGACTCTACTAATAATTTCATTTTTCATTCCTCCTGCCACCTCAATTACACAAACCCATGAACCATCACTAATCCATTCTTCTTTAGTAATAATACCTCTTAATAATTGGTTTACTCCCCCATAATCTTTCCCAGGGATTCTAAATGCTAATTTAACAGTAATAAATTGTAAAGGTATTAGTGGCTTTAGTACTTTTACGGCTTTCTGGACTTGTTTTTCTAACGAAAGGAATGGATCAACAGAAAACCTTGCTTCGTTCAATGCATTCTCTATTCGGGTTGCAGGATGAGGTAATCTAGTCTTTGGATCTGTTGCAGTAGAAGATATTTCATTAATTATTTTCTTTTTCTTTTCATTGATTATTTTTTTCCTCTGATCGGTTGTTAATTGTATTGAACCATTTTT
Organism: Candidatus Thalassarchaeaceae archaeon; assembly: GCA_045568235.1. Taxonomy (GTDB): domain Archaea; phylum Thermoplasmatota; class Poseidoniia; order Poseidoniales; family Thalassarchaeaceae; genus MGIIb-O3. Next base: position 2,642 of record JBJLBJ010000012.1, read on the forward strand.
TAATATTTTTTCTACACAAACAGAAAGATTAGTACTTCCAAAGGTATTGATCAATGCATCTGAAGTTGGCCTATCTCCTGCACGAGCATCGGACCAAACTTCTTCAGTAGCGAGTAAATCGGATAAATCTACAGAATCAGAGTTATTTTTCCATTTTTGTACTAAATCAGGATCGACAAGTATTTCGTACCTAGAGCCGCCTTTCTCCAAGCGAGCTAAAACGGCATCATCTAAACTAACCATTATCACTTTCACAAGAGTGATTGCCTTTAAGTAATCTTAGTAAAATAAATCAAGAAACCTTAGAGAGATGCTTGAGCGTTTCTTCATGATTTAATTTTTTATAACCACTAGCATCTACAATAGAAATTTCTACAGTATCATGATTGAGACTATCTTCTAAAGATTCTTGTAGAGATTCTAATCCTAATTTGATAGCAGCATTCAGAGTCATTCCAGATTTCCAAGATTTCTCGAAACTATCTATCACAGTAGATCTTCCTCTTCCTATGGCCCCTGCATGATACGATTGATATGCTCCGGAAGGATCTGTCTCAAAGAGATGTGAGCCTTCTTCGTCTACGCCTGCCATTAGAAGGGCCGTACCAAAAGGCCTTGCCCCTCCGTATTGAGTGAATGATTGTTTATAATCGCACATTTTTTTTACCAACGTTATCATAGAAATTGGACTACCATAAGTCATTCTATTGATTTGGCATTGAATACGTGCTTTATCCACTAATTGTCTAGCATCTGCAACGAGTCCAGAAGTAGTCATTCCAATATGATCATCAATTTGATACATTTTTTCTATTGAATCAGTAATTACTAATTTATTTGCTATTCTTTTATCGACAATTAATATTACTCCATCCTTATATTTCAGACCAACTGTAGTTGTTCCTCTTTTTACTGATTCTCTGGCATATTCTACTTGGTAAAGACGACCATCTGGTGAAAATGTCGAAACACCATGATCGTATCCGCGTCCACTGGGCTGCATGACTATCAGTTGATTGCCACAACCCTCTCTTATCAATCTTAGTTGTAAAGACCCTCATAAAGCGAGGCATTCATGTCTAATGCCATACTCGGATTAATATGAAAGTAGGAGTTCTTACTTCAGGAGGTAAGGATTCAGCATATTCTGTATGGTGGGCTCAAATGCAGGGTTGGGAAGTTGTAGCATTAATAACTGTAGAAATTGAAGAAGAAGATTCAATGATGTTTCAAATACAAGGAACATATATTTCTGCATTTCAAGCCATTTCAATGAATGTACCATGGCTACCTGTAAAGTCTAAAGGAGTAGAAGAATTAGAAATAAATGATTTGAAAGAAGCCTTGGAAGGTAAAAAGAATAATATGAAAACATTTGAAGAAATATGGCCAAAAAAAATCCCTAAACCGAAAAATATCCAAATTATTAATGGAAAAATGGAAATTGATGCTTTAGTGACTGGTGCTCTAAGATCAGATTACCAAAAAACTAGGATTGAAAGAATGTGTAATGAAATTGGAATTAAATCATTCTGCCCTTTATGGCATAAGAACTCAGAAGAGCATATGAAATCATTATTGCAGCATGGATTTGAGATTAAATTTGTGTCAGTTTCTTGTGAGGGTTTAGATTCGTCATGGCTGGGCGAATCATTAACATCTACAAGATTAGAACATTTGATTTTTCTTGCCAAGAAATATAGATTTAATCTCGATGGAGAGGGCGGCGAGTTTGAAACAATAACTGTCAACGGACCTCATATGAAAAAGAGAATAAATTGTTATGGGACACCGATATTTACCTCTGGAAGAGGAGTATGGGAGATAGAATCAATGAATATCGAATAAGGCTAAACCTCAAACACTTTGTTAGGTTCGGGAGAATCGAAAGTTATGCCAGTATCGCCACTAGACTATCGTTATGGAAGAGATGAAGCAAAACAAATTTGGTCTCGAGAAGGACGTCATGCAAGACAATTAGAAGTTGAAAGAGCATTGATTTGGGCTCATTCTAAATTAGGCAGAGTTAGTCCAGAACATTACGATATTGTAGCCGATATTGCTGATCCAGGTATTGTGACCGCCGATAGAGTCGATGAAATAGAATTAGAGACAAGACATGATATTATGGCACTTACGAAAGCCATGGCTGAGGCCGCAGGTGAGGCCGGTTGGTGTATACACCTTGGAGCTACAAGTAATGATATTGTAGATTCTGCAGTTGCTCTTCAAATTAAAGATAGTATAAATTTACAAGTTGATACTTTATCTAATTTAACACTTACATTATGCGAAATAGCTGAAAGAGAAAGGAATACAGTGATGATTGGAAGAACCCATGGACAAGCAGCTGTTCCCATAACATTTGGACTCAAAGTTGCGGTTTGGGTAGATGAATTGAGAAGACATCTTGAGAGATTGAGGGAATTGACGCCTAGAGTGACTACTGGAAAATTTCTTGGGGCTGTGGGTACAGGTGCTGCTCAAGGTGAAAATGCGTTTGAATTACAAGAATTAATTATGAGAAATTTAGGATTACAAACTCCAATGGCCACGACCCAAGTTGTTGGAAGAGATAGATACATAGAATGGGTTGGTTGGATGGCAAATTTAGCCACTAGCATAGAAAAAATATTGCAAGAGATAAGAAATTTACAGAGAAGTGAAATAGCGGAAGTGGCAGAATACTTCGATGTTGAAAAACAAGTCGGTTCGTCAACAATGGCGCATAAAAAAAATCCAATAACAGCAGAAAATGCCTGTGGACTTGCGAGGATAGTACGTTCAATGATTATTCCTTCATATGAGAATGCATTATTATGGCATGAAAGAGATTTGGCCAATTCTTCAGCGGAAAGATTTACATTGTCCCATTCAATGATTTTGTTAGATGATATAATCATTAAATGTAACAAAGTAATGAAGAATTTGGTAGTAGATAGTAAAAAAATGAGGGAAAATATAGATCTACAGAAAGGATTGGTTATGGCTGAAAAGGTAATGTTAGTACTTGTAGAGCAAGGAATGCCGAGAGATGATGCTCATGAAATACTTAGAAGTTGTTCTATGGAAGCGATAGAACAAAATAAAAATTTATTTGATATTTGTGCAAAAAAAGACGAAATTGTTCATAAAATAAATTTAGAAACCCTGAAAGAAGTTTTTAACCCAGAAAATCATTTAGGTTTTAGTGGTTCTATAGTAGATTTAACCATTAAAAGAGCAAGAGAATATCTAAATTAGAAAAATTTCATTCCAAGAAGTAAGACGAGGCCAGTGACTGAAGCAACAATTCCTAGTAAAATTATCATAGCATGGGGACCAAATTGATTGGAGTCATTAAGAGCAACATTGAGGAATCCATCTTCCAATATTCCTTCAATAATTCCTGAATCAGTATCATTAAATTCCGGTAATGGGCGTTTTTTAATTCTTTCAACTACACCATCGTCACTCGGCATGGAAACATCGAAGGGAGATTGTGATATAGCCTTGGCCCTTAGAGTAGAAAATACCATCATCTAGATGTACATCCAGTACTATGATAGAGCTTAGAGGCAGGAATGTTCATCTTTCGTATGAGCAGGGTGCGGGAGGTACTTCATTATGCTTGACTATTGCAAAGAAGTATCTGAAGAGCGGGAATAAGGTAATTTGGTTAAGTAAATATTTACCTGATGGAGAAAGAACTGCGCAAATATTTAATGATCTAAAGAGTACAGAATTAGAAAAAATAACCTTTATAGAAATTGAGGAAAATTTGGAAGAAAGTTCAAAAATTTTGAAATACCTTTCAATCAATATGGGCCATAAAGATATAATCATCATAGATGATTGGTGCGATAAAGAAGGCAGGGCAATGAAAATAGATATAGATGCATTAAAAAATATAGTTTTAAATTACAAAAATACTAAAATTATAGCAAGTTCTACCTCCTACTCCAATATTAGTAGTAATACGCAAGAATGGGAATCAAGAGGTGGAAAAGAAGTAAAAGATATTTTAGACACAATTTTCCTCTACAGAATTTCAGAAATGAATAATATTAGAATATTAAAAGATGGAGGAGAAATAAAAAGAATTTCGTTACTACAAACTGGTTTTGAATAATGAATTTCATAGTATTATTCTATTGCCTTATCAAGTAGATCTTGCATCTCATCTAGAGCATCATCATCAGGTTCCATGAATTTTTCAGGGTTTTTAGCTTCTCCCGAATAATCTTCATCAAAATGACCAGCATTAATTAGCATATTTTTTTGCCTTAATTTTAATAATTGCCAAATCATAAATCCTGCTGAAAGGATAAGAATAAGCATTAGCAGGAGTGTCGATAGTTCGGCCATATAATTTGGTAAAGAGGTCAGGGTATTAAATTATTCAAAAGTGGCAACCCTAAATCTAATGGTTTCGACAAGTGGCGTCGATTAGAAGGAGTAGGTTCAGTCCAATTATCAATCATATCTATATCAGAAAAAATAGGAATTTTACCTTTCCAATATTTCTCGGAAAATGAATTACATTTTGTACATCGTAGATGTTGATTGTTTCCAGCACTTTTCATAGATATATTGCAACATAGTGGACGAGATAAAATTCTTGGAACAGCATCATAAATAGACAGTTTTTCCAAATGTATAGATGAATCGGAAGGAGAATAGAGGCCCGTCCAAGAAACAATATCTCCGGGCTCTAAAGAACGAAGTAGGCGATTTACAGATCCTCCCTGAGAAAATGCAACTAATGTATTTAATTTTCCATCCATGATTACTTTAACAGACGAATGCGCTCCTTTTGAAATTAAGGGTTTAGAAATTACTGTACCAGAAGAAGGAGCTACATGATCATCTGAAAGTTGATTAGTACAGTGAACAGCATAATCAGAAGACTTTTCTACATTATCATTTGATTGAAGCCATTTATGGGCTTTTTCGAGTATTGCAGGTGATTTACTTCTAACCCCATACAAAACAGGGCAAGGAGTACGGGGGGCAATTAAACCTCGATTTTTTGTTGGATCGCGATTTACAAATGTCTCAGGAAAATTTTTATCCAAATCGGTAATGATTTGGATATCGATTATTCTTTTTTTTCCTATCATCGAACTTTTCCTCCATGCAATTAACTCATACGAATGATTTTCACTTGGAATCCAAGATATAGCTGCAGATGCACCTATTAGACCCCAATATGACTTTCCAGTGTATACTTTACATTCATATTTCTTAATTTCATTTAATCTACAATTTAAATCAACATGGCCTTTTACAGTGTCCCAGTAAATTTTTTCTGAGAACTTAGATTTTGATATTATCAATACTGGAGAAGCTGGGAAATTACTAGAAGGATGAGAAGAAATATTCAATAATAATAATTTAAACCAATCATCAGAAGCGTCGTATAATTTTTGTTCATCAGAGATATTGAGTTTAATTACTGCAGATAATGCAGCATTTCCACGTGTTCTTCTATTTGCGAAAGGCCATAATCTTACCAGTCTCCTAGAAATTATAGTACAATTAATTTTTTTAACTAGATAGTTTAAAAATTGATGGAAATGTTCTGTAGTACAGCCTAAATCAAGATGATCAGTATCATCTAAACCAATAAAAAAATTGATATTACTATCCATTTTTCTCACCCAATATTGATTCTATTACATCATATAATCCAACGTGTGGTTTACATCTAAAAAATTTAACACCATATTTTTCAGCTGCTAATCGATCTACGTCTCTGTCTCCAACCATTACTGATTTCGACTCGTCTGGCCTATTAATCCAATTTTTACCATATAAAATATCAATATTATCCTTGTAAGAATAATTAAGAATTTGTCGACCTGCTTCTAGCATTCCTGGATTTGGTTTTCTAGCCCAAGAATTCTCCCACGGAGAATATGGGCTATACAAAATTAAATCTAATTTAGCATCTTTATCTTCTTCAATTAATAATTCAGATATTCGCTTATGTATCAAATGGAGGTTATCATGATCCCATAAACCACGCCCAATTGGAGACTGATTTGTAACAATACATATCCTATACCCATGTCTTCGTAGTTTACCAACACAGAATCCTGCATTAGGCAATAATATTACTTCATCTGGCGAATTAATATAATTTTCACTTCCTACATTAATTACTCCATCTCGATCTAGAAAAGCAATTTTACCATCCCATAAATTGTTGGGGAGTTCATCAAATTCGAGATAATCATGGAGATCAGCATTATCTCTAAAAGGTGGTAGCAAAATAATCACAATCCATTATTGGACTTGATGGCTTCTTTGATAATATGATTAACAATTAATTGTGTATCTTCGATTCTTTCCATTGATTCAGAAGGAACTACTAAAGCTATATCTACTATTTTACTTAATTCTCCACCACTCATCCCATTATAATTACCAGTAATAGCTATTGTATGGCATCCTTTTTCTTTGGCATATAACATTCCATTAATTACATTTTTTGAATTTCCTGAGCCACTATAACCAATAACTACATCTCCAGAATTAATAAATGTTGATAATTGGCCAACAAATATATTATCAAAATCTGTATCATTAGCCCATGCAGTTAAAGAAGATGCATTATCAGTATGAGAAATTGTCCTTAATTTCAATTCTTTCGACCAATCGCCAGCACTGTGTGAGGGCGTACCTGCACTTCCTCCGTTACCAATTAAATGAATAGTTCTCTCAGAATTACGAGCATCTTCAATAATAGACCAAATTTCCTCTAAAGTTGAGATTGATAATTTTTCAAGTGTGGAAGTGAGGGCATAAATATATTCCTTTGAGAAGTCTGAAAAATTGAATGACATATGCGCCTCCGACCTAACGGAAGAGGGCATCCTATTTACGGATTGATGAGTTGAGGCGTAATATGAGAGACCCAGTGGGCATAGTAGTTTACTCAATTGCATCGTCATTTGGCGTAGCAAATATTACAATGCAATTAATAATTGGAGGAATCGGAGTAGCCTTTTTAGCGATGGGATTTCATAAAAAAAATGGTACTTATATTTCAGAATTTTCTGCAATAGGATGGATTCTAGTTGGATTATTTTTCTACCTGTATTCAGAGCATTATGTCGAAATTGAAGATCCGGTATTAATTTTGATGACTGCTGCTGCACTACCTTGCGGAATTGCATTAGCGTTTTGGGAAGTTAGTGTAAAAAAGAAAATACCAGAGCCATTACTATGGTTAAAAGGGTGTGTTGTTTGGTCAATGATTCCTTACTATCTAGTATATAGCATACCAATCCTAAATATGGCATTTGTATATACAACAGCAATTAGTACAGAAATTGTTCTAGAATTCGTAGGATTAGGTAGTTACCAATCTGCTTCAATGAGGATTGATTTGTATGGAGGAGGCGATATACCTGTATCAGAATGGGAAGGCAATCGATGGATATTATCTGAACCTCTTGGAGAAGCAGGATTTTTTGTACCAATGGAAAGAGCAGATGGAACTCCGGTGAGTATAATTTTCATATTGGCATGTTCTGCGTTGCAATCTATGATTATATTTGTGGGAGCAATAGTAGCATTAAGTTCAGTCTCATGGAAAAGACGTCTACGTGCATTGATAATTTCCATACCTACCATATACATACTAAATGTTTTCAGGAATGTTGGGATAGTTTGGCTGACAGACACATATGTTAATTGGTCTCTTTATGGAATTGATATGTTTAATTTCACCCATAGTTACGCTGCTAAATTCATTAGTTTATTTGCAATGTTTTTAATGGCTATTGTTTTATTTGATTTGTTGCCAGAATTGCATAAGAATGTTATAAAAATACTTAATCCGATAATGAAAATTATTGAAAACATAACAAATTGGTTTGTATATTTATTTTCCCCTAAAGTCATCAAGTAGAATTATTAAGATCTTGATCGTATTCTTTCGAACAACTTACCTGTTAATGGCATATCATGTTCCCATGCAAATTCTTTCATTACCCTAATGGCCTCTTTTTCTAAGTTTGAATCTCCAACAAAATCAGTTATCTCTATTTTTCCATCTCGAGTATTAGCTTTGAAAGCCGCTATTGGTTCTTCTTTATGGAAAACCATGTATGCAGACCCAAATCCAAATTTTTCCCTCAATACTGCACTAAAATAATGATTTAGCGGATCTGAAGGAGGAATTACCAAATCCCTAGTACGGATAATGCCACTTAAACCCTCAAGCATATCTTGCCTCCCCCAACAAATATCCTGTAAATCATCAACTAAGAATCCTTTAATTAGTGTCCCATCATCCTCAAATTCACGCATTACATCACTTATTTCTTCTGCAGAAAATGGTGTACCCGCGAGTTTTTCGACTTGTTTTAATGTTATTACTGGATATTCACTTACAAGTTCTCTAAGATAATCTCGCTTAATTTCCCATAAATCTGATTTCTCAGAGTGGCTTACTGCTTTGAAACCACCTCTGTAATCTTGTATCAAAAGGCCACTGCGTACTAATGGAGAAATTAATTTTCTGAATTCTGCTCTTTTCATAGCATTTCTTTCCATGAACAAGTCTGGATCATGATGTTCTGTAAAAAATTGTAATATATCTAAATCTTCATCATCAGGAGATACATTCCTTATTGCTAAAAGTCTTCTAAAATGCGGCAATCGTGCCCAAACTAGATGCCCTCTAAGATTAGTTCCTTGATGTAACTGATGAGCTGCCGCCATAGACTTCAAATCGACACGAAACATTTCACAACGCCCTCGTAATGAAAAATCATCCCTTAATTCATTAATATTCTCAAGAGCTGTAGTTTCGTTTTCCCACCTTGTTTTCTGATGTAAAAAGTGATGATGGAATAATAGTCTATTAACTTCTCTTCGTTTCCTAGGTTCAACAACTCCTCCTCTAATATATCTCTCTCCATCTCCCATTGAAGTGAAACCTAGACCTGAAAGTAAATCTTGAATGTTATCATCACAATCATGAACAGGCACTCCATTAAAAGCATAAATTACAGAAACATCTACTAACCTATCTCTATAATTTTCAAGTAAATCCGAGAACGTGATTTTGAATTCATCCAAATAGGAGTGTGGAATATTTATGTCTTTAATTTCTAGATAATCATTGACTACAAACATGAGAATTCTCCCTATAGGATCTACTCCCTTCAATACTGGATGATACCAACCCTGTTTCAGCATCATCCTAATCTCTTGTATGAATCTACTACAAAATGGATCTGATTGGGCTAAAATCCTCATTTTTCTATCTTCAGCAAGCGGTGAAAGGAGAATTTTTGAATCTCCAACTGAAGAATAATAATCAGTTGGGTCTGGCTGTAAAGCAACAACACGCACAATTTTCTTTTGAGTTTCAAGATGCCTGAGTGTTTCTGCTAATTCTTCTACTGGTTGGCTAACAAAGAATCGGAGAGTATGTAGCCTTACAGGACCTATTTGTTGAATTAATCTGTTAAGGGCATCTTCAAATGATAAGGGCTGAATAATTCCATGTAATTTTCTAAATATTGCCAAAGATCTTTTTCTATTAGGTACAGTTAGATATTGTTTAGCAACAAGAAGTTGTCGCTCTAAATTACCCAAGGCATTTTTTATTGTTCGCTGTATATGGATATGATCTTTTCCCTTTGGGTAATCAGCAAATAAATCAGTACGAGAAATGCCTTCCTTTGGTATTTTATCAAGAAGTTCTTGCTCTAAATCGCCAATCCATGGCTCACCTCTTAATCCTAAGAATATTGGTAATTGATCTTTGAGCGTATATCCAACTCTATTATGCAGCAATCTACCATTATAAACATCCGTATCATGTTTGATATCTGTCCAATCTCTAAATCTATAGTTTTCAACCCTATGTAATAATTCATCTCTTCTTTGAACCATTATTAAAGAACGTATAGCATCTTTTGGCTCATTATATAATTTGAATGATTTTTGTAGTAGTAATGTTTGTAGAGTCCTATAATCAACTACATCTACTTGGCCACCAGTTATACGATATTCATCAACTCTGAGTATAAATTCTCCTTCATTAGTTTGTGTGAAAAAGCCTATTGAAACAAGATTTTGTATCTCTAATTCTTGTAATATCGATTCTACTTGGGCAAACGGGAATGGTAATCTAGAACTTAATTGTTCAGTTGTTTGAGGGCCTTCTGACCCCAACATATCTAGTAATTTAAGTCTGAGACAATCCATAGGGTCTGAAAGATATGTCTTTTTCCAAGAATCTGGTTTGCCATTGGAAAAATTTTCACCCATCTCAAAACTTAAACCTCCAGTATATAAAGAACGTAAGTCTTCCATATTTGCAGCACCGGCTACGGACAAACAACCCAATGTGCCATGGACTTCAGCCATCCTCATTGAAAACCACTTATTGTCAATTTTATCATCATCGGTTGATCTTATTTTTGTTATTAAGCCCCTTTCTGCTAATTCATATACCCATTTACGTGTAGTTTCTATGTCAACTTCTTTTAATTTTTCACCATATAATGGATTAGTAAGAGATTTTTCTAAACCTCCTCCCATATCCATAAGACGTAAAAGGCTTGCAGCATCATTAGGTACTGCTACTTTAGACTGATAATATTCATCTAATCTTGATTTATCTAAATCTGTTGCTAATGATCTAGCGCCCAAAAGACGCCTGAGTATTTCTGGATCTACATCTTTAATCAGATAAGCCCTAGTTCTTAATGACAATAAATCTTCAAAGGATGACATGAATAAAGTCATACCTAGAGGAGAGGGCATTTTGACTCTACGATGTACTATTCTAACATCTTCACTATCCATTCTAGAAATAAAGTCACGAAGTTGCCCCATATCAAGATCGGAACTTAGAATTTCATTCATCGCCTCTCTGACAAGTACTGAATCATCCATTTGACGATGTTTATGGAGTATTTGTTCTGCCTTTTGTAAAAATTGTTTGGGACTTACTTCGTCCGCACCAATCCTTCTGGGATTTAGCATACTTCTAGATGAAATTTCTCTGAATCTTTTTGAAAATAGTTGAGAATCAATAAGATATCGTTGTAATATTTCTTCACTATTATCATTCTTAAATATTTCAGGAATGATAGAAATTTCTACTTCATGACTTAATTTTATCATGAATCCGTTTTCATCAAAGGATAATTCATGGATAGTTATATCGTCTTTTGCTGCAATACCTGCAAACAAATATCCTAAAGCCAGATTAAAGGCTCTGCCTCTACAAGTAGTGATTACATATGTAGGCAATGGAGATTCAACTTGTTCAACTAAAATCCTATCACTTGAGGGGACTTGAAAGGTTGTGGCGCCATGTTCATCTAAAAACTGAGAAATAGCATTTACTACTGGTTTGTTTAATCCTAAAGCATCTCTAAAAAATATCCTATTATCAAGCCCTAATCGGGATTGAATAGAAATGATACTTAATAAATCTAAAACTTCTTTACTTAATTCATGAGTACGACTTGCAGTTTCTCCTGTCCAAGATGGTATAGTCGGCCTATATCCAGTAGCTGAAACAACATTCACTCTGGACCCTCTAATACTAGAAACTCGATAAGTGGAGCCTCCTAAAAGGAAAACATCACCTCCTCTAAGGCTCGAAACAAATGAAGATGATAATTGGCCAACAAGTGTTCCATCGCCGGTTAAAACCATGTAATTATTGTCAGGAGCGATGGTTCCGATATTAGTATAGTAAATCATTTGGGCGTACCCTCTTTTACCAAATCTATTTTCTTCCCAGTCAACCCAAATGCGTCTTTCTTCTTCAAGAAGATCGAGGACTTCTATGTAATCGTCATAAGGTAGATTCCGGTATGGCCATGATGAAGAAACTAAATCATATCCTTCATCGATATCCCATTCTCTAATTATAGTTAGTCCAATTAGAAATTGAGCTAAGACATCCAAAGAATTTTCTGGGAATTTTAGTAAATCCATATTCCCCCTAAGAATTCCAGTTTGTAATGCTACAAGTTCGAGCAAGTCATGTGGTGAACTGGGCAATAAACGTGCACGAGGTAAACCACCGACTTGATGACCAGCACGCCCTATACGTTGAAGTGCAGTAGCGATAGAACCTGGAGAACTAACTTGAATTACTAAATCTACAGATCCTATATCTATGCCCATTTCTAAACTTGATGAAGAAACAACACATCGAAGTAATCCATGTTTTAATTTTTGTTCGACATCTAAGCGAATATTTTTATCCATTGAACCGTGATGTCCTTCAACTCCTTGAAGGCCTGCTATTTTCAATTTCTGCACTACTGTTTCAGTCATGTTTCTTGTATTAACAAAAACTAATGTTGTCGTATGAGCTTCAACTAATTGCTTTATTACCTCAATATTTTTCTCAAGTATCTCTTTGACGGGAATAGATGAAAAACGAGGAGAAGGGAGGATTATATCTAAATCTAAGTCTCTTGAGCCAGAAATTTTCACGATAGAAACTTGTTGGGGTTTTGACTCACTTTCTCTAGAATCACTTGCTACTAAAAATTCAGCGACCGCTTCTAATGGTTCCATTGTAGCACTGATGCCAATTCTTTGTACATCGGAATCGATTACAGAATCCATTAATGCTAGACTTAGTGAAAGATGAGTTCCTCTTTTGGTGGGTACTAGAGAATGCATTTCATCAATTATCATCCATTTCATATCATTTAAAATTGGTCTAAACCTTTTCGACGCTAAAGCTAAAGCTAAAGATTCAGGAGTAGTTATTAGTATGTGAGGAGGATGTTTGAGCATCCTTTCTCTTTCCTTTTGAGGGGTATCTCCTGTCCTTAATCCTACTTTGATATCTTTGGCCCTGTTGGGCAAAAATCTTTCTTTAATCTCCGTTAGTGGGCCGATTAAATTTTTTTGTATATCATTGGCAAGTGCTTTGATAGGAGAAATATAAACACATTGAACATCATTTGTTAGAGAACCGTCCAAAGAACGCCTCACTAAATCATCTATTATCGATAGGAAAGCAGTAAGAGTTTTTCCAGAACCTGTAGGAGAACATAAAAGCAAATGTTCGCCATTTAAAATTTGAGGTATTGCTGTTTTTTGAGGTTCAGTAAAATCGGGAAATTTATCAACAAACCAATTACGAACTGGGGGGCATAATCGCTCGAGAAGTTCGGCGGTCTCCATTTTAGTATTAACATATTCAATAATTGGCATTTTTTTTATAGCACCTTACGCAGTCAAGGGAATTGAAATCATAAATGAATGCTTCTATAATTTGATATGAAAAGAAGTAAAAATATACAAAAAAAAAATAAAATCAATTGGAGATAAGGACATAAATAATATAATTTTTACGATGGTTTGAAAGACTTTAGGCTAAGGCAGTATATTGAATATGTCTGAAGAGAAGCGATTAGACAGACTGACCTCGATATTAAAGAGGAGAGGATTTATACTTCCTTCATTTGAAATATATGGAGGTGTTTCAGGACTAATTGACTATGGCCCTGTTGGAGCAAGGATAAAAAGAAAGGTTACAGATTTCTGGATAGAACATTGGATTAATCAAGGAGATATTGTAGAAATTGACTCGCCAACAATAACTCCGGAGCAAGTATTAGTTGCAAGTGGTCATGTAGGGGAATTTAATGATTTGATGACAGCCTGTATGAATTGCAATAGTACATATAGAGCAGATCATTTAATTGCAAATATTCATGATAACCCAGAAACCGTTGGGGTTTTAGAAATGAATGAGATATTAAAGAATAAATCGTTAATTTGTATTAATTGTCAAAAAAGTGAATGGACATCAGCAAAACCGATGAATTTGATGTTTAAAACTGGCATTGGTGCTATGAAAGAGCAGAGGGTAGCATACATGAGACCTGAGACTGCACAAGGTATGTTTATGTTATTTCCATCACTTTATCGTCATTTCAGACAGAAATTACCCTTTGGAGCTATACAAGTTGGTAAAGGGTATAGAAATGAAATAAGCCCTAGGCAAGGGATGATAAGATTAAGAGAATTTCATATGGCTGAGTTAGAATACTTTATAGATCCCGAGAATCCTTCTTTAGAAGATTTGTCAACTAATAATTCTTTAATTAATTTGATTCCTGATCCTGAAAATGGTTTCGACTTGGAATATAATATCACATTTGAAAAAGCGTTTGAAATAGGTTTAATCAAACATCCTACTGTAGCATCAATTTTGATGAAAACTTGGAATTTTCTCGCCGAAATAGGCATAGATACAAAGAAAGTTAGATTCAGACAACATATTTCTACAGAGATGGCACACTATGCATCGGATTGTTGGGACTGTGAAATTTTTGGAGAATACGGGTGGATAGAGTGCGTAGGAATTGCCAATAGAACATGTCATGATTTAGAATCACATGAGAAAAAATCTGGTTCAAAATCAATGAAAGCATGGAGATCTTTTGATGAGCCTCATATCGAAAATAGAACGATTATATCTCCCAAAACATCAATAATAGGGCCAGAGTTTAAACAAGAATCAAGTGCGGTCATTGAAGCTTTAAAGAAGATAAGAGTTGATGATGATTGGCCTAAAGAAATTCAATTAATCAATGGAAATACTGTAACTATTACAAGTGAGATGATAGAGATTAAAGAAATTGAAACTACTATATCAGGAGAATGGTTTACACCTCATGTGATTGAACCTGCATTTGGAATAGATAGGATTATTTGGCATCTTCTTGATCATTCATATGAAGAATTGGTGAAAGAAGGAGAAGATTATACTATGATGAAGTTAAATGATAAAGTTTCACCTATTGATGCGATTATCCTGCCACTTTTCGAAAAGGATGGGATGGATAAAATAGCATCAAAAATAACCGATATGGCTAATTCAATTCCTGGAGTAAGGGTAGAAATGGACACAAGTAAATCCATAGGCAGGAGATATGCAAGGGCAGATGAAATAGGAGTTCCATGGACAATTACTGTTGATCATGAAAGCAAGGAAGATAATACTGTAACAATTAGGAGAAGGGACGATCAAATACAAATTAGAGCTAGTATAGATGATATGTTACTAAACTTAACCAATAAAACTATTCAAAATATGTTTTCAGAATAAAAATCTTGATGTGTCGCCGATTAAACGACGGCTTGTGGATAAGGACGAGGGGCTCCATGATTGGACGGAAAAATATCGTCCAAAAGACATAAATGAAATGGAAGGTAATCAAAACCAATTAGAGAAAATAAGAAAATGGTTAGAAGAATGGGAAGTTGGTAAGATACCAAAAAAAAGAGGTATTTTACTATCTGGTCCACCAGGAGTAGGGAAAACAACATTAGCAAAGGCTGTAGCCAATGAAAAAGATTGGACTATTATTGAGTTGAATGCATCAGCAGAGAGAAATGCAGCAGCAATTAGAAGTACTGCTACAAGAAGTTCACAACATATTTCTTTAGATAATTTTAGCAATGGCGATTTGAAAACAGGTAAAACACTAATTTTATTAGACGAAGTAGATCATTTGAGTGGAGGGTTTTCGCAAATTTCAGATGAAAAAATCAATACTAGCTTAGAAGAAGAAAATAAAAAAATAAAAGGAGATAAAGGTGGCAAAGGAGAATTAATTAATCTCTTAAAAACTAGTAATCATCCAATAATTATGACATGTAATGATCCTATGAGATTATGGGGCAATACAAATTGGAGAGCAAATAGAGATAGGGTATTGAGATTATCGCAAGAAATTGTATTCAAGAGAGTAGGTGCAGTAGATCTAAAAAAAATAGCCAAAAAAATTATTGAAAGAGAAGAGATTGGGATAGATCAGGGCGCATTGGATACTCTGGTAAAAAGTAATGTGGGTGATTTAAGATCTTTGATTCATGATTTACAAGCACTCTTCGTGATTAGTGACGGACATATAAGTATTGAAAATGTTAAACAAATGTCCGGGATATCCAAAAGAGATATACAAGTTGATGTTTTTAAATCATTAGAATTAATATATAGG
>JBJLBJ010000013.1:0-16253 GCA_045568235.1 Candidatus Thalassarchaeaceae archaeon
ATGGAAATTTTGGACCTATTTATGAGAGCTCTCCCCTGACTGAAGATATTTGGATTTCTGGCCTTCCGAGACTACATATAGACGTTACAACGACGACTTTGGGAGGACAGGTTTACGCCCTCCTAGAAGATTGCTCAGATCAAGGAGAGTGCATCCATATCGGTCACGCCATCATGGATCTGAGATATCACGAGGGAGGTTCGGAAGAGCAGGCTTGGATTCCCATTCTGGAAACAATAAATGCAAAAATGGAGTTCTTCGCAATGGATGTGCAAATCGAGACCGGTCATACCATCAGACTCTCCTTAGCGAGTACAGGCGAGGACTACCTTCCAGCGTCCACGAGCTCAATAGTGAGTGTCCAGGAAGGAGTTGGTTCTAATCTTATAATCGATATCATAGATCCGGATTCTAAGCTCCTTTTTGACCCTCCTGAATGCACCCATAGCTCGTGTTTAGAATGGTTAAACCAGACTGCGTGAAGATGGTGGACGCTGGGGTCTGCGTATAGATTGGAGATAGGTCATCTACGAGCAGTTATCGATGCATCTCTTTCACTAATAAAAGCAGGACAAGTTGAGTCTGCAGAGTCTCTTTTGAGCTCGTTCTCCTCTGAGTTGGCCGAGGTAAGGACGCCCATTAACCAAGACGTGGCCGTGACTTGGCAGAGTTGTGGCCAAACTAATGGGAGGAGTGCATTATGAGCACTTCAGACAAGATTCAGAGCATACTTGAGATGCTATTCACTTGGGGGATTGAGGAAATTGATGAAAAGGATACACAACCAAAAGATATCTTTTCTGCATTCGGGCAAGAAGCATGGAATATTGGAGACAGATATGTCAGAAGAAATATCATTGGAGATAAGATTTCGAGATATGTTCCACAAGACATCAAGGTCGCAGTTGCAGTAAGAGATCAAGGTCAATGCACTGCGATTCTTGAAGATGGTACAAGATGCCCTGTTAGTAAATCACTACACTATGATCACAGGTTCATACCATTCAGACTAGGTGGCCCTCAAACGATTTGGAATATGACATTACTATGTGAAGATCATAATTGGCATTATGGCGGAAAACTATGGAGGCATGAGAAATGAATGATGGAAAGTATCATCCTCCAGAATACGACCTCAAGAGATTGGAGATTAGGAATCCGGCCACTCAAGGAAGAAGAGCTTGGGGCTATATCTCAAATGATAGAAAATTGATTATGAGTGATGATGGAGATGTTTGGGTACGTCATAGCCCAGAAGATGTGTTTGGCTCAAAAGAAGCTGCTAGGCAATTTGCAAAAGAAGAAATTCAGGCCTCCTCCAAAAATAATGCCAGGCTCACCATATGATATTGCACCTCATGAGGAGCATTGTTGTAGAGTAATTGCAAATAAGCCACTACACTATTCTCTTTCTTCTAGATTAGTAAGATGGATGATTAATTCGAAATATGTAGAGAGAATGTAATAATTTATCACATAAAAATTAAATTAAAATTTATAGTTAAAATTTGATGGCCCAGGGAAAGGAAGTTTTGGAACGTAGGAGATACCTAGTTCCTTGTTCTCTTTTGGTTTTTCCATGTCAAAACCAAAATTACTCAAACATAATTGCTCTCCTTTTAATTTATTTTCATCTATATTTTCAAATAAATTATTCTCAATCCCCCAAGAAATTTCATTTAATGACAATGGTCTTAATTTAATCCAAATCTTATCGGGCATTGCAGCATTATCATTAACTCGATATATGTCTACAAATCTCAAGGGGTAACAATTATCTCCGTAGCTGTATAAAGCATATCCGTTTTCATGAAAAGTAGGCGGTGATGAAAGTAATTTGTACAAAGGGAAATAGTCATTATTTTTTGGATTGATAGTTGTAAAAATTATAGCTAAACCAGTCTCCATTGCTACGTCCTGTAGTATTTTGGATTTAATGATTGAAATTAAAGCCATAGGCATTATTTGTCCTCCAATTTCTAAAACTTCATCTCGAGTTCTTCCAAATTTGAATTTAGCTTTTTCTATATCATCACAGTAATTATTTTGATAATTTCTAAATAAAAATAATAACCATTCTTTATCATATTGCTTTTTCATTATTATCACCTTTAAAATTAATTTATTTTTTATCACATCGTTCTTTAATATCTTCCATATGATTTTGTAAATGTATATGAGACGATCATTCTTCTTCCGATATATCTATGAATTGATCAGCGGATTTTAATTTGTCAAATTTCTCTTTCATAGTAGGATTCCCTCTTGTTAATTTTTTTATTGAAAGATCTTGGGTTTTATCATTTGCTAATCTTAATTGGTTACTACTTGTTGTTAGGCTATTCTTAATCTTCTCTAGTTTTTTTATTGTAGCATCAATATCTTTGATCGCTATTTCAAAATTTCTCCTTGCTGAGGTGACATTTTTCCCAAATCCCTCTTGGAAATCTAATATTTTATTTTCAAAATTTTCTATATCATAATTCTTAGCCTTGATTATTGAGAGTTCTTGCCTCATCTCAAGAGATTTTCTTGCTTCATTTCTGATTAAAGATAATATTGGAATGAAATTGTGTGGCCTTATTACATACATTTTTTCATATTTATGAGACATATCAATAGGAGCACCTGAGTTATAGAGTTCATTTTCAGGTTCTAGCATAGTAACTAAAACGGCATATTCACAATTTTTCTTTTTTCTATCTTTATCCAATTTTGCCAAGTGAGACTCATTTGTCTCACCTTTAGTATCTATCATTTTATCCTTCATTTCAAACATAATTGAGATAAACTCAACTCCATTAGAGTCAGAATCTCTAAAAATATAATCTCCTTTTGACCCATGTAACTCATCGGCATTCTTGATAATGTTGTTATCTTTCTCAAAATATGCATTTGGGAATGCACTAGCTCTAACCATGTTAAACTGATTTTCACACCATTTTTCTAAATTCTCTCCAACCTCTTTAACAGTCATTTTCATTTTCATATCTTTTACACGTTCGATCTCCTCATCCTTTAATCTAATGATTTCATTCTTGGAATTCAAAGACAATAGATGTGTTTGTTCTAATTGTTTTTTCTCAAGTTCTCTTTCAGTATCTATATTATTGAGAGTATTTTGGAGGTCTAGAATATCTTTTTCTAGAGAACCTTTTGCTTTGATTACGGCCAATTCAGTATCGTTTTTAGCTGCATTTCTTTCATTTTTTAATCTCTCAATTTGCTTATCCTTGTTGATAATTTCATCCTGAAGATCAGCAACTGCTTTTTTCTCTGCAAATATAATTTCTCTTGGATGATTATTAATTTGATTTTCTAAGGATATAATTTCTTTCTCCTTTTCCGTGATTAAATTTTTCTTAACTAAATCAAGTTCTCTAAGATGATTCTTTTCGACTTCCTTAACTCGATTTTTTAATTCGTTCTCGAATTCATCCGCTCTAATTTGGCTAATAATTTCCGAATAACCAGCAGGATCCATTTCAAAAACTGAATTGCATTTGGGGCATTTAATTTCTCCTTTCAAAAATTGTACCCCCTTTCAGTTGCTTCTTCCAACATTAACTGTTGTGTGTCATAATCACATTGAATCCATATTCTGAACCAATGTGCCTTATCCACAAATATATCAGGCGTTCTTTTGCTGTCTTCTTTTTTTTGTCTTATTCTTTTTATTATTTTTTTTATCATTTCTTTTGCCTCCCTCTAAATTCATTCTGTGCGATGAGAGATAGGATGACTCTACTAAAAGATTTCATCCTTCTCTTCCATTGTCTACTGTGTTCATACTCTTCTTCTAGTTTAACTAGAACTGAACGGTCATGCATTGCAACAAAATCCACCAACTCATCAAAGTCTTTTGGTAGATTTTTTAAATCAAAATTTGACCAAAATAACCAATCAACATTAGAGTAGAAATTATTGTTTTTTTCTATTTTCATATATATCATATCCTTTATTAGCATTCTTATCTATATCCTGGTAGTGACGTACAAGGATTGATCATTTCCCTTGAATCCTTAAGAAATATGTGTCTAATATAGTCAAATATCATTATTGGTGGTGCCATAACTTCTTGCAGATGTTTCAAATTTTGTGCCTCGGTTCTAAATGCGGGATTCCACTTTGTGAAATTGATAACTGAACCATCAATTAATTCTAACTCTTCAATTGCCTTACCTTCATAACTACATTTGTAATTAGCACATCTACAATAATGATTTTTATCTGTATAGCTTAAATTACCACATATTGGACAAAACATGACTAGATCTCCTCATTTATTTTTTCGTCTAACTCTTCGACTACGTCATCAATCATTTTCTCAATAATTGGATTTAGGCGGTTTTTGAATAATTCCACAATAGATTCTCTATTCGAAAGAATCCACTTCTTATCATTTAAATTAATAAGAATTTCCGGTAAAAGATCCACCTTTATCAAAGAGATAGGGGGGTTTCTCTCATTTGTTGTATATGTAAATTCTATTGGAAATTTTTTTTCGGTGTTTTTTCGTGCCATGATTTTTGAAGCGGGCAATCAATGATTAGCATGTTGTGTAATTTTTATTAATTAATAGATGTTTTTTTTAATTACTGTGTATTATTATGTAATATTTTATAAAAAAACATCTAACAATATAATTATAAATATATATTAGTAGCGTATCTTGTAGAATCCGCGAATTGTTATTGTAGGCTTTCCGGAAGTTTTGGCACATATTGGTGATAAGTTGACAATAAATACATCTACTGATGAGGAATATAATTGGTTTAAATTTCATACGTGCTATAGATATTTTAGGTCCAATAGAAAAGATGGAAGTGATGAATATCTAAAAGAATGGTTGGCAGATCTAGATAAAATAAAATCAAAAAAAAATAAGCTTGATTGTTTTTTGGAAAAAGAATTTGATTTTGAAAATTACTTCAAACTTATTTTTTGCTTAAGATTATTAAACACCAGAGAATGCGTTAAAGAGGATTATAAAATCCCCAATATAGTGTCTGAATATCTAAATTGGTGGAATGAAATAGGTTCGGGCACAGATACGAAATCAGTTAATATGGATGGCATGGGCAATATTTTCATTCAAAATCCAAAAGTTCCAAATTGGATAAAAATACATATCATATCAAATTTCATTATGCGGAGAAATTTAGCGATACAGGAAAAATTGAATTTTGAAGTTAATCCAAACGCTGTAAATGATGTCAGACAGGCGATAGGCTATGCTGAGAGATTTCTTAAAATAATAAAAAGGGATGGAGGGAAATCTATTGAAAATGGCTTTATGGGAGCTAATTCAATTGAAAGTCTGTTTATGATTGAGAAATTACTATTCTCGGTAAGAACTGAGCGTTATGTTGAAGATGTAATATTTGAATCAACACATGTTCTAGGGCATTCTTTGAATACTAAAAATAGAGTTTTGAGTATATTTTACTCATTTTGGTGTTACCATGTTTTATGGCGTTGTTTTATCTGTATCGGAGATACACAGACTGCTAATATATTTAAGGAGAATTCTGAGGAATTAAGAAAAAAATTTGAATCAATTTATGGATTTGAATTTGCGGGCCCAGGGTTTGAAGGGTATACGAACAGTTTAGCAAAAAAACACTATGATTGCATCAAAGTAATTGTGGAAGGAGATTTTCCAAGTTATGCTACTCGAAGTGACAATAATGAAAAAAAACTTGATGATCTGTTTAGAAGTAGGGATGATTTCTATGAGAATTTTATTGGACATAGCGACAACCGATACTGGCATCCAAACAATCCAAAGGGTCGAAAATCTGATTTATTTTCTAAACAACAAACCAATAAAGATTGGGAAAGTAGAATAGAACAGATTCCTAAATTACTCAAGAGTGTTTCTAAATATTTAGAAAAATCAACTACTATGGTATCAATCCCGACACTTAGACTATTGATAATTGATTTATTACTAATTTTCAGTAGAGTTATAGTAAGTTTCAATCCAGATGAAAGAAATCCTACAAAATGGATTGATGAAAAAAGTGCAGAAAACATAGACACGGTATGGGAAGAGAAGGTAAAACCGAATTTGAGCATTATGAAAAAAAATATTAGTAAGATCAGAGAAAATATATCAATATATATCGACGGAAACAAACTATATGATTTTGATAAAATAATTGGAGATATTGATCGGATATTGAAGGGAGAGTCTAATAAGTTAGAATTTAATATTATAAATAAAGGAAGAAAGATACGAAAAATTTCATCAAGGAAGGCTGGTAAAAATCTTCAAGAATTACTAAAGGAATTGATTATTGGAAGTGAAAAATATCAAAGTATTGAATTACAATTTCCACTATTGAAAAGTAGGAAAAAAAATCAGCATGATTTAAATTAATTAGGATATAGTAAAAAACTAAATAGTTTTAAAAATTGGTTGTAATATTAATGCAATCTGACTTTGGCCTTGGACCTAATCTTGAATCTATATTGGAATATAGTATAGGTGAAATTATGCCATTTCTTGAACCCTGGGATGAAAATACACCAAAAAAAGGATCAATCATGGACCCTAAATTTGAGAATACTTGGCCATATTACATTAGCAAAACCAGTCAAACCAATAGAAACAGTGAGACTTAAACTACCCTTAAATGAAATTTCAATATTACCCGTACCTCCTATTTCAATTCGTGCTAAATATCCTAATGATTTGCTCGGCGGGGTTTTAAATGATATTTGTAACTTAAACCGAAATATCAAGAATTTAACTGAGATATTTGAAGAAAAGTCGACATTGGAAAAATTGGAAAATGAAGGTGAGGATATAATTGAATCTCTTCATGATCTAATTACATACCATTTATCAACATATTTAGACAATCAATTAGGAGAATATTGGGCCTCCAAAAGAGGAATATATACGCCATTCGTAAATGGGATCTATCAGATTTGTTATCCACATGATAAAAGTAGGACTTACACTAAAAGCGACCCCATTGAAAAAAGAACCAAAAGGACGCAAAATTTTGAAAGTCATTTTTCATAAAAGATAAAATATAGTCCAAATATATCTCACCCATAAATGTAAAATTAAGAAACCCCTTTACAAGTCTAGAAGATAGATAAGTTAGCCTCCAGATGCATAACATCAATTCTTCCGCAGTACTTCGGAACAGGAGTTCGGACTCTACAAGGGTGGTGGACGCTGGGGGATTTGAACCCCCGGCCACCTGGTTGCAAACCAGGTGCTCTTCCAAGCTGAGCTAAGCGCCCTACGGCTATCCGAAACGGAAGTAGTTCTTGAGTTCAACCGTTGAATTACTTGAACTTATTCGTTTGATTTAATTAATTGAGGAATAATCAACAAGATTCCAATAATCGAGAAAATTAACAATAGAAATATTAAAGATCGATTTGAATCATCAATTTCTTCTATTGGTTCATTTCCAGTTGGAAGATTTTCTTCCATATCATGAATATCAGGTCCAAAATTTACAAAAAAGTCGAATTCGGTGATATTATCATCTAATTTTATTTGATGTTTGACTGTAATATTGCCTTGAAGGAATCCATTGCTTGCAGCTAAGTTAATTATTTCATGAACATTACAATTCTCATCTATTTTTTCCCCTGTTTCATTTAAATCACAAGATGAGTTTAGCCATTGTGTTGAATAATCATCAACTCCTGTAAAAATACCATCAGCATCCAAATCTACAATTAACCGATGGCTAACATTATCCCTTGTATCGTGATTCCTAACAAACAAAGAATCGTTCTCCACCAATATCCCGGGAACTACTCCTTCTGGAGTCGGCCCATCTTCAAAAAGAAGAATAGTATAATTTTGAGGATCATGTGCTTGTACATTTGTTGATACTGACAGTAGTATCAGCATCATCATGAAAGGTATTTTGACCGACCTCATATTACTCCGTAAAGGAGCGATGGTTTGAACATGTCTCGCTTACTCGCCAGTATAATGGAGTTAAGGCGCGTACTTCTTGCATCTGGATTAGTATTGTGTTTGATTATTGCAAGTACAAGTATGTTCTTTTTAGTTAGTGAAGATGAGAATTCTGAAAGCAACAAAACTATGATGCTTGATCCACTTTTACAAGATGAAGGGCATGACCATAGAAATGCGAGTCAACATATAATGTATACAGAAAATATTCAACCTATTTCCTTCAATTCATTAACTGCACCTGGTAATGCAGAAGTTCAAGTTGCAGAATCACCAGATGGCAATACCTATGCATATATTGCTGGTTGGAGTGAAATGCATATTGTTGATGTAACAAATCCTTACAATACTACTGTAACAGGTGTCTATGTTGACCCCAACACTCAAGTCTTGGATGTAAAATATTTACAATATGATGGGCGAGAATATGTAATAGTACAAAATCAATTAGTTGATCCTGGTAATGCAGATCCTAACGTTGGCGAATGGGGCGATCCAGCGCAAGTTACTGTAACATTGGTAGATGTTACAGATAAGGCAGAGCCTGTTTTTGTAGACGCTTGGTATGATGCAGATCATCCTAGTGGCCCACATAATCTCTACACACAAATGATAGATGATGAATGGTATATTTTTGTAGCAAACCCAGAATATGAACAATGTGATGTTGGCCAAGGAGATGCCTGTGGAGGCATTACAATTGCACATCTTAATTTTGATGGCCCTAGTGATAATCCAACTATCCTAAAGGTCGGCGAAGCGGAAGTATCCTGGGAAAGTACCCGAGGCGGATGGATTTACATTCATGATATGACTGTTCAAAAATGGCCTGGTGAAGATCCAAATGATCCTAGATTTGGTAAAACATATGTCTATGGAGCATATTGGGAAGCGGGATTAAGAATATTTGATGTCAGTGATGTCCCTCATCCTCAAAACTCTCCTGTAGAATATGCATTCATAGCAGGAGGATGTGTAGGTTCATTCGGTACTCAATTAGGCTGTAACTGGAGAGCTCCTGAAGTTGGCCTTTGGATGGATTTTGAAGACTTTGACGGAGATGGGCAACCGGATAGTGGGACAACTGGAAATGAAAATGGCGGAAGATCTTCTTACATTCATTATGCAGAACCGGTTGATGAAATGGTTGATGCTACTCATTTAGGCTATCCAGCAGGAAAAATGCATCTAACTCTTCTCTCTACTGAAGTTCTCGATACTACTGTAGGAACAGGTATGTCTTACTTATTAGATACTACAGATTATGAACTTTACAACGGAAATGTCAGATTTCTTCCAAAATTAATCCATGGATGGGAGATACCATTTGCTGAAGATCACCATATACCAGGAGGAGAAGAATGGTTACTATTTAGCCCTCATAACGCAGATATTCAAATATTTTCTACAGGTCAACAAGGATACCCCGATAATAGTCATGGCGGTTCCTGGGACGGAAGAATATATCTCTCAAGTTATCATGCTGGATTATGGGTAATAGATATTGAAAGTATGATGCTAGCTGGCTTGGGTGATGAGAATAAAACTGAAGTTCATGCAAAATCAACTATAGGTTATCATATTTCTCACGCTGAAGATGGAGAGCCATTAGATAGTTCATATTATGACTTCGGATGGACGCCATTTATTTGGGCTGCAGAATATCATGAAGGGTACACATATCTTTCATGTATTACAACCGGATTATATATTGTTCAGTTAGACATTGACAGACCATATATCAATTAGATTTAACATCAGTAGGCTTCCGTAAAGGTGTTACTGAGGTTACATCATGAGAGTCTTGAATAAATTACCACTAGCCATTATGGTTTCATTAATGTTCATTGCTCCATTATCTGGATGTTTATCATTTTCAGGAGATGATGATGAAAAAACAATGGAAGACACCTGGATAGATCCAGTGATTGAGATTGAAAATGAATATCATTCACATAATGATTTATTGGCACATAGACTATCTACTCCAAATGTACAATTGATTGATTATCACAATCTTAACTGTGACGGTAATGTCAGTCCTCCGCCGGAATTAGACAATATTGCTGGAAGACCATGTGATGATGAATTCAAAAATATAGGCCCGACTCCTGGAGATAATTCTGAGGTTTCTATTGAAGGCAACTTCGAAGAAGATTGTGTAAAATATGCAGATAATACTGGTGGATGTTACGCGTATGTATCCAGTTATAATCAATTTGAAATACTAGATATAAGTAAACCAAATGACATTGTATTGTTGTCTACTTATTATGCAGAAATTGGTAGAATGATTGATATTAAAGTAACTAAAGATAACAATTGGGTTCTGGTAAATCATGAATTGACAAACAGTGATCTAGATCCAATACCAAATGATGATGATGCCAACAGTGGGACTAATAGATTAGATGTGATATATGTTGGAGATAAAACAAGTCCAATAAAGGTTGCAGAATGGAATAATCCTCCTGCAGGTTTCCATAATCAGGATTTAGCAGTTTATTGTGATTGGGATGGAGCTGTTTCTCCACAAGAAGACTGCAGCCTATTCCTATTTGGTGCTGATCCATATCCAGAGATGATTGAAGGTTCATCAGGCACATATTACAAAGGAACTCAAGTTTTCTATGTTCCAAGAGGTTTCGAATCATGGCTTCCAAACCAAAATGAAGAACAATCAAATTCAAGTAGAGAAATAATTCGATGGGGAGGATACACTCCAGAGCCTTATACAACATGTGGAGGATCAATCTTCAATCATGATAATGTTTACTTTGTTCATCCAATTACTAAACAAAGATTACTGGCTGTATCATATTGGGGTGCAGGCCTAAGATTGGTTGATGTTTCAGAACCTCCAATAATAGCTGATCCAGAGGGGATATCTTGGCCTCCAGAGGTTGGTAGATGGATGGGTTGTCCTTCCGCTGATGAAGGATGGTATGGCCCAGAAGGAGGAGGTCATGCAAATATGTCTCCAGAAGAATGGCTTGATTCCAATCAAGGAAATGACAATATCCATTATGCGGTACCAAATGACTATCTAATTTGTTCTGGAATTAGTACATATGATCCAGTTGAAGAGTGGCCAGCGCATTGTGGAACAGGCTTTGAAGATCCAACATACGGAGTAAACTGGAGACATTACACATATATCGCACCAGAATATGGATCAAACGAAAACCATACCGGATACATTTGGACTATAGATACCACTGATCCGGCACAACCTTTCTTAGTTTCAAAATGGAAATTACCAGGAGAAGGCATGAAAGAAAATGGTAGCCATCCACAGCATTGGATCCCAGGGGGATATATCTTCAGCCCTCATAACGGAGATACAGGACCTTCTGGACATGTTTACTATACTCACTATCATGCAGGTGCATGGATGACAGACCATGGAGAAATATGGGATGATTTAGTATGGGAAAATGGAGTTCCAGAGCCCAGTAGAGGTTTCCAGGCTATTGAGCAATTAGCAGAGACGCGTACTGTAGGATACTATTTACCTGCAGGACCTCCATGGATTGAAAATGCAACAGAGGTTTTAGGTTATGACATGGCAGATTGTTGGGCATCATGTATGATACCTTTTGATTGGGGATTGCAATATGACCCACGAGGTTTTGTCTACATATCTGAAATGGTTTCAGGAATTTATGTTGTTCAATTTGATGAGGACTATGATCCTAGATATGATTATCCGCCATTATGGACAGAATTAATGGACGATGAGTGAGAAATATGACTCGCTTCAAGGCGCTTGCTGCTTCCTTGGTTATAATCATGGTAATGCCGACAGTGGTTGGACATGGGGCTAGTGATTACCAGTTCATAATGAGAAATCAAACATTGCAACCATCAGAAGCTAAATTATTAGATAATACTACTATGATTTTCTTTAATGTGGCTGATGAAAATAGAACAATAAAAATGGATATTGACAAAGATGGAGTGGATGATGTAGAATGTTTAACAACGCCATATAATGCAACATCTAATGCAGATGAATGTAGAATTTTGATAGAGCCAGGAGTTTGGGAGGCGGGAAACTACGGAGTTAGAATAATGTCTAATGATAGTTTATGGTATGTCCTAAACTTGGTGGTTTCTGTTGATAATCATACTGAATCATCCAATTTTGATTTAGCAGGACCTGGTTATTCATTAAATGAAAATCTCATTGATGGTTCTGAAGATGATAAAACAACTCCTGTAAAAATTTATCAATTAGCCCTTCTGGTAGTATTAATTGCTGGACTGCTCCTAACAATAAAGAGAGATGAGATCAATGGATAAAAAGATAGTTGGAATATTATTTTCATTGTTAATGATACTACCCGGCTGTATGGGTACTGAAGAAGAAGATATTTTTTATGGAGATGATATAAATCCACCAATACCTGCTCAAGACTTCAGCCTGATTGATGGAAATGGAGAATACTATCAACTCTCTCAACTAGAAGGAAAAGTGATAGTCATTGCATTTCTCTTTACAAGATGCCCAGATGTTTGTCCGATAGTGAGTGCTAATTTAGAATTTATTTCAGAGCAATTAGGAGATGTTTATGGAAATGATGTTGCAATTTTGACAATAACTGTCGACCCATGGACAGACAATAACTCTGTTATGAATAAATATGCTGAATCGAGAAGTTTGGACTGGCCTCATCTAACGGGAACTGTAGAAGAATTAGAGCCGGTTTGGAAGAATTTTGAAGTTGGACTTGAAACGTATGATTCAGATATCGATGGAGATGGAGTAGCGGATGGTTTTGATGTATGTCCAGATACTCCAGAAGAAGAAGAGGTAGATGGAGATGGTTGTGGACTAGATACACAACAATCAGAAGATTCTGATGTACAAGTTAAACATCACCCTCTCCTTACTTACTGGGTTGACCACACAACAGGTACAATAATAGTTGATAAAAATATGAACCAGAGAGTTTGGTGGGAAGACACGCTATGGAATCCAGATTTAGTTATGGAAGATATATTATATCTTGTTAATGAATAGGTGTTAGATTTGAATATTAAATTCAATTCAATTTTTCTTACATTAGTTTTACTCTCTTCAGGGTGCATCGGAGGAAGTGATAATTCAATCATATTAGGGACTGAATACAAAGATCCTCCTTTGGCTCCGGATTTTACTTTAAACAATCAAGACGGAGAATTAGTTAAATTTTCTGATTATGAAGGAAAAGTAATTGTTGTAGCTTTCATCTACACTACTTGCCCAGATGTTTGTTTGATAATATCCGCAAATCTGGATTATATAGATGATAATTTAGGAGAATATTCAGAAGATGTCGTAATATTATCTGTTACGATTGATCCTGCAAGAGATACTGTCGAACATCTTTCAGAATGGACAGAAAGAATGGGTTATGAGTGGGATCACTTGACTCATGAAAGTGCATCTACGATAGAGAATGTTTGGAACACATGGAATGTAGTTGTAGATGATGATCATATTGCAAATAGCCTACCTCCTGAAGATGAGATGCTAAGATTTGGAGTATTGTATCCTGATAATACTTCATTAAAAATGGATAATAAATGTTGGAATTTACCAGATGATAAATGTTATACTGATTTTGAAGATTTCGCTAATTTTTCCTTTGAAGAAGCAGAAATACACTATAATATTGAAGAAGGTAGGATAGGAGATTGGGAAGTTAATGATACTTGGTCATGGGAATTATATAATTGGGATTTAGGAAATGAAAGTTGGGTAAAAATTAATTCACAGGACTTAACTTCAGTTATGATAACTAAGGATACACATCTAGCATGGGCAGCAAGTAATGCTAACATCAGTAATCTACCTCCCGGAGTAGACTGTAATGGTTTTGGATGGGTCATGGGAACTGGAGATAGTGCCCACTGCATGTGTGATAAAGGATATGAAAGACCCGATGGAGATTGGTTAAGTTGTATATTGATTGATAGCGAGTCTGAATCCAATACAACCGAAGAAGTTGATCCTCATGCAGAAACTCTAGGAGAATATGAAATTGGACATTCAACTAGTACGTATATTATAGATAAAAATATGAATAAAAGAGTTTCATATTCAGGAATTCACTGGGATGTGGATGAATTTTTGAAAGATGTTATTACACTGGCGAATGAGTAAATTATTGATTTTGTAGATTTAAATCAATGGCATCTTACGCAAACGTTCTAAGTCCGGCTGATACAACTGACGTATATCATCAAGATCCAGTACTAGCATAGCCAATCGTTCTAAGCCCATGCCCCATGCACAAACGGGCCATTCAGTACCCAATGGTTCTGTAACTTCAGGCCTGAAAATTCCTGCTCCACCTAGTTCTAGCCATTCTCCTCTCCATAAGATGTCAACTTCTACACTAGGCTCAGTATAGGGGAAATATGCAGGCCTCACCCTTACATCGGGATATCCCATTTTGGCATAAAATGTTTTTAGAGTTGAAATTAACATTGGTAAATTTGCGTCGGGTTCATGAATTATACCTTCTATTTGGTGAAACTCAGGAAGATGGGTGCGATCTATTGTTTCTTGCCTGAATACTCTTCCTACTCCAAATACTCGGCTTGCTGTATCTGGATTATTAGCTATATGCTTGACTGTATTAACAGTAGTATGAGTCCTCAGTAATGCTTTTTTTGATTCTTCTTTATCAAAATCTAATCCCCATCCTTTACTTCCTGTGTCATGACCATGTTCGTGAACATCCGACCATAAATCCAAATATTTATTATCTATATCTATTTTTTCTGGATCTGATAAATAGAAAGTATCTTGCATTGTCCTTGCAGGATGCGATTGAGGAATATATAGGGCATCCATATTCCATCCAGCAGATTGTACATAATCACCTTCAATTTCTGAAAACCCCATTTCTAGGAAAACTGCCCTAATTCTTTCTATTAATGATTGCATAGGATGTGGCCGTCCACCCGTTGGAGTTGGAGCAGGTGCATTTACATCGAATGGTTTGAATTTAGCACCTTTCCAACTATCACTTTGTAACAGTTCAGGAGTAATTTCCCCAATTAGTTCCACTTCTTCGATATCTGATATTTGTACTGATTTTCCAGAATCTGTTAGAGCCCAATGTCTTGTCGTATTTTCTTCAATTTGGATTAAACTCTTACGAGAGAAAAAATGCTTGACTAGTTTATCATCCAGAGAAGATAAATCACAACCATCTTTAGATACTGCCATCAGAAATGAAGTTCTACTTTCTATTATTGAATGCACATTTGATTCATCTTCAGTAGTAAAAACTCCCTGATTAATGGAAACTCCGAGTCCCTTGAGTATTCCAACTCCTGGTCCTGTTTCATGTCTTTCAAAATCTGAATCGAGTAAATTCTTCATAGTCCTGTTTTCTGGATCATTAGAAAGTAACCAATTCCAAAGCCTGCTTTCTAGTAATCCGTGTTCTAAGGATCTAAGTCCTTCAGGACCTAAGGAAACTGTTGAATTCTTATCTTCAATAATTTCAACGAGACCTAGTTCATTGAGATGTCCTCCAGAACCTGCTACATGTACTTGATCTGTCCAACCAGTGCCCTTCAGTAAATCTTCTAATTTCCACTTTATTGATGGTTTTGAAAGCATTAATCGGAGCATCTTACGTTCATTATTACCAAGATTCATGATACTCCCTTTACTTCCGAAGAGACCAATCCACTTGATGATTACCGATAAAAGGGATAAAAAATCATTCTTCTTCCCAGAGAAGAATATTACAATTATTACATGAAAAAATAGGTGGTTTACGTCCCTCAACCCAAACTATATTGCCACATTTACCACAAAGTATTGAAGTACGAATTGGTTCATTTAGTGTAGTATCTACTCTATACATTGCCCTACCTGCATCCGGAAGCAAAGATGCATCAGGAGCCCATGATTCAATTTTCTCTGGAGAAATAGATTTTTGAGCGTCCATACCCAAACCTATGAGTAATAATAAAATTCCCCCTAACGATAAAGGGACTGCTACAGCAAAGGAAAATGAAGTCCCTCCCGATGATACAATGATAGCACTGCCAATAGCTATACAAATCCACGCTGAAATAACTATATTCAGCCGTTTATGATATTCACTACTCTTAGAGGGCAACAAGATGGCGAAGAAGGGTTAACGAATCAAATTGACCCTTAAAATTACAATTTGAAACTATAGGGTTCAAGTGCAAAAGACGGCCGCCCGGAATCACGCCTCAGTAGCTCAGCCCGGTAGAGCATCTGATTTGTAATCAGACGGTCGGGGGTTCGACTCCCTCC
>JBJLBJ010000014.1:0-13536 GCA_045568235.1 Candidatus Thalassarchaeaceae archaeon
GATATTGCAGATGTTGATACAAGCAACTATGACCTTTCAACCAAGAATCCTAATGTTGATGATGAAGTAATTTTACGAAGTCCAACAGAAATTCTTGATGAGATTGAGAAGTTAGATGAAGAGTCTCGAGAAATATTGAAGAAAATCAGGGCTTTACTATGATGTCAGAACAGTGGCCTGTCAAGACTTTAGGAGAGTTATGTAAAACAACCTCTGGTTCTACTCCAAGCAAATCAAATAAAAACTATCATACTGATGGAACAATACCTTGGTTGTTGAGTGGAGAAGTCAATAAAAGAGAAATTACTGAATCGAAGAATTTTATCACTAATCTGGCTCTTGAGAATACATCAGTCAAAATGTTTCCACCAAATACTGTGTTGGTAGCCATGTATGGTGCTACTGCAGGGCAAGTTGGGATTTTGCGATTTAGTTCTACAACTAATCAAGCAGTTTGTGGAATATTGCCTAATGAAAATATAATTCCAGAATACTTGTATTATGCGATTAAAAATGTCAATTCAGAATTAGTTGCCAAAGCCAGCGGTAGTGCCCAACCTAATCTATCTCAGGAAAAAATCAAGGCGATGTCAATTCCCGTTCCATCTCTAGAAGAACAGCAACGAATCGTCAATATACTAGATGAAGCATTCAAAAACATAGAAAATCAAACTCGAAAAACAGAACAGAAAATGAACACAGGGGATGAATTTTTGAATTCATATATCTATAAGATATTCTCTGAAGGTGGAAAAAATTGGACTGAGAAAACCATCGAAGAAACATGTAAATTAATTTCAGGTCAGCACATTTTGGCTGCAGACTATAATATACTTGGAAATGGTATTGGATATCTGACAGGGCCAGCAGATTTTGGTATTGAAAATCCTGTAATTAAAAGATGGACTGAAAAGCCGAAAGTGACCGCTGTTCCAGGAGACATATTGATCACTGTGAAGGGTTCAGGTGTCGGGAAAATAAATCGTTTATCTGAGGAGGAAGTTGCAATCAGTCGTCAATTAATGGCAATACGCTCTAACGGTGAAATTGATGGTAAATTTCTTTTCTACTTCATTTCTATCCAATATGATATGTTTCAGGGCCTTGCAACAGGAGCCGCGATTCCCGGAATTTCAAGAAGCGATGTGTTGAAATTACAAATTCCATATCCACCCCTTAATGAGCAAATAAGAATAGTTAAGCGATTTGACGAATTCACAAATCAGTCCAAAGAATTTAGCAAAATCTGTGATGTGGAAATTGATTCATTATCTGAATTAAAGCAATCCATATTGCAAGAAGCATTTAATGGAAATCTGACTAAGGAGATTACAGCATGAGAGGTATGAACGAGGCAGAAACCTGCCAAGAGTACATCACTCCCGCAGTTCGTGATTCAGGATGGACTGTGAATAACAATTGCAAAGTTAGGCGAGAAGTACACATTACTGCTGGTCGAATACAAGGACCTGGGCAGAGAGGAAAGAAACTAATTGCAGACTATGTCTTGGAATACAAAAACAAAAAACTTGCTATTATAGAAGCAAAAAAGTGGGATTTAGGATATTCAGAAGGAGTTTCTCAAGCTAAGAATTATGCTAAGATGATGCAGGTCCGATTCACATATTCAACCAATGGACAACAATTCTATGAGATAGATATGCTAACGGGTAAAGAAAGAGATATTGCTATCAGTGAATTCCCTACTCCTGAAGATCTATGGGAAAGAACATTCACGGAAGAAGATGAATGGAGAGATAAGTTTGCTACAATTCCTTTTGAGAATAGAGGTGGCCAATGGTCACCTAGATACTATCAAGACAACGCTGTAGAAAACGCGCTTCAGGCTATTGCAGATGGTAAGAAGCGTATTCTACTCACTCTAGCAACTGGTACCGGTAAAACATCCATAGCCGTTCAAATCACATGGAAATTATTCCAGACAAGATGGAGCCTTAGTGAAGGCGTGATGAGACGCCCTCGGGTCCTGTTCCTTGCAGACAGGAACATACTAGCTGATCAGGCTAGAATTTCATTCTCAGCATTCCCCGAAGATGCATTATGCCGAATTAACCCTTCTGAAATTAGGAAAAAAGGAAAAGTGCCAATGAATGCAAACATCTTCTTCACAATATTCCAGACTTTCATGAGTGGGGAAGATGGAGAGGAATATTTCGGAGATTACCCTGAAGACTTTTTTGACTTTGTGATAGTGGACGAGTGCCACAGAGGTGGAGCAAATGATGAGAGTAATTGGAGAGGGATACTAGACCACTTCTCTCCTGCAGTACAATTAGGACTTACAGCTACTCCAAAGAGAAAGGATAATGTGGACACATATGCATACTTCGGTAAACCAGTTTATACATATTCTCTCAAACAAGGCGTCAATGATGGATTCTTGACTCCATTTAGAGTGAACAAGATATCCACTACTTTGGATTCTTATATATATACAGCAGATGATGAAATAATTCAGGGAGAAGTCGAATTAGGTAAAGAATACGAAGAAACCGATTTCGCCCAAAAGAGGATTTTCATCCACCCTCGTTTAGAGAAACGTGTTAAGATATTCATGGATTCTGTAGATTCTAATGAAAAAGCCATTATTTTCTGTACTAGACAAGATGAGGCAGCAATTGTTAGAGATATTGTAAATCAAAACAAGACCAGTAATGAGCCTGACTACTGTGTTAGAGTGACTGCTGATGATGGTGAGTTGGGGGAACAAGCCCTAAGAAATTTCCAAGATAATGAGAAATCAATCCCTACCATACTAACTACATCTAAAAAACTCTCGACAGGAGTGGATGCTCGAAATGTCAGACATATCGTACTGCTAAGAGATATCAAGTCAATGATAGAGTTCAAGCAAATAATAGGTAGAGGTACTAGATTGTATGATGATAAGTACTATTTCACAATTCATGACTTTGTTAATGCATCCAAACAATTCAGCGATCCTGAATGGGATGGTGAAGAGATTGAGCCAGAACCAATGGAAAAAAGACCTGAGAGTAAGCCAAGAGACCCAGTTGACAAACCATTGAAACCTGAGATGATTAAGATAAAGCTTGCAGATGGTAAAGAGAGAAAAATCCAACATATGGTCCAAACCATGTTCTACGGGCCGGATGGAAAACCAATGTCTTCTACAGAATTCATCAAGAGCCTATTCGGCACAATTCCATCATTATTCAAGAATGAAGAAGAATTGAGAAGTCTATGGAGCAATCCAGTAACAAGGAAGAAATTGTTAGATCAACTTTCAGAAGGTGGTTTTACTCAAGAGCACATGGAAGAAGTCAAGAAACTGATTAATGCAGAAAAGAGCGATATCTATGACGTTCTTTCCTATATCGCATATCTGACTCCAACAGTTACTCGTGAAGATAGGGCTAATATGGCCAAATCTAAATTTATAGATGAATTTGGAGATAATGAGAAATTGTTCCTAGAGTTTGTATTAGGTCATTATGTCGATGAGGGAGTTGGAGAACTAGACTCCACAAAACTTCCTCAACTCTTGGAATTGAAGTATGGATCACCAAGAGATGCGGTGAATGTGTTGGGTGATCCGGGTAAGATACGAGAGATGTTCATTGGCTTCCAGAGATTTTTGTATGCTAAGGGGCAAGCAGCTTGAGTGATTTGCTATGATTTCAGAACAGTGGAAATCAATGCATTTTATGGATTGTATAGAGAAAGTCAAAGTTACTTCGAAGATTCAGAAAAAAAAATATCTATCCGAAGGAAAGTATCCGATTATCTCTCAAGATAATTCAACAATAAGTGGATATTGGGATAATTCTGAAGATTTATTCGTTGT
Source organism: Candidatus Thalassarchaeaceae archaeon (assembly GCA_045568235.1). Lineage (GTDB taxonomy): Archaea > Thermoplasmatota > Poseidoniia > Poseidoniales > Thalassarchaeaceae > MGIIb-O3. Next base: position 3,830 of record JBJLBJ010000014.1, read on the forward strand.
TGAAAAATCGGTAGTAGTTTTTGGCGACCACACCTGTGTTCTGAAGTTTATTGATTTCGATTTTGTTGTCGGGGCGGATGGTGTCAAGATATTGAAAACAAAGGACTTTCTCAATGCCAAATTCTTCTTCTATCAATTACTCTCTTTCAATCTCCAGTCTACAGGATATGCAAGACATTTTAGAAAATTAAAAGAGCACATGATTTCAATACCGCCATTGGAAGAACAGCAACGAATCGTCAGTATCCTTGATGAAGCATTTGAAAATATTTCAGTCAAATTGTCCAATGCCGAAGAAAATATGCTTCAAGCAGAAAATCTGTTTTCAAACGAATTGGAAACAGTTTTCAGCCAAAGACATGAAAATTGGAATGAAATGAAACTAGATGAAATTGGAAATATCCAAACTGGTACCACACCAAAGACATCTGAGCGTGAGAATTACGGTGATTACATTTCTTTCATCAAACCTGCTGCATTTGCAAAAGATGGAGCAATTATCCATACTGATGATCGATTGAGTGAAATTGGATATGGAAAATCAAGGCCAGTCAAACCATTTTCAGTTCTGATGGTGTGTATAGGCGCTACAATTGGCAAATGCGGATACAATGTTGTTGAGGTTACTACCAATCAACAAATTAATTCACTGACGCCAAAGAATGCCAAATTGTACAAATTCCTTTACTATCAAATGCTGACAAGAAAATTTCAGCATTCAGTTGTTACTAACGCAGGTCAGTCGACATTACCTTGTTTAAGTAAATCAAAGTGGAGTAAATTGAGTTTACTTGTACCAACGGATGGCGATGAAATACAGAGTATAATTTCAAGATTTGACAACTTAAGGAATGAATGCGAAATTCTTCGAGGGAAATATGCGGAATCAAAAACCTCGCTCGTAGAGTTGAAGCAATCTATATTGCAAGAAGCGTTCAACGGAACCCTGTGATTCGCAGAGGGTTTAGCAGGCCAATCATAGGGCTTCTCATAGGGTTCTGAAATCGGTTGCAGACGCTACCCTTTGCTCAATCAAAACTTCTCCACATATTTCGATATAACTAATCATTGTATTGAATTGTCTTTCAAATTTCCTTTGAATAAACAAACCATCTTCTTCAATATTATCAGTTCTAATCGCATCGGATTCCATCAATATTTCAAGAGATAAGTAAGGATCATCTTCAATTATTTTTTCTGCAAGAGGGCAAATCAAAGCTAGTTTTTCATCATATACATGCTCTATTTTTTTATGCATCTTCCATCTGTAATTCCATAATATTTCTTTTAATTCCTTTTCTTTCTTACTTGTAAACATATTTCATCATCTCGGACAATCTACGAAGTATTGAAGGTTAATGAACTTATATTGAACTAAGCGTTCATTTTACTAATCTTCATTTTCTCTTTGTTATGGCCCCATCTCATCGAGCCAGGTTCTATAAAATCAAAATATTTTGTCGTGAAATAATCGCCCCATAATGGATGAGGATTGTCAAAAAGTATCACTATCTTCGTTGAGTTCCACCCTCTATCTTGCAAGAAACATCTTGCTGGATGCTCATCAACGATTATTCTAATCGTTTCAGGGTTATCATTACCAGATACTATTGGTATCATTTCTTCAGTTATCAGTATTTTTTCATTATCAGTATTCTTTTCATTATTCATAATTTATTTACCTCACACCATCGGATTCTTAATCACTTATCAATAGTACTGATGGAATTTTCACATTTTGTGAAAAAATAGTTTACCTATGCATAAAATTCCCTAATCTTTGTCTTGAAAAATAGGGATATTATCAATAGATAATCTAATAATTACAATCCCGATAATTCCACTCAAAGCGAAAAGAAGCATTGCAGAAACACCTGGAGAGGATATAGCAACTCGTATAATGACAGTACATAAAACAAAGCCAGTATTCCTTGCTAGACTGCCAAAATCAGTATAAAACCAATATGAGATTAAAAGAATCAATATATCTGCAAGAATCAAAAATGTAAAGAAATCTAAAAAGAATATCTCTCTATTAACTCCTCCTTTTCCTTCTAATACAGACTCAATCCATCCCGACATTGATGTAAATGTGACTGTTAAGAAAACTACTAACATCAATAGTGCAATTATTTGCTTTGAATAAATGAATGATGATAGTTTTTCAGAATCCATATTTTCATTTTTTATTTGTTTACTAATCTTGTGATATATCAAAGAAGTATAGAAAAGTACCAAGAAAGCAAAACACTCTACAATTAGAAATCCTAAATCATTATCTATGTTCCATCCATCTTCAAATTCAATATCTGAAAGTCTTTTGAGAATATCTCTAACAACAAGAAGAGTGGCAATTTCATATTGTTTTCCAACAGAAGAAGAAAATGATTCTGGAATAGTTCGTATTAATTGATAAACTTCATAAGCCAATAAGATTGAAAATGGAGTATACAATGAGGATAAAGGAGAATTAAACATCTCCATATTTTCTTCTGAAAGTTTGAATGTATCATTCTGAATTAAAAACCATAGCAAGAGATGACCGAAAAATCCGATAATTGCTAGAATTATAGCCATCTTTCTAACTTTATCATCTGTATCATGCCCCAAAAAGAGTTCATACTGTCCCTTTGTTGAGATTTGCATGAATAATTTCTACAACCATTCACTTTTTATTGTGAGTTAGAGTAAAAAATACAAAATCAGAAAAAAACTTTGAACAACATTTGATTAATTAAATCTAATTAAAGTATTCATGGATGAGCGTTTTGCAGAGAATCTTTCTTGGCATTACCACGTGATTCCATTCATTACAGCGATCTTAGGATTGATAATTGGAGATACTTTAATACAAGATTATGGTCCATTAGCGAGGACTATTTTTCCCTCCATTTGTTTAATTATCGGAGGATACGGTGGCTTAATAATTCTCGGAGAAATATCTGAAAGAAAAAAATAACTCTGGTTATTTTGTGTTTTAGGCACCCAGCATCCACCATTCAGAGTTCATGCTGAGATTATCTCAATCACGAAGAGCAAGAGGATTGATCCAGAATTGTAACATATTCGCAGTATGCCTTCCCCCATCTCCTCCTTTTCTCTGCATATTAATTTCACCAATTTTTAGACTACCTCTGGGGGAAACCTTGACTTCTCCCTCCATCCCAATCTTCTCTATTGCATAATCTATAGTTTCCAAAATCCAATTGTAATTACCTTCGAATTTATGTATGACTAACATCCATTCGGCTTGGAATTCTCCTGAACCTTTGAGCAAATCTGAAACGACTAATGATCTATTATCTTTGAACCAATTTATTATTATGCTACAATCGGAATCCGAGAACTCATTCATCTTTGTTCTTCTCTTGTCTTTTGTTACGCCTGAAGGTTTAATCTCACCTGTGAATTTTTTCAATAATTCTTCAACATCTGAACCAAAGCCCCATTTTTCTTTATATCTTTCAACCCATCTTTTATCAATCTGGTTTTTTCCTTTTTCAATTGATACTAGTTTAACCTGAAGATTTTCTATTTTTTGGGCCCCAGATTTGTAAGTTATGGTGACAAATACATCAGTTTTATATCCGCTGATTTTCTTTGCTTTCACTTCCTTTATTTGATTTAAATCATGACCCAATCTAATGAGCCATTGCTGAGCATGACTATCTGTTTCCCAAAGATTGAACTTTTCAGAAACATCTTTTTCGTTATCAAAACCGGCCTTTGCGGTACGACTTCCAATTTCCTTAGGAGTTTCTTTTATTTTACACATACCTAACCTCTCTCTAGCTGCATTACAATAATTTGGAGATATTTCTGTAGCAATATATTTTCTATCCATTTGTTTGGCAACATATGGGGTTGTCCCAGATCCACAAAACGGATCAAATACTATACTATCATGATTAGAAGATGCTGCTATTACTCTCTGTAACAATTCAATCGGCATCTGGGTAGGCAATCCTGGCAGCCTTTCTTTGAATGTTCCAGCGACACGGGATATTTTCCAAACATCATCTGGAACTTTTCCTTTGGGGTTGGCTCTTTTATCGCCTATTCTCTGTCGCTCTGATTCCACCCTTATATCATCTGCATTAAAAATAAAATCCTTCTTGTCTTTTGTGAAATACAAAATATGAGTGTGCGATCTACTGAACTTCTTTGACATAGCTTGCCCAAAAGTGTAATACCAAATAATCCAATTTCTCATATGCAATCCTAATTTTTTCATAATTAGAGTTAATTCTGCAGCATAATCATCATTTATAGCAACATAAATTGAACCATTATCTGATAGGAGTCTAGCACATTCGTTTAACCATTGCTCACTCCAATCTAAGTATTCTTCATACGGCATCTTATCGTTATATGTATCATATTTAATTCCAATATTGTATGGCGGGTCTGCAAAAATCAAGTCAACTTTTCCCGAAGGCATGGTTTTCATTATTGAGATACAATCGCCGAGAAATATTCCATCAAATAAATCTTCAATTTCCTCTATATCATAACCTCCTAACTTTTGTATTTTTTCGACGGTATTAAAACATTGCCTGTCAAGTCAATTAAAACAACATTAATAGAATCCAGATTGTACTGCTTGTTCCAATTCTGTAAATGAGAAAAGGGAATCCTGAAAATCCTCATCTTCCTCATCTTTTTTAAATCGTAGATAATTAATAGCGGCCGCCTGTCTTTGTAAATAAAATGGAGATTCATAATTCATCGAAAATATTTTTTTGATTATTCTGTTTACTTCTAACCAACTTAATCTAATTTCAGATGTTTCTATTTTATGTGGTAAACATTCAAATCCTCTATGATTAAATGTCTTATCTGAATTATAATTTAATTCATTTTCTTCATTCCATCCTGAAAAATCAACAGTAACTCCGTTGATATAATCATAGTGATTAGTTGGAATATATGTAATCAAATTCTCATGTTGAAATTTTCCATATTCAATTCCAGGAAATCTCTTATCTTCAAAAAAAACTTCGATAGCCAAGTGACCTGGAGGATTGACGCCCCAAACTCGAAATGTCATTGTAGCTCCTCCAATCTCTTCTATTCTTTTTTTAGCACTATCTGTAAGTATTATTGGCAACATTTTTTTTCTTCCTTTTTGTCATTCTGATATGTTTGTTAGGTTCACCAAATTGGGGCAGTCATAGTCCATGATGTGTTGGGTTTGTGCCAATCTCTTAATTGATCAGTTTCTAATCTTATTTGTACGCTTTCTCCCGTTTCAGTCTCAAAATCGATTAATTCGAATTCGACATTCTTTTCATTTGTTCTAAATGTATCATCAAATATAATTTTTTGTTCCATTACATTCCCATCTTTGGTATATTCGATTATGACTCTCAAATGGCATTCTTGAAATGGGTTTCTAAGTGAGCAAGATTCACTGCTACCATCATGAGTTACGGTTACTATGCCTTCGAAGTTAACCATCCCTGGGACAGGAACAAGATCAATAACAGTTGATTTTGCAGTTGGAGAACATGCACATTCCATGTTATCAGACTCCACATATCCCGATTTTTCTACCATCACAATAATCGTAGCCAAATCTATTCCGCCAGACGATGTCGAAGTAGCCGTAACTGTGTAGTATCCTGCATCCTCATATGAGTGTGAGGTTTCCTGTCCAGTAGCAAAACTACCATCTCCAAAATCCCAAGAAACTATACCTTTCGTATTCAAACTTTCAAAAAAGAACTCATGTAACTTCGTTATTATTACTTCTTCTTCATCATTATCTCCTTCATCAATTTCAATGAGAATATATTCATTAACACCAGACATTGATGATGAATTTATAGAAAAAGGAGCACTAGAAGAAGAATTGATTTCAGATAATTTCGCCATAGCTACTCCTCCAGCAGTTGACAATAATATTATCATAGATAGTCCAAAGGCAGATAATGCAATTCTCACAATATTTTCAAAGTTATGAATACTTATCAATATCTGTTTTAGTATGCATTGGTTAAATAATTCTCTTATTAGTATAAATAACTTCATCCTCAAAGGATAATCAAACTAATTTATATTATTTCCAGAATTTAGTTTTTTAATAATTCCATTAAGAAGACCAATTATTATAAACATAGTTGCCGCAACTAAAGAGATACTCGAGCCAGTGCCAGTTCCATGTTCTGCTGACAAATATATTCCGGTCATAACGGATAAAAATCCAAATATTTGTGTCCAAAATACGCACGATTTGAAACTTCGTCCAATCAATTGTGCAGTTGCTGCTGGTGTGACTAGCAGTGCTGTAACAAGTAAAGCACCGACAATTTTTACCATACCTACAACCACTATTGCAATAATTATACTGAACATCAGACCTATCCCTCTGACAGGAAGTCCCTGTACTCTAGCAGATAATGGGTCTATTGTAATTGCCAACAAACCATGACGCAAGAAAAACAACATTGATATAGATATTATCGTTATATAAGAAAGTAAGGACAGACTTTCCCAATCAATCAACAGTTGAGAGCCAAATAGGTAACTATGAATCTCTGTTGAAATGGCTCTGCCTGAGAGTTTTAAAATTACAAGTCCTAGAGCTAACGTACCTGTCATAAAAATAGCAATCGATGCATCTCCCGTGAGTATTTCTCTTGATTGTAATTCATAAATCGAAATAGATGCAATAACAGAGAATAAAATTGCATACCATAATGGTGATGTTGCACCAAGAATAATGCCAACAATCACTCCTCCGAATGCAACATGAGCCAGTCCATCTCCAATCATTGCAAGATTTCTGACTAAGAGGAATGATCCAAGAAAACCTGCCATAATTGTAACCATTAAAGACCCAAGCAACGAACGTTGTAACGCTTGAGTTTCACCATTAAAGAAACTTGGAAAAAATTCTCCAGGAACATAAGGTCCGAGATATTCAAATATTGGGAAAAAAAAGCCTGCCAAAATTTTACTAATCTCAGTCTCCATTAAGTTTCCTCCTTTGCATCATGCAATTCTTGAACCCAGTCTTCAGGATTTTGCTCGTGTGCATGAGTGATACCACGTAATTTAGCAAGACTTTCTAAATCTGGGAAATTAGCAGTTGATCCATCAAATCTTATTGTCTCTTCTAAGAAGATCATCCTATGAGTTGTTTGACGTATAGCACTCAAATCGTGAGATACCATAATAATCGTTTTTCCACTATCGTGACAAAATTGATCTAATAATTTCAATAAAGAATTTCTAGAATCTCTATCCATGCCAACTAATGGCTCATCAAGTAATATAAATTCAGCCTCAGTAGCCAATGCTCGGGCAATTACAGCACGTTGACGTTGACCTCCTGAAATACGAGAAATATCGATATTTTCAAAACCTTCTAACCCTACCATTTTGATGGCTTCTTTCACTCTTTCACGTCGTACATTATTTCTTATGGGTAACCACGATAAAGAAAACATATTTTTAGCATTTACAGTTCCTAAATGCACTAATTCACTTATCGTTATTCGAATATCTTTTGGTAGATTTGACGCAGCTTGAGATACCCAACCAATCTTTCCATATAGATTTCTTGACATAGGTTTGGAATTATAGATTTTTATATTACCTTCCTGCGCTTTCAAAACACCAAGAATAGTCAGTAGGAGTGTAGACTTACCACTGCCATTTGGACCTACTATGCCTACAAATTCTCCTTTCTTAACTATCAAATTGACATCTTTTAGAACTAACTTACCAGAACGAATTACTGTTAAATTATCTATCTCAAGAATCGGTTTTTCCAAATCATTTTGACTTGCAATCATCGATTCCATGTAAATTCCATCAAGTCAATATATTAAGTCTCATCGGCTAAATTAATTATTCAGCCATTCTTGCTCCCATTACTTCATAAATCAAATAAAGACTCATAATTGAGAAAATTCCCGCAACTAAGATAATCGGAAGAGCATCTACCGTATGCATATTCTTACCATTACTCCTGTCTCGATATTTTAGTTAATAATTAACTATTTAGCACCCAATTCCATTCACAAGATTGTTAAGATTCTTATTCATCAATGACATGTAATTATCATTACTGTCAATCGGTGCCATTTCCATTGTATACAATTTCTCTACTGACACACCAGTGTCTTCAACAATACTATTCACAGCATTTTCGTTAGTGTATTCTTCAACAAACAAAACAGTTATGTCGTTTTCTTTAATGTGATTAATAACTTTGATAATGTCCTGTGGCGAAGGCTCTCCTTCTGGATCTAATCCATGTACAGTAATAATATCAATATCATATCTTACAGACATGTAGGAATATGCGTTATGATTCGCTACTATTGTTTTATCATACCCTCCTGCAGCACAAGTTCCATCGGTTCCAAATGCAGCTTGATAGTTATCATCTAATGTCTGTAATTGTGCTTTGTAAGAATTAGCATTTTCTGTGAAGTTACTAGTTCCATTTGGGAAAGTCAAAATTAGTTTCTCCAACACTACATCAACTTGAGCTCCAAATGATAATGGGTCAAGCCAACTGTGTGGGTCATATGTGAAAGTCTGATCACCCTCTATTTCATCATCATGCCCGTCACCATGATCGCCGTGACCATGAGCACCGGCTCCTTCTTGAGCAATTGGCTCAATGTCAGTACCAGCTGAGTCCTTCAGGTAATGTTGATCACGCTCGAACTCGGTTGGGACGTGTTGAGCATACATTGCCATACCTGTTATTCCAGTTGTATCTATAGTGAACGTTGAATCATCACCTGTTCCTACATGTAATTCAAAGCAAGAACCAGTTGTAGCGATTGATGACATGGTTTCACCATCTTCAACAACAGTACATGAATCACCTTCAATCAGTGCTTCTACGCCGACTTCTAAATCGTGCATGTTCTCTTCAGTTGCAGTGTCTGTTGGTATGAGTACAAGTCTCATAGTTGGATCAGCATAATCGCCACCAACTTTCTGCATAGACCATGTATGAGTAGCATCGTTCATTGCAAACACACCTGCCCACTCGAAAGCTTCAGATCCATGGTCGTCGTGATCATCATGTCCGCCCTCTCCCATCAAGACATGGAACTTTACATCCTTGGGTAAAGCGAATCCATAATCACCTTCTGCCTCGATATGAATTACTACTGCACCTACTTCATGATGTTCCTCTTCACCATGATCATCATGATCATCAGTTTCATTGTGATCATCATGATCATCGTCACTAGGTCCACTGTTAGCAGAAGTCCACATAAAGCCAGCAGCCTGACAATCAGATTCTGTTGTGAGAGTCATATTGAGAGTATGAGTGTTAATGTCATAGCAAACCATTTCTTCAGGGAAGGAAAACGTGTGTACGGCGCGTTCAGCATGTATTTCTGGTAGGTTATGTTCATCATGACCCATCCATGCATGTCCTGCTGCCTCACAGTCTTCCTCTGTTGAATTGTAGTTCATGTGTGTCTCAGTATTATAGCACATTTCATCACTATGCTCGTCACCATGAATATCATCTCCCATCCACTGATGCCCTGCTGCCTCACAGTCTTCCTCTGTTGAATTGTAGTTCATGTGAGTCTCAGTATTATGGCACATTTCATCACTATGCTCGTCACCATGATCGCCGTGATCATGAGCACCGGCTCCTTCTTGAGCAATTGGCTCAATGTCAGTACCAGCTGAATCCTTCAGGTAATGTTGATCACGCTCGA
>JBJLBJ010000015.1:0-7998 GCA_045568235.1 Candidatus Thalassarchaeaceae archaeon
TTCTGAATTCAAAATAGTTTTATCGGGATATTCTTGCATAAACTATCTTTTACTAAGTTTGTTTTAGACTTGTCTACGTATTTGTAAATTATTTTATTATTATAACAATTTATTAAATAGACGAAACACTGCGAATAAATATGAATTTCGATGATAGAGGTAAAGAAGACGAAATAATTGAAGTTTGCTCTAATTGCTTTAGTCCTCGAATAGCACCTTACATGGGTTATGAGACTGGTAAAAGATTCATTTGTCAAGACTGTGATAGTATTAGTATGGTGACAATAGAATTTGAGAATATAGAATCATTGGTAAAATTTCTCAAAGAAAAGAGAGAAAAGGAGAATCAAGAGTTTAAAAATTCATAATGAAATTTTCTTAATCTATATTTTCCTAATTCCAACTTAAGTTATCAGGTGAAAATGTACAATCCCCATTACAAGTATTCAGAATATCATTCATCTGAAGGAATGAAAAAGCCATATCACGAGCAATTTTTAATCCACCAATTGCATTATGTGCTGGATGTGGTTCTACACCATATTCATTACCATCTGGCGCATGAATATATCCTCCATCAAAGAATACTCCTACAGAACCTTGGTGAGTCTCATTAACTATATCAATTCCATATGGAGTTATAGTTGAAGAATTTAAAATAGGTATATTGGCTGTTCTCATCATTCTAGATGATGAAATATTTGATATTTGTAAATCGGCAATAGAAAATAATGTCATCAATTCATATGGTTCAACCTGATCGAGATATCCTTCTTCTCTGAGAGAGAGGAAAGTATCTGCTTCTACTGAATCCCAAAGAGATTGCATTATAGATATTGCAACTGCTCTATCAAGTTGGCTGGCATATCCATAATCACTAGCAAATATGAAATGGAAGCGGTCATATTGGGTACATCTTTCTATGATATGTGAAAAAGAAGAACCCCCGGCCCACAAAACTCCACGCTTAAGATCTGGAGAAAGTCCAATTATTGATGGCCCTCTAATAGCACCATTAGAGTAGCCAGTATATACTGGTTCAGAAACATCAACTAAAGAAGTTCCATTGTGATATAATTCAGGTAAATCAGAACAAATTCCCATAAATGACTTTATCATAACAACTTGATTTATCATTGATTGTTCTAGTCTTTCTGCTTGATGTTGGAAGTATTCCATATCTAATACCGCATATTCTATACTTATCGTATCATCACTTGACCAACCATAGAAACTGGTCCCCAACATAGCTGCATTATTTTCATTAGCCCAACCATATAATCCGGAAGTATCACCGGTTCCGAGGAAGCCATGCCCCCATATTGTCAAATCTGCGGGATTCGAAATGGCAGTTTGAGGAATTAATAACCAAAATGGTATCTCTCTATTTTCAACAAAAACAGGAGTTCGGTCTGTATCTGAGGTTCTTCTGATTAAAGTAGGAGGATAAAAAGATTCAGTATATTGAGGTGCTGTATAAGTTCCTGTAATCATCCAATGACTTCTATTTCCACTCTCATCCATAACTTCTTCACTTGTCTCTACTGTACAATTTATCCCATTCGCACCTATTCTATCTAAGGCATCATTTCTCATAGAAAGTAATGGCCCTATGATTGATTCTGTAGATGCAGTATTGAAAGCCCATGCAGTTTGTAAAGAGTTGAGTGGTCTGTCAGTATTTTCTGTAATCCATGTAAATAATAAACTAAAATCAGATCTTCTTTCTTCGATATCGGGAGAATTAGTGATTACATTATCTCTTAGAGCCGCAAAACCAACCGGTGTATCAATTGGATTACCATCTAAGTCTTGAAGATTACTAAATAGAACTACATATGACGTATCATGATCCAGTGCCTTAATCGTTCTTAGATGAATTATTGTTGGTTCACTATCATCAGATCTAACATCTAGTTCAGTCCAATGAGGAACTATTTCACCTGTTTCTTGATTGATGATCATTGATTGATGTCCTACTTCTAGACTTTTTTCGATATTATATTGACCTGCCATCTCAGATATATCAGGTTCTGAATCAAAAGCAGTCATTATCTGAGTGTTAGGGCTAGCTCCATCTAATTGATTGATTATTGGAATATGAATTTGTCCAACAGTTCCAGAACTAGGAATTGTGTTAGCAGAATATGAAATTCTTTTCCCTGTCACCGTAGAATTATCTTCAACTAAAAATACATCAGAAGGGAAAGGTAACATACAGTGTATTGGATTAGTATTATCGCAACCATCTTTATGAGGTATTGAGAGTAAATCAATGGAATTGTCCTCTGAAAATTCACAACTATCAGGATCAGAATTAGTAGCATTAGCATCATAATTAATTGCTGAAGAATCCATGCATCCCATTACTGCGATATCATCTTGAAAGTCTTCTACATCTTTTTCATCAGAATCATTTCCTAAACAACCCGCAGAAAATAACATCATGATTATTATTAATATAGTTGAAATTTGATTTTTTTTATATCTCATTTAATTAGCCTCAGTTAGTGTAGTAATCTACACCGACCTAATGCGGTAATCAATTATTTATGAAAGTCTTCATAGAAATAGAACGTAAATATGTGATATCAGGACATAAGAGAAAAATCTGTTAAAGGAATATTATCTAAATTTAGATGAATCAAATGCTTCTTCTTTGATCAATCTTTTTGTTACTTCTGGTAAAGGATATTTTAATCCAGTTGCGGTATTGAAAAGGATTGTTTTGTCATTTTTATCAACTAACCCTTTCTCAATAGCTATTTCATATGCTGCAAAAGTTGCAGCCCCTTCTGGAGAAAGTAAAAACCCATCTTTTTGTCCTATGTCATCACAAACTTTAGTGATGTGCTCATCAGTAACTGCAATTGCAAAACCACCCGATTCTTTAACTGCATCCAGAATAAGAAAATCTCCAATGGCAGAAGAAACTCGAATTCCACTTGCCAATGTTTCTGCATTTTCCCAAAAGTCTGCATGTCTCTTACCTTCATCCCATGCTTTTACGATTGGGGCACAACCCGTAGACTGGACAGCAACCATTCTTGGTAATTTACAATCTATCCATCCTAATTCAAGTAATTCATGGAAGGCTTTCCACATTCCAATTAAACCTGTTCCTCCTCCAGTAGGGTAGAATATTACATCAGGTAAATCCCATCCTAATTGTTCGGCTAATTCAAGTCCCATGGTTTTTTTACCTTCAATACGATATGGTTCTTTGAGAGTTGAAACGGCAAACCACCCAATTTCTTCCTTCCCTTCATTAATTATTTTACCACAATCTCCTATTAATCCATTAACTAAAAACGTATCAGCACCTTGTGCTAAAGTCTCTGAAGTATTGATTACAGGTGTGTTATCTGGACACAAAACTGTAGATTTTAGACCAGCTCTTGCAGCATATGCTGCTAAAGCTGAACCTGCATTACCATTAGTAGGTATAGCGAGATGTTGGAAACCAAATTCTTTTGCCATTGAAACTGCCATACCTAATCCTCTAGCCTTGAATGAACCCGTAGGTAGACGTGATTCATCTTTAAAAACTACATTCCCATAAGGTACTTTCAGGTGATCTACACTGCTTTTTAAGGTAATTAAAGGAGTTATAACTTCACCCAAAGAGACTTGATTTTCAGGATTAGATACAGGCAATAATGGCGAATATCTCCAAAAACCTGGCTCAGAAGAATTTTCTATATCCTCTCTATTAATCTCTTTTTTGATTTTTTCCAAGTCGTATTTAACCAACAAAGGTTTGCCATTTGAAGATAAAGTATGTGGAATGCCCTTTTCAGCAATCTCTCCAGTAAAGGCACATTCTAGATGAGTGACATAATTCATGATTTAGGTAGTATGTCCTCATTAATATTCTTTCTATGAACATATTTAATGCACAGAGGGCAGGACGAAGAAATATGGAATCAGGCAGGTCAGTGATGACTATTGTCGTAGTTATAACAATTTTATCAGGATGTACAGCGCCTCCTGATAAAGTAGATCCTGCAGTTCTCGAAGCATTAGAAACTGGTGATTTTAGATATCTGGATCTGAGTGGTTTAAATTTAGCAAATACTAATTTTGATGGAACAAATTGGACTAATGTAAATGCATCGGGATCTGACTTATCGGGATCTGATTTTGGTATAGTTGATTTTACCTATGCTGACTTATCCGAAGCGGATATGAATGAAGGTTTTTTCTTGGGGGCAAACTTTTTCTCTGCAAATATAGCATTTTCAGAGATGAAATATTCCAATTTCTTCTACAGTTCTTTAATATCTGCAAATTTATCAAATACTATAGCATTTGAGTCTGATTTTGAATCTGCTAATCTAGAAAATGCAGATATGAGAGAAAGTAATTTTAGAGATAGTATTTTCAAAAACAGTAATCTTCATCTAATAAAAGCATCAAATGCTGACTTTAGAGGAGTTCTGTTTGATGGTTCAAATATGACCTATGCAGATTTAAATTTTACAGATTTAACAGGAGCTAGTCTCAAAGGTGTTGATTTACAATTTTCAGATTTATCAGGTGCAATAGTAGATGGTACAGATTTTAGTGGAGCAAAATGGTATTACACGGTGTGCCCTGATGGAACTAATAGTGGAGAAGTTAGAGATTGTTTCTAATACTATTAACATTTAAATTCTTTTAAATTCTCTAAAGAAATAATCTGTAAAGTTTCTTCATGTGTGGCCTCAAGTACTACAGAACATGCATACCCTGTATCGTATGCGTCTTGCCAAGTCTGAGCACAAACACACCAGCGATCTCCGTCTTTTAGTCCCGGGAAATTAAATTGAGGAGCTGGTGTGATTAAGTCATTACCCTTTGAAAGAGCAAATTTCAGAAAATCTTCTGTAACGATACAACAAACCGTGTGTAATGATCTATCATTTCTATCAGTATTACAACATCCATCTCTAAACCATCCGGTCAAGGGATCTATAGAGCACTGTAATAATTCGCCCCCTAGGACATTGAATGAAGGTAGCATGTTAAATCGATGAAGTATGTGATTCTTTAATTATTGCTTTCAACCATTGGCCTACTGGATCCACATTCAGGACATAATTGAGTTGCTGATTCAGAATATTTGTGGAAACAAGCAGGACAAATTGGAGAAAGGATAAATTTTTTATTTATATTTATCTCAATCTTTTCATTTTCAACGCGTTCTAAATGAATCTTATCTTTTTCATTAACAGGGATCTCAAAGCGTCCAGGACCTCCAACTTTTAGTAAAACATCAGGAGGTAGGGTTACAGTTCCGGTATCATCAATGATTAATTCCCTACTCTCTGAAAGATCCGAAATATCTACATCGTTACCATGTTGAGCAATGAACCTTCCTTCTCTTAACTCCAAAGAACGATCGCAGAATGAAGCTACTTCTCTGTTGTGCGTAACTAATAAAAATGCGACACCGAAGTCCTTGTTAAGGTCTGAAAATAATTTTAAAACTTCTCTACTAGTTATTGGATCTAGTGCGCCTGTTGGCTCATCGGCAAGAATCAATTTAGGATCTGTAATCAATGCTCTTGCAATTGCAACTCTTTGTTGTTCTCCTCCTGAAAGTTGCTCAGGTAATCCTCTAGATCGCTCGCCTACTCCTAGTCTATCCAATAATTTCTGTGCTTTTGCTCTAGCAACTCTAGGAGTTATTCCTTGATGTCTTAATGGTTGAGCAACGTTATCCAAAGCGTTCATATGTGGTAACAAATTTGAATCTTGGAATATAAATGAAATAGTTTTTTGACGTAGTTCAACAAGTTCTTTACCTGTAAGTCTAATCATTCTTTTACCTGCTAATGAAACATTACCTGCTGAAGGTTTCATAAGTCCTCCAAGAGATTTCAATAAAGTTGATTTTCCAGAGCCAGAAGGGCCTACTACTGCAACTGCCTCACCTTCGACTATGGCTACATGGATTCCCCTAAGTGCCACTACATTACCGTCTTCTGCCTTTGACTCATAGATGTGGAAAAGACCATTTGCCTCGAGAATGATATTATTTTTTATTTTCATATTTATTCCCCCTTGAGAACAATTGCCAAATCTGATTTTAACGCTTTACGGGTTGTATACAATAATGCTAGAACTACTGCAAATAAAACAGAACTATTCACTAATATCAAGTCAAACCATGGCCATATCAATTCCCTATCTATGGGTGCTGATTCGCCTAAAAATATTTGAAATATAAAACCAAATATTCCAAAGAAGCCATTGAAAGATTCAGCAATTGCCAAACCTAGAATAACTCCTAAGCCCATACTTACTAAGAGAATAGCCATAATTTCAAACAAAACTAGACGAATTATTTGATTAGGACTTGCCCCTATTGCCTGAAGTATAGCAAGTTCACGCTTTCTCTGAGTCAAAACTAATGATAAGAAAACAAAGGCTGATGCTACTGAAGCAAGTGAAGCAACAACGAATTGTAAACTTAGCAATCCCGGTGTTCCAAAAATTAAACCTCCCTTTCTCTCATTATCCTCATGAACTGTTGGCCAATCCGTAGAGGATGAAATTCCAATAACGTTTGATACCTCAGTACTTAACTCACGTAATGCATCTGCACAACCTCTATCTTTTTGATTACATAGTTCAAAGAACCATTTATTTGAAGTATAGGAATTTGCTGTCTGATTTCCTACCAATGCCTTGTAAGTTGATTCTCCTATTACGATAACTTGTGAAGATTGAGTTGGTTCTAATCCCGGAATCCACCTATGGCCGCCCATGTATTGAATATTGGCATCTGTAACGGTTGTGGATATATTTAATCCATCTGGACCAAAGGAGAAATCATAATCAGTGTATTCAATAGTAATAAAATTATCAATATCGGATGAAGAAAGTCCGAGTTGACTACGGGCGTTCGAACCAGCCGTAAACCAATTATTCTTCCACAATAAAGAGGCGTCACTTACATAGGTTGGAATTGTTTGAGTATCCCAAAGGAGAGTTTCTTCATGGCCATCAAAAACTATCCATGTCCTTAATCTTGAGTCTTCGCCCATAGGACTAGTAAATATATCTCCAACCGAAGTCATTGAACCTATATCTTTAATATTAGAATTATCAACTCTTTGAATTGCTAGTAGAATTTCATTTCTTGCTTGTGTTTCACTCATTGGTGTACTAAATTGTACTTGGAGGTCTGCTCCATTCTCAGCCGAAGTTGTACGTTCGTCAACAAGTGTACCTGTATAACCTTGTACTGCAGCTAAAGTTACTATTGATAATGTGAGTAGCATTATTACAGCTAGTCTGTTGACTGACTCACTAGATCCAGATCCTTTGAGGCCTCGTCGAATATCTGCTACCAAAGGAGACCATCCCAGAATTAGCGTGAAAATTCTCGGACCAGCAGCACCTAAGCGACCAAGTACAAGTGCACCACCTATCCATAGCATAAATGGACCGAATAATAATAATAAAGCATTAACAATAAAATTTGAAAATATTCCTCTCGAGTCGAATGGCCCCCATCCTCCATTACTTTGTATCCAACTTTCTAAGAAGGATAAGCCGCCAATTACAAAGATTCCAACATGTAACCATAATCTAGATTTCTTAAATCTTGCAACCTTTCTTACGCCTTCGTCTATTTCAATACTTAAGAAATCTTTAACCCTAGTTCTTCCGAAAAGCAAAGTTAAACCTACATTAATTAAAATAACGAAAGAAGTAGCAGCAAATGATAGTGTTGGATTTATCTCTGTTCCAGATGATCGGAATGACATGAAACCTACTGCATCCAGTACTAATGGAACGGATAACAACGCTAAGACGTAACCAGTAAACCAACCTATGAATCCTAAAACTGTAAGTTCCAATAAAATCATTCCTGTTAAATTACTCTCAGTACCTCCAATTACGCGTTGTATCGATATTTCTCTTTTTCTCTGTTCTAATGATAATACGAGGCCATAGATAAGAACGGAAAAAGATAAAATTATAATTGGTATCATTAGAATGTAA
>JBJLBJ010000016.1:0-7261 GCA_045568235.1 Candidatus Thalassarchaeaceae archaeon
CATCTTCAAACCAACCTGTGTCATTTTCTATCGTAGCATTAACTTCAATCCACTGAATATCATCTGAACCTATTAATTTAGCATCAGTTAACTCCCAATCAACTTGATTAGTAAACTGATATGTCATTAATAATGAAGTTCCAATTGTCAATAAAAGGGCTATACTAACAAAAATTAATTCACCAGGAGATAGCCAATCGGGAAGGGAAAAACTAGTTCTTTTTGCCATCGTTCCATCTTCTCCTGATTTTGAATCATTTGAATTGATATTTTCCATTGGATTTGTTATTTTTGGGATAGTTGATGAGCCAGAATTGATCAAGTTACCATCTGGGCCAACTTCGGGAATTCCTAACCCAGGCCCATTTACAGAATCGGATGTAAGAGTATTAAGTTGTGATAATTTTAATTTATGCTCTGCTTCTGCAATTTCTTCCTCTCTTTGGAGTCTCTTTTTCTCAGCCTCATTCAATAAATCATTAATTTCTTCTTTTGGAGATTTTTCTTCTTCGTCGGCTGAATTCCACCATTTATCATCTTCCATAAGTATTCTCACTACTTGTTACAATAGACTAGTATTTATGTATATTCAATATTTTGAGATATCATATATGAATAATTTATAGAGAGAACACAGACGCCAATTTATGACCGAAGACGAAGATTTACCTTTTGACCCAAAAATGCTAGATAAAATGGCTAGTGTATGTATTAAATTTGGTTTGAATTTGCAACATGGACAGGATTTGATTATTACTTCAACTGTAGAGTCATTGTCTCTTGTGAGAAGAATTACTGAAGAAGCATACAAGGCAGGAGCAGGGGTTGTGACTACTATTTTATCCGATGAAGAGTTAAGTTTAGCGAAATATAGGTATGGAAGTGAAGAAAGTTTCGATAGAGCTCCCGACTGGATATTCAAGGGAATGGCAGAAGCTTTCAGCAACAATACTGCTCGTCTTGCAATTTCAGGAGATAATCCAATGCTATTGTCTGGCCAGAATCCAGAAGTAGTTTCTAGAGTTGGTAAAGCGATGTCTATTGCTTCTAAACCTGCTATGGAAAAGATAACTAATTTTGAGACTAATTGGAATATAGTGTCATACCCAGGAAGTAAGTGGGCCAAACAGGTATTTCCAGAATTATCAGAAAGAGATGCTGTAAAAAAATTAGCAGGAGCTATTTTTTCTGCTTCAAGAATTGATGGAGAGAATCCTATGGAAGATCTAAGAATACATCATGAAAGGCTAAAAAAACGTCAAGAATGGTTGAATGAATACGCATTTAAATCTCTACATTACACTGCTCCGGGTACAGATCTGATAATTGGACTTGCAGATGGCCATGCTTGGAAAGGAGGTGCTAGTATGGCCAAAAATGGCATAATTTGCTCGCCAAACATCCCTACTGAAGAAGTATTCACAACTCCTCATGCATATCAAGTAGATGGAATAGTAACGGCAACAAAACCACTTGTACACAGAGGTACACTAATCGATGGCATTGAAGTACGCTTTGAAAGGGGAGAGATAGTAGAAGCTAGAGCGGCAGAGGGAGAAGAAGTTTTTCTTCAACTATTAGATACTGATAGTGGCTCTAGAAGATTGGGCGAAGTAGCATTAGTCCCTCATTCATCACCAATTTCTCAGTCAGGGATTTTATTCTATAACACACTATATGACGAAAATGCAGCTTGTCATATTGCATTGGGCCAATGCTATTCTAAATGTTTTAGAGAAGAAATTGTCTCAGATCCAAAAGCTATAGAAGATTCTGGTGGCAATAGTTCTATTATACATGTGGACTGGATGATTGGATCTGATAAGTTAGATATAGATGGAATAACCTCAGATGGCACTATTGTACCAGTATTCAGAAATGGTGAGTGGGCGAACGAAATTTAGATTGGTATTGGCATATTAAATTCTATATCTATATGATATCATTAAGATATCTTTATAATAGTAATTTATATCGGAAGCATGAAGATATATGTCTGAAGAAGTAGTTAGGAAAGAAGAAATAATACAAGATATTGAAAAAGGTACTCTAAATGGATTTTTAGGTTTAGGATTACATCTCTTGCTAGGAATTTTTAATGCAATAATTTTAGCATCAGGGAGTGTCGTGGGGGCTTTAATAATAATTACTGGACCTATGTGGTTGCTATATACTAACAGTTACGTGATCATTCAACCAAATGAAGCTAAAGCATTGCAATTCTTTGGTAAATATTCAGGTACTGTCAGAGTCGAAGGGTTTAGATTTCTAATAAATCCATTATACCAAAAAACAGGGATCTCTCTTCGAATTAGAAACTTTGAGTCTAACAAATTGAAAGTGAATGATGTAAATGCAAATCCTGTTGAAATTGCAGCAGTAGTTGTTTGGAGAGTTTTTGATGCTGCTGAAGCATTATTCGAAGTTGATAACTATAACAATTATGTCCAAATTCAAAGTGAAGCGGCATTACGTGCAATGGCGACAAAATATCCATATGACATTATTGAGGATAAAGATATTGGAGGAATTGCTCTTTCTAGTCATCAAGAACTAATTGCCGATGAGTTGCAAAGTTCTGTAGAGGCTAGATTGAAGCGTGCAGGAATTGAAGTTCTTGAAGCTCGTATTAGTCACCTAG
Source organism: Candidatus Thalassarchaeaceae archaeon (assembly GCA_045568235.1). Classification (GTDB taxonomy): domain Archaea; phylum Thermoplasmatota; class Poseidoniia; order Poseidoniales; family Thalassarchaeaceae; genus MGIIb-O3. Next base: position 2,642 of record JBJLBJ010000016.1, read on the forward strand.
CGTATTCACAGGAGATAGCTCAAGCAATGCTTCGTAGGCAACAGGCAAGTGCAGTTGTTGCAGCACGAAGTGAAATAGTGAAAGGTGCTGTTGGGATGGTAGAGTTGGCTTTAGAACAACTGAGTGAGAAGAATATCATAGAATTAGATGAAGAAAAGAAGGCTAGTATGGTAAGTAATTTATTAGTAGTTCTGTGCTCAGAAACCGATACAACTCCTGTTGTAAACACGGGTACATTATACTGATTAAATGATATTATCTACTTACTAACTGTAAGGAGAGGTATTTATGGCTAAGAAAAAAATACTGATACGAATAGATTCCGATTTACATGAAAATCTGCGTAAATGGGCAGAAGATGAATTTAGATCGGTGAATGGACAAATAGAGTTTTTATTGAATTACGCATTAAAGAGGAAAAAAAGAGCGAAATAATAAGTAATTTAAATATCGAGAACCTCTAGAAGAGTTATGGATAGGGAAATGATGTTGGTGCCCTTGTTCGGGCAGGTTCTACTAACATTCTATGTGGGTGTTGTTGCTAGATTGAGAAGAGAAAAGGCTGTTAAAGAAGGTTTTAATTGGAGATATTTCAAGACATTTGAGGGAGAAAAACCACCGAGATATGTATTACAGGCAGATCAGCATTTGGTCAATCTTTTTGAAGTCCCTGTACTATTTTTTGCTGCTGGTATATTATCAATAACATTGGAAACTGTAGATATTGTGATTTTTACCCTAGCCATATTATACTTAATAACTAGAATTTGGCATGCAAGAATAACGTTAACTAATAACAGGCTTTTGTGGAGGGCGCGTGCTTTCATAGCATCATGTTGGATTTTATTGATGATTTGGGTATGGCTAATTTATATTAACTTTTGAAAACATTATTTGAAAACAGAAGGTCGTATCGTAGCATTATGAGATTTAGTCTCGTGACAATTTTTATATTAGTTTCTTTGACACCTTTTTGGGGTGTTGAAGCGTCTTTTTCAGAAAGAGATAATTCAAATTTTCAATCAGAAAAAGTAGTTACTGTAGATAGTACTAATTTTAGATTTTCTCCATCAGAAATAACCATTGATGAGGGTCAATCAGTTCGGTTTTTTTGGAGTGGAGAATTATTAGGGCATAATGCAGTTGAAGAAAATGGATTATTTGATTCGGGCGAACCTGAAACTGATGTAGATTATTCATATAAGTTTGAAATTGGAAGTAATGGAACATACCAATATGTTTGTGAACCGCATGAACAAATGGGCATGGTAGGAACTATTATCGTAAATCCAATCAGTATTGAAGAGGATGAAGAAAATGAAGAAGAAATGCAAACTGAAGATAGATTACCGGGATTTTTATTCTATAATGCTATTTTGATATTGATTGTAGCTGCGAAAATGCAGAAAGAAGAATAGTTTAGTTACCAATATTTTTTGATAAAATTAGAAAGGAAGTTGTTTATCTAGCCGATCAATCATTTCTAAATATCTATTAGTATGTTCGGTATTTGGTAAGTTTATTACAAATTGCCAATATCTCCATGCGGCTATTGAAAGTGTAGCTAATCTATGTAAATCAGGCAATGCAGAAATCTCTTGTTCAGTTAATTTACGCACTGATTGATAACCTTCAAGTAGGGAAAACCAATGTTTTGCTACTGGAAAATTATTTTCCCAGCCAAAACCAACAAAAGTCATCACTAAATCAAAAGCCAAAATACCATGGCACATTTCTTCAAAATCAAGTAGAGATTTGACCTCGTCATTTAATCCTATAACATTATCAGGAAATAAATCGCCATGTATTATTCCTCTGGGAAGGCCCTCAAAGCTATCCTTCAATTTTGTACTTTCTTTTTTGAGGAAATGAAGAAAATCTGTCCATTCATCTTTCTCTTCGGCAATAATGAATAATTTCTGAAATAGTTTATATCCCATGGAAAAATCTTTTTTGAGCCCTGGTGGTGAATTAATAGCATGTAAATTGGCTTGTATCTGACCAAGAGAGTATAATGAAGAATGATTTGCCTTTAACCAATTACCATCTATGAAAGGAAGTAAGGACCATGCCAAATTATTTTTCATTAATAATAATCTACCATTATTGAAAGGTATTGGTTTGGGAGTAGGAACTCCATTATTAGATAAATAAGATGTCATATCAAGTAAATATTCTACTTCTTCCATAGATTGTTCGTTCCATATCTTGAGAACAACCTTATTTCCATCCTTTAATTGTAAAATATAATTCGAATTTGCCCAGCCGCCTGGGAGCTTCTTTATGGAAATAATATCTGAGAGATTGGTACAATCGATTATCTCCAATGCATCTGCAAGTGAGACTTCTGTGTAAGCCATACAATTTTGCTGAAGTAAATGCCTTTTTTGTATTATCCCAATATTTCAATGAAAATATTAAATTATAATACACTACATACAATATTATGGATGTCGAAGAAGTGGATACTGGTAATTCGATAGAAGAGTTGTTGAGGAGACGAGAGAAATGTGTTGGAAAGGCACTTTCAATAGCACACGAAGACCCTCTTCATATAATTAAAGGAGAAATGCAATATCTGTATTCCGCTACAGGAGAAAAATATCTTGATTTGGTGAACAATGTCTGTCACGTTGGCCATTCAAATCCAAAAGTAGTAAAGGCGGGACAGAGACAAATGGCACTACTAAATACTAATACTAGATATATTTACAATGGACTTACTGATTATATTGAAAGGTTATCAACAACTCTTCCGCCTTCACTTAGTATAGGATACTTAGTAAACTCAGGCAGTGAAGCTAACGAATTAGCAGTACGTATTGCTAGAGCATACACGGGAGCAAAGGATATGATTGTAGTAGAAGATGCATACCATGGACATACGGGACTACTAATTGATCTCAGCCCATACAAGTTTAGAGGTCCGGGAGGAAAGGGAGAACCGGAATCTTGGGTTCATGTAGTTCCCATTCCAGATACATATAGGAGAAAAGGAGAAGATTATATTGAAGAGTTAAAAATGGTAGTTAATGAATCCAATACGATAGCAGGTTTCATTGTAGAATCAATGCTTTCTTGTGCAGGACAAGTTCCTCTTCCTGAAGATTATTTATCTTCTGCATTCAAACACGTACGTGCAGCAGGAGGCTTGTGTATTGCGGATGAAGTACAAGTTGGTTTTGGACGTTTGGGGACTCATATGTGGGCATTTGAAGATCAAGGGGTCGTGCCGGATATAGTGGTAATGGGTAAGCCAATAGGCAATGGCCATCCAATGGCTGCTGTTTTTACGACACCAGAGATATCCGCGTCTTTTGAAGAAATGGAATTTTTCTCTACATTTGGAGGAAATCCTGTTTCATGTGCCATTGGATTATCTGTTCTAGATGTAATTGAGGAAGATAATTTAATGCAAAATGCAAAAGAAGTTGGTAATATTTTTATTAATGGATTACTAGAATTAAAGGATAAATATACTTTAATTGGTGATGTTAGAGGCAAGGGTTTGTTTATTGGTTTTGAATTAGTAAAGGATAGGGAAACCTTGGATCCTGCAGCTGTAGAGGCTAAAGAAATAGTAAAGGAAATGCAGCATCGTAATGTACTACTAAGCATCGACGGGCCTCATAAGAATGTAATAAAGATAAAACCACCAATGGTCATAACAAAGGAAGATGCTTTGAAAACTATAAAATTACTAGATGAGGTAATGGTTAAAATTAGTACCAATGGTCACTAAAGTAATTTTTCTATCTCCAACTATATCAGAAAAATTATGCCCAAGAAAGATTAGAATCAACCCATCTTGCCTTATTCTTGCTTCCTCTGAACCACCAGTATAAACTTAGAGTTACTATTGAAAGTGCTAGTGTTTTGAGCCATGTCATAAAGAATCCACCAGCCGTACCAGTGAATTTTAGATTCTTACCCTCAATTGTTACTTTCTGACACCATGCATTGTAGTAAAATACTGTAGTGAATGGAACTGCAATAAAAACAGTGCATATATTCACTATCAAAATAGCGAATCTCATTAGGAACATGTCGATACCGGCTGACGCCATCAATATTCTCCAATTTCCTGTTCCATATCCTTCATCTGTGCTCGCCTGATTGGCTTGTGTAACTTCTGACATGGCAATACCTCCTGACGCATACATATATAAATCAATACTTGATTATCATTAAAATAGAAGATTTTAATTGTAAAAGCCTGTTTGGAACATATAAGTATGTATGAAGCATTTGTAGCCCTTTGTATGGGAGTTGGGTTATCTGCTGCGGCAGGATTCAGAATATTTCTCCCTCCATTCCTACTTTCATTAGTTGTTAGATTTGGAAATCTAAATCTAAATCTAGAAGGTACTTCATTTGAATTTTTTGAAAGTGAAATTACTATATTTTTACTGGGCGCAGCTGTAATAGCTGAAACATTGGGATACTATATTCCTTGGGTAGATAATTTACTAGATAGTGTAGCAACTCCTGCTGCTATAATTGCAGGAACAGGAATGACTGCAATGTTACTTGGAGAAGAAATGAACCCTGTACTACAATGGTCATTAGCCATAATAGCTGGAGGAGGAGTCTCTGCAGGGATTCAAGGAGCGACAGTAG
>JBJLBJ010000017.1:0-7241 GCA_045568235.1 Candidatus Thalassarchaeaceae archaeon
ACTTACTGGAGTCGGGTAACTGTCACAGCCAGTTATTATTAGACTGGAAATATTAGAATTAATTACTAAATCCACTAGAGAATCTTGTTCATCGGGATAAAGGCATAATGCTTGACAGGTGGGAATGGCAACTCCAACAGGTTTGAATTTATCAGGTACTTTGGGACATACTCCTTCACAATTACAATCAACTACAGCAATACGATTTACTTTTCCATTACTAGAAATAATGTCTTCTACATGAAAAGAACGTGTTCCTAATGGCGAAGAAGGGATAGTTCTCGAAATAATATCAGATAAATAGACAACCAATAGAGCAGAAATTATGCGTAATCCATCAAACTCATTAGGTAATGAAAGAATAATTAAGCTACTAGAAAAGACAATAATTTTTAATTTCATATTTGAATTTCGACTGTCAAATACTCCAATTAATCTTGCTAAACCTAATGAAATAGTGGTTAAAGAAAAAATGATAAGAATCCATGAAAAGCCCAATGTTAATTTGAAAATAGCTGATGCATCATAACGATTACCTACTCCTTCTATTGATCCAAATCTCCCAAAGGAGGAAAGAAAGTTTGGTAAAAAGAAAACCCATACTATGATTAATACGGTAGGGATTATAAATAAATTAAATATTAGTAATGAGAAAAACCAATTTTTTTCTTTTGGCAATAATCCAACACTAGTGAATTTGAGTAGTGAATAAGAAAGAAAAGGCAGAGTAGATATGATTGATAATAAGAATACCATTGACCATTGTATTTCTATCCAGTCATATGGCCCGTATATTGAGAGATCTAAAGAACTGGCTCCCAATGGAATACTAAATAACCATCTTGATATTAAATCCTCTACAAAAAAAGACCAAAGTAAAGAAAAAAATATAAAAAAGACTAGATGAAATTTAATTATATTAACTAGTTCGAATAGGTGAGATGAAAGAGGTAAATTGATATCTTTGGAAACTGAAGATACCATATCACAAAATATCCTTAACTTTAGGTTCTGAATTAGCAGCTAATATGGTCCTATATACACCATATGCGAACCAAGCACTGATGAAATAGAAGCATCCAATGATGAATACAGTAAGATCTGTTACTTCTGCATCTGGGCCAACTATAGAGGGAGGAGGGAACTGTATAATGGCATCATTAACTGTCCACCTAAATGCCATATAGAAGGAAATAATACAGCCAATTGATCTGCGTATTGCTTGTGGGACGGCTAATTCCCTGGCCAGATACTCTGGCCCTTCACCGAATCGCCTTTCTAAAATTTCTCTTTGAAAAACTCCGCCCACAATTAATGCAACTAGACTAGTCCAGAAAAATAAATTACCTTGTTTAAACAATTTATGAGATAGTTTATTCTGGCGTTCTTTCTCTAATTGTTCATCTGTAACTTCTAAAACGAATAGGGAATCATAATCTCCTACAGAAATAGTTCTAGTTTGCAAGGTTGAATCGGATTCTGTAGTAGTTATCGCACCAGGTTCGTTAATTGAAAATGATAAAAGATTCCAATAGTCATTTTCGTCAGGTATCCCTCCACCATCTACGGAATTACCTGCTAACCAGAAGTTAACTTGGCCAACATTCTCTGAAGGAGCAGTCCATCTAAAATCCCATACTCCATCAGAATCCGTTTCTGAATGAGAGATATCATCAGGACGCTCTTTTGCTTGCATGATATTTTGATTATCTGACCAAGAAAATACCCCTACAGCATCTGAAGATAATAAAAATCCTGCTTTGACATTACCATCTCCTCCAGAAAGAGTTAGTGAATCTGCAACTCTGACCGTTAGATTATATGTTTCTGATAATTCATACATAATTGGTACGCCTGTTATCATAACAACAGCTCTAGGAGATGAAGCGCCATTATTATGGCAATTACAGCCGTATTTTACAGTTAGTTCTTCATCTGAATTTAATGCTGAAGGTCCATCACTTAAGCCAAATACTGGTACAATAAGTAAACCAACAACAAATAAAGCGATACCAAATCGAGGAAGGATCTTGTTCATGGGTATCACCTATTTCATTTTCGGAGGCAGGAGTCTCATAACCGTTACCCGTAAGATGCCTCCAAAATACCTAATATTCAAATTTCCTTTATTGCAGAATTGAGGCTATTCATCATAACCTTTCCATCACCAAATAACATCATTGTCTTATCTTCATAAAATAAGTCATTGTCAACTCCAGCATATCCTACTGATAAACTTCTTTTTATTATAACAACAGATCTAGCCTTATCGGCATCTATTATTGGCATCCCTGCCAATGGCCCTTCGCCACTCCTTGCAGCTGGATTACATGTATCATTAGCACCAATAATTACAGCCATGTCACATTCAGAAAATTCTTGATTAATTTCGTCCATTTCAATTAATTGATCATATGGGACATTTGCTTCAGCGAGTAATACATTCATATGACCAGGCATTCGTCCTGCTACAGGATGAATAGCAAACTTCACTTCAGTGTCGAATTTCTCTTTTAATAGGTCTGAAAATTCTTTAACTTGGTGTTGGCATTGACTGACTGCCATGCCATAACCTGGAACTATGATTACTTTTTGTGCACCATCCACCATCATTGCAACTTCTTCAGCATCTGCACCAACTTTTGTCCTAGTTAAGGTCTCTTTTTCAGATCCTCCAAATGACTTGAAAAGAACATCCATGAGTGTTCTATTCATTGCTTTACACATGATAAATGTCAGAATTAATCCTGAAGCACCTACCAAAGATCCGGCTACTATCAAAACACTATTTGATATTATAAACCCTGTAAATGCAGCCGCAATTCCGGAAAGAGAATTCAGTAAAGAAACTACTACAGGCATATCTGCACCCCCTATTGGAAGTACTAGTATTACTCCCAGAATACAAGAAATAATGATGATTGCCCACAAAAATGTAACGTTAGTAGGATCATTGAGTGAAAGATAAATGAATGATAAGACAGATAAAAATAATATTGTTTTTACAGAATTTAGCCAACTTGGACCCCATGTAGGAGTTCTGAACCATTTACCGAATAGAGTCACGCCTCCTTTAAGTTTGTACATAGCGAGTATTGAACCCGTTAATGTCATCCAACCTACCAATGCAGATAATCCAGCTGCTACATAAATAACTGTCAAATCCAAACCAGTTGGAACTTCATTTGATTCATAGATATACCTCCAACTTTCAGATAAAGCAACCAAGGCAGAAGCTGCTCCCCCAAAGCCATTGAAAAGAGCAACTAACTCAGGCATTCCAGTCATTTCTACTCTTGCAGCCATAATATAACCAATTATTGAACCAATTAATAGCCCAGATATTATCAGTTCCCAACCTATTATTCCTTGACCGACCAAATTCATTTCAAATACCGTGGTGATAATCGCAACTGCCATTCCTGTGGCTCCGAGTTTGTTTCCACGGGGAGCAGTTTTTGGGTGTCCTAGATTCTTAAGGCCGAAAATAAATAATGATGCAGAGATAAGATATCCCAGAGAAATCCAGTCTTCCAACATACTTAATTCCCCTTCTTTTTACCTGCAATCATATTCAGCATTCTGTTGGTTACAGCAAAACCTCCAATGACATTTATCATTGCTAGGATAATTGCAATAAAGGCTAAAATTCCCGATGTTTCTGTCTCCATACCACTAAAAATTACATTAGCGCCAATTAATGCTCCAACGACACTGATTCCAGATATTGCATTAGCGCCACTCATTAAAGGCGTATGTAACATAGCAGGAACTTTGGTAATTAGTTCAAATCCGAGGAAGATTGCTAAAACGAACAATGTGATTGAACCAATCAATAACTCAGGAGTCATTAGATTATACCTCCTAATTTAGATTGTTTTGTATGAATTTGTCCATCTTGACAAATAAGTACTCCGCCCATTCCAGAAATATAGAAGTCGGAACCTTCAGGTGCGCCTACTAAAATATCATCTTCTTCAGAAATTACTAATTTACCTTCTCTAAAAATAGATATAATAAAATTAGTTAAATTATTTGAATAAAGCATGCTTGCAGAATTTGCCAGAGTTCCGGGCAAATTAGGAGTCCCCACAACTATAACACCATTTTTTGTTGTAATTATTTTTCCTACTTCAGTAACTTCACAATTACCTCCAACATCAGCATTCATGTCTACTACAACAGCTCCAGATTTGAATTTTGATATGGCATCCTCAGGCACTGTTATCGGCGCTGGTCGACCAAAGATTCTTGCCGTAGTGACGATTATGTCTGCATCGGATGCAACATCACATACAGTGTCGTTTACTTTCTGAATAAATTCTGGAGTAAGTGGTTTCGCATAACCTGATTCATCCTCAAAATCATCCATTCCTTCAACTTCTATAAAACGTCCTCCTACGGATTCGATTTGCTCAGCAGCTGATTTACGAACATCTGAAGCATAAACAACTGCCCCTAGTCTTTTTGCAGTGGCGATGGCTTGTAATCCTGCTACTCCACTGCCCATTATTACTACTTTAGCCGGCCTTATAGTTCCTGCAGAAGTAGTCATCATAGGTATTCCTTTAGGAACATATGAAGCACCTAATAAAACAGCCTTGTAACCTGCTAAATTATCTTGACTAGAATTGACATCCATAGATTGTGCACGAGAAAGTCGACGAGGTATCATATCCATAGAAAAAAGAGTGATTTTCTTTTCTAATGCATTTTTAATTTTCTCTGGATGCCGGAATGGGTCAGCAACACATGCTAAAATCATACCTGGTCTAAGATCGTCCTTTCCTAACATATTAATCGTGATTAATACCTCCGATGACATTACTTCCGATCTAGATCTTAAAATAGCGCCGGCATCAGAATACTCCTTATCCAGGTAATTGGCTTTTATCCCAGCTCCCTTTTCAAAAATGACATTGAAGCCTACTTTTATCAGTTTTTTAACAGAATTAGGTACAATAGCAACTCTATTTTCTCCTTCAGGTTCCGATAAAACTCCAATACGCATTTGAAAAAAACCTCTTATTAACAAGCCACGGTGACTTAGTATATCTTTATCGAAAAGAATTCACTTATTGAAACCGCCGGCGGGTAGTTTTCAAACAAGAAAAAAATTATGTAAAAAGTATTTGATAACCAATTGAGAAAACGACTACATCGCATATTGCATGAGATAGCCAACACACCCATATTGAACGATACTGTAAGTATAACCAAGACCAAATTGCAGCAGCAGATAGTAAGCCGAAGGATGCAATAATTGTTTGCCACCAAATAAATCCAAAGAAATGAAGGGCTAGAGAATGATGTAATGTGAATAATAGTGCCGAAAAAAGTATTGCATAAGAATCGTGGCCGAATAATATACTTGCTTTAGTCGTGATAAACCAACGAAAAACATATTCTTCCAACAAACTATTAATAAAAATCCAATAAATCATTCCTAATACATATAAATTAAGATTAGAAAGCCCTTTGGAATTAAGAGTATTTATCATTTCTTCTAGATTAATGGAGTCTTCGAAAATAATCCATGTCAGTATAATTATTATCGACATAACTATGCCAGTTAAAGTGCCCATTTCCAATCCCTTCCTAGAAGGTAATGCTCTCGAAAAAATATTTTTTTCCACATAAAAAAACCAAATAGTAGGAATCGTGAATATCCACAGCTTACATATGACAAAAAATATCTGAGAATAGAATTCATTATCAATTATTTTGATACCAAATATAACGGATATAGATGGAACAAAGCCAACTAATAAGATTGGAAGAAGGGATTTATGTTTTTCCTCCATAAAACTTGACATGAATGACTACTAAAAAACATTTTACCCTCATTAATTCTAATGTATGACTACCAAAGGCTAAGTCCTATGTATGAATCGAGGAGTTTGAAACTACCATGGCGAGAGGATCAAGAAAAGTAGCAGTGATTGGAGCAGGAAATGTAGGAGCAACATGTGCTTTTGTACTTGCTGAGAGAAAAATTGGAGAAATAGTACTTTTAGACATATTTGAAGGGTTTGCAAAGGGTAAAGCACTTGATATGAGTCAAGGAGGTAAAGTTCTCAATTATGATGGGAAAATTACTGGAACCAAAGATTATGCAGATATAGCAGATTCTGACGTTGTAGTTGTTACCTCCGGTTTCCCAAGGCAACCAGGGATGAGTAGAGAAGACTTGATTGGGAAAAATGCAGAAATAGTTTCACAGGTCGGTAAAGGAATTAAAGAATACGCTCCAGAATCAATAATTATCATGGTAACTAATCCCCTTGATTTGATGACATATCACATGCAGAAAGTAACAGGTTTTCCCGAAAATAGAGTAATAGGTCAGGCCGGAATATTAGATTCAGCAAGGATGACTCATTTTGTTGCTGAAGCAATAGGTTGCAGTAATGAGGATGTGCAAGCAATGGTTCTTGGCGGACACGGGGACACAATGGTTCCTCTGCCAAGATATACTACTGTAGGAGGCATTCCAATAACACAACTATTGAGTAATGAGAAAATTGAGGAGATTAGTTCTAGAACTGCAAGTGGAGGAGGAGAGATAGTAAAATTACTTGAAAAGGGGAGTGCTTTCTATGCGCCTGGAAGCGCAGCAGCTATTATGGCAGAATCAGTACTTAATGATAGAAGAAGATTATTGCCTTGTAGTGCATATTTGAATGGAGAATATGGTATGAAAGATATATATATTGGCGTCCCAATTATATTAGGTAAGAATGGAGTTGAGGAGATAATAAAACTCAATCTAGAAGAGCATGAATTAGAAAAATTGCAAAAATCGGGTTCTTTTTACAGAGAACAATTAGAGACTATCTTGGGATATTGATATTTAGTGAGAAACATGGAAGCAGATTACAAGTATGTTTATCTGGAACATGATGGAAAAATATTGTTAGTAGATCAGAATGGAAATGGCCCAATGCTGCCTAAAATAGGTAGAGCTAAAATTCAAGATGAGAAATTTATACTAAGACTACCTACGTTAAAAGAAATTGAAAAGATGGAAATTAAGTGGACTCTGAAAAGAATAAATAAAATAATATTAGGGAATGAAAAATTTACTATATCGGTTGGAGAGCCAAATATTGATTGGCCAGAAAACTGGGCATGGAAAGATAGTGTGATTAGTGATAATTCTATAGAGCCGATTGTTAGAGAATGTGTTTATCGAACCATCCATAGGATAGTTAGTAAAGTAATCATAATTAATGATAATA
>JBJLBJ010000018.1:0-6173 GCA_045568235.1 Candidatus Thalassarchaeaceae archaeon
ATCTACATTCATTAGAACACTGAATAGGTTACAACCACATAGTGGAGGATCTATAGAAATAGATGGAATAGAAATAAATGAAGATACTGCCGTTTCCGATTTAAAATATATTCGTTCTGAAATAGGCTTTGTTTTTCAACAATTTAATCTATTCCCGCATCTGACTATCATGGAGAATATTACGTTAGCACCTATGAAAGTAAAAGGTATGTCAAAGATTGATGCCGAAGAAATAGCTATGGAACTACTTGAAAGAGTAGGTATTCCGGAGCAAGCCTACAAATATCCAAGTGGATTGTCTGGTGGTCAGCAACAGCGTGTTGCTATAGCCAGGGCCTTAGCAATGGATCCAAAAATCATGCTATTTGATGAACCAACATCTGCTTTAGATCCCGAGATGATAAAAGAGGTTCTTGATGTAATGATAGATTTAGCAAAAAGAGATATCACAATGATTGTCGTAACTCATGAGATGGGTTTCGCAAAAGAAGTAGCAGATAGAGTAATACTTTTTGATGAAGGTTTACTAATTGAAGAAAATACCCCAGATGTTTTCTTTGATAATCCAAAACATGAAAGAACTAAATTATTCCTTGAACAAATTCTCTAAACTATGATTTTATCCAATGTGCGACCCTGTCGTGTATTGTACTTCTAAATGTTAACAGTTGTAATGAGGGGCCATTCAAACTTATTGTCACTGTAGAACCTCTTGTAAAGTGGGTTTCTTCCCATCCATCACTGACAACATAACCTCTGTGCATATCACTTGTTATTTTTGTTGGCTTATCAGTCCATGACCAATAAGACCCATCTTCCATTCTTTCGCTTCTCGGTAAATCTCTAGATACGAAAAGATATTTTTCATTTACCTCTTCCAATGGGAAAGTAAAACCTTCTATATTTGCTACATGCCTAAACCAAGCTCCCTGTCCAAGAAAAGTCGAGAATAAGCACCCTGAAGATTTCTGGACTACATCAAATTCGTCACTCCCTTGATCGTTTATTCTTTGAATTCTATACTTCGATGGTTGATATTGATGTGTATTTGCTACTAACAAATCATTCAGAGCAGGATCAGAAATAATTTTTTTCCCACTTGGAGTTTCAATTTCTGCCTGTAATCGAGGCAGAATGTTGACAATGGCTTTCCCTTCAATTGCATCAACAATATCTTTAGCAAAGAAATTGGGTTCACTTCCCATATAGAAACCATATGAACCATCACTATGTACTTCTCTTGGATGACTATTCACTCCCATAACCAAAGTTTTTGAATCTACAGAATGGACTATCGAGGTTAATGTTCCATCTCCTCCAAGTATTATGGCCAAATCTCTATCTAAAAAGTCAGATCTTCGAACAGTTTCTCTTACAGTATAATCAACTTTAATACCACGTTCAGTAACCAATCTATCTAATATTTCCTTGATATTTTCAAGGGCCTTATCATGAACTTCTTCAAAATTTTTTTTGTAAACTACTAGGATATCCACTGCTGTCACGCCCTCTCCCGTACTCTTCCCTGTAGGCGACCACATATAGCGGCAACGTACAAATTATTACTCCGTAAAGGAATTACTTTACATAGTCTCATCAACGATATCCTTTTCGAACATTATATGAAGTCGGTATTCTCAATATTTTTGGTACTCATTTTATCTATGGCTTCAGGTTGTTTATCCGTTCCTTTAACTGAATCATGTGAAAATGACGATTGCTTCCCATTCAATAATGAATCCTTTTCTAACCTTTTATCAAAAGATAATGCATTTGATGTAATTTCATATTCAGAAATGTTTTCTCAAATTGCAGTTGAAGCGACTCTAGTATCGGAACATCAAACACAAAGAGGAGAGATATACTGGAATGTAATTAAGGATGATGAAGCCGAACTAAGTTCGGTTTCTTCTAGATTGATTTTAGGAGGTACGGTTGTAATTGATACAGAATATGTCGAAGGCCAACAATCAAATAATTACAGAATAGGGAATGAGTGGTACGAAGGAAGAGACGAAATTCCTGAATATTCCAATCCCTTCATCAAATTAGCCCAATCTGCTACTGAAAATCCAGACGGTTTTTGGCCACCATTTGCATTCGATACAAAGCACTTGAATGATCTTGATTGGTCTTTCTCAGCAGACCCAACTTCGACTCAGCAGGTTGCTAGTGCATCAAATGATTCACATTTAATTATTATAGAAACTCGAGGTATTCCTCCATTAATTACTGGAATTGAGACTTATTCCGGAGATGATAAATTCATTCTAAGAGTTACAACTGAAAACATCTCTTTATCTCTTAAAAAAGATATTCAAAGAACTCCCGCTCCATTTATTCCAGATCCATTACCAAAAAACTCATCTGAAAATATTTCATATTGGTCGGAGTAATTTCTAATCCTCTTTCTCTTGATATCAAACCTGAACAGTTAGAAATCCATGGATTATTATCTTACAATAATTCTACTTCTTCAGTTTCTTTAATGAGATTTGATACTCAAAATATCAACCAAACATTGTCTGATGGTACTTGGTGGGAATTTTATTGGATAGATTTCCTTGGAGAAAAACTGGTTTCAAATGGTGATTTATATACTGTAAGGACGAATGCAACCGGAAATATAAGTATAGGATTATTCGATTTATGGGCTAATTCATGGACGGATCAAGCCTTCTAAGCGAATTTTTTTAAGTTAAGGACACAAGTTTATCTGTTAATCTCATCTCAGCAACATATGAATTCTCATTTTATGTCTCCAATTTTTAAAAAGAATTTTTCTTTTTTCTTATTTATGATATTATTTTCCTCTACTTTTTCAGGTTGTACTTCATCTCCTCCTTTGGATAGTGATGGTGATGAGATAAATGATATGTCTGATAATTGTATCTTATTGATTAATCCAGATCAGTTAGATACAGATTCTGATGGAGAAGGAGATGTTTGTGATGACGATGATGATGGAGACTTGACACTGGATGTAAATGACCAATTACCCCTCAATCCTGATGAAATATCTGATATGGATAATGACGGCATAGGAGATAATTCCGATTTAGATAGAGATGGAGACGGAGTTAATAATTTACAAGATAATTATCCAAATGATCCATCCGAGCAATACGATACTGACCAAGATGGTATAGGAAATAATGCCGATTTTGATGATGATAACGATGGTTTATTAGACACTATTGACCCATTTGATTTAACGCCATTTACGAAACTAAATAGTTCAGGTCCATTTAATGTGGGGACATCGGAATTAAATTTTAATTCACCAAGAGGGCATGAAATCACCCTTCAGTTATGGTATCCGACCGCTGATGAAGATGGAGACATTGTGATATATGACAATACATGGTCCGGCAATGCCTGGCAATCTGCATCACCTGACTGCTCAGAGCCTAGGCCAGTGGTGGCATATAGTCACGGATTCCCAAGTATAAGATGGGGGTCAGCTCATTATTTAGAATACTTAGCAAGTCATGGTTTTTTTGCATTTGCGCCAGATCATAGATATAGCACATTACTAGATGTACAGTTAGATAACTTTGCCGAGATGATGCTTGCAAGACCTGTAGATATTATGGACTCTTTTGATTGGCTTTCCTACAAAAGTCAGAATCGGGGTTATCTTAATGGATGTATAAATCCTGATGATGGTTATGCAATGTCTGGTCAATCAACAGGTGGCTTTACTTCCATGATGATTACAGGTGCTGAAATATTTTTATCTGATTTACAAGATGATTGTAATGATACATCTTCAGGTGGCGTAGATGAGATAAATATGGGTAGTTCTTGTGAAATAATTGAGTTATGGCAAGATCAAAATCCTAATAAAAGTGTTATTAAAATACATGATGATAGAGTATGGGCCACTATCTTATTAGCCCCATGGAATGGTTCTTTATTGAGTACAGGGATTTCTTCTGTTGATTCTGATATTCTCATTATTGCTAGTGATATTGACGAGACAGTTGCATTATCTGAAGTAAACAAAACACAAGAGTTGTTGGGAGAAAACGTGCTTCACTCTGCATTACTTATTGATGCTGGACATTATCATTATGTTCCATTAGGATGCGCCATAAGGGGATGTGTAGGAAATCTTTCTATTGATGAAGCAACAAATTTCACTAATGTTACTATACTTACTTTCTTAGCACAGATGCTGAATTGGCCTGATTCAAATAATTATCAAATGCCAGAAAGAAATTATGTAGTTTGGCGCGTATGATGCTTACATTGAAACGCCCTACAGTCTAGGGTTTTATGTGCGTAATACTCAACACCCTTTGTTGCGACTTTTATCACATTTGAAACAACATAGAATTACTGTATTATTAGCATCAATTTGCTCAATACTGAATAAAATTTGGGATCTTGCACCTCCTCTTTTAATAGGCATAGCTATTGATGTAGTTGCTTTAAGAGAAAAATCATTTTTAGCAGAATGGTATCCTGATCCAAAGGATCAATTTTTACTATTGACTGTAATTACGGCAATTATCTGGATACTAGAATCCCTTTTCCAATATTTTTATGATGTATTATGGAGAAATTTAGCCCAAACTGCACAACACGATTTGAGGATGGATGCCTATTCACATATTCAAAATCTAGAGATGCAATGGTTTTCTGAGCAAACTACTGGCGGATTAATGGCCATCATGAATGATGACGTAAACCAATTAGAGAGATTCCTCGATCAGGGCGCTAATGATTTGTTTCAAGTCGGAACTACAGTAATTGTTGTAGGAGGAATTATGCTTTTTTTAGCACCAGAAGTAGCTATTTGGGCAATTTTACCAGTACCTGTTATTGTTGCAGGGTCTTTCATCTTTCAAAGAAAAATTGGTATTAGATATGCAAATGTTCGTAAAGAGGTTGCTGATCTAAACTCAACTTTGAATAATAATCTTCAAGGAATTACTACTATCAAATCATTTACAGCTGAAGATAGGGAAATAGAGAGAGTATCACAAGCCTCTATGCTTTACAGAGATGCCAATAGAAATGCAATAAAACTTTCAGCCTCATTTGTCCCATTGATAAGGATGGCTATTCTATTCGCTTTTACAGCGAATATGCTCGTTGGCGGATGGATGGCCCTAGAAGGAGAGTTGAGCATAGGTGCATACTCGATTATTGTTTTCATTACCCAACGTCTTTTATGGCCATTAACAAGGCTTGGACAAACATTTGATTTGTACCAAAGGGCAATGGCTTCTACTACCAGAGTCTTAGACTTATTAGATACTGAAGTAGGAATAACTGAAGGAGATTTGAAACTTTCTAACATCTCAGGGAGTATTGTTTTTAGTGATCTCAGTTTCACATATCCAGGTAGAGAAGTTGTTTTGGACGATTTTCAATTATCAATTCCTGCTGGCTCGACAGTAGGATTAGTTGGCGCTACAGGTTCAGGAAAAACTACTTTGATTAGATTATTACTCAGATTTCATGAATCTCAAACTGGTAAAATATCTATAGATGGACATAATATTACTGATGTTACTCTAAACTCGTTAAGAAAATCTATTAGTCTAGTTAGTCAAAATACTACTTTATTCCCAGGAACCGTGCGTGAGAATATTCTTTACGGTAATCCAAATGCCTCTGAAGAAGAAATTTTAGAAGCAGCAAAAATAGGTGAAGCTTTAGGTTTCATAGAAAATTTACCCAATAAATGGAATACTAATATTGGAGAAGATGGCCATAAATTATCAGGTGGGCAGCGTCAAAGATTAGCTATTGCCAGAGCAGTTTTGAAAGATGCTCCAGTTCTTATTTTAGATGAAGCTACTAGTAATGTGGATAATGAAACTGAAGCAGCATTGCAACGTTCAATAACTAAAATATCGGAAAATAGGACTACACTAATAATTGCTCACCGTCTTTCCACGGTTCGTTCTGCAGACATTATAGCAGTATTAGAAAGTGGCAAAGTTTCCGAGTCCGGCACTCATGAAGATCTAATCTCAAATAATGGATTGTATTCAAGATTATGGAGAGTACAAACAGGTGAGATGTTTATTGAATAGATTGATGGAGAAAATTACGTGGATAAAATTGAGAAAAATATGCCTAAACTTTCCGGTTTAGGAAAATTAATGGGAATAGAATTAGATAATTTCTCAAATGGTAAATGTAAAGTCACTGCT
>JBJLBJ010000019.1:0-3698 GCA_045568235.1 Candidatus Thalassarchaeaceae archaeon
TAGGGTAGGGAATACGCTGTATTGCAGTATAACGGTTACTATGGTAAAATCTGAACCATTGGGATTGACATCGCAACCCATTAGTTATTCCAAATAAGCAAAGGGGGGCGCTATAGTTTCAGTATTCTCTACCTATCAGTTAGATGCCTGTGTAGAAAATCAATACACTCGATTTTGATAAACTATCACATCCGTCTGAAGGTTGTAGGCACTCAAAACTCTTGGCAACTCAAGGTTGTGGTAAAGGCATGTATCTAGTCCAATTGCCATCGGACGTCCATCATCAAGTTTCACGTCAGAAAACCATGCTAGACCCGCCTTTGAATGATCTTTATGTAAATGTTCGAACGTCACAGTATGTCCAAAAAGGATAGTTCTCTTGGGATCAATTGCATGTTTTGATGTGTAAAATTGTTTTCTAGCAGACATGTGGATGCCTGTGTCTTGGCCTTCGACATCATGGTTTTGATCGTAACCTCCATGAACCATTCTCCAATCATCAAGGACTATTTCGGTTGGTAGTTTTACCATCCAATCTAAGTCTTCTGAAGCCTTTGATAGTACTGCATTAGAACTTCGATATAAATCGATGTAAGATGATTCAGTATTTTTTCCGCCGTTGTGGTACCAAATTCTAGATTCAATATTCAAATCTTTAAAAAATGTTGAATCATCGAAGCCCTCTATCATCATTTGTTCATGATTACCACGAATACAATAGAAGTTTTTTGATTTTTTCACATAATTCACAACATGGGCCGATGTAGGACCCCTGTCAATTAAATCTCCCAACATCACAACAACATCTTCTTCTTCTAATTCCAGACTTTTAACTAATGATTTGAGCGTATTAAAGTGTCCATGGACATCTCCTATTACCCAGATATTCAAACCATCATCAATCTTATTTTGTAATTCTTCTTCTAAACCGTAATCTCTCATTTTCAACACCAATTGAGCCAAATTAGGACAGGATAATTCTCTCAAATCCTAACAATATAATAGAAGGGTTTCCATATATAATATTACTGATTTTCTGATTATTAAGTAACCATTTAAAGAAAATTTCAACGGTTAAGATTATTTAGAAAGGTAATATCTCAAAAATATGGAAATTCGCTATTGTAAAAAATGTGGACTTAATCTTACAGAAGATACATGTCCAGAAAGAGACTGTATGCCCTTATCGGCTCCTCATGATATGAATCATCTAAAGAAAGGGTTTCTTCAAGTGATGAAATACAATTCTACTATTATGCCACATAATTACAGGAGAATGTATTTAGATCGAGCAGTTCATAGATATGTTAAGACGAATCACTCAAACAACGCTGAATACGTCACTCAACTAGGTCCCCCCGCTTCTAGTAAAAGAGTTTCAAGATTGATTGAGATACTAGAAGGAATAGTTGGAGTGGAGAGTGCGATAGGCGGAAATAATGAAAATAGAAAGAATGATGTTGAATATTTGAAAAATGAATACCTTGTCAAATCAAATTTTAAAATTGGCTGAAATTGAGGTTCTTTTGCATGGATAATAAATGTGGAAAAAAACGATATTCTTCTCAGAAGGAAGCAAATAAATCTAGGAAGAAGCAAATGAAGATAAATCCTAGTCAACAATTGACCGTATATCGATGCAAAGATTGTAGAGGTTTTCATTTGACAAAGTATCTATATAGAATTTGAATATTGCCTTCAAAACAACTTCTCAACAAAACCATTGAGTTTTGTCACGCTATCCATCAACTTCGCTACCTTCGACGCTCACTCAGCAGGTGTGGCTTCGTCCATGTTCCATCCGAGAACGCCCGTCAAAGCGGTCATCCCCCAGAGCACAAGCGGTGGAATGATTTCGCCGGAAAACTCAAACGTGTAATCCGTTGTTGCATACGTAATTTCGAGACCGAGAATCGTGCACAATAAGAACCACACAAAGATCGGTCCAGCGATCACGGCTGCCAAACGAGCCTGCGCTCGCCCTTCGTTCATGAAGGCGGCGTAGAGCATGTAGACGGGGATGATGAGCATGATTCCTGCAACCATCAACTCGTTGTCGTTGTCCGGATCCAATTCCATGAGTACGCCGACAACGGTGTGAAGCAAGGCCGTGATGACCAGCCACCACTTTGGCTTCTGCAATTCTGTTTTCAGGTCCATCTTCAGGCCTCCATATATGGTGTTAGATTCTTATCACTCATGCTTAGGACGATTAAAGAGCATACTTTAACAGTTGTTGAAACAGAAGTCCCTTTATGGCGTTTATACAGGTGATTTATTTTCCTCACTGGATTCAATTTCGAATGGATTTGGTTTGCAACCGAAAGCTGAAATTAACCCTCGTGATGCCCTATGTACATACAGTCCACGCGTCGGTAGCGAATACTGAAACTATAGCACCCCCCCTTTGCTTATTTGGAATAACTAATGGGTTACAGTACCAATCCCAGTGGTTCAGATTTTACCATAGAAACCGTTGTACTGCAATACAGGGTATTCGCTACCCATGCCGCTGCATGTACAAAATGGGGAGTCTATGTTCCGTCCATGAATAGAAACACGCTTTGATAACGCACACGTCCATCATATAAATTATGATTAGAATGATTTTGACAATGTTGATTGGGTCCTACGCTGGTATTGCTATCAGCGTAATGAGCTTCTCAGCCTTCTTGGCGTGATGTCCCTACAGCTTGTTTGGAATAACTAATGAAGATGAGTGCCAACGCACACACCATTTTTCTACTTAGATCTGTAATACAGTTCATCTCCGCCCTCGCCCTCTCGTTGCGACTAATAACGATATCAAAGTGATCGCGAGCCCGGGTGCGGGGGTGCTATCGCCCCTGAGAGTCTCAGGCTCGGTTTCATTTGAGCCCGTTTCTGGAATTGTGACTAAAACGTCGTCTGCATCAATGTCACCTGGTACGCTGATGGGTAATCCTTGGCGTGATGTAACTGTGCCCTGTACCTCGAAAACTTCTCCCGTTTCGCCATTGGAGTTCTCTATGTTGATTCCACTTAGCAGTACTTCGAAATAATCAATGGAGGATCCTTGCACTGTAATTTCCGCAGGGCCGGTGAGGTCGGCGTTGTGAGGTACAGTGTAATCCAATCTAACTGTTATACTAATCATGTTAGTATTATCAATCATCACAAGAATGGCGACCTCTCCGTCTTCTGTAACCTCTATCTCCTCAATGGGTATTTGTTCCTCCACAATGAGGATGTCCCATCGAGAATGGGTAGGGGAATGGTCTGCGACGACCATAGAGATTGGGCTTAATATAACGATTAGAAGTATTATTTGCATCACTGCAATTCTCTTCAAATGGCCCATGACCAGCGATAGGCGTTACGTAATTCAATATTGGGTAGTGCTGAGTTATTGGACTGATGTTTACACTGATTATCTTTATTCCAATGGTTCAGATTTGAGTATAGTTACCATTATACTGCAATACAGCGTATTCGCTACCCAAGTAGATACTATGTAAGAAATACTAAAAAATCGAGTATTGACCAAAGGATATGAGTCAACTAAAACCGATGATTATTGTATTGCTAATGCTAACATCCGCTCTTGCTGGATGTACTGGAGATGACACTACTGATTTAGAACAACAGATAGAAGATTTACAACAATCTAATGAGGAGATGAGTGATATTATATATCAACGAAACCAAGATAATGCAGA
>JBJLBJ010000020.1:0-1341 GCA_045568235.1 Candidatus Thalassarchaeaceae archaeon
ATAATTATTCAAAACTACTCACCATTTATGTGCTCTAAATCCCAAGTCTTTACTTTTACGCCCCGTGTGACATGAACAAGGTCAGGAGAAAGATAATTATTAATTCCTAAGTCAAAGGATTCCGTTAAAGAATTGATTTCAATATTTACTTCACCATCACGATATTCCCAAGGATTATGCTGAGTATATGCCATGTATAATTTATCATTATGTGAAACGTATAAACAGTATCTTTCAAATAAAAAATATTCTAGAGTATTCTTTTTGGCTCTTCTGATATCACCTACAGGTTTTGACTTACCCTTTAATTCTAAACCATTAGAAGTACATTTTGAATACCAAATATAATTCTCTTCTGATACTTTAACATCTGCTTTAGCATATCTGTATGGAAGTCCATATACTCTAGGTGCATATTTACAAGTAACATAACTTTGTGCATCCAAGGTCAAAAATAAAACTCCTGCCTTGCCATTTTTCTTAACATATGTACGAACATTAAATTCTGGAAAGGTAGATATGAATGGTAAATAAGGTAAAAAATGAGGTCGTACTTTTTCCATAATAAATGGAATAGTGCCCACATATGCTTTACCTTGAAAGGTATCTAGTTCCAAATCTTCAGGAATAAATGGTTTTATTTTCTCTGGATTGACTTCCCAATGTAAAAAAGTTAGATTAATCCAATTTTGCCTTAAAGCCCATCTTCTCTCTGGCATAGGGAATGGGAGATGGTCGGACTTCCACTCTGCATTGGCCATGACTGTCCTTCAATAGTCACTGATAAAAACAATCACACAGAATATCGTGATAAAAACTAAGACATAGAGTATTTGTCATTGACCATGGGAGACAATAAATGTGCTTATGATGGTTGTAATGCACTTGAATTTAGAACTACTGGATATTGTCTGAAACATAAAGATGGACCGAAAACTACCTTGATTGTTGAAATTAATCCAGTAAAAAATGAAGTCTCAGAAGAAATAGATATGATCGACACTTCTAATCCAAAACATAACAATGTCGTTTGGTTTCTAATTGGACTTTTTGCGGGGCCAGTATTTGCGATAATTATGAGTGTAATATCAGAATTTTTATTTCAAATTGATGAGTCAGGAATCATGGCATTATTTTCAATATGCATAATAACACCATTAATTTACATAATTGGTATTGTATGGGGACTTAGAAGCAATGGCCCTACTGGATTTGCATTAGGATTATTAGTAACAGTATTAGTTTTCGGCTTATTTGTTTTATTTATTATTTACATTATTAGTACAGATGGTATTTTTATGTAAATTAAAATGAAAATCAGAATATAAAACCAGATTTATT
>JBJLBJ010000021.1:0-133800 GCA_045568235.1 Candidatus Thalassarchaeaceae archaeon
AAACTATAGGGTTCAAGTGCAAAAGACGGCCGCCCGGAATCACGCCTCAGTAGCTCAGCCCGGTAGAGCATCTGATTTGTAATCAGACGGTCGGGGGTTCGACTCCCTCCTGGGGCTCCATTGTAAGGTTGAAAGCATGGCCTTCGGCACGTAAGTTCATGGGCGCAGTACTCCTTGATGGGAAAGGACTCAGTCTTGAAATTGAGGATGACCTGAAAGATCGTGTTGGAAAGTTGAATAATCAAGGAATTTATCCTCACTTAGCAGTTATTCTAGTAGGAGATGATTCGGCAAGTCACGTTTATGTAAGAAATAAAGAAAATGCATGTAAAAGAACTGGGATAAAAAGTACGAAGATTATTTTACCTGCTTCCACTTCAGAAAAAGAAGTTTTGGATCTGATTGAAGAGATGAATGAAGATGATGATATTCATGGAATATTAGTTCAAAGTCCAACACCTAAACAAATTAATGAGTTAGAGATAACAAATAAAATTGATCCCACGAAGGATGTGGATGGGTTTCATCCTCAAAATTTAGGAAAATTAGTTCAAGGTGATACAGAGGGACTTTTGCCATGTACTCCTGCAGGAATAATGAAATTACTCATACATGCCAAAATAAACTTGGAAGGTAAGAAAGTTACTGTAATAGGAAGAAGTAGGATAGTTGGTATGCCGCTTTCTTTAATGTTGGCACAGAAAGGAGTAGATGCTACAGTTACAATCACTCATTCTAGAAGTAAAAATATAGAACAAATTTGTCAATCATCTGATGTAATTATTGCAGCAGTTGGTAGGCCAGAATTTGTAAAAAAGGAATGGATAAGAAATTCTGCTGTGGTAGTAGATGTGGGTATTTCGAGAGTAATAGATCAATCTACTGGTAAGAATAAACTTGTAGGAGATGTTGAAGAAGCTGCCATGGAAGTTGCAAGTCATATGACTCCAGTACCCGGAGGAGTTGGGCCGATGACCATAGCTATGTTATTAACAAATACAGTAGTTTCTGCTACAAAAAATAGTATTTAGAAAATTCCTAGATCTAACTTTCCATCTTCTGTTGCATGTATACGAGGATCCCATAATGGAGTGAATGTTAGATTGACATGTACTGATTCTACTCCATTTGCTTTCAAAGCCGCACGATGTACGGCAGCCATTAATTCAGGAGCAACTGGACAACCGGGGCTAGTGAGGGTCATGTCTATCTCAACATGATCACTGTCTATTGATATTGAATAAATCAAACCTAAATCCATTACAGAAATATTCATCTCTGGATCTTCAACTTCTGCTAAATAATTTTTAATTTCTGACTCTTCTACCATAAATATGCCTCATGAAAGTTTTATTGCCTCTTCTTGTACTCTTTTAAACATATTAAGAAAGCCGTTTGCCCTACTTGGAGTAAGTGTTGACTGTATGCCCATTGCGTTGGCATATTCAGGAGATAATTCTGAAACACGGCCAGGAGAAAGTCCATTTACCGCTATTGCAGTGATTGCCATTAAACCTTGAACTATTTGAGCATCCGCTCCTCCTTTCATGACAAAATCGCCACCCTCATCAAGACTACATTCAACATGAGCACGAGATTGGCAACCGAGAATTTGATTTGATTCATTCCATTCACTAGGAGGCAGTGGAGTAGGGTGTTTTTTGGCATAATCAAATAGTAATTCATATCGGTCCATAGAATCGAAACAGTCGCTAAACTCTTCAATAATCGGAATTAGGCTATCTGGCCAATCATTTTCATCTGCCATTTCAATACTCCATTTATTAAAAAAATTACGAGAACCTCTCGACGATATAATTTAGATATTCAACAAACAATTTCGCCTCATCCATTGTATTGTATATCCAAAAAGAAATTCTATTAGTTGAAGGGACATTTAATGCGTCCATTAATGGCTGTGCACAATGATGACCGGTTCTTACTGCAAAACCTCCTTCGTCTAAGAATAATGCAAGATCGAGAGATTGAATAGAATCATGTAAAAATGATACTGCGCCGCTTCCCTCTCTGTCTTCAGGGTTGCCATAAATCCTTATTCCAGGAATTTTTCTCATTTCACTTGCAGTCCATGAAGCTAGATTTTGTACATGTGAGTGGATATCTGGCATCTCGAATTTATCCAGCCATTCAACTGCTGCCCCCCAACCTATTGCCTCGGCTATTCGTGGAGTCCCTGTTTCGAACATCGCATGACCTTCTTGGAAGGTAGATCCTTCAGTAGTTACAGTCCTAATCATTGATCCACCAGTCATGAAAGGTGCCATACTTTCCATGATATCTTTCTTTACCAATAAACAACCTATTCCTGTAGGGCCAGCCATCTTATGTGCTGAAATAGCCACAAAGTCGGCATCCATTTTGTCAAAGGAGATTTTTTCATGAGGCGCTCCTTGAGCACAATCCAACAATACTTTTGCCCCTGAAGAGTGGGAAAGTTGAATTATTTTTTCAACAGGATTTCTAACTCCCAATACATTACTAGTGTGCACTACACAAACAAGAGATGCGCCTGAAACAGCAACAGAGAAAGCATCCATATCTAATGAAAATGTTTCAGTATCAATTGGTACGTATCTTACTTCTATTCCGATTTCTTTCGAAAGTTGCTGCCATGGAACTATGTCTGCATGATGCTCCATCTCAGTCAAGACAACAATATCATCTCTGGAAAGATTTTGCCTTGCCCATGAAAATGCAACCAAATTTATTGCTTCAGTAGCGCCACTTGTGTAAATTAATTGTTCGGGACTTGTGCCAAAGAAGCCGGCAATATTTTCTCTGGCTGACTCTAAAGCAGTAGTTGCTTCATCTGCCAAAGTGTGATTTGCACGGTGTGCATTAGAGTTGTATTGCTCATAATAATTTGACATAGCAGATATGACGCATTTTGGTTTTTGGGACGTGGCGGCATTATCAAAATAGACTAATTGTTTGCCATTGGGCAACTTTCTTTCTAAAATAGGAAATTCGGATCTAATTTTCTCTATATCAAGTTCCATAGTACACAACCTGTATATGCCAAGACGGCGTACGATATCAAGTCGCGTATCAGAATAATGTAAAAAAAGGGGAAGAAGTTATTTGTAAAAACTCCTCTGAAGGGCTGTGACCGAGCATACTGGGCAGCAAACTGTTGAAAGTTTGGGGAGTAAGGATTTAAACAAGGATGGAGAAATAATTAATTTGGCAATAGTAGGTTCAAGTAGATTTTATGACTTCGAAATATTTGAGAGAATCACAGAAGATTGGATTGAAAAATTTGGATATCCTGATCTAATTATTGTTGGAGGTGCTAGTGGCGTGGACTATATGGCTGAACGATGGGCTGATGCTAATATCATACCCATAGCAATATTTTCTGAAGAATGGACAGATTCTAAGAGAAGCCTGATAGATCAAGGAAGAGAAGAAGCAGCAAATACTCTTACAGAAAAAATATTAAATGGCGCTACACATATATTGGCTATTCCTTCCAAAACTAGTAAATGGACGAGGATAATCATTGAACAGAGTACTGAAAGAAATATCCCAATAGAGATACATGAAGTTTAGAATGTACCTAATTATACTGAATTGCCCATAATGGTGCTCGTGCCGGGATTTGAACCCGGGTCGCCGCCTCGAAAGGGCGGCATGATGGACCGAACTACACCACACGAGCGACGGCCTCGCGAGAAGTGCATGGCACATAATCGGTTCGATTGAAAGTACTATTCGGAACTATTGTTATCAGAGTATAATAAGAGAGTTCCACCATGCATTTAGAGGGAAGAAAAGGGCAGTAGCCAATATTCCTCCAAACAACCAAAAGAAGGGATTGTACATTAAATCTGAAAATTCTTCACCATAGAAACCTAAAACAATTCCCTCTAATCCGAACCTTATCCCTCTACCTAATAATCCTGCAAAAACGAATAATCGGATATTCATTTTTCCGGATCCTGCTGCCCATGCAAATGCTTTGTAAGGAATTGGAGAAATTGCGGGCAATGAACACTCCCATAGAGCCATATTTTAAGAATAAGTTATCGATCCTAGAAATGGTATTAGGCTTTGCAAATTTCTCTAAAAATGGCCGTCCGGCGTACACTCCAATTGCATAGCCGCCAAGAGAGCCAAAGACACTGAAAATAGTTGCTGTAAGAACTATGGCAAAGATTTCTGTAACAGAGCCATGAGAATTCAGTACCATTGGAATTACCAATAAATCTGGAGGTGCGGGTTGGAACATCGCTTCACTCGCTGAAACAACTGCCAAGCCGATAAGTCCCCAACTATCGGCCCATTCAATCGTGGCATCGATTATCTGACTCAGCACATTGCTTCGTACTCAGTGCCACTAATATAATACATTACTAAAAATACATATTATTTTGTTATTAAACCGACCTATGATATGGCATACAATAGTCCGCGGTACATGGTAGCTGGCGAAGTA
Source organism: Candidatus Thalassarchaeaceae archaeon (assembly GCA_045568235.1). Taxonomy (GTDB): domain Archaea; phylum Thermoplasmatota; class Poseidoniia; order Poseidoniales; family Thalassarchaeaceae; genus MGIIb-O3. The sequence goes on from JBJLBJ010000021.1 coordinate 4,460, forward strand.
GTTGATACTTCGGCTTTGATTTCATGGCCTCTGGGGATGTTATTTGGGAGTTTGGCGAGTCCCTAGGCAAAGAAATGAGTTAACTACCAACTACCCTGAGAGAATTGAGTATTATCGATGCAATTGATATAAATTGGAGCCAACCCAAATAAAGAAAGTATAGAAAAAATAATCCATATTTCAAAGGAAACCGGAGATATTGCCGGCTTGTCTGAAGACGGATATTGAAGTTCTTGCACTAGCAATGGAGCATGGTTGTGTATTAATTACTGATGATTACAGAATGCAAAATATAGCAGAATATTCGAAAATAAAATGGAGAAGTGTAAACACTGGTGGGATTAAGAATATTTGGAAATGGGAGATCGTTTGTTTAGGATGCAAAACTGTAAAGATTATGCCAGAAAAGTCCCACAAACCAGAAAAACGATCTAGGACAATGTGTAGATTGTGGATCACAATTGAAAGTAAGAAAGAAAAAATAATTATTCTTCTTGAGAGTTAGCCTGCACAAATTCTTCGGATAGTTCCTCCTCTTTCCATATCTATTTCTGCTTTTGATGGATGAGAAACATCCCTAAGTCCTTGTTGAAATTCGCCTTTTGCCCTGCCAGCATTTCTAGCAAGTTCCGGGAGTCTTTTTGCACCGAAAAGAAAAATACCAACTGCAAATAAAATTACCAATTCTGTGCTCCCAAGTGCCATAATAACAGGTCGAGGAGAGGGTGATGGCCTTCAAATGCTTCGGAAGAACAATATTAACCACCAGAAAAGGGAGGTAAAAAAGCTACTTCAGAAGAGTCGAGCTATAATTTCATCATGATTCTGAATTATTTCTCCATTAATGGCTACTTTAACGCCATTATTTACAGATATCTGATAATTGAAATCTATCCAACAATTGACTAACTATCGTACCCTTACTCAGTACTACTTCAATTTCTCTTTGCCCCATTGATTCGGCCAAAGAACCAAAAAATAATAATTTAATTTTTATCAGCCTTAATGTCTCGGTCTCGAGTTATCCATGTCGAAGCGAAGCGAGTGTTGGTCATGAAATCACCTATTGTTCATTAATGACCCTTGGTTCGAGTAGAATCATGACAGTGGAAGCAGTAGTGTTTGATTGTGATGGAGTTCTGATAGATAATATATCATCATGGTGGGCGATACACGAGCATTTTGGCACAAGAAATGAAGAAATGTTAGAGAAATTCCTGAATAAAGAAATTACTGAGGAAGAGTTTGTAAATCATGATGTCGAAGAATGGAAGAAGGTACAACCTGAAATTCATAGAGAGGATATAATGAGATGTTATTCAGGAGTAAAACTAATGCCCGGTGCTAGAGAAGTGGTAAATGAATTACAATCTAGAGGTATTTTTGTTGCTATTGTATCGTCTGGTGTGGATCTTTTAATTGGGACGATTGCAAACATGTTGAAAGTTGATGATTGGGCGGCCAATGGTTTTGAATGGGACGAAGAGGGTTTTCTCAGTCAAAGGAGCGCCAACTAGAGTGTACTCACATGATAAGGGCATTATGGTTGAAAAATTAATCAGGATAAACAAGTTGAATTCGGAGAATGTTATTTCTGTCGGAGATTCTAGTACTGATTTGTCAATGAAGGTTGGCGAATCTAAATTCATAGGATTTAATCCTGCTAGAGAAAGGGCGGTGAAAGAATTTGAAAGAGCAGGAGTCCCCATAGTAGAAAATCGTAATTTGCGAGATCTTTGGCCGATAATGTTTGATGGTGAAGAGTTAGAATAATCACACAAATGGTATTGATGCTGTGGCAAAGGTGTGCAAATTAACTACTGAAAGTATGCACGGTTTAGGCTGAAATCCCAACATCCTCTGGAAGTCTGTTTGATCTTGCCATGTAGAACTATGGACTAATGTTACTCCTTTATGATTTCCTACATAATGGCCATGAACATGTCCTGTGACAAATATATCAGGGATTTCACGTATCACCATATTATCTTCTGGTTCGGGAGATAGAGGAGTTTTATTTCCCCAAGAAGGGGCCAAATGCCTCCTTTCCAACATAGCCTTCATAGCCATTTCTGGCTTTTCATATGAAACTGATCTTAAAGTGGCCACAAAATCATCTATACTTTTGCCATGATACGATAAAACTCTGACCCCATGTAGACTGAAATCACAAGGATTACCTACAAAAACGGCATCGGAATAATCTTGTTGTATCTCTGGATCTAAGGAAGGTTGAGGTTCAGCAGGCCTTACGGCGTCATGATTCCCTGGCAGTATAATGACGTCTATCCAGTCAGGAACTTCATCTAGGAGTCGGGCCAATTCGGAATATTGTTTGAATAGATCTTTGATCGCGAGATGTCTGTCTTGCCCCGGATAAATACCAACTCCATCAACACCATCTCCACTTAATACGAAATATTTGATAGTCCGTGCCAATGGGTCATTTTTGAACCAGTGAATCATTTTTTCCCATGGCCTATCCAAGAATGTTTTACTCCCTAAATGGATATCCGATAAGAAATGCTGCAGAAACTGCACTTTCCTCGCCGGCAGGATTCTTAACATGGTTTTGTAGAGGTGGTTTGTGGATATCTTGGACTACAAGACATGCGGGGTCGCGGTCGCCAATAAAGATAACCACTTACTCCGACTACTTCATCGTCCATCAATCCGTCCATTGAGGCGTGAATCGGGGATGCATCTGAAGGAGGTTTTAGTGTACACACAGTTGTTTGAGTACCTGTATTCATCCTCTATTTCAGAACATTCAAACTACCACTTCGTGCCCATCGAAGGACCTCCTGCCAAACCGACCAGAGTAATTTCATAATCCTTTGATGAATATCGCTGCCTGTTCCTCCACGCTTCTGAAATAGAAATCGGTTTTCTAGGCAAAATTCCGTTGGACATCATAAGATTCCTAATCTGAGATAAGCGGCTATTGAAACAACTTCTGGATATCTGACATAGTTCCTTCTGTTGTAGATTTGCCAGTTATATCAAAGTGTATTTGTATTTCCGAATCAATTTCCTTTGCCTCCATTGGGAAATCCATCATATCATAATATTCCAAACCGTGTGGCCGGGGGGCAATTTCTAGTTCCGGTTGAGGAGAGCTGCTATAATTCTCCCAATAGGGGAATCGTTTCCTCTCTTCGGGAGCGTGTATTGGCCCTTATCATCTGAATTAGTGATAGATTTCTGACCTGCTGCCGTCAGGAACTAGAGAAAGTAAATCATCTATAGTTTTGGAATCTAGTAATTTTACATCTGATGATCTTGCTGCTTCTAACATTGGGAGAATACTCGATAATGATTCTATTTTTTCTTTGGCGTCACTCCCGAGGACTATCAGGCCTGCGTCAGTTAGTTTGCGGTATCTGACTGCCCAATTTTCAGAAACCATGCACAAGGCGACAGAGAGGTAACGCTCATGATAATATCTATCTATTTTGCTAATTAGTCGGTTTCTCTGATTCCAATCTGTAGAAGATGCGAGATCAACCTTTGAGATATCTTGTACAACTGTTTTCTTGCTTGATTTCCATGTAAGTTCCCCCTCCCATTCTTCGGATAATGAATCTAATGATGAAATATCAATTTCTTCTGACTTCTTCTTAGGGCCCTCTTTCTTGGATATCCTAGTTGCTTGGGAATTATTTGAGTCGACTTTGTCCAATGCTTCTAAAGCCAGGCCCAAAGCGAAAGAAGCAAAAGATTTTTTATTATCTAAACGATCATTATCGCCAAAATCCATCCTTCTTACTAGAAAATAATCTTTTGCTATTATTGCAACATGGACTCTGCCGACTTCTTTATTTTCGGACGCCCCAGTTGGTCCCAGCTATGCCAGTTATCCCTATAGATACATCTGAATTTGATTTATACCTCGCCCCTCTCGCCATCCCTATGGCTACTTCATGCGAAACTGCGCCTACATTTTCCTCAGAGAAATAGGATTCATCGACACCTAACTGCTTGGTTTTAGATTCATTAGAATATACGACCCAACCTTGATTAAACCAGTTGCTTGCACCGGACATGTCAGTCAAGATAGAAGCTATTAAGTCCTCCTGTACAAGATTCGGCTGTCGAAATAGTCCAATTTCTTTTTTTTAACCTTCTGGATAGTCGGGCGGCTAAGGCGGCAGTCTGTTCAACCACGACGCTTCGATTGAGAGTCTCATTAATGACCTTTTCATATCAATAAATTTTATTTTTGGCATCGAAGAAATAGGAAATTTTGGTGGGTCCGGCAGGAATTGAACCTGCGATCTTCGCTTTGTAAGAGCAACGTCATAACCCCTAGACCACGGACCCTGAAGGAGAGCAGGGGAGCAATGTATTCAAAGCCTCTGCACCGTAACCGTCATATTGAAGGATTCGTATGAAGTCAATGGCAGAATTACTCGAAGATTTAGAAAAGTCTGGAATACTAATCTCTAAACACATAAAAGCAGCAATGGAAGAAGTTGATCCTGCAGAATTCACTGATTATGAATTAGATTATTTCTGGAATGATAAACCAGTGCCTTTCTTAACGACTGATTCAGGGATGTCAAAAACAATTTCTGCACCTCACATGATAGTTACAATGCTACATCATTTAGAAATAATGAAAGGGCAGTCAATACTTTTGATGGGTTCAAAAGGAGGATATATATCTGCCTTATTGAATAATTTAGTTGGCGAAAATGGAATAATAATGATAATAGAGCCGCATGAAGAAGTGCGAAAATACACAAAGAGTAAAATAAAAAATTATTTAGAATCTGGAAAAATGTTTCTAAATAGTTCGAATGATTTGGAAGATCTTGATGATAATTATTTTGACAGAGTACTAATAACTGGATTTGTAAAAAAAATTCCCTCAGAAATAAAATTTAAGGTAAAGGAAGATGGTTTTATTCTTGGACCAGTAGGAAGTATTATCCATCAGAGACTCATTAAGAAGGAGAAGCAAGGAGATAATTGGATAGATACTGATTTAGGAGGAGTAGTTTTTTGGCCCTATGGACATCAGTGAATTGGAAAGGAATCCTTTCGAACCAAATAATCTTGTTGAACATATGGAAAATGCATTGGAATTGATTCTTGAAGTAATAGAAATAGAAGAGGAATCGTTGAATAGAATAAATAATTTAATCTGGTCTCTAAAGAATCTTCCTCCTGAAATACCAATAGTGGATGAATATTCTACTGAGGAAGAAATTCTAGAGAATCCGGTAATGGAATTATTACTTGCAGAAATGGAATGGCTTGGCCCTCTATGGCCTATTTTAACTGGGATAGATGGTTTGGATATAAGCAATGTAGAATCGATTAATAGTGAATATTACTCCAATAATGGCGGTCATGAAGATTTAATTCCATAATTGTTGATAGAAGTATTCTTGATAAATAGATGGTTGGATTGGCCATGAGGCATCCGGCAACATTACGTCTTAATCACAAAGATGAAAGGCAGAGAAGGCGGGCTGTAAGGAAATTATTCGAAGTAAATGATTCAAATAATTTGGATAGTTTTGTACCTTTACTTGAAGATGATGATCAATGGTACAGAGAAAGGGCAATGGAAGCAGTTACGAAATGGGCTGGATTTAATGATATTACGATAGTCAATAAATTATCTAGTTCAGAATATGTTGAGCAGCGAGTTTTAGCATCCAAGATATCATTAAGATTGGGTCAAGAAAAATTAAAGATAATTGATAGATTATGTAGCGATAGAGAGATAACAGTAAGGATTGCTGGATGGGAGTCGAAATTACAAGCAAATAGTGAGAAAATTGATGAATTAATTTTAGAAGGATTAAAATCTAAAGATAAGATAATCAGAAAAATTACAATAAATAAACTTACTAAAATGAATGATGTTGATGTCAAAATAGTTATTTCAGCACTACAAGATGATTCATATACAGTTAGAAAAGCTGCACTAGAGATTATTAGAAATGATTCAAAACTTTCAGAAATGGAAATTTTTGATAGTTATTTACTAAAAATGTCGGATGGAAATGCAAAAAAGGAAATAAATAGTGTAATAAAAATTTTAGTTAAAAAATCTTTAGAGAATCAAGAGATACAAGAAAAGTTAATTTCATGGAGCGAAAGCGAATCAGTAGAAATTATAGATTCACTTATTTCAACTCTTAGAGAAATTAAGTGGTGGGAAATTAAAGAATTAAAGGAACATATGTATGAGAAATCAAGTGATTTGTTTGTAACTAGATTATTGAGAGGCAATAGAGAATCTGTAGCGGCAGAAATAAGAATTAAAATTTTATCAGATTCAAAAAGAAGTGAAGAAATGCGAGCTAGACTGATTGAAGATTTGGTAGGAAGGCAGGTTGATAAAATGACGCTGAAAATAATTAAAGAAATTTCAATTTCAGAAAGTGTACTTTTGGCCACAATCTCTAAAGAATTTTTACAAGAATATGAGTAAATTTAACCTACTGCTGGGAACATCAGCCTAGAAAGAGGCATGGATATAGGAGGGAGATGATCTGGTAACCTGTGCCTACTAGTTTTTGGAGGGAAAAGAACTCCAGAAAGTCCGGCTTGTATTACCTCTTCCTTAGACAACGACTCTCTTCCTGATTTTGGCCATACATCTAGTTCAATTGAATCATCTGATAAGTAATCCACCAATACACAAGGTAAACATTGTAAATCTAGATTTTTTGCCACATTATACCTATGATGGCCATCAAGTATTGTTCCAGTTATCTTATCCACAACAAGTGGGAGAACATATGCATTCCACCTAATAGTCATTTTCTCTAATTGACTTACCTTAATAGGAATGATTTCTTCATGAGGGAGGAGTAGTTCTAGAGGCATCAGTTCGACCTTCATGCTATTCGCAAAACCACCTCTGAATATAATTGTCTGCCGAAGCAATCATTCATGAGATGCATCAGGAGCATTTATGAAAGGGTTTCCGGAAGTGTCACAAACCGGTCTCGATAAAGAAACAAGACATATTCTTGAAAGATTGAGAGAGAAAGGTCAGGCCTGGATTGTTGGAGGATGGATTCGAGATTCAATTCTAGGAATAAGTCCGGGAGATGTCGATATTGCAACCAATCTACTTCCAGAAGAAATTCTAGATATTTTTCCAAAATCCATCATGATTGGTGAAAAATTCGGAACTGTCAAAGTTAGAACTGATGTTGGCTCCAAAGAAATAGAAGTAACAACTCTAAGAAGTGATGGAATCTATACAGACAGTAGAAGGCCGGAAAATGTAGTATTTGGAGTCAATATAGGAGATGATATTGCAAGAAGAGATTTTACAATCAATGCAATGGCGTTAGATGAAAATGACGAGTTAGTCGATGAACATGATGGAATCTCAGATTTGAAAAATAATATATTGAGATGTGTTGGCATTGCTGAAGAGAGGATAAGGGAAGATGGTTTAAGAATCCTCAGGGCATTTCGTTTTATTGGTTTGAAAGATAAGCAGATAATGAGTTTTGATTCTGATTTAGAAAATGCAATAATTAACAATGTTGATGTGTTGAGGAATATATCTAAAGAAAGGATAAATGAAGAATTAAAGAAAATTTTACAATTGAATAATAGAATGATGGTTTTACAAAAAATGTATGAATTAGGAGTATTAAAGATTATTTTTGATGATATAGAAATAAATCTTGAAGTTATTTTGTCGGATGATTATATAGTAAACATTGCCCTAATCTGTAATTCATACACGAAAGATGGGAGTGCATTATCTGAATTTATTCGAGAAAAACTGAAAATTAGTAGTAAAGAAAAGCAGATGATTAGTTTCTTACACGATAATGGCGTTAAGATTCCTAGTAGTAATAATATATTTGAAATGAGGAGATTTAGGGCATCATTATCTGGAGATCATAAAAAATCTCTTTTTAAATATCTAAAAGGAATGAGAATAGAGACAGAGGAGGTTGAAAAAGTGATTGAAGAAATGCCTCCTTTGAAAGTAGGACATAATCCATTAGTAAATGGTGAAGTACTAATCGAAAGAACTGGATTAAAGCCTGAGATGAGATTGGGGAGACTTAAAGGGTGGTTACATAGAAAACAAATTGAAATGGACATAGATAACATCGAAGATGTTTTAGAACTTCTTAATGATATAGATTGGGAAAACTCAAATCCAGAAGAATGGTTGCCTTTATCATGGCCATGAATTATAATTCATTGAGGTATTCAATATATTCTTTTAAGTCCAAATACATGTCATTATCAAATTCATGTGGTTTTACGATTAAACACCATCCATCTCCATAAGCGTCATCATTAACTAAATCAGGACTATCTTCAACATCACCATTTAATTCAACAATTTTACATGGGAAAGGTGCATTGATCAATAATCTCTCATTAGCAGTTCTAACTGTTATCATTAAATCATCAGTTCCCAATTCATCGCCACTTGTAATTGGAGTAGTATCAGTATCATCATCAGGTATTGCCTCATCTTCATCAGAATCAGCCTTAAATTCGCTATCGTCTTCTGGTTTTGCTAAAACAACTCTAATAATATCTCCATAATCCGCCCTAATAAATTCACTAAGGCCGATTTTAATAGTCATATCCTCTTCCTTCTTCTCATCTAGGACTTGAATCCATAAATGATCAAGACTGTATCTTCTATCATGGGCTATACTAAATTCAAAAAAGTCACCGTCGGACATGTTACTTTCGTTGCCGGGCGACACCAACTTAGATTTTAATGATTCGATATAAAATAGCCTGATGGGCGTTAGCGAGAAGTTAACAATGTGTACTACTCCCGTAGTAACGAGATAGTTATGGATTTCAAAGAAACAGAAGAACAAAGCATGATTCGGGAGATGGTTAGAAGTTTTGCAGAAGAGGTATTAGCACCGACTTGTCTAGAAAGAGATAGGACTGCTACTCCACCTCTTGAAGAATGGAAAGCTTTCTGTGAATCTGGATTACAAGGAATAACAATACCTGAAGAATTTGGAGGAAATCCTGTTGATGATATCAGTGAAGCAATAATTGTTGAAGAGCTAGCACGTGTCGATCCTTCATTTTCAGTTATGTTTTGTGTACATGTAGGTTTATGTGCAAAAACGATATCACTGCATGGTGATGAATATCAAAAGAAAGAGTATTTGACAAGACTAGCTGAAGGCGAAATAGGTGCTTATTCACTTTCAGAGGCTGGTGCTGGTACAGATGCTGCTGCAATGAGTTGTCGTGCAAAAATAAGCGAAGATGGTAGCCATTATATTTTGAATGGTGAAAAAATGTGGGTGACAAATGGAAAAAGTGCTGATGTATATGTCCTATTCGCGAAAGATGTAGATCATCCAGAATATGGAGTAAAGAAACATGGAGGAACAACGGCTTTCATTGTAGATTCTGACATGGAAGGCTTTAGTGTAGGCAAGAAAGAAGAAAAGTTGGGAATACGTTCGTCCGATACATGCGTATTACTGTTAGAAAATTGTAAAGTTCCAATTAAAAATATACTTAAAGGTGTAGGAGAAGGTTTTCCGATAGCCATGAATGCTCTTGATAATTCACGTATTGGGATAGCGGCTCAGGCTTTGGGGATAGCCCAAGGCGCTTATGAATCTGCACTCGGATATTCTCATGAGAGGCAGGCGTTCGGTAAACCAATAGCACACCATCAAAGCATAGGAAATTATTTGGCAGATATGGCAACTCAAATAGAAGCTGCCAGAATGATGGTTTACAAGGCATCATGGGCGAAACAAAGGCATTATGACGAAGGAGCAGAACGTCATACGAAAGAAGCTAGTATGGCAAAATTATTTGCAGGAGATACAGCAATGTGGGTCTCTGAACGGGCCGTTCAAGTTCTTGGAGGATATGGATATACTACTGATTTCCCTGTTGAAAGATTCTTTAGAGATGCAAAAATTACTCAAATTTATGAAGGTACCCAGGAAGTACAGCGTATAGTGATAAATAGAGCCATTAAACCATAATGAATAAAGATTTATGATTCATTTAATTAATCCAAGAATATTTTCTTTGGCCCTCTAATGCTCCCTCTCCGCCCACGGCAACTAAAGCAAATTCAGAACTTGGCTTTACCACAGATTGTTTCTGAGATCCACGGTGTAATTTTTCATATGTATCTTTATCCAATGGTGTCCTATTATTGAGTCTCTCGAATAAATAGAATTCTTTAGCAACTTCTTTCCAACCGGGTTGGATTATTCCTTCAAAAATCTTGGCTTTTGCTCCACTTCCATATCCACATAGACCAACATGTTCGCCTTCCATTTCGACACCTTCAGTCAAATCTGACTCCATCGTAGACATAAGGGCTAAGAAAATTGAACCCGTATATTGGTTTCCGACAAGGCTTGAGGCTCGCTGAGTTTTTTCAATTCTACTTTCAGAAAATAACCTAAATTCTTCAGTTTTGGAAATCAATCTCCTGTAGGAATCATTTACTTTTTCGAATTCTTCCATACCTTGAGTGGAATCTTCAAAATCTTCAGGGAAGGGCTCTGGCCCTATCTCTTCAACTATTTTTTCCCACATAGGAAGATGTCTTCTATCATGCCGGAAAACATCAGGGAACATTCTTTTGCCTTGGAATGCGTAAGGCAGATGAACAATTATTCTACTCCATTGTTCTGTCAAAATATCGTCACTTTCCGGATTATAACGTCCACATTTTATTGCTTTTGAACGGAAGTCGATGAATGCATTTTTTACTGATTCTGAGTAACAACGATTAGAAAATTGACCATCAAAAACTGGAGTATCTTTATGAATTTTTAATGTATGAGATTCAAACATGATATCATCTCTTTTGGACGATCTAGGTAATATCGCTAAAATCTTTTCAACTAAACCTTCTTTTTTTGGTTCTCCTGCTTCTTCCGCTAGATCCAGTACATTCGTAACAACTGTTTTCATCTCAACTTCACGACGTGGTTTGAAAAAATCATGCACTGGCATAGTTGAAACTCCCCAAATATCAGGAATCTGGATTAACCTAGGTTTATGACGGATAAGGATTGCACCACCTCCAGCGCCCTGAGTATATTCACCTGGAGATCCTAAATCATATTTTGCATTATCAGCAAAAACAACAATACCAATTCTATCTTCTTCTTTCCCTCTGGCTACCCAATCTAATGTATTATGCATTGCATCGACTGCTCCGATACATGCAAAAGTCATGTCAACAACATCGCAATTGCGGAAGCAATTCTTACCATAATCGTCACAATAACGTTGCTCTAACATATCCATTATGTATGTAGCAGTCGGTTTGGCACCATCAAGGGCAGATTCTGTACCTAGATATATTCTTCCGATGTTTCTTGGGTCTATTTCATTTCTATCAATAAGTCTGGTGCAAGCGTTTGCACCCATTGTTGCTGTATCTTCATGAGCATCCGGTATTGCCATAGCCGCTAACCCTAGACCTTTGTTTAATTTACCAAAATCTGCACCTCTAAATTCAGCAAAATCCTTCATATCAAAATATGTTTTTGGAAAATAAATTGCTATATCATCAATTCCGACATCTGTCATAATGCTCACCTTCGATTATTCAGATAACCAATAGGTTATGACATCTCTGTTAATAATTGCCATTAAACAGTTACTTTTTACAATACTATGTTGCGCCAGTTATCTCATTTATGGCTTCAATAACCGAGGGATTTGCACTGAAATATTCCTGAATTGGTGATAAAATTTCATAAAGTCCCGATACAACTGCCATTTTAGCATCAAATGGATGGATTTGCCCATCAGATACTGCAGTAATAAATGCATCTATGTCTTCCCAAGTAGAAGGTTTTCCGAATTCAGGTTTTGGAGACACAACTATTTCTCCTAATCTGGGAAGTATTACGAAACGTGCTATTTCAAAAATTGCTGACGATGGATTACCCACTTCTAGGAACGCCTTACGTATCTTCTTCATCAGTTTCTTTTGATCATCATGAATTAAGATAGCATTATTAGGGTCTGATTTTGACATTTTATGATCAAATGAGTCCATCCTTCCACTAGCTCCTTTCAAGCCCGAAAGCATTGGAGTGTGGATACAGGTTGCTTTTGTCCAGTCATTCCTATCAGCAACTTCACGCATATACATATGTGCTTTTCTTTGATCCATACCTCCTAATGCGATATCAATTTCTAACTCAAATATATCTGCTGCTTGCAATGCGGGGTAATAAAAGGCAGATAAATCATGATCCGAAGAGTCTTCATCTCTTCCCATAATTCCAAATGTTCTTCTTACTCTTGATAAACTCATATTCTTTGAACATCTTAAGACACGTTCCCAATATTTCCCACTATCCATTACTTCTGATGCACGAATGAATTGTATTTGGCCAGCTTCTTTTCCTTCTTCGGGGTGGTTTAGTAAAACTCTAAAGACTTCTGACATATAATCTGCAGCGAGCGATATTTTGGACATGTCTCTATCAAATTTATCATTCACCCATGCGTGCCAATCAGCGAGTAAAATTGTAACATTAACTCCTTCCTTAAGCAGATTTTGCATAGTTTCGGCCAATACTAACCAGCCCAAATGTGCTTTACCACTTGGCTCTAGTCCTATATATGCATTAATCAAATTCCCTCCAGAATGAGTGTTAGAACCCGATAATATTTTGACAATATGTTCTATACCAACTACTTCTTCACAACTAGAAAACATCCGATTGATTTTTTCGCTTAGTTCGGACTCTAAAGATTCACTTAGGTCCTTATTCATCTTCAAACCCCATCATTGAAACAATTTATTTAATTTTTCACCACGGCTCGCCGCTTTTGTAAAATCGTTATTTTCCAAGCATGAATTTATTTCGGAAATTAGAGCATCAGCTTTTTCTTTTATTTCTTCTGAAACATTTGATGATACTTTCATGAAATGTAATGCTTGTGAAACAGCAGACTTTGCTTTACTTGCTTTCTTGGCCCATTCCTTTGCTTTATCTCCTCTTTGTTTTGAGTTATATCCTGTAACTTCATCAAGGAATTGTGTCCATCTCTTTCTACTATCTTGTGCAGTCTTCATTGCTTCTCTGTCTTCAAAATTAGGTGGTATATTTTTAATATCAACAATTAATGCTCCAGAATCATTGAAATTGGCTTCTATAGATGTCATTATATCGTGTGAACCGGAAAAAGAGTTGTTTCCATTATCATTTACAACCTCGAAATATTTCTTTGCTATCGTAGCTAAACCGCCTTCTTCTGTAATCTGCTTCACTAATCCACGCTTAACGTCGAATCTTTCCATAATTAGCCGGGAGGTAATTTGCTATTCAATACTGCCGGATGATAATGATAAAACAATAACTATCTGATACACTAAAAAATTTTACTGCATAAAAAAATATCATTAATGTTAAGAATAATTACAAGATTAATTCTTGAATAATTCGTACCTTTCTTAAGGATACTTTCATTTGTATTATGCCTTCAGGACGTTTTGAGAAACATGGGCTATGAGGCATTAGATTTCTATGAAGTTGATTCATTATTGAGTGATGAAGAAAGAATGGTTCGCGACATGGTTCGCGATTGGGTGGATGAAGAAGTCATACCAAATATCGAGAATGCATGCCGCGAAGGAGTCTTTCCAGATGAGTGGCGGGTAGCACTTGGTGAAATGGGCGTTTTAGGTGCCCCTCTAAAGGGATATGAGTGCCCTGGGCTCTCTTACACCGCATATGGAGTGATTTGTAGAGAATTAGAAAGGGGAGATAGTGGATTACGCTCATTTGCAAGTGTACAAGGATCTTTGGCTATGTATCCAATATGGGATTTTGGTAGTGAAGAACAAAAAAATTATTATTTACCAAAAATGGCTAGTGGAGAATGGATTGGTTGTTTTGGACTTACAGAACCAGATTATGGATCAAATCCAGGCGATATGATTACCAAAGCGGAAGACGTAGGAGATCATTACATAATCAATGGTGCTAAAATGTGGATTACTAATGGGACAATAGCTGACTTGGCAGTAGTTTGGGCGAAACTGGATGGAGTCATTAGAGGTTTTATTATTGAAAAAAACGATCCAGGTTTTTCTGCTCCTGAAATGAAAGGGAAACATTCGCTAAAGGCTAGCGTAACAAGTGAACTAGTTTTTCAAGATTGTAAAATCCCAAAAAATCGTTTATTACCTGGCGTGAAGGGCCTTCGAGGACCTTTTTCATGCCTTAATAATGCGAGATTTGGGATATCTTGGGGTGCTGTAGGGGCAGCCCAAGCATGTTTCTATTCTGCAAAAGACTACGCAATGAGCAGAATACAGTTTGACCATCCGATAGCATCATATCAACTAGTGCAAAACAAATTATCTTGGATGCTCAGAGAGATAACAAAGGCACAGTTATTGGCGTATCATTTAGGGCAAAAAAAGGATAGTGGAGATTGGATTCCTGAACATATTTCATTAGCTAAAATGAATAATGTCGATATAGCATTAGAAATAGCACGTGTTGCAAGAGACATACATGGAGCAAATGGTATTTTAGATGAATATCCAGTAATGAGGCATATGGCTAATTTGGAATCAGTGAAAACATATGAAGGGACTCATGATATCCATAATCTTATCCTAGGAAGACATATTACTGGAATTCAATCTTTTACAAGAGAAATCTGATGCAAAAATATTTCTCAAATTAGAAGATTTAAAAATAAATGTTTAGAGGATGAAATATGAATATTGCTGTATTACTAAAACAAGTTCCTGATACTACTGCGAAGATTACGGTTTCTAATGGAAAAGTAGATGATAATAGCGTGAGTAAATGGTCCATGAGTCCTTATGATGAATATGCTTTAGAATCTGGTTTACAGATGAAAGAAGCAACAGGCAGTATTTTGATTGCTATTGCATGTGGCCCTGAGAGGAATAAGAAGATGTTAACAGATGCTGCTGCTGTTGGTGCAGATACACTTATTCATATTTCAGCAGATGGTATTTTTGACAGTACCCAAGTACAGAATTTTCTAGCAGCTGTTATTAAAAAGAATGAAGTTGATGTAGTTCTCTGTGGAAAACAGGCAGCAGATACAAATTCTGGATCAACTGGACCAGGTATTGCTGAAATTCTTGATGCGGCTTGTGTCACTATGGCCTCAGAAGTAAGTTTTGTCGAAAATAAATTTATCTCCGTGAGGCCTAGTATTTCAGGAACAGAGAAGGTATCGACAAATGGAATGAGTGTTTTTACCTTTGATAAAGGCGTTTCAGAACTTAGAAGGCCAAATGTAAGAGGCATTATGATGGCAAAGAAAAAGGTAATTGAAACAATAAAACCAGAAGAACTTGGATTAGAAGAAGGAGATTCAGAAAGAATAATTCTTCAGGCACAAAATTCTCCTCCAGAAAAAGAACCAGGGCAGATTTTTGAAGGAGTTGATGAAATTCCTACGATAATATCGAAACTACGTAATGAGGCAAATGTAATTTAAGGTGAGAAAATGAAATTTACAATAATAGCAGAAAATAATGGAGATTTACTCCATCCAACGACTTATCAATTAATTGGAGCCATCTCAAATATTGGTGCTAAATCAACAGTAATTTGTCCAAATGGGAAAGGTTCTTTGGAAGCATCAAAGATAAAGGGTGTAGAAAAAGTAATTTCTGTCAATGGAGATTGTTTTGATTCATTCGATGGTAGTTCCTGGTCATCTGCAATCAATTCAGTGTGTGAAGGAACTGTAATAATATCAGCATCCCCTAATGGGAGAGAAATTGGTTCAATAATTGCTGCTAAAAGAAAAATTCCAATAATACAAGATGTTACTGCAATTTCATCGGGAATCATAGTTAGTAGACCGATTTATTCAGGTAAAGCGACAGAAACTCTGAAAATCGTAGGAGAATCAGTCATTACTCTGAGGCCGAATGCGTTTGAAAATGCAGATGTAGGAAATGAAGCACCAATAAGCATTGTTAATCAGACATCAGATCTGAGAGTAGCCATTATTGAGGCAATTAACAAAGCAAGCGAGCGTTTGGATGTTACCGAAGCAGATGTAATCATATCAGGAGGTCGTGGAATGGGTTCTATAGAGAATTTTTCACATCTTGAAAATATAGCCGATTCATTAGGTGCTGCTGTAGGTGCAAGTAGGGCAGTAGTAGATGAGTGGGGCATGCCACATCGGATGCAAGTTGGGCAAACTGGTAAAACAGTGTCTCCTTCATTGTACATTGCAGTTGGAATCTCTGGGGCAATACAGCACTTAGCAGGAATGAGATCAAGTAAGTATATTGTTGCAATAAATAAAGATCCTGATGCACCCATATTTACTATAGCTGATTATGGCATTGTAGCATCATGGGAAGAAGCGTTGCCAGTTCTCAAATCTGAATTAATGAAATTATAATAATCAAGTGAGTATCGATGTTTTGGCTTTGTCATTTCTGGTTCTCTCTATTTTTTGGAGATAATCTTCAGTAATTCCTCCTGTGACATATATTCCATTAAAACAAGAACAATCAAAGCTAGCAAGATTATTATCTCCTACTGATAAACATGCTTCGATAAGGTCATCTAATTTTTGATAAAATAATAAATCCGCACCAATGGCTGTACAGATTTCATCATTAGATCTATTGTAAGCAACATATTCAGCTTTTGCTGGCATATCTATTCCGTAAACATTCGGATGTATTATTGGAGGAGAGCAGGAGGCAAAATATACCTTTTTCGCACCTGCGTCTCGGGCCATTTGAACTATTCTTCGTGAGGTGTTTCCTCTGACAATACTGTCATCCACTATCAAAACAATTTTATTATTAAATTCTCCTTCAATAGTGTTCAATTTTTTCCTAACTGAATCTTTCCTCACAGATTGCCCAGGCATCAAAAAGGTTCTACCAATATATCTATTCTTAACAAAGCCTTCCCGGTAAGGTACTCGAAGATACTTGGCTAAGTCTAGAGCTGCTATTCTGCCACTATCTGGGACGGGAATTACTGCTTCTATTTCGTGATCAGGATATTCTTCGGATATTCTTTTTGCCAATAATTCTCCCATCCTAAGTCTTGCATCATGTACAGAAATACCGTCTATTACAGAATCGGGCCTTGCAAAATATACATGCTCAAAAATACATGGCCTATGATCTATTTTTGGATGACATACCTTTGATGAAATTTTGCCATCAATCCTAACAATAACCGCTTCTCCTGGTTCAATATCTCTATCAGGAGTAAAACCTAGTGCAGTACAAGCAACACTTTCTGAAGCGATAATTACCTCTGTAAAATCTTCTAATTTATTCTTACCCATAAATAAGGGCCTGATACCATTAGGATCTCGGAAACCAATAAGTCCCCAACCTGTTATTAGTGCCGTTACACTATAACTTCCTTCAACTCTCAAGTGAAGCCTTTCAATTGCTCTAAAAATATCATCTTCCAATAATGAATCCATTCCTCCTGGCCTACCATTAAGTGAACGTTGGATTTCAGCAGCAAAGAGATTTAGTAAGGCCTCTGAATCAGAACTTGTATTTACTCGTCTATGGTCATATTCGAGTAGACCATTAATTATGTCATCATTATTATTAAGATTTCCATTATGAGCTATACTTACGCCAAAAGGAGTATTTGTATAGAATGGCTGCGCTTCATCAGCAGAGTTTGAACCAGCAGTAGGATACCTAACATGACCTATTCCCATAGAACCAGTTAATTTTTGCATGTGTTTTTCAGTGAAAACATCCCTTACTAGCCCATTGGCCCTTCTATGAGTAATATTTTCTGAATCACTAGTTACTATGCCTGCTGCATCTTGACCACGATGTTGTAAAACGAGCATTCCATCGTATATCATCGATGCAGAATGAGAATTTGGGCGTCCGACAATTCCGATGATACCGCACATCGAATACCATTACTCCCTCTAGCACTAAGGACTTAGGCATTTCTAAAAAAAATGTTAAATTAGCGTTGATACATAGATCTATTTCTTTTGTTCCAACGATATTTTCTCATTTTTGCTGTAGCACCATATCCACAAGACGCACAAACTGATTTCTGTTTGTGATAGGAATGGCGGCCACAACGACGGCATCTAATATGGGTTGACTTCTGTCTTTTTCCCATACTCGGTGTACCTTTGGACATACATAACACTCCTTGAAGACAACGCGGCCACCGACCAACTTGTTATGAGAGTTGCCCTGAAATAAATGTAAAACAAACTTCTAATTTCAATCCAATAGTTTCAGGAGAGGGTCTTCGGGCCTTTTCCTAAAAAATAGTTTTACAATGATAAATGTGATAAAAATAAGTAAAAATGGATAAAAATATAGAATTGAAATTATTGAATTGGATATTGATTCCCTTAACAATATAAATAAACTAGAATTTGAATTTAAAATGAATAAATTGATGTATATAGCTAGAAAGAAAAAAGAGATATTTCCTAGGAGGAGAGGAGATATTCGATGATATGGATGATATGAGCACAATAAATGTATAAAAAATATCAATGAAATAAATATAGAACCATCGATTATCGAAGTTAATAAATAATCAATCTTCATCCATACTTCCCTCCAAATTACGTTTCAATATACTTGTAATATATTTCTTTTCACTCTCAGATAGGGGTAATGATTCCGCTACCTTGGGAGTCCTAGCTTCAATAAATTTAATTAGCCAGATAAGATATATTAATGCAATCAACATTCCAAATAAATTAGCAATTATCAGTGATAAATCTTCATCAAATGATTCGGAAGTAAAAGTGAAAAAATATATCCAAGAGGATAAAATTAATAATATTCCCAAGATTTTTATTGGATTGATATTTTCCCAATATATTTGTGAGCCATATAAAACGAAATATATGCCAGATGAAGAAAGAAATATCCAAGGTAAATTATCTACCATGAAAATAGACAAATCGCCCTCAATGGAAGATAATTGACTAGATGGTAAAAATATTAAAACAAAACCCAACAATAGTAGAGGTTTTCCGAAATTACTTCTCTTAAATGCTGGTCCAATCCTATGTAAAGATAAGCCGCAAAAGAATAACAAAAATCCGAACCAGAATTGCATGTCGGACCAATCCATGCACACTGGACTATGCGTAGTGTACATGTTATTTTTGTATTAAGTGGGAGTTAGAAATAGAATTCGACCTTGATAGACTTCATATACGAACCATCGGTGGCCCGCTTTGTCGAGAGACAGTTAGGTGACTAAAATGGTTAAAATGCCTCGTAAGATAATGCGATATAGTCCGTATGCTGGAAAGCATACCGAGCACACTGTTGAACGTGTCAAGAAGCGTCGAGCGAGTGAATTAAAATGGGGGCAAAGGAGATTTAGAAGAGTGACTTCGGGATATCGTGGTTTCCCGCGACCAAAGCCTTCGGGGGAAAAACCGACAAAAAGAGTAAATCTAATATTTAGATGTACAGAAACTGGTAAAGCTCATTCTCCTGCTGGCCAACGTGCTAGAAAATTTGAACTTATAGATAAATGAGGGGACTAAATGAGTGGAAAATTTCTAAGAGTGAGTTGTCGAGATTGTGGCAATGAAGCAATAATATTTGATAGAGCGGCTACACTAGTATCCTGCTCTGTCTGTGGATCTACTATAGTAAGTCCTGCAGGTGGAAAAGCTGATCTTAGTGGATGCATAATAGTAGAAGCCCTCGAATGAAAGAGGGTGGAGAATAATGTCGAAGAATGATAATTGGCCTGAAGAAGGTGAATTATTAGTTTGCACAGTAAAAAATGTCCGAGAGAATGGAGCATACTTAACTCTAGATTCTTATGAAGGAAAAGAAGGGTTTGTTTTCATTGGAGAAGTTGCAGCTGGATGGGTTAAAAATATCCGTTCACACGTCCGTGAAGGGCAGAGAGTTGTTGCAAAAGTAATAGAAGTTAAAAAAGATAAAGAAAGTATAAATTTGTCAATTAAGGCAGTTTCAGATGAAAGAAGAAGGGATACTCTGCAAAGTAGAAAAAATCAACAAAGAGCAGTACAGATGATGAGATTAGTTGCAGAGAGAATGAATTGGAGTGAAGAAGAAAATAGTAAAATATCTAATGAAATGATAGAAATATTTGGCACATTATATGGAGCATTAGAAGAATGTGCGATTTCAGACACAGCACTTACTGATTCGGGCTTCTCTGGTGAATGGATAAAAATAGCAACTGAAATAGCAATAGATAATATCATACCACCTTTTGTTGAAATTAGAGGTAATTTCGATATTGAAGTATGGAGTTCCGAAGGAGTTAATGCAATAAGAGAAGCATTGATGGCAGCGGAATCTTGCGCTGAAAATTTAGAAGAAGTGACGCTTACTTGTCATTATGATGGAGCTCCTCATTATAGAGTCGATATTCGTGCTCCTGATTATCCTACTGCAGAGTCTGTTTGGGAAGAAGCTCAAGAAGCTGCCAGAAAATATATGCATTCGGTAGAAGGGTCAATCAGTATTGAAAGGCTCTGAGGCAACATAAAGTATCCGATAATTCATGTACTTCATTACAAGGGATTGTAGTCTTGTATTGCCATGGCGAGAAGTAAATTGAAACGATGCTTGTCTTGTAACAAGTATGGACTTGAAACTAATTGCGATATTTGTGGCAGATTAATGGAGGTAGTAGCTCCACTGAAGTACTCTCCCGAAGATCCACAAGGTAATCGTCGAAGGAAACGACTTGATGCCGGAAGCAAGGAATGGTTAGAATCACTACCAACTACTAAAAAAGAAGGTGAAGTAAATGAATAGAACTATTGTTCACTGGCTCGTAGGAAATAAATTACCAGAACATATTGCAATTATAGAAGCAGTCCCAGGCGTAGGCAATGTTGGAAAATTAGTTGTTGATGGATTGATTAAGAAGCATCCATCTAGAACTTTAGCATGGATGCTACATCCAGATTTGCCACCCCATGCTGTACTTGGACAAAAAGGATTAATTTTACCACCTAGAATTGAGATAAATTCAGTTTTGTTGCCCAATGATAGTACCATAATTACAATAGGAGGCAATTTACAACCTATGACTGCAACTGGTCAATTTGAAGTCTCAGAAGAAATATTGAAAATTGCGAACGAAAGTAATACTCCCCAATTATTAGTTCTTGCTGGGTTAACAGCGGGAGTTGAAGATAAGCATATTCATGTAATTTGTTCTGATGAAAGGGTTAAAAGAAATTTGGAAGGAAACGATATCGAAGTTAGTAAAGACCAACCTAAAGAAGGAATAATAGGAATTGCTGGCCTTATTGTCTCATTATCTCCCATATATAAAGTCCCCACAGTAGGACTTATTGCCGAAACAGTTGGAGCTAGTGCTGATATTTTAGCTGCAAATAGAATGGCGACATGGATAGAAGCTGCACTAAATATTCCTCTAGATTTAGACTTAGATACAACCGAAGAAACAGCAAAGAAAATAATGGAGACAATAAAAACTTCGAAGTCAATAGATGATTTGATGGCCTCGGAAGAAAATGAAGTATCGAGTGACTTCTATGTTTGAGTGATTTTATGAATCTTTTACTTTCAAGTGGAGGAAATAGTTCTTTGAATGAAGAACAAATCATAGAATTACACATACATATTAAAAATTTATTTAAAGGCGTTAGAAGGGTTCTTTTTATCTCATATGCTCAAAAGAAACAAAAAGAATATACCGATATAATTAGAGAAAAGTGGTGGCCGTTGAATGATGTTGAATTAATCGGCATTGAAGAATTTGAAAATCCAAAGGAGGCCATAATAGATTCTGAAGGAATATATGTTGGAGGAGGAAATACGTTTCTATTAACTAAAAAACTACAAGAAAAAAATCTTATCAGTTCATTGAGAAATGTGGTGATGAATGGAGTACCCTATATGGGAGTAAGTGCAGGAACTAATATTGCTTGCCCTAGTATGATGACTACAAATGATATGCCAGTAGTTATGCCCAAATCATTTCGAACATTAGGGTTAATAGACTTTCAGATAAATGCACATTATCATGAAGGAAATATTTGGTGTAAGGAAGGAGGAGGATTTAAGATGCACAGAGGGGAAACGCGTGCTAAAAGAATTTCTGAGTTTCATCAATTTAATGATTTCCCGGTTTTAGGCTTGTATGAAGGATCAATAGTTAGGTGGAAAGATGAACGAGGTCAATTATTGATAGGAAATGCTAGTATATTCATCCCAAATAATAAACCGGAAAAGATAGGCGTTGGAACTATTATCGATAAAAATCTCAATATATTATAGGGATTATTGAGTATTAAATATCTTTTCTGCATTTGGAGGAATGTTTACTCCAGAAGAAGAAAATACTTCAGAAAGAGATTGGAAGGAGAAGTCATTATCTCTAAATTTCTTTGCCCTATTGCTAACTATCTTCCATGCCCCTTTATTTCCGATACCTGGAACTGCAGAAATTTGACTTTCAGTAGCTTCATTAATGTTTAAATTGATTTCAACACCAGAAATACTTCGCATACCATGGCCAGTTATTAGAATATCAGATTCAGTCTCAAGAGGTATTCTATAAGGAACTCCAATAAGTATTGGATAAGCCCCTATTTGACGGCCAAAAGTCAATCCTGATTTCCCATATATCGAAATATCGAGATGTTGGGAGTTAGATACCTGCTTAGGATCACGTATGCGACTATCATGTGATTCCCACCATACATTTCTCAAAATTGATCCCAATGGGAACATTTCTTCTAAAAGTGGTTTATCTATCTCTTTTCGTACTTTTTGCTTAAAATTATTAAATGATTCCTTAGATATTTCCTGAAATCCAAGGCCTTCTACTTGTCTGATATTAATTCTACGCACCCATAAGTTATTGCAACGTAATGTATTCAGGAGATCAATATTCATTTGATAAGTAGCCTCAGTTTCTCCGTTAAGTCCTGCTATGAAATTTAGGCCTGGCAATAATCTTGGGAGACCTCTTGGGCCCCTCTCTCTTCCGAAATCATTGATATGTC
Source organism: Candidatus Thalassarchaeaceae archaeon (assembly GCA_045568235.1). Lineage (GTDB taxonomy): Archaea > Thermoplasmatota > Poseidoniia > Poseidoniales > Thalassarchaeaceae > MGIIb-O3. Next base: position 27,467 of record JBJLBJ010000021.1, read on the forward strand.
TGATTGCTGTCATTAATTGATCTGTATTACAATTAAGCCAGTTTTTTTCATGGACCTTTGGATCGGCAGATTCCAAACCAAAGGATAAAACTGCACCATCGGAAAGATATTCGACCAATCCTTTGGTTATCTCAGAAGATGCTTCCAGATTCTCGGCAATAATTGAAGGATTGGCGTTATCGACATGTAATACCTCAAGTCTTTCATTATTTCTCAATTCAGATAAAATATTTAAAATCGGAGAAGGATTAGGTACTGGATATTCTAATTCTTTCACTCCTTCTGCCTTATATGTGTAAATATCGGTAGCACCGCCTAGCCTTACATTTCTAACTCCAGATTCTATGGCAGAATATATTTCATCCAATACATCTTTTTCGTCTCTCCAAATTGGTACACCCTTCTTTGGCTCTATACAAAATTTACATCCTCTCTTGAAGCGGACACAACCTTGGTATAACTCTACTTCATAAGTTAAAGGGCCATTTCTACCGTCTAATGTAAATAAATCGGGATGATTAGTTACTGATTTGGAAGAAGCTCCGTGATGAGCCCAATTAGTCCATTGTTCAGATGACCGTTTCTTATTTTTCCAAATATTAGTTGAAAGGAAATAATCTAGTGAAGCGTCTGTATCTTGTACCGCACAAAACAAATTACTACGTAAAGGAGTCCATCCATCATACCTCCAATGTCGTATTGCCCATCCTCCACAAAGTACTGGCTGACCACTTGGAAGAATAGACAGAAATTGATCTAATTCGGGCCTACTTATAGGAGTCCCTCTGATATATTTCCCTGGCACGATAGCTCCTGCAAGAATCACAGCACCATCCAAATTTGATAGGTGATTTTTCAGTTCTAATCTACTATTGAGATCAGATAATTTATGTTTATATTGGATTCGCCATTGATCAATAGTCATATAAGTATATGGAATTTTTCTGGATTCTAAAACGCCGCATATGTATCTTATGTGGAAACCCAGGTAATTGGGAACTCCAAAAGCAGCAGGTTCGTCTTCATAGCCATCTATTACTAGCCAGCCCTCCATGATTAACAGAACCTTCGGAATCGTATCAAGGACTTCACGTCTTCGTAAAAATTACTTCCTGTTACGGTTTTTACGATTTCTTGAAGAATCTTGTCTAGACTCTTGTATAGAAATTTTTCGACCGTTTAATTCCTTATTTTTTAGTTGAGAAATTGCTTTTTTTCCCTCTTTAATATTCTGAAATGTTACAAAGGCAAAACCTTTTGATTTGCCTGTTTCTCTGTCAGATGCTATATGCAAATCTTTTATTTCTCCGAATGGAGCGAAGACTTTAGTCAAATCATCTTCAGTAACCTCATAATCTAAACTAGCTACAAATAATTTAATTCCTGCTTCTTCAGATGCTTTAGATCTAGCTTTCATAAGTATTTCTCGTTCTTTTGATAATTCATCTTTTGATGCTTTGCCTTCTTTCACTTTAGACATACAATCCCTACAACGAATTGGTTTTCCAGGAGTCGGTACGAACGGAACTTCTGTTTTTACACCGCATAAAGTACAATTTGTAGGATGCATAGTTCTCTGTGGCCGACTATTGGAAAAATTATCTCTTTTTTTCTTGGAGATTTCTGGTTTTGTATGTGAAATTCCACGACGGAAATCAGCCACAGGAGAAAGATATGGGCGGGCACCATCATGACCGAGTATTGAATCAGCAGCAGATGACCATCTCTCTCCTTCTCTATTTAAAGAAGAAATTGTATCGTCGTTTTTTGAACTAAAGCCATTCCCAAAGTCAGATGAAAGGACTCTGTAACCAGAGTAGTCGCATCTAGTACAAGCGACATTAAAATCAACTTTTTTATCATTTATTTGCAAGTCTAAACCACATGCAGGACAAAGAGCATGTAAAACTCCTAAATTCTTATCACCTTTTGTTGAGGCTTTTAGTATTGGATCGTTATCGATAATCTTAGCTCTGATGATATCTCTTATTCTCATTGTATCTCCCGTAGAAGGAATAAAACGATCAACTAATTCTGTTATATAGATATCAGCAAATTGAGATAATGCTGGTACATCTCTATGGCCTGAATCTGTATCTTCAATATGTAGAATTTTTATTTCTGCAGTTTTGGGATTTAATCTATTTACTTGACCGATGAATACATCTCCAATATTTGGGATATTTATTTGTGGCCTATCTGTAACTAAATTAAGAAAACCGTCATTGATTTCTAAGGTCCCAGAGAACGAGGCAATGACTCCATTGTCACCTTCATGTAATCCATCTCCAACTTCTACTCCTTCTGGCATCATGATAGGAGTCCCGGGAGAAACGAAGTCTCCAGCACTGGCAAGCATACCGCTGGGCCGATATAATCATCTATGAACGGCACGGTCTACTATTTGAGGTGAATTAATCTGGAGAAACACGCCAAAAACCTGCTCTGGTCTTATCTCTTTGACGGTTATGATGATCATATGTAGCAGGAAGAGAGAAATCGGCTTCACCGTATTTTTCAACTTTCCATCCTTTCTTTAGGAAAAAACTAGATATGTGTGTGGCTCTATAATTGTGCAGTATGTGAGCGGTCGTATAATTATCCATAATTGACTGTAGAAAGGGCTTATCTGCTTTTTCTTTCTGGCGCCCCCATGGAGGATTGGTGACAATAATATCAGTATCAAGAACAGGAATATTAGATTGCTCAATGTGTATATTTCGTATCTCAGAACGATTTTGAAGACCTAGTAGTGAAATATTCTTATTTATTATTTCACATGCTTTAGGATCAGATTCTATGAAAATTACTTTTTCTGCCCCCAACAGAAGTGCTCCAATACCCAAAATTCCATTACCTGCTCCTAAATCAGATACCTTACAACCTTTCTTTAAATCGCCGAATGCAACTAAATCAGAAAGCCATTTTGCTGCCAATTCTCCATCTATACTGTATTGTTCTAAATCAACATTTTTCGAGAGATGTTGTTTCAATTTTGAAAGATTCATGGCCAATTTACGAATCTTCATATTAACGCCCCAAGAGTATTGACGTTTGAAAGTCATCTAAAAAATTAGAAAACTAATTCATTTAGTGAGGTATTACTGTCATGTATCACTCCATCAGCAAGAAGTAGTTCTGCCATTAACACCCCAGAACCAGCTGCTCCCTTAATTGTATTTTCAGAAGCTAATTTAAATCTTAATTTTTTAGATGTGACTTCAATCTCGCCGATTGCAACTGACATAGCAGAACATAAGTCAGTACTTGGTTTTCTAGATTTCGAACCGGCCCATCTATGAGAATTGGCATCTAGTTTGCCATCTATAAAAACAAATGAATGTGTAGGAGCAGAGGGCAGTTTTAATTTCTGAATCTTAGTAGAATATTCGGACCACAAATTAATTATCTTATGCGCGCTGACATCTTCATCAAAAGTGATTTCTATGTCGGCTGAGTGCCCATAATCACGAGATACTCTACAGCAATTAACTTCCATGTTCAATTTTGATTCTTTATTACCTAAATCAAGACATAATATTCTGTTTAATTCATTGATTATACTTTCTCTCTCTCCTTGAATAAATGAGTCTATTTTTTGACCTTTCCTACCGGATGCCAATAATTTCCTGCCCCCGCCAGATAATGATTGTTGAGTATTGATTTTTACGGAAATACAATTAATCTCGGAAAATAAAGGCTTTAATGCCAAAGAAAGTGGCATAACCATGCAATTAGAGCAAGAAATTAGAAAACCAGATGCAAATTTTTGACTATTTAATGCCCTTATTTCATCTGGATTAACATCTGGGACTATTAAAGGAATATTGTGTTTTAATCTATGAACAGAAGCATGACTAATTACGGTAAATCCAGACATGGCGAGTTTGATATCAATATTAGTTGCTACTGAATCTGGGAGTGCAGAAAAAATTATTTGGACATTTTTATTTCTTAGATTTTGTATTAGTAAATCTATGTTATCAAGACTTTCGACGATAATATCAGGCAATAATGGTTTTTTTTCGTCGAGAAACCATGGTAAATCAGTGATTTTTTTGCCAACAGTAGACTTCGAACCGATGACCATAACTGGTAAAATCCAATTATGATTAACTAGTCTCTGAATATACCTCTGAGCAACTAAACCACGAGACCCTAGAATTGCACAGTTTACTCTCCCCAAGTTCTGCATGACTATCCCAAGAAGTTCCACTACCTAAGAACAACTGTTTGAAGATTATACAAAAATAGATTTTTAAACAATTAGTTAAAATACTCTCGATTTAATCATCCTACTATGGTAGAGGCCGATTTAGTCATCATAGGATTATTAGGCGTATCATTAATACTTCTAATTTGGCATATAATCAATAAAAAAGATTCAGGAGAAGGAATAGAATTACGTAAAGAAATAAGAGAAATGGGAAGTGAACAAATGAAGACTTTGGCAGCACTTGGAGAATCACAACAGGAACACTTAGCAACTGTTTCGAAAAATATAGAAAAACTTAGAGAAGGAAATGAGAAAAAACTTGACCAGATGAGAGAAATCGTAGATGAAAAATTACAAGAAACCTTAGAAAAAAGAATTACAGCATCTTTTGAAATTGTTAGTAAACAATTACAGGATGTCCATAGTGGACTGGGAGAAATGAAAAGTATTGCAGATGATGTTGGAGGATTGAAAAAGGTTCTTGCGAATGTTTCAACGCGAGGAGCACTTGGAGAATTACAGGCTATTCAGATTCTGGAAAATTTCCTCTCTCCAGAACAATTTGGAATTAATGTTCAAACTAATCCAAACTATAATGGAACTGTAGAATTTGCAGTTGCATTACCAGGAAACGATGATTCACAAAATACATTATGGTTGCCTATTGATTGTAAGTTTCCAATAGAGGATCATCAAGCTTGGCTCGATGCTTTAGATGTTGGAGACAAGGAGGCGATAGAGGCGGCTAGAAAATCTCTCATTTCAAATGTCAAAAATAAAGCTAAAAATATTTCAGAAAGATATATCGCTCCACCACATACTACTGAATTTGCCGTTATGTTCTTCCCCACAGAGGGATTATATGCAGATATAGCAAGACAACCAAATCTTTTAGAAATACTTCAGAGAGAATATCGTATTATGATTTGTGGTCCATCAAATCTTTCAGCATTTATTTCCAGCATTAAAGTTGGATTCAGAACATTAGCACTAAAAGAAAGTGCAGGAGATGTTTGGAAAGTATTGGGTGCAGTTAAAACTGAATTTGACAAGTTTGGGAAAACTATTGAAAGTGCGCATAAGACTTCTGAGTCTCTAACTAATAAATTAGCATTAGATGGGCAAATACAGGTTAGACTTCGTGCTATGAATAAAGCAATGAAAGATATTGAAACATTGCCCGCGAAAGATTCAGAAAAACTCCTCGATTTTTCAGATTAGAGTTAGTTAAAATAGAAAAAATGATGTACAACCGCTTTCTCGAAACATTATGGTTAATTGGCAAACTGAAAGGTACCATCCAGTCGTTAATCTACCTGATGAATATGAAGTTAGAGATTTCACAACAGGGAAATATGAGCCTTCTGAATTTGAATATGATATTGGGAGATATGATGAGTTAAGGCCTGGTATGTATTCAACAGAATTGTTCTCTGATAATAGGTTTCTCCATATTGGAATAGACATAGGCGCTCCTGTTGGAACTCCTTGTATGGCCTTTGAAGATGGAGAAATATCACACTTTGGTTACAATCCTGCCGATGGAGATTATGGGTATGTCATAATCACAAAGCACGATATCGGAGGAACAACTGTATGGGCACTATATGGGCACTTAGATTCTGCATCGGTAAAAGAAAAGACTGTGGGGCAAAAGGTAAGACGTGGAGAAACTATCTGTTGGATGGGGGACAAGTATGAGAATGGAGGATGGGATCCTCATCTTCATTTCCAATTATCATTAATTGAACCAAACACACACGATATGCCAGGAGTAGTAAACCCCAAAGACAGAGATGAAGCTTTACAAAATTATCCAGACCCAAGATTAGTAATGGGACCAATATATTAAATTGAAGAAAGATGTTTTTTTAGTGAAACTATTGGATGCATGTCAGAAGGATCTTTGCCTTCAAGTAATGCTAATGCTATAGACACCCAATCGGTAATATGTGCAGTATAGATTAAACACTCCAGTAAGGAGTTTCCTTCAGATTCTATAACCCATGATGAGTCAGTACTCATTTCTTCTAACATCCAATCCAACCTAGATCTTGTTCTTTGGTTCATCCCCTCCCATGAAAAATAAATATCAGAATGATTTTCTTTATTTGCAGAACCCCATGCAACAACTTCATTATGATTCATTTCTGGAAAATTTACTTGTCTTGCAAATCTTTCTGAGTTTTCGTTTAATTGGCTAACGAATCTATTTGCAGCTGAACTTAATACAGTAGGAGACAATATTCCTATCTGCTTTCCCATCATAGATTTGGCCATTGAGATTGGCAATCCATTACCTGTGATAATATCTGCATTAGAAGACATACTGCGTAATCTAGTAATTATATCGTTTATTTCTTCATTAGTAGGTTTTTGAAATATTCCCAATGACCAGCATATCGCCATCTGAGTGCCAAATAGATGCCCAAAGGCAGACCTAGGCATCTGACCAGAAGGAACAGATAGACAAATAGAATTATCATTCTCTGAAAGTATTTCTTTTAATTTACCTCCTGATGTTACTCCTATGACAGTCCCTCCTTGCTCTAATGCAGTTTTCACTCCATCAAGAGTTTCTTCAGTATTCCCAGAATAAGAAGTAGCAATTACTAACCAATCTGAACCCCACCAAGAAGGGAGTCCATAATCTTTCCAAATAACAAAAGGAATACCCGCAGAATAATCTGAAATAGATTTTAGAAAGTCCCCTCCTGCTCCAGAGCCCCCCATTCCGAGACATAAAACTCCAGACCAGTCCAAATCTTGTTCTATTTCTATCTCAGTATTAAATGAATTCTCAATATCATCTACAAAACTTCTTGTATATTTTATCATGTCTTGTTTATCGAATTTCTCTGCTAAGGTAGCAAAATTATTTTCATTTTTCATTTTACACCTCCGTAATAGTTCCAGGTATTGCTAACCACATATCGTCTATGAATCCAATTCTTATTTTAGATGTTTGATTATCATCATCATAAGGCAGAGCAACAGTGACAATCTTGTAATCAACGGGATCCATGATCTCAACTGCAGAACTATCACGATTTAGAATATCGACTAGATACTGATCTTCTAGAGAACATATAACTATACATTTCTCCATATCTCTCCAGGATACTCCTTTTCTTTCAAAATAACTCATCCTACGTAAAATTGGCCCATTTTTTTGCCAACGACTAACTAGCCATAAATCTCCCTTTAATTTGATAACATCACCTATTGAATAAGCGGGTTTTCTATAGCTCATTGTCAGTCTTGTAACTTCAATACCATCATTTGACCCCACAACTGTAGATGTTTCTTTTATTGTTCCTCCAAATCTTTGTGTCAATCTTTTTCCCCAACTTCTAGCCATTGCCTTTGAGCCTAATTGCATATCCCAACCTCCGGTTACCGGCCCTTCGCTTGTTATGAAAAACATTGGATCTGGTTCCATTTCAGATAACATTTCATCCAATGTATCTCGGACTTCTTTTATTTCAGAGGAATTTAATTTTCTTCCGGCAGAACGAAGTTGCACAATAGATTCAAAATAGGAACCTGCCTTTCTTGTACAAGCAGGACAAACCGCATTACTAGTCTGCATCAAAGAGATATGATTATCTTGGAAAAGAAAACCTTCTATTTTTCCGAGTATACCAATATGGAGTCTAACGGATCTATTATCTATTTCTTCAATGGAAAATCCTAGTTCAATTTCGGTTGAGTCTGGATATATCTTTAAATTTTCTCTAATTCGTAAATTGGCTAGGTTTTCATTATCTATTTCTGACCATCTACCACCTATTTCGTATTTATTGCATTTAGGGCATCTATATTGTTGTATTCTCTCTGGAATCGTAGATAAATGATTTCGTTTTCTGAAGCAATTTTCACACAACCTATCGGAAGTAAGGGTCGTTTCTGAACCACAAGTAATACAAAATACACCTTCTGACATGTTATTATCTCACTAATGCCATAGATAATTCACGTTAGAAGTTTTTTCATGAAGAAACTTCATTCGTCCTCTGATTTTTTCTTTGAGAAGTAATTTTCTACCGTGTCAATACGAGATTCAATATCATCAAGTTTAGAAAATAAATTCCAAACATAACCACCTATTATTCCAATTAAAATTACATATGCAAATGCTAATTCAATTAATCCGGACATTGTCAATCCTCTCCTCTATCAATTATACGCTGATATTTTTCTGTTTTTGATTCTAACTGATTGACTATATCATTGAGAAGCGAAATTCCAATGAACATTATGCCAAATGAAACGAAAGAGAATATTAAAACCATTAACCATTCATCTGGTAAACCAGTATCCTCGCCCTCGATTATAATTATTGGCGGATGTCGTCGATTATACAGTGTTGTTGCGACTGCGGTTATGGGGACTAAAAAGAAACCGAATAACCCTATAATTGAGAGTGTATCTCTAGTTTGAGTTGTGTCAGGCTGAGATTTTCTTGATAATACAAGAAATATTGCAACAGCAGTCAATAGGGCAAATGAATTTAATCTTAAATCTCCCCAATCCCACGGTTTCCCCCATGCCACTGAACCCCATATTGGCCCGGAGGTTATTACCCCAAACCCAAATAATAATCCCATATCAGAACCAGTGGAAAATAATCTCCAACCAAATTCATCATTTTTTAAATACCAAAGTATTGAACCAACAAATAACATAAGAAATGCTAGGAAAGAACACCATGCAAATGAAACATGCCAAAATAATATCCTGTATGATTCGGCAGAACCTTGTTGCACAGATTCTGGGTCTATTCCTGGAACCCAAATAAAACCCAATAATATTGATATTGAAGAGCCAAATAACCCTAACAAAATTAGCACCAAAGATATGGGTTTGTAATCGAGCATGATACGTCCACTTGATTATAGGTCATCAATACTATTATTTATGCGTCTGGAAGAAATACGGCAACTAACCATACTAAAGCAGAAATAAGGCTAGCAAATAAACAGGAAACCAGAGGAGAACCAAGTTCTAGAGAGAAGGACATGCCATTAGTCATAATAGAAGATAAAGCCTCAGATAATTCCAAAAATGGCCAAACTAGGAATATCAATAGTAGCGAAGCAGAAGAAGCCTGTGATCTTTGTAAGTCTGAGACTAAAAAATGTAAGGCCGAGGAAGCTATTGCCAAATCCAACATGCACAAAGCAGGAAGCCAAAGCCAAGTAAGTACTTCATTTGAATAAAGTTCCGATTTATCTCCAATTAGAATGAACCATGAAAGATATGTTAAAGGTAAGGGCAATAATAGTGAAGCACCTATGAATGAACTAATAGGACGGAATTTAGTTCCTAAGTTGATATACCACCATTTCCCACAGTCGTCTTCACTGAATCTACTTATCAATGCTGGAGAGATTATACAGGTCATAAAAGCAGGCAATAATACCAATAAAGAAATTATTTGATTATCAATTGTCTCATAATTTATATTTCCTATTAATGAAAATGATACAAGAAGAGCAACTAAGGCAGGAGTTAGACGATTTATTGTGTCAATTGGGTTTCTTAATTCCATTTTAACGGTCCAATTGATTAATGAATTGACAGAAACTTGCCTTGCAACTAATTCAGATTCAACCATTGTTACAATTGCACCTGATGATTTACCTGATGATTCGATAATAGGTTTATTCTCTTCCAATTTAATTATTCTATCTGCGCAATTGATTAAATTACTATCGTGTGAAGTAAAAATAATTCCATTACCTCTAGAAGCTATGGTCCTTATCCAATTAGTCAAAATATTACATGCTTCATCATCTAAACCTTCACTTGGTTCATCTAGTAAAACTACTATTGGATGCGGACTAAAAATGGCTGGACATAGGCCAGAAAGTACAGATAGTCTTCTTTTCAAACCACCTGAAAGTTGAGAAACTCGATTAGATTTTCTATGATATAGTCCCCAATCGGAGAGTATTGAATCTATTAGTTGAGTATTTTCATCCTCTTCGAACATATTCAACACAGTTAGTAATTTTTCTTCAACAGTTTCTTCACCACAAATACCATCATTTTGTAATGTCAAACCAATCTGAGGGATATTTGAATTACGACCATTCTTATTTCTGATAATAATTTTTTTATTTAATTCAGAATAATAAGATAAAATTCCCTCTGTAAATGATATTATTCCTGTACAAGACTCGATGAAGGTGGTCTTTCCAGAACCATTCGGACCAACTAAAGCAACAACTTCTCCCTCCTTCAATTTGAAATTGATATCATTCAATACACTTCTAGCCCCCCTACTAACAACAAGTCTTTCTAATTCTAGAAGGAGGGGTTCGCCCATGTATGTGCGGAAGGGCGATACCGTTTGAGTAATTCTATTGATGAAAAATTCTATTGACAAATAGCCTTTGGGCAGTAAGGGGGCTTACACATTGGATGAAGATTGGAGATGGGATCTGTTAGAAATATCTGATTTATTTTGGATAATTATCATCTTGTTATTGGCTTTAATTCCGCTTTTTTATGCATTTAAAGATAAAACCGGCGTTTCCTTAGGAATGGTATTATCACTCTTATTAGTCCATTTTGTACAATATTTCTTGAGTTTTTCAGAAAGTAACGTCTTCTCATTTGAACCAATAGAAATTTTTGGTTTAATTCCTGCATTTATGAATGAAGGAGTACATTTTCACAGATTTGTTACAGCTGCTTGGTTACACGCAGACTGGATTCATGTACTCAGTAATATACTCGTTATAGCTTTAGTTGGAGTGCCTCTTGAACAAAAATTGGGAAGTAAAAAATGGTTAATCGTCTACTCTCTTGGATTTGTTGGAGGAAATCTGGCTTGGATATTTACACATCCCAACTCAATGAATCCTGCAATAGGTGCTAGTGGTGCGGCTTTCGGACTTTTAGGAGCATACATGGCATGCTGGCCCGAAGATAAGATAGAATTTCCCTTGCTATTTCTTCTTCGCGCTTGGCCTGTTTGGTTGATTGTATTTATCAGAGTAGGATTAGAGATATTCCAAATTTATTCAGTACAGGCTGGGACATCAGGAGAAACGAATGTGGCTCATATGGCTCATCTAGGAGGATTTTTTCTTGCATATATTTCTGCCAAAATTATTGTAAAAGAGAAAGATATTCTAGCATATGGCGATAATTACGAAAATGGACAAGTAGAAATTTCAAGACAGAGCAGACAGGATATGTTATCCCAATTAGACAATGATCCTTGGACCAATGAGGGGATTGAATTAGCAGAAAATATTTCAAGAATATTAAATAAACTTCGTGAAGAAGGAGATGAGAGAGAAACTAGACGTGCGTGGCTAGAAGAACTGGCTGAACAAACTGTTTGTCCCATTTGTAACGGAGAGATAGTGGCTGATGAGAGAAATAATATCTATTTTTTGAAATGCGTCAAATCAGATAGTCATCTCAATTGGCCTTAATGACAAATTTTGTGCCCTTATATTGGTGGGAATTATACGATAAAACACTGTCGCTGCCCTAGAGTGACATGCGAATAGACGTTAAACCGGTCTTGATATCAATACTAATGATAGTATTTGATTTATCCACAGGCGTTGGTGCTCAAATTCAAAATTTTGAAGTAGAGAATATTCCTGAAAGAAATGATTTTAATGTAGAAATTCCAGAATTAATGTGTGGAAATTTTGTTTGTGAAAAAAAAGATAGATCACCAAGCCACACTCCATTAGATGCAGAAGACCCTGTACAAGAATATGGGTGGTGGTATGATTATTGGAATGATCATGACAATAATGGTATGGACGACGATTTACAAATGATTATTGATGGTCAAAAAGATTCTCAATCAACAACTTCCATAGTTGGGATTGATGGAAGAAATACTGTAGCAATAATTATCCATTATGCTTGGCATCCTGGGCAAAGTGATATTGACAAAGTTAAATCAATCTTGGAAAAATATGGATGGGAAGAAGAGACTTCTTGGTTTATGCCAATGGAAATATTGGATAATATAGTTTTGGATCATGTGCCAGTTAGTTCTCTGATAGAATTATGGAGTTTAGACGGCGTTGTTCTTATTGAACAGCAAAATGTTTTGGTACCTTACCTGGATAAAGCAACTAAGGGATCAAAAGTTAGAGCATCAAGTTTGTATGCAGAAACGATGAGGGAATTGAATTATGATGGATCTGGAATTGTGATTGCTATTCTAGATACTGGAGTTGATAATGAACACTTTTCTTTGGATGATTTCTCAGACAATAATAATGATAATACAAATGATCCTAATGATTTAGAAGATCCGAAATGGATTGCAGGATGTGATGCAACTTCTTTTTCAGGTAACGCTTGCCCAACTGATGGAAATAATGATCCAGATGATGGAGATGGCCATGGCACTCATGTTGCAGGAATTGCACTAGGCACAGGAGATAGTGATAGAGAAAATCAAGGATATGCCCCTGGAGCTTACCTTGTTGATGTAAAAGTAATGACCGATGCTGGAGGTTCAAATTCGCAATCAATTTTACAAGGAATACAGTGGGCAACACAAAATGTAGATACAGATTGGGGGAATAATGATTCTAGTGAAGGAATAGACATAATGTCAATGTCTTTTGGTAGTGCATCATCTCCTACGGGTAATGATGATGCAGGAGATAATGGAACAAGTGCTGAAGCACAGGCTGTAAATCAAGCAGCAGATGCAGGTATTGTTTGTATAGCCGCAATAGGTAATGATGGGCAACGAAGAGTTACGTCTGTAGGAGCTGCAGATAAAGCTATTACTATAGGATCTATTGACGATAAGAATAGTATCGATAGGACTGACGATAGTTTAGCATCTTATTCTAATTTTGGACCTAGAGTCTCAGATAATGATGATGATCAATTGGATGAATTGAAACCTTGGGTAGTTGCTCCAGGTTCAGGAATAATTTCAGCAGAGCATGCACAGTCAACTTCGATTATACCAGGTTCAGAAAATAATAGAGCAAAAGATAGTTACACTTCCAAAGATGGAACGAGTATGTCTACTCCTGCTGTAGCAGGACTTGTTGCGATAATGCTTCAAATAGGAATTAATGAAGGTTTAATGGATTACAAGGATCCAGAAAATACAGAAAAAATAAAAGAATATCTGATGAAATATTCTGAAAGCAGAGGTACATCTTCTGAAACCTATAATATTGATGGGCATTCTTGGAATACGAAGTATGGTTTTGGAATAATTGATGGTAGTTTGACCATGAAAGGAATGTTTGGAGATGGAGATGGAGGAGGTGGACCGCCAATAGGTAATGAAACAGGCCCAGGAGAAGGTTCTGGAAATTGGGTTGAAATAGAAAATCCAGTCGATGGAGAATGTGAATATGATCCAGACAATACAAATACTTTGGTGTGTAATTCATGGGTAATAGAAGGTGAAACTTACAGGATAAGAGGCAACATAGATCAAGGAGATAATAATGGAACTGTAGATGACGTATTAGTACAAATTAGTTACAAATATAAACCTAAAGATAACCAACCAACTAGAGAAGAAGTACTGCTTGGATGGCATACTCCAGAAACTATAATGACAGGAGATAGCATTACTAATTGGAGTACTACCATAGAAATTCCAGAATTCACTGAAGATGAAATTGATGCATCGCAAATAATAGTAAGAGTTGCTGCGCAAAGTGAATTTGGGCAGTGGAGTAATGTAAGTAGGGCAACCTATGGAATTGGCCTAATAGATTTCGTATTAGAAAGTCCCAGTGGCCAGAATGAATTAAGTGGGACTGTAGATATTCAAGGAAGATATGAATCAGTAAATGGGTGCACAGTACAATGGCGCATAGGTACTGATGATTGGGAAAATGCCATGACAATTGGAGGAAATGGATATACATATTCAACCCAAGATTCAAAAGGCAGAAATATAATAAAAACTGGTTTAATTAAAGATTCGGGGGATTGGTCATTTAGCTGGGATAGTAGTACCATTGCAGATGGCACTCACAGAATATCTGTCAGAATGATTAGTGGCAATGGCGTGATGTCAGAGGAAATAAGGAAGCAAATAATAGTTGATAACATACCTCCAAGTCCTGATTTAATGTTCAGAAGTTCTGCGTTATCATTTGAAGAATTTGGCGTTCCAATACCTGAAGTCTATGTCAATACTTTCCTAGAAATAAGGGGCTCAATAAGGAATATAGGAGATGTAGCAGCAAATGAAGTGGGAATAATATTAGAAGAAGATGGTGCAAGAAGAGATGAGTATATAATACCAAAAATAGACAGTGGAGAGATAGTAGAAATAACATTATATTGGAATCCCACATCATCGGGAGAAAGGCAAATTGAAATTATAATTGATCCTGTAAATACAATCCAAGAAAGTGATGAAACTAACAATAGATTGTCTGAAAGTTTTCCAGTAATTCCTCGTCCTGATGGGATAGATTTAGCAATAAGAGATAGTGCAGTAAAAACAATTCCAGAAATACCTCGTCCCAATGAGCAATTTGTATTAGAAGTTAGAATAGATAATTTGGGTTCTGATGATGTATTTGATGTAGATGCATCCTTAGAAATAAAAACAGATAAGGGATGGACGCAAGTAGCCAGTACTGAGATAATTAGAGTTTTTGGGCAAGGTTCGACTCAAGTATCATTTTTATACATCCCTAATATTTCTGGAGTTTTGGAGATAAGAGTAGATATTAGTGGACAATTTGCTGATTTAGATTGGAGTAATAATATATTTGAAACTACTTTATTAATAGATGAATCTACATTAACAGGCCCCAGAAATCTTAATTTCAAAGTAGGAGAAGTACCATTAGAAGTGATTGATATGGAAGAAGGAGGAATAGTAATTACTCAAAAAGATTCTTCTTTATACTTGTATAAACTTACTCAAAGTAAAAATATCGTACAGTGCAATAATATTATGGAAGAAATGTGGTCTGGAGAAATTAGTGTTGAAATTGATGAAGATAATATAGCACATTTATCATGGACTAGAAGGTATTTGGATAATAATGGGTACTATAAACAGACTTTAACTTATTCAACTATTGATTCTTCATGTCAAATGACTCCCATACAAGATTTGATGCCACCAATATTACTTTCTGATGGCAAATATTGGGGAATAGATATGGACAAAAGAGGTACAGAGATAATTATCTCAGGATATCATCAAGATATTTTTACCGGAGGTAGTTTCCAAGAAAGTACAGATATATTCCTATTATATTCTGATTTACCTATATCATCATCTGATTGGTCAATTAATTCAAATATAATTACAGGTATTGATATTTCATCATCATCAGATAACTTGGAAATAGAATTTGGAGTTGATGAAGAAATACACCTGCTTTATCAAGAAAATAGGGACGATACCACAGGAATAGAAAGACTTGGATTATGGTATGCCCATGGAGAGTTAGATGAAGGAAATTGGGCATTCAAGAAGGCGGTTGGAGATCAAGCTGCTCTTGCGGAAATGTCAGTAATGGTTGAAAAGGGAGATGAAAAAATTGTATCTTGTTGGAGAGAGGGAAGTTTGGATGAGTCAGAGATTGTATGTATAATTGCTGATTCATCATTTAGGGCGATAGATGGACAGATGAAGAGTTTTCCAGCTAGAGGTTTGAGAAATATTGACTTTGTAGAATCGGAAAGAGGAATTCAAGTCTATTACGATGGAGTTGGGCCTACTGGACCTCAATTACAATACGGTTTGATAAATTTTGAAGATGGTTGGCTGGGCATTTCGGATAGACTAGGAAGTGGTAAATTACATACTTCTACAAAGTCTCCGTCTAGTACAGAAACGTTAATACTTCATACATCTAATAATGGATGGCAAATAAGATCTTTAATTGATGATGATTTTAGTAAAAATAATGATATTTCGGCCTTGGACTGGTTGAAGATTCAATTAGGACTATCAAATAATGATCAGGAATTTAGAATTTTAGTTATTGGAGTTTCGGTAACAGTTCTAATTTTATGTGCCATAATTATTGTAACTATGTCCACTCAGGGAATGAAATGGATTAGTGAAAGAAGAAAAACGAGAATAAAAGACTCAGTAAAATTAGAAGATGATGTAATAGACATCATAGGAGAAGATGATTTAATGATTTCTTCGGCAGAGATAGATATGATAGAATTAGTTTCAGATAATGAATTGGTAGATAATAAAGAAAGTCGCAGAATGAGAAGATTTTCAAGAATAGAAAAGGACGAAAATGTAGAAGAAAATGAAGTATTTCCTGTTGAAGTAATCAATGAGGTACAGATAAAGAAACCTGTAGTAAACAATAATCAGATAATTTGTCCTTTCTGTAATTCAAAGTTTGGAATTATTATTGGTGTTTCATCAATTAAATGCCCAGTATGTCAGGAAAGAATTGATTTGTAATAATAAATCCTCAAACAAATGAAACTCCTCCGTGCTTTAGAATGAAATCACGTTGTAAATCGCTAAACCATTCCAACATAGAACTAGAAAACTGTACAGATATTATCTCTTTATCAGCGATTAAATCATCCTGAATGCCTTGTAATGTACCAGGTGCAGCACCACAGGATATACATGCGCCATCCAAATTTAATACAAGTGATAAAGCAAATTTACCATTATTTAATTTTTCAACTGATGAAGAGTCTATGACAATACTCCCTCCATGGCCATCTAATGCTGCTCTTACTGGGCCTAGGCGAGACATAAGAGCAGGGATAAGGTCGTTATCTGAGTCATTATGTAAGTTGATTAGAGATAATTTTTGTAGTCTAAATAATTCTTTTGGATCATTATTCTTTGATATCCTCTTTTGAGACTCAATTTCTATTGCTTTTTCTATCTGTAGACGATATGATTCGGCGAGATTTCCTGTGTCAGAATCCTCCACATTAGGTAAATTCATGTTAAGCCGAGAGAGTGCCATAATTTTAGGTTGACCTAAAAGGACGCAGGTCAAAAAGGATTGTTGAGGCCTAAAAAGAGAGACGTTCAAAAGAGATGATATAGGCACAAGTAATATGCAGACCAAAGTACCACTTCTTGAAATTAAGAATCTTCATGCAGGAATTGATGGGAATGAAATTCTTAATGGAATTAACATAAAAATTGGTGCAGGAGAAATTCATGCCATAATGGGACGTAATGGAAGTGGCAAAACCACTACTGCAAATATTGTAATGGGTCATCCCGACTTTGATGTAGAAGAAGGAGAGATAAAACTGATGGGGAATGATTTACTAGATTTAGAGACTTGGGAAAGGGCCAAAGAAGGAGTTTTTCTTTCTTTTCAATACCCTCAAGCAGTTCCTGGATTACAGGTTGGAAACTTTCTAAAAAAATCGGTTGCAAGTATTAAGGGTGAAGAAGCTGCCAAAGGAAAGAATTTTAGAGAATTATTGAAAAAATCAATGAAAGAATTGAATATGCCGTCGTCTTTCTTATCTCGATATGTCAATGATGGCTTTAGTGGTGGTGAGAAGAAAAGGTTTGAAATATTACAAATGATGTTATTACAGCCTAAATTAGCCATTCTTGATGAAACAGATAGTGGTTTGGATATAGACGGAATAAGAACTGTAGCAACAGGAATCAATTCGTCGATAAGAGGGACAGAGTCTGGCGCTTTGATAATTACACATTATTCAAGAATATTAGATTATGTAAAACCAGATAAAATTCATGTTCTGATAGATGGTAAAATAGTAGCTACAGGAGACTCGACCCTTGCAACTGACTTGGAAGAAAATGGGTATGACTGGTTAGAAGAAAAAATCAAAGGAGGAGATGAATAATGGAAACTTCACAAGAGGCTAGAGATGTTGTTGGCGATTACAAGTCAGGATGGCATGATACAGAAAATTCGACTATCAGATTTGATTCCGGACTATCTGAAAAAGTAGTCAGAGATATATCAAAGATTAAGAATGAGCCAGAATGGATGACCGAAGTTAGAGTCAAAGCATACCGGCATTTTGCTGAAAGAGAGATGCCTACATGGGGCAATATGAGTATGCTAGAACAGATTAATTTTGAAGAAGTATGTTACTACCTGAGATCTTCATCAGCAACTGAAAATGATTGGGATGAGGTTCCAGAAGAAATTAGAAATACTTTCGAACGATTAGGAATTCCTGAAGCTGAGCAGAAATGGCTTTCAGGAGTTACTGCACAATATGAATCAGAGGCCGTTTATCATAGTATTAGAGAAGATTTAGTCGCTCAAGGAGTAATTTTTCTAGATATGGATAGTGGTCTCAGAGAATATCCAGAAATTGTTAAGAAATGGTTCTGTTCAGTTGTTCCTTATTCAGATAATAAATTTTCTGCATTGAATACAGCAGTATGGTCAGGTGGATCATTTATCTATGTCCCAAAAGGAGTACATGTCAAGATGCCCGTGCAAGCATATTTTAGAATAAATGCGAAAAATATGGGGCAATTTGAAAGGACATTGATTATTGCTGATGAGGGCAGTAGTATTCACTATGTAGAAGGATGTACGGCACCTACTTATTCTACCGATTCTTTGCATTCTGCAGTAGTTGAACTTGTAGCTCTGCCAGGCTCACATATACGATATTCTACTGTTCAGAATTGGAGCGCTAATGTATACAATCTTGTTACGAAAAGAGGAATTGCTCATAAAAATGCCAAAATAGAATGGGTAGATGGGAACATAGGCAGTAAATTGACGATGAAATACCCCTCAGTGATACTCAAAGGTGAAGGGTCGCATGCAGAAGTTATTTCAGTTGCTTATTCCGGAAATGGTCAACATCAAGATGCAGGGGCAAAGATACATCATTTGGCGTCAAATACTACGAGTAAAATATTATCAAAAAGCATTAGTAAAGATGGAGGTAGGGGTTCGTACAGAGGGATGGTTACGGTATCTCCTAAAGCAGAGAATTGTAAATTGAATATTGTTTGTGATGCACTAATACTAGATGATGAAAGTAGATCTGATACATATCCGACAATGGAAGTTGCAAACCCTACAGCAAGATGTGAACACGAAGCAAGTGTATCTAAAGTAAGTGATGACCAACTATTTTATTTAATGAGTCGTGGACATTCAGAAGAAGAAGCTTTGGCATTAATCGTGAATGGATTTTTTGAACCTTTTACTAGGGAATTACCTATGGAATATGCGGTTGAATTGAATAAATTAATGGCATTAGAAATGGAAGGAAGTATTGGTTAAATGGTGTTAATATGAATGCCGCAACTACATATAAGAAAATTTCTGCAACAACTGATAGAGCTGATCATCTTTGGCGCTACACACCGTGGAAAAAAGTTCATCCAACAGGAGATATTGCAAAAATACCTGAGATACATGAAGAAGTCAAAATACGTTTGATAAATCTTGATGGATCTGAACCCGCAGAAGGAATTAGCCTTCAAAGAGGAGATGATATTGAAGGTGATTCACCAGAAATAGATTTAGTGGCAACTTCTTTCGTAAAAGCAGTTTCTGAGAATTCTAGATGGGTGTTGAGAACTGAAAGAAAGTTTCACTCCGATACTCCAATATTACTAGAAATAAAAGCTGATGGTGATATGCATGCATTAGAATTAATACTTGATATTGGAGAAATGAGTGATTTTGAAATAATTACAGTGATAAAAGGAAAAGCAGATTGGGTAGGTTTATTGAGAACAGGAAAGATAGGTGATGCATCGAATATGAATGACATTACAGTTGGACTGCAGAAGAAAGGAGTATTATTGAGGTTAGATTCTATATCATTAGGCAGAGATGCTAATATGATTACTGGCACAGTATCATCAGGTTCTGAGAGGACGAAGGCTGATTTAAGATACAAGATGGCTGAAAAAGGAAGTAATTTACAAGTTCTTGGATCGATATTGTCAAGAGATAAAATGCACCTCGATTATCATATAGAAATTCAGCATGATGCGCCTGAGACGTTTAGCAGACTTGCTTGGCATGCAGCATGTGGAGGAAAAAGTAGGACAATTGGGACGGGGATGTTGAAAGTAGCCAAAGGTTCAACAGGTACTGATGCAGCACAAAATTTTCATAATTTATTATTATCTAAAGATGCACGGGCTGATGGGATTCCAGAACTAGAAGTCTCTGAATCCAATGTTGTTGGATGCGGGCACGGTATTGCAAATGGCCCAATAGATGAAAGTCAGATATTTTATTTAGAATCTAGAGGATTTTCAGAATCTGATGCTAGATCTGCCTTAATAGCCGCATTTCTAAATTCTACTCTTACTAAAATGGGAAGTACCTATCTACATAGTTGGTTAAGTAAATTATTAACTTCCGAATTAGACGTAATGAATAAGTGAAGTGAATTACAAATGGTTTCCAGGAATGGACTTGATAGTAGGAAAAATGAGAAGAAAATATCCACAATAATTGGTTTTTTATTTAGTTTTTATATTTTATTGGCTTTTTTAGCACCACTATTGATGGAAAAAGGTACAGTTCCAGAATTATCTGGGAGGGCCAATGCAATAGACTATGCAACTGAAAAGAGTTGGGGGAATCTAGATCACGGAGAAGATGCTAAAATGGGGCACGAACAACCAAAATATGGAGTTTTTGCTTGGTCAGAATTAAATCCTATCTGGGCATTTACATATATGATAGGAGACATTAATTGTCATCAGAAATATGAACGTTCTTGGGAAATAAATGATAATCAGATGCCAATTTGTACTAGAGATGTCGGGATTTTGTTCGGCATAATATTGGGGTGTTTAATTTTTAGAAATAGGGGTTGCAATAGGTGGACAATAAGAGATACATTCTTGACAATAATTCCAGATAGTAAACTTTCTATAATTTACAAAAATGATTTACGTATGATGGCTATGTTTTCATTGATAATTGCGTCAATAATTCCTATAGGCATTGATGGGTTTTTACAATTATTAACAGATTATGAATCTACAAATTTTAAGAGAGTTTTGACTGGATCAATAGCAGGTTTTTCACTTGGATGGCTGATATGTTCTATGCTAACTGCAAAACCGGAGTATTTCGATAACTCTGAGAAAGTAACGTTGCCATTAGGATCTTTACTAAAGATTAAGTGAATTAATGACCATTCCACCATTTCATTAGGTCTTCTTCAGAAGTTATTTTCTTCTTCTTTGGCCTTCCATCTCCTAATATATTTAATCTTGAAATCATTGAATTTATTGATTGTAGATTAGAATTAACTTTTATTATATCAGGTAAACAAAAGCGTAAATGTTTTTTTGGATTTTGTCTTTGCCATTTTTTAATTTCATTTCTAATGGGCCAAATGACTAATAGTAGACGGCCGAATGGATAATATTCATCTTTTAGACGTGATTTTGGAGTTTCTCCAGATAAAAGTGTCTTAGTTTGTGTCAACCAAGATAAATCGTAGTGCAGGAATCTTATTATTCTCCTAGTGTGACTATATGAGACATTTCTGACAGGGCCTAATGATGCCCTTAAATCCGATATATCGGCTGAATTCATCAAAGAAAGAGTGCCGCATATAGAAGAAATAGAATGATTGAGAATACTCCTAGGAAATACTAAATTTTCTTCTTTAAATGATTCTTTGAGTTTTTTATTATGAATTTTTTGTGCATTAATGATTATTTTCCATGGTTTTTGACCGTTAAGCCAACTCTTATTATTTCTGATTTTCTTTAAACCGATATTCTCCAGAGTTGATTGCCCATCTAATGAATGTAATAATTCTTTCAAATGATAAAGTTCTACATCATGAGATTGTACATTAATTGGCATGGGTTTAGAATGTAAAAAATTCTTTAAAATGATACTTAATTTTTTACGAAAATCTGATTGAGATGTTTCATTCAATACTGGACCTACTAATGCCCCCATATCGAAAGGAGTAGGCATGTCTAATTTTCCTGAGAGTAAATTTTTATATCCTTCTCTAATTTTTTTTTGTAATTCAGAAGTTTCAAAATACTCTTTTTTATCTGATAAATTTCTTAGTGTACCTCCTTCAATTCTTTTTAATGCGATTTTGGGGTCACAATCTACCCAGATACATAAATCAGGAATTAATGCTGCAGAATTCATATGAGCGACCCTTTCTAAACCTAATTTTCCTACTATTCCTTGATATACCAACGAAGAGTGAATGTTTCTCTCACTTACTACTGCTCTACCTTCTTTCAAGCGTGGCAAAATCCAACCATGAGAATGGTCTAGTCTATCTGCAGCAAATAATCCAGCTTCTCCCTCAGGCTTTAAACTCTGCATTTTAACCGAGTCAATTGCTAAACGGCCTAATGGATGATCTCTTCTTGGTTCACCTGTTTTTTCTACTGATGTAAAAGTGAATTCTTTCTCTAGTATTTCCGCAACAATTTTTGTTGCCAATCCTTTTCCGCTACCATCTCCACCTTCAACACTAATAAGATACATAAGATTCCTCATTCAATATTTATCTCATCAGTCATAAACTGATGTTTGGTAAGGCCGGAAAGTGCCATACCAATAAGTATCAGAAGTGGGCCAATGAATAAACCGCCTCTGCTCCAAAGGCCGATAAAAGAAAACCACCAAGCTTTCTTGTAACTCTTACCATATAGCACTTCATAACCTCCTCTAATTCCGAATAAGCCTGAAATTAGAGTTAAGATTGCAATGATTGTCGCCAAAGTGGCGGCCTGATTTAGATCACTTTCTCCTCGCCAATCAATTTCGGTCACTAGTTCATCATCTCCTGGCATCATAGTAATTGGTATTTGGGAATGATCTCCGGGTATCATGAATAATCTTACTGAAATATTATCTTCCAGAGAGGCAAATAAAATGAATGATTGGCGTGGTACTTCTTGTATCTGGAAACGCCCACTTTGGTCAGTAAAAGTTTCTTTACCCGTTACAGTACCGTCAACATTCAAAAGGGTTAATTTAACTCCTTCTATTGGTTCTCCACCTGTATTATTATTAATAAGTGCAGAATTTACAATTCCGTTAATATCTGCATAATCATCATCGGCAACTAATGAACCAGATAATATTTCGGCAGGGTTGGCAGAAATAGCTAAGACGCCGAAAATTGTACCTAGAAGGCTGCCAGATATAATCAAAACAGCTGCTGCAACTCTTGTAGCAGAATCTTCCGAAAGATCTGAAAGCCAAATCTCTAGAGAAGACATATTATCATAATCAATATCTGCCCTCAATATTTTTCCTCCTCCTCAATACTATCGCCAGATGAAGTTGCCTGTTCATGTTGTCGCATAAATGTTCTAAAAAATAAGAAAGTGAAAGCGGGCCATGACCCGGGCATTACAAAAATAGTGATTACGACCAAACTAATTACTGATAAGAATACATTTTTTGATAAATAATTAGTTATTTGTTTAAATTTAGTCATATCTGATTCTATATCATTGCAAGAGATATTTGACGTATTTGATAAACTGAAATTGATAAAATATATTTTTTCCCAATTTTTTCCAGTCAATAAAAAGGAATTATCTTGTTCTGAAAATGCTATGCCATTTAGTACTGAATCAGAATCTTTTTGATTATCTGATAATGATTCTAGAGAGAATGAGTGCTGCACAATTCCACTAGTAATATTTATTGAAATTATTCTATTTTCTTTCCAAATATTTGCATAAACTAGGTCCCCTACGCATTCTAGTTCATTAAGATTGGAAATCTCTTCATTGTTTTCTTTTACAGTAACTATTGAAGAAACACTGAAGTCATCAATATTTCTTAGTACTAAGTCAGAAGACCCGTTAGACATAATGAAAATATCTCCATTATTGCAGAGCCCCCAACCTTCTCCAGTGTAATTATAATTCCCAATCAATTCAAAAGTATCTATATCAAATATCTTCGCATGCTGTTCTTTCCATGTCAGCATAACAATCGAATTATTCAATATTGAGATACCTTCAGAGAAGATATCTTCATCGAAGTTTATTTCACGTATTATTTCTCCAGAAGTCATATTTAATTCTCGGAGACTGGAAGATCCATATAATCCAGTACTTTCAAATAATCTTGTATCTTTAATTTCTAATCCTTGTGTAAATGAATTCGGCTGGTGATCTATCGTTTTGATAATATTGAAATCCGTTTCAAAGTCATTACAGTGAGAAGTGGCTAAAGAATTATCTGGCATTAAAATTACTATTACAAGGCATGAAAATAATTTTTTTGAAATATTATTTGATAATATGTATGAACAATGCTCCATCGACGTTAAAATATGTCTTTCTACCCAGTAAATAACATTAATACAGTGAGTGAGGATTATGTTGGCCATTAAACCTAGAACTAACTCATTAATGCCACTTTTACTAATTTCTGTATTAGTATTTTCTATTTTTTCTCCTTGTGTATTTCCTGAAGAAATTTCTGAAGAACAAAATCCTAAATTCATTACAACTGACCTCTCTGAATTCTCTCCTAATGAAGAGGGAAAGGAATACATGTTTAACGGTGATGATTTATCGGTCTTCTCTGCGACTGGTTTTCTAAAGAATCAATGGGCAGAAGCAGGATATCCAGAATTAGTCCTACCTTTCTCAGAAAATGAACAGTCTAAGAATTCAATTAGAAGTTGCGAGAATGCATGGAGTGTTGGAGAAAGCGATAATATAACGACTTCTGGGGGTACGATTACAGCAACTGTTCAGAGAATATCTACGAACTCTGCGATATTTGTAGAGAATGGAAAAATTGTCTCTTCAACTACTTTAAATGACATAGTTTCTACTTGGGAGTCAACTATTTTTCCAACAGACACTTATTATTTTGGAGAATCGCCTGATGTAGATAATAATTGTCAAATTGAGATAGTAATCTACGAAATAGATGGTGTGGGAGGAACAGGCGGCTATTTTCAACCAGGAATATCGTCGATTAGAGAGAGTTTGTTTTTTGATATAGATGATATGAATTCAAGAAATACCATACTAGCTCATGAGTTTGAACATCTTTTGCATAACGCAAGAGATCCTTTTGAATATATGTGGATTGATGAGGGAGCAGCAGATATGGCAGCATACTTGTGTTTTGGAGCAACTGAAACTCTTAGTTATCACGCAAATGAATGGTCTCAAAATTCTAGTATTAGCGTCAGATGGTGGAATGACAGAATTGCAGATTATGGGGCTGGTTTCTTATTTTTGATGTATATATCTGACAAATTAGGAGGTGGCCAAGCCATACAAAGACTAGTTGCTGATACTGCAGTAGGAGGAACTTCTATAGAGAATTTAGCGATTAATCCAGAACCTGGGTCAACGTCAATTGGCACAACTATGAATGATATTTTTGCAAACTTTAGTGCTGCAGTTTCACTAGATAGTCCTCAAGGAGCATTTGGTTTCTCAAATCTAGACTTAACTTCTGAATGTGGACTAGAGGGAATCTGTAAAGCACAACTTAGTGGAGAAAATGATCAGTGGATTAACAGTTGGCAAAGTGAATCGGAAAGTATTGAAGGTTGGGGAATGAGATCTTATAAATTCAGTCAGGGGAATGGTGATCCATTAAATTTGATGGTTTTACCAACACAGTTTGGATTTGTTGGTTCTATTTTAGTTAAAGAAGCGTCTACTGGAACATGGACAATGTCAAAATTAAGAATAGATTCTGCAACTGGAGTAGGAACAGGATTGGTACATGGTTTTGGGAATATTACCAGTGATGTTTATCTATTTGTATGGTATAATTCGTTAACAGATGATTGTGACTATAATTTTGTTAATTGTGGAATAATGTCGGGATCATATCCTGTAGCTTCTTTCACTGTTTATGCTGATTTAATTAGTGATCCAGCAGAAGTTTCAATAGATTCAATAAATAACTTTGATAGAGATGGTGACGGTTTTGATGATAGTGTAGAATTGAGCTTTGAAATTGTTTCTTATGCTTTCTTTGAAATAATTCAAGTGGATTTTGGAGCTTATGTCAATAATACTCTGAAAGATACTCTTCAACTAGAATTTACTGCAGGAAATGGAGAAGCAGAAATAGGAATAATTTGGTTTAGTCCGCCTACATCTGGCGAATGGACTTTTGGAGTTGAAATATTTGATATCACGGGAGAATATCAAGATTCGGCTTTTGCTCTTCCAGTGAATCTACAAAACATGAAACCAGAAGCATCAGGATCTATTGCAACTAATATCACTCAAACATGGGCATCCGTTAATATATTTGGAGGAGGTTATGATGTTTGGGGTTTTGGAGATGTAAATGGCTCTTTTACGCACAATGAAACTCCAACAGAATATATTTGGGATTTAGGTAATGGAGAATTTTCAGGACTGAAGAACCCTACGCAATCCTATGAAGAAGAAGGAGAGTATCAAATTACATTAATTGTTCGTGATCAAGGAGGTTATTATTCAGAAATTCAAATATGGGATATTTTAGTCAATGATACATCAACTCCTATTCCAGTTATATCAATAGAAGGGATAGAGATAGAAGAAGAAATTACTATTTTAACAAATCAAAATATTAAATTTTCGGCATTGAATACAATAGATAATGTCCCCATTGAAAGACTAAATTTTACTTGGGATTGGGGTGATGGAGATATTGATTCTGGAGAAGGATATTTTGAAGCATACCATTCTTGGATAGATGGAGATTCGGATGGAATAGCATATCAACTTACATTGACAGTTTTTGATGGCAAACACTACGCAGAATATTCCTTACAAGTGAATATTATTAATAGAATTCCGAGACAAATATTTGAAGGGGAATTGCAAACTGATACACTCACTCCCTTGGAAATGCCTGAAATCTTTATTGATGATGATGGCATAATTGTAGAATACGAATGGATTTTCCAAGAAGGCGTGAATATTTCAGATTCAGGAGTAACTTTGACATCAGATTTTTCAGAAACTAAATCTATTAAATCAAACCCCAAAGTAAGTTGGTTAGAACCAGGAATTAAGAATATTTCATTACAAGTAACTGATGATGATGGAAATTTTACAATTGCATAGTTTTACTGTAGAAGTCAATAATCAAAGGCCAGTAGCAATTTTCAATCGACCATCTGATGGGATGACAAGTACGGCTTATGTTTTTCAGAGTTCATCTTTCGATATTGATGGAGATTCATCAAATTTGATTCATATATGGAATATTTCGGATATGGAAGAACCAATTTATGACGTCGCTTCAATTAGTAGAACATTTTCAAAACCTGGTTTATACTCAGTCAGTCTAACTGTTGTAGATGATAGAGGATTGGAGTCAGCAACTAAGACTTATTATTTCAAAATTGAAAACCCATTACCTATGCCCATATTGGAATTTAGACAACCTAGTGTTAATGGAACTATTTTAGAATATATTCCTGAGAATACAGAGAATATTACGTGGCAAGTCCCGAATCTAGAAGGTGGAGGAATTTTTGTTGCCCCTAATATGCCTATAATGTTTGATGGTTTGCAAAGTTTTGATACGGACACAGAATTCTATGGTAAAAAATCGATCAATCCAAATGATCCTGATTGGAATGGTATAACCAAATGGGTTTGGGATTTTGGAGATTCATCGCCAGAAGTATTAGGACCAATGGTGTGGCACAGTTATGAACTACCAGGCATTTATTTAGTTGAGTTTACAGTTTTGGATGGTTTCGAAGGAGGAGAAGCAAACAGTACCTATCTGACTGTTCATGTCTCAAGTTCTCCGGATATTTTAACCATAAATCCGATAGGAGCTGAATATGTCACTGCCGGAGATGCTATTAATCTTGATATTGAAGTCTCTGATAGTGATTTAACACTGGGAGTTATTGCATGGATGGATGAAGATGCATCTGAAGATTCTGATGGAGATGGCAATATGACAAATGACAAGGATGTTAATCTTGCAGACCAATTGACAATAAAATGGGATTTTAATGTTTTTGAAGATTCAAATTTTGATGGTAACTACAGAAATGATTGGACTAACTGGGAAAATAAGAATTGGAATTTACCCGGAGATTCCAGAATATCTGTTGAAGTTTGTGATGGAGTAGGAGTATGTTCTTCAAAGGACTTCATAATAACTGTACTTTCTACTTCGGAAGATAATTCACCAAAGACTCTATCCGATCTCACAATAGATGATTTAATACCAGATAAAGAGAGTTTTGGAGTATTAAGTCTAGTAGCAGTTGTTTTGATACTTGGCTGGTTGGTGATGAGACAAAAGAATGAAGATGAAATGGATGCTATTGATATGCTAGAGACTTATGGTGTTGAAGTAAAATTAGAAGGAGGATTGCCTGGTATGGATCAACATACTCCGCCGCCACAACCTAAATATTTGACCGTTGACGAGCGGAAGAATAAGGAATCAGGTTATGTTCGACCGATTAGGACGAGGCGCGAGAAATGAATAATAGAAGCAAATTTTTTGCTATAATGTCTAATTTATTGATTGTTCTTCCAATAATTATGATTAGTGTTAATTCTTCAATTATGAGTGTTGATGCGGCAAATAACTGTGAAGTTTCCATAGATAGTACATGGGATGTGGATAGCGCTGTAGCCTTACATAATGTCGATTCACAGATTTGGTTTCCAACGATTTTTACAGATGAGGAAAGTGGAGGGTTTAATTTACCACTGACGAAAGATTTTGTATATGAAGTTGATATTGAAGATGGAGGAGCTACAGCAATAAGTATGAAACTAGTTGCAGGATATAGATACAACTTTTGTATAACATTTAGTCCATCTCTGAACAGTAATTCAACTATAGCAAAAGGAGATGTATATCTTATGACTAAAAGTAACTGGGATACATATAGAGGAGAATATAACAACAGAGAATATGAAAATATGGAAGAAATAATAGATTATATGCCTGTAGAATGGAGAGATATGGTTACATGGATACCATTCAGAGATGTACATTCATATGAAGGAGAAGGGTATGTGCAATTTTCTGTTGGAATAGATTCCTCTGGATCATCATGGACCTCCATATTTGGAGATGATTCTGCAAATAATTATTATTTAGTATTAGACGATTGGGACAATAGTAGACCTAATGATTTTCGACCAACGGGAGGAGGCATGAATGCAGAAATATTGGTCGAAGTAGAAAAGAGGATCAAAATACCTGCTTTTACAGCTTATATGTTGATTGGGGCACTCCCACTTTCATGTATTGTAATACCGATAATACTACATTTTACATATAAAAGAAGTGCAAAAGAAGATAAAAAAGAAGTATTACCCGAACAGATGCCCTATTTAGAAGAAAATAGTTAGAGATATTAGTTGTATTCCAACATCCCCCAAGCAATTTTGAGATCGGCTGTATTTATCATACCTCTTTGCGCTAAGTGCCAACCGTTTTCCATAGTTGAGTAGACTATTGCTTGCCCTAAAATCGGAGAATGTATACGATTCCAATCACCAGCTTGTCCTATGCCCATTATTGTTGTCTTAATTTCCGAATTTTTCAAATCCCATGCTGCTTCAAATAGATTTATTCCATCATTTCTTCCAGATGACTCATAACATATTTTTATAACATCTCCTAAATCGATATTATCTTTAACATCTTGGACTATTTCCTCTGATATTGGAGGTTCATCCAATACGTGTGATGAAGCTATTATTTTTGTACCTCCTTTTTTTGCTAATTCAAGAAGTTTTTTTCTCTCTTCGGCATTGATATCTATTTCTAAATCAACCCAACTCACACCACTTTCTATTGCTTTCCTTAATACTTCCAATCTTTGTTCTTCATTACCAGGGAAATAGCCTCCTTCTCTTTTTGGACGACAGGTCAGAATTACTGGTAAGACGATCCCTTGCCTTAATGAAACTAATACCGAATCTAAATCTAAATAATCTAGTTCTTGCGGAGTAAAAACTACATTTTTCTTGATTTTTTGGTTATCTTTAATGAGGCCTGCATCTGACTGTTCTTCCAATATTACTTCTTTTTTAGACCATAACATATCCAATCTTACTTCAACCAAATCAGCGCCTGCTGCAGTTGCACTTGCTGCATCTTTTAGGACTTCACTAATGGTACAGCCCCTCAAAGAAACACACACCAATGGCATATCCATGTTGATGAGCGAGTTTAGTTTTCTGTTTAATTATGTCGTGTAATTAGTTTTTTTATTTATCTAATGAAAATGCAAAAAAACATATCAATTTGATAGTTTCTATACTAACTTTTGGAAGGGTTGAATAACCCCCTTACACTAGGTTAATTGTTATCAAATGAGGGTTCCCTTTAGGGAACCCTCAGGAAATTAGGTGATTTGATGAGTAATGAGAGAAGTATTTCTGAAACTGAAGTAGAAAATCAGGAATATGATGCTGGGAGTATACAAGTCTTAGAAGGATTAGAGGCGGTAAGAAAAAGGCCTGGGATGTATCTTGGAGATCCGCATGATGGTACGGCACTGCATCATTGTATATGGGAAGTCGTCGATAATTCAGTTGATGAACATCTCGGAGGCCATAGTGACCTCATAGAAGTGAAAATTAACTCAGATGGAACTTTAACAGTTAGAGACTATGGAAGAGGGATACCAACAGGAGTACATGAAGAATTTGGAATATCAGCAGCAGAAGTGATAATGACAAAATTACATGCTGGAGGAAAATTTGATAATAGCTCATATAAAGTATCTGGCGGATTACATGGAGTAGGAGTATCGGCAGTTAATGCTGTTTCAGAATGGATGGAAATGACGATTCATAGAGGAGGAGTGATTTATAATCAAAGATATGAAGCCGGGATTCCTGTAAATCCATTGAAAGAAATAGGAAATTGTCAAGATAGCGGGACTGAGATAACTTTCAAACCAGATTTGGGAATCTTTACAAATATAATTGAATTTGAGTTTGAACAAATAGATACTCGATTAAAAGAAACAGCTTTCCTAAATGCCGGCCTTGAAATTATAATAACAGATTATAGGGGCGAAGATGAACATATTAGCAAACATCATTATGAAGGAGGATTGAGTGAATTTGTGAAGCAGATTAACTCCAGAAGAGAAGTTATGCACCAAGATGTAATAGAAATTAGTGGTGAAAGAGATACCGAAAAAGGTTCTGTGACTGTAGATTTGGCTTTGCAATGGTCAGATGCATTTAGCGAGAATATATTATGCTATACTAATATAATCCGTAATCGAGATGGAGGCACACATATGACCGGTTTGAGAGGTGCTTTGACTAAATGTGTAAATAATTATGCTAAAAAAAGAAATTTATTGAAAGGAGATGCACTTTCTGGAGAAGACGTTAGAGAGGGATTGGCGGCAATAGTGAGTGTTAAACATCCAGACCCATCATTTTCATCTCAAACAAAGGATAAACTGGTAAGCAGTGAAGTAACAAGTATTGTTGAAACAGTTGTCTATGAAAAACTTGGAGAATTTTTCGAAGAAAACCCAGTTGTTGCTAAGTCAGTTGTAGATAAGGCACTATTAGCCTCAAAGGCCAGAGAAGCAGCAAGGAAAGCAAGAGATTTGACAAGAAGGAAAGGGGTCTTAGAAGGAGGCGGTTTACCAGGAAAACTTGCAGACTGTCAATCAAGAGATCCGTCTGAATGTGAAATATATTTAGTCGAAGGAGATTCTGCAGGTGGCTCAGCGAAAACAGGTCGAGATAGGAGAATTCAAGCAATATTGCCACTTAGAGGGAAAATACTGAATGTTGAGAGGCAAATGAATAATCTTGTAAAAGTATATAAAAATACTGAAATTCAAACAATGATTAGGGCTTTTGGTGCAGGAATAGGCAATACTCCCCCAGGGGAAGAGATTCAAGATGGGTTATTCGATACTAATAAATTACGCTATTCAAAAATAATCATAATGTGTGATGCAGATATTGATGGAGCACACATAAGAACGTTGATGTTGACATTTTTATGGCGATTCATGAGACCTGCAATAGAAGAAGGCCATGTGTATATTGCACAACCTCCACTGTATCAATTATCCAAAGGAAGAGTGAGTAAATATGTATTCTCAGATGAAGAAAGAGATAGAGTTCTTCTAGAATTACAGGGAGACAACCCAAATGCTAAGATTGGTGTGCAGAGATACAAAGGTTTAGGGGAAATGAATCCTGAACAATTATGGGCAACCACAATGGATCCAAAGGCTCGAACAATGCTTAAAGTGACGGTTAATGATGCAATTGAGACAGATAGGATGTTTGAAATATTGATGGGAGAAGATGTCCCAGATAGAAGGGAATTTATTGAAAAACACGCCAAGGAGGTGACTAATCTTGACATCTGAAAATGAAGAGGAGGAGATAATCTCAGAAGAGAATATCCTAAATCATCCTTTAACTAAGGAGATGAAGACTTCTTACATTAATTATGCAATGTCAGTCATCATAGGTCGTGCCCTTCCAGATGCTAGAGATGGGCTAAAACCGGTACATAGGAGAGTCCTTTATGGGATGTATGAAGGCGGGCATACTTCCGATAAAAAGTTTAGTAAATCTGCTCGTTCAGTTGGAGAAGTGATGGGTAAATATCACCCTCATGGAGATCAGTCAATTTATGATACAATGGTTAGAATGGCTCAAAATTTCTCTTTAAGATATCCGTTGGTAGATGGTCAAGGAAACTTTGGATCTATTGATGGAGATCCTCCTGCTGCAATGCGATACACAGAAAGTAGACTAGATAAAATAGCAAAACATATGTTAGAAGATATAGAAAAGAAAACTGTAGATTTTCAACCTAATTTTGATGATTCAGAGAATGAGCCTACAGTTTTGCCAGCAAGACTCCCAAATTTACTTTTGAATGGTAGCGATGGTATAGCAGTAGGAATGGCAACTAGGATGCCTCCTCATAATTTATCAGAGGTTTCTGGAGCAGTAAAACTACATGTTGAAAGGATAATGGGCCAAGGAGTTGAGAATGAAAAAATGCCAGAAATTACTATAGAAGAGTATATGCAACATATTGCTGGGCCAGATTTTCCAACAGGCGCAGGAATTCATGGCGTTGACGGGATTTATGATATGTACTCTACTGGTAAAGGAAGATTTCATATACGCTCAAAATGTGAAGTACTAGATGATAAAAAAGGTAAAAGGATAATAATTAATGAAATACCTTATCAAGTAAAAAAGGCTGATATGCTAGTCCATATAGCTGAATTAGTCAGTAATGGAACTGTCATTGGAATCAGAGATATTAGAGATGAATCATCAAAAGAAGGAATAAGGGTATTGATTGAAGTAAAGAATAATGCTGATCCACATGCGGTCTTGAATCAATTATTCAAATCTAGTAGATTGCAAGAATCATATTCAGCAAATATGATGGGGATACTAGAAGGTAGGCCTGTTTTACTGACACTTCCGGTTATATTACACACATATATCAAACATAGGGAAGATGTAATTGAAAGAAAGTCTCAATTTGAATTAGATAAGGCAGAAGCCAGAGCGCATGTTCTCGAAGGATTAGTTAAAGCGCAAGAAAGAATCGATGACGTAGTATCAGTAGGTAAAGCGAGTAAAAGTAGAGAACAATTTGAATTAGTTTTGCAAGGAAAAGAACAAATAATCAAAGGGATAGAATTATTTGAATTTACTGAGCCACAGTCAAAGGCAATTGCTGAAAGAAGATTATATCAACTTAGCCAGCTTGATGTGAACAAAGTACAAAACGAATTTGAAGATTTAAAGATAAAAATAAATGATCTAATTGAAATAATTACTTCTAGGAAAAGAAGATTGGAAATATTAGTAAGTGAACTAGAAGAAATGGTAGAGAAACATGGCGATGAAAGACGATCTTATATCGATCCTATGCCTCTCTCAATGGATAGAGAAGACTTAATCGAAGAGCGAGCAATAGCCATCACACTTTCAGAAGATAATTATATCAGACATTCTCCTGTAGAAAATTTTCGCTTACAAAATAGAGGTGGAAAGGGTTTGAAAGGTGTTACGACCAAGGAAGAAGATACTCCTAAGTCAATTGTAACATGTTTTAGTAAAGACAGATTGTTAATATTTACCGATCAAGGAAGAGTATATGGCCTTAAAGCGTGGGAAACACCTCTGGGAAGTAGATATTCAAAAGGGAGCCATGTCAGAAATCTTTTAGGAAGTATACGTGAAGAGGAGAATATAATTTCAATAATGGCAATAAGTAAAGATTTGGTAGAAAACCCTCAAGGTAATTTCTTGTTATTTGCAACACATTTAGGATTGATTAAGAAAACAAAGTTGGAAGAGTATGTCAGAATTAATAAAAATGGTAAATACGCTATAAGATTCAAACTTGAAGGAGATAGGTTAGTTAACGTCCGAAGTGGCACTAATGAATCTGATATTGTAATGATTTCTAGTACTGGCTTTGCCAGCAGATTCGCTTGTTCCAACATTAGAGCATCAGGACGCGTCTCTGCAGGAGTCTGGGGCATAAGAACTGGAATTAGAGGAGATGGCGGACATGTTGTAGGAATGGTTGCAACTAATGATACAGAAACTCAAATATTGACAATCACAAAAAATGGAATGGCTAAAAGAAGTCGTTTGGGGACGTCCGATAAAATTCAGGATTTGGACGCTGAAGGAAACCCCAAAAAAGACCCAGAAGGAAACTTAAAAATGGTTACAGATGGTTACAGAAGGACTCGTCCAGGAGCTAAGGGAATATATACTATGAATGTAGATATTTCTAAGGAAGATGAAATTGTTAGCATTAAACATATACCTAATGTGAATGATAATTTATTCTTACTTACTAAGAAAGGAATGATGATTAGAATTAAAGCATCACAAACTAAAGAAAGTAAAGGAAAGAAATCGAAGGGCACAAGAATCATGGAATTGAGGACGGCCGATAAAAGTGGATATTTAGATAGTATAATTTTTGCAGCGCGTCTGCCTGCAGAATTAATTGACTCTGAAGAAGAGGAATGATACCGTTCTACTTAAGCAGACATTGGACCTGCGAGGACTATTGCGGCAGTCGCATAGCCTGGCCATTGCGATGGATTGCTAATCCATTGGTGTTTCACCGCGGGAGTTCGAATCTCCCCTGCCGCGCCATCATTAAAGGAGTAGGTTCAAGTTTCGAGATACTTACAGATATTCCATGAGTGTCATACAGGGCATAGTAGTGACAATTTTTGGAATTGCTTTATGCTTAGTTATAATTAGACATCTGATGCTAAAACCATCTAATAATCGCTCTTGGGTTAATGATAATGATAGGCTAGCTAATGCTGAATTTGATGGAGACTATGTTACAATAAAAAATATTAGAGATTTTAATTGGAGGAATACAAGAGATTATGATGAAAAATGGATTGAAAAAAAGTTCAATCTCACAGAAGTATCCAAAATATGGTTTTTTTTGGAATATTTTGATCCGAAGAAAAGACAGATGGCTCATACAATTTTGGGCTTTGAATTCAAAGATGGAAGTAGAATATGTTGTTCGATAGAAGTAAGAAGAGAAAAAGGTGAGAAATATCATCCAATTAGAGGTTTCTTTAGGCAGTATGAATTAATCTATGTTTGGGCAACTGAAAGTGATGTAATAGGCGTAAGGACTAGATGTAGGAAAAAGTCAGTAACGCATTTATTTGAGGCAGTTGTGTTGGGCCCAGGGAACGAAAGAAAGATGTTAGAATCATACTTGAAAAGAACAAATAAATTATATGAAAAGCCTGAATGGTATAATACAATAACTAATACCTGTACTACAAACATTGTTAATCATGTTAACGAAGTATATCCTGGAAGAGTACCAAAAGCAATTTCAATATTTTTACCTGGTTTAAGTCCTAAATTACTGTATAATAACAATTTGGTAAAAATAGATTCCTCATTAGAAAATACTTTGGAAAAAAGTATAATTGATTCTAAAGCTAAAACATGGGATGGGATATCAGATTTTGGAAATTTGATAAGAGAATAGATATTTCATTAAAGTCGGTTATGAGGAGAAAATATGCTAATTATAAATCCAATGAAATTAACCAAACCTGTCGAATGGGATTTGCCCCCCTCAAAAAGTCACATGATACGATGGTTGGTTGCAGCATCTCAAAATGAACAGGAAACCGTCATAAAATTTAATGGGGAACCGGGAAAAGACATAATGTCCATGAAAAGGTGTGTAGAAAATTTCGGAGTTGAGGTTTATGAATCAGAAAATATATGGAAAATTAAAGGTATTAATTTTGGAGAAGGGGATATTAAAAATATTAATTTTTATTGCGGAAATTCAGGAACTGCTACTAATTTTGTAACCGTTATGGCCTCCTGTTATAATACTGAAATTATTGTAGACGGCGATGATTCCTTGAGAAATAGAGACTTTTCAGAGATAAATAATGCATTACGTAGTATGGGGGCGATGGTATCATCCGATAGTCCTCCATTCAAAATAAAAGGGCCTGTAAAATTTGATAGAGTGAAGATAAATACTCAAAAAAGTAGTCAACCATTATCTTCTTTGATTATAGGATTTGATAAAAATTATAAGAATTTTACAATTGAATGTATTGGGGAGTCGGTCAGCAGAGATTATAGCGATTTGACAATTGATATTGCTGAAGAATGTGGAATAATAGTGAGAAAAAATAATAATGATATTACTTTGAATTGTGACAAATTTATTACACCTAAGATTATAAAAATACCTCAAGAAATTAGTCTTTTTCCAATTAGTATTCTTCTTTCGGAACTACATGGTGTGGAGTTTAAAATTAGTAATCTAGGAGATTCTGATTTTCTTAAGAGTTCTATTGAAATGATTAGGGCAATCGATAAGAAAATATTAGATTTAAGAGATTGTAGTGATTTTATAACTCCTGCTGCGGCTATATTAGCCATAAGAAAGGGCGGAAAAATTATCGGTGCAGAGCATACAAAGGGGAAAGAATCTAATCGAATAGAAAAAACAGCTGAATTGTTAAATGTATTTGGCATGGATTGTGAAATAGTGGAAGAAAAATTAGTCATTAAAGGTGGTCAGATGCCAAAAAGACCTAAAAATTCAGTTAAAACTCACTTTGATCATAGAATAGCCATGACTGCTATGGCATTGGCAACATATTCAGGAGGAGAAATAGATAATCCAGAAATATCAAAAATAACTGATCCTTCATTTATTGGAAAAATTTTAAATCTTGAATAATAACATTATAGAATTTATAAATAAGAAACAAATTTGATACTAATTTAGAAAAATAACGGATGAAGAAATAACAAGTAAAGAGTGTGAGGCATTCCGGATATTAATTAAATTGCCTTATAATTAAATACAGGAGGTCAGTCGCCAGCAAAAGGAGATTCGCAGATGGCACGTAAACCAGCAGTAATGTATCGTCAAATAAAAGGACAAGCATTTACTAGGAGAAAATATACAGGCGGTGTCCCGAATAATAGAATCCTGAGATACCATATGGGTAACAGAAAAAGGGCTGAAGCTGGAGATTTTAAAGTAACTGTTGAGTTGAAAGCTGATAATCCATGTCAGATTAGAGACAGTGCATTGGAAGCAGCAAGACAAGTCGCAAATGCAACCATTAGAACAGATGCTGGAATTGATGGATATGCACTTAGAATGCATACTTATCCTCATCAAATACTTAGAGAGAATAAACAGGCAACTGGTGCTGGAGCAGATAGGGTTTCACAAGGAATGAGATTATCATTTGGGAAAAACGTAGGTACTGCAGCAAGAGTGCAGAGAGGGCAAACAGTAATTTCAATAAAGACAGAGCCGGAAAATTATTTAGCAGCTAAAAATGCTTTAAGGAAGGCTAACTGTAAATTTCCAACTCCTTGTACAACTTCTGTTACAAAAGGTTCGGAGCATTTGAAAGGCCTAGTATAGTCGTGGAATAACATGGGAGATTCAGGTCCTTTAGAAATTTTGCAAAATTCTTTGTTGGGTGCACCGATAATATGGAAGGGAGATTACCCCTATTTCATACACCCAATCTCCGACGGAATTCCTAGGATGGATGCTGATGTTCTGAGAGCTACTAGAGACTTAATAGTGAATAGTGTTGATTGGGATAAAATAGATTTGATAGTAAGTGTGGAAGCCATGGGTTTACCTTTACTAGCAGCAGTAGGAGAGAAAACAGGAAAACCTACTGTAGTAATAAGGAAGAGAACATATGGAATGGATGGAGAAGTTAAAGTAAATGTATCGACTGGATATTCTGAATCAACTGTATATATAAACGATATTAAATCAGGAGAAAGGATATTAATTGTTGATGATGTTATTTCTACCGGAGGAACTTTGCAACCTATTCTTCAGACTCTAGAAGATATGGGAGTTATCTTACAAGATATCGTCATTGCAATAGAGAAGGGTGAAGGTAAAAAAAGATTAGAAATAGAAAAACCAAATTGGCCAATAAGAACCTTAGTAAAGATAGAGATTATTGAAGGAAGAGTAGGAATAATTGAATGAGGTTTACTTATGGATTTAGAGAGACATGATTTTCAATTAAGTGAATTAGTAGAAAAAATAAAGAAAAACGATAATCGTTTGATTGCCCTTCAAGTACCGGAAGGATTGAAAATGCAAGCATTGGAAATGATGGATAAAATAGAAGGGGATTCTGAAGCAAAAGTGATATTGGCTGCTGATCCTTGTTATGGGGCTTGTGACCTAGTTCACGACAAGATGAAGATGATGGGAGTAGAATTAGTAGCTCACATGGGCCATAGTCAAATGAACATAGACTCAGGTATGCCTACTCATTTCATTCCTGTTACTTATGATGGCGATCCCGATATAGAACCAATAATAGAAATTTTACTGAAACATAAAGCAATGGCGGAGCATAGATTGATTGTAACTGAAAATGATATAAATCCAGTAATTACCGAGAATGAAGGAAAGGCTCGCTTTCTTGATGCAGTGGGAAGAATTACTCCTTTGGAAGGGAATAAACTTGGCTTAGTTGGCTCGATACAACATCTCCACCTACTAGAAGAATATAAAGAAAAGATAGAAAAAATTGGTTTTGAAGTTATAATCCCTGTTGGAGGAGAAAGGCTGACTTTTCCTGGTCAAGTTTTAGGGTGTAATTATTCTGGAGATAGGGACGATATTGGGCATTACCTATTCTTGGGATCTGGAGATTTTCATCCAATAGGTTTGGTCATGCATACAGGGAAACCATTGGCATTACTTGACCCATACAATGGAGAAGCCAGTGAAATGTCTTTAGAAAGAATAGAAAGAATTTTACGGCAAAGATTTGGTTTAATAATGGCGATAGATAAATCAAATAGTTTTGGTATATTAATTGGGGAAAAGCCTGGTCAGATGAGGAGAAATCTTGCTATTCGCATGAAGAGATTATTAGAAAAACACAACAAAAGAGGTTATCTTCTTGCACTAGATCATGTTAGCCCTGATTTGATTGACTTTTATCCTGTTGATGCATTTGTAAATACTGCATGCCCAAGAATTGCAATAGATGATTCAGTGAGATATGCTAAGCCATTAATAACTCCTTTTGAATTGGAAGTTGCACTAGGTGAAAAGAAATGGGAAAATGGCTATCAATTCGACGAAATACCATGATTATATGTACATAGAAGTAGAGTCATAAAACATATAACAAAATTATTCTTCTTCGTCATCATCGTCAGCGAGTAGTGATTCCCAATCTAATTCGTCTTCTGCAGACAAATACCAAAGAGCACCCATTACTGCTGCCAAAAGGAATCCAACAATATCTTGAGTACTAAACCCTGTATCTGCCCTAAATGCTTCATATTCTGTTGAAGTTATGAGATCTATCAAAAATAATTTTTGTCCATCGAATACTATACCAGTCATATTTACTAATTCAAATATTACTAAAATTACTGTTGAAATTAACAATATCTGTCTAACGTTGTCGGGTAGTTCCAAATCCATATCAATATCGAGCCAAAGGTCTTATATTAACTATGCCACTAAAAATACGAAAGATACTGAATTATTTGATTATTTATCATTTTCTAGGATTTTTTTGGCCATGTCCGACCAAGAGTCTAATTTCTTTGAATTAATGATATCCATAATTTCTGAATCATTCATTTTAGAAACTTGTTCTATTGTAGATATTCCTTTCATATTGAGTCTTTTTGCGCTAACTTTGCCAATCCCTGGAATAAGAGTTAGATCCTCATTATCAAAAGCAGTTGGAGTTTCGGAGTCTGCAGAAGTAGCATCTGAACCTGCACTGAAATTTAAAATTCCATCATCCAATAAATCTGCCAATATATCTTCCATCTTTCTTCCTGTTTTCTCAGCTATTAATTTAGAATCTAGCCTGTCAGCGTGTTCTTTCGCAATCTTACTCTTGTCAGATTCGCCCATTAGATCCAATACTTGGGATAAACCTCTCCAATATTCGGAGACATCCCCATTGTTAATAGTAGCCTTCTTCCAAACATCCAAAGCGCCTACGAGATTTCCTTGGGCCATTAATCTGTTTGCCCTAGTAGAGATATCTTCGGACTCTGAAGCCTGTTCTAGAAGAGAATCTAATTCTATATCTTCAGATTTTGGTGTAGTAGAGGTTTGTTCGGGTTCTTCCTCGGGTTCTTCCTCAGGTTCTTCCTCAGGTTCTTCCTCAGGTTCTTCCTCAGGTTCTTCGTCATCGAAGTCATCGAAGTCATCGAAGTCATCGAAGTCAAGTTCTTCTTCGACTTCTGCAGTTTTTTTCTCTGCTTCAGCAACTTTCTTTTCAGCTTTAGCAACTTTCTTTTCAGCTTTAGCAACTTTCTTTTCAGCTTCTGCCGCCTTTTTCTCAGCGACCTTTGCTTTCTGTACTAATTTAACTGCCACTTGCTCAGGGATAACTGTAGTCTTAACTCTTCCAGAAAGAAATAGTTGGAGTGCTAAAATAACTATTATTATGAGAACTATAACATCTTGGGAGCTTATATCAGGTCCGGGACGTAAATAGTCTCCTCCAGTCAATAATTCCCTCAAAAACAATTTTTCACCCAATAAATTGAGGATATTTACGATCTCTAAAGAAATCAATGATAAAAGGATGATTATAGATAGAATTTGTATCGTATTACTTTTCTTAGTTGACATATTTGGCACACTCAGCATGACATGGAATGAGCATTTATATATTAAATAAACCACTAGAAATAAAGATATTAGGATTAATTCTGAAGAGATAATGCATAATCTCTACATTCTTTACTTCTACCTATCATCCCTAAATTATCATAATAATCTGCCAATTCTAGCCATTTTGAATAGTTTGAGTTTTCTTTTCCAATTGCTTCTAGCAAATCATCGAATGAACTTACTGTATCAGCAAGGTTTTCTGAGGTTTTTTGTATTGGATATTTTTTATAGACGGCTTCTAACAATTTTTCATATCTGCCTTCGAATTTATCTAGTAATTTTTCTATACCAGCTATCTTTTTATCTGGATCATCTAGATTTTGCCTGTAAGCTTCTTCGATTAAAACTGAAGCACGTACTCTAGTCAATTCACCTTCTGTTAATTCTATATTAACATTCGAGTCCTCGATTTGGGATTTATCATCAGAATCTTCTTCTTCCCAATTCAAAGAATCTTCATCTGATTCTTCCTCAGGCTCTTCCTCCGGTCCTTCCTCGGTTTCTTCCTCCGGTCCTTCCTCGGTTTCTTCCTCAGGCTCTTCCTCAGGTCCTTCCTCAGGCTCTTCCTCAGGCTCTTCCTCAGGTCCTTCCTCGGTTTCTTCCTCAGGTCCTTCCTCGGTTTCTTCCTCAGGTCCTTCCTCGGTTTCTTCCTCAGGTCCTTCCTCGGTTTCTTCCTCAGGCTCTTCCTCAGGCTCTTCCTCGGGTTCTTTATACTCTTTTTTGGGCAGACCTTTTTCAACACTAGCATAATCTGCAAGAGAGTTATCTGAAGGTTTTGTGTCAGGATATTTCTTTTTTAATGAAGCAACCATTTTGTCATATTTACCTTCAAATTTATCCAAAAGTTTTGGTATATTTGTAATTTTTTTTGCTAATTCAGTACCCTCAAAATTATCTTTATACACATTCTCTAGAATTTCGGCAGTTTCTTCCCGTGTTAAGACATCAGCCATAAATATAGAACTCCCATAATTGTCTAATTGGATTTTGGTTATTATTCTTCTTCTTCAATTCCTGCATTGAAATTACCTATGTCCGATAAAGAATCAGAAAGGCCCATCCATTTCTCTGCTTCTTTTCCTTTTTCTGCCGTAAGCATAGACCAACGATCAAATGATGTTTTAACATCTCCATCTTCTAACGCAGTTGCTGCAATATTCATTGACGCTGAGGCAGATAGAAGATCTATCAATTCGGAAAATGCCTTGTTCACTAGAGGTAATGATTTATCTGACTTGACCATTCCCAATGAAATAGCTTCATCAGTATTCTTCCAAACTCTCTCGATAGAAGTTAAATTATCCTCTCTAATTATTTTTGGGAGAGT
Organism: Candidatus Thalassarchaeaceae archaeon; assembly: GCA_045568235.1. Classification (GTDB taxonomy): domain Archaea; phylum Thermoplasmatota; class Poseidoniia; order Poseidoniales; family Thalassarchaeaceae; genus MGIIb-O3. The sequence goes on from JBJLBJ010000021.1 coordinate 70,170, forward strand.
TATTTTGAATGCTTTCCTTAGACAAAAAGATACTAATACTAATGCCAATAATATATCCAAATAATCGAATAAGGACATGTCTGGCAAAGGTTCTATCCAACGAGGATCTTTCCAAGGAGAGTTGAGTCGCGCCCCATTCGGAAAACTAACAAGGCCAGTTTTTGAATATACTCCTGCCAATTTACCATATTTATTAACGATAAATAGTACTACTCCAATGAATGAAATGAAAGATAATAGAAACCATCTACCAGAATTAATAGTGATTATCTTAGGTTTTTTTCTTTTATTTGATGACTTAGAAGGTCGGTGTAGCCAAATCCTAAAAATTACAAATGATAAATACGCACCAATAACATAATCTTGGTCATGAAATTTCAAGTCTGCCCATAAGGAAATTGGAAAATCAGAATACATAACAGAGGCCATTTTCCATGAAGTAGGTATGAAAATTAGTTTTTCTTTGCCCTCTAAAATACTAAACTCAGGAAGTATTTGCAAATTATTTACGGCCAGTATAAATGAATCCATGTAGCCTGTAATATTAATTAATTCAAATAATGCTAAAACTGTTGCAAAGGCGATTGTTCGAGAAGTTGGTTCAGAAAATATGCTTGCCAATGCCTCCGCCCTCGTCTATCGGAACACTGTATAGTCTATGAAAACACCGAAAAAAAAGAAACTGACAATAATGTCTGAATAGGACTAATAACGAGGTTGTAAAGAATAGTTTGATGGCGGATTATTTGGATCGTATAGGTGCCGGTAAGATCTTAATAGACAAAGACCCATTTTCATTTGATTGGACGCCTCCAAGAATAGTTGGTCGAGATAAAGAATTGAATGAAATGGCGATAATATTCCATGGAATAGATGGTCATAATATAAGTTGTAAATCTGTAATTATTGGCCCTGTTGGCTCAGGCAAAACAGTCCTTGCGAATACATTCAGTAAAAAATTACGTGAAAAGTTAGAAGGTGTCAGAGATATATCTTTAGCACATATTAATTGTAGAAATTATTCTAGTACTATGCAAGTATTACAAAGAATAGCAACGACATTAGATCCTCGACATCCTGAGAGAGGATTTAGTTCAGGAGAAATAATTCAAACCATTAGAAGGAATTTGATAACTCATGGGAAGCATCTATTATTGATACTAGATGAAGTTGATGTATTAGTTCGGAAAGACAGTGCAGACTTAATTTACAGACTATTAAGAATTGATGAAGGAAGAGAAGAAAAAGGAACTATCTCCTTGATAATGGTAAGTCAAGAAGGCAATCTTATGAGTAGATTTGAATCTGCAATAATATCAAGACTGGGGCTAAGTAATGTACTAAAACTAACACCTTATAATGAAAAACAATTGGTAAACATTGCTCGACAAAGGGCTGAATTGGCATGCCGGAAAGGATCTATATCTGAAGAAGTTTTAGCAAAAGTAGGAAGATATTCGGCGGTAATTGGAGATGCTCGCTTGAGTATAGAATTATTAGAAGCGGCAATTCGTAGGGCAGAAGTTGATGGTAGAGATGAGGTATTGATTGAAGATATAGAGCCTAGTGAATTTAGAGTAACATCGATAGAACCTAGTCAAGTAGATATTTTATCAAGACATCAAAGATTGGTATTACTTGGTATTTGTAGAAGGCTGAAAAAGAAAGATGTGGTGTCAAGTGGTGATGCAAAGAAACTGTATGTATTAGTTTGTGAAGAATATGGAGTAAAAGCCAAGGGGCATACTACATTTTGGAAGCATCTGAAAACTCTTGAAGTTGAAGGACTAATAGATACAAAAACCGCAAATTCTGTTAACGGAAGAGGTCGGACGCAACATATTACGATAACAAATGCATCTCCTGGAGAATTAGAAAATAGGATTGAGAAAGTTTTGCTCAGGGAGTAAATAGACACCATACTCATCCGAACCGCTCTTATAGGAACCTTATGTCGCAATGGCGTCCGAGGAGTTCTTATGGCAGGCGAGCAGGCATTCAAAGCTATAATTAATGATACTAATCCTTCTTTTAATGGTAGGTCTTTTCCAATGGACATATCAGGCTCAAACTATAACCATTTCATTGGGAAAAAAATAGGTGATTCTGTAGATGGAAGTTTTGTAGGAGAAGGAGACAAAAATTTAACCGGTTATAAACTACAAATAACCGGAGGTTCAGACGTTACAGGAAGGCCTATGCGTCCAGACTTAGATGGAGGTGCCATAAAATCCGTATTGGTGACAGCTGGTACTGGCTATAAAGGTAAAAAATATGTAAAGAAAAATGGAAAAGTTTACATTTACAAAAAAGATGGTTTGAGAAGAAGAAGAAGGATTCGTGGAAATGTCATTAGTCAAGATACTCGTCAAATAAATTTGAAAGTCGTTGAAGTTGGTAAAAGAACTCTAGGGTCAATATTCGGATTAGAAGAGGAGTGAAATGTCAGGAGTGATGAAAGCTGACAAAATCACATCTCAAACAACCTGAAGTTAATATTGGCATGGTTGGACATGTTGATCATGGGAAAACAACCTTAACAAAGGCACTATCTGGAACATGGACTGATACTCATTCAGAGGAAATGAAAAGAGGAATAAGTATAAAATTAGGATATGCAGATACTGCCTTCTATTCGACTAAGAAAGGCGATTATTATACCAAAGGAAAGCATCCAAATGGTAAAAATGATATTGAAGAAGAGTTCTTAAGAGCGGTTTCTTTTGTAGATGCCCCAGGCCATGAAACATTGATGGCAGTAATGATTTCTGGGGCTTCAATTATGGATGGTGCTTTACTTTTGGTCTCGGCGACTGAAGTTTGCCCTCAGCCACAAACTAGAGAACACCTAGCTGCATTGGAGATTGCAGGGATATCTAACATAGTGATTGTACAGAATAAGATAGATATTGTCACAAGAGAAAGGGCTATTGAATCACATAACGAAATTAAGAACTTTGTTAAAGGTACTATAGCAGAAAATGCACCCATAATTCCAGTTTCTGCCCATCATGATGTGAACTTGGATATGTTGATAAAGGCGATACAAGAAACAATTCCTACACCTGTTCGCTCTGTGGAAGACAAAGGATTGATGTATGTTGCACGTTCTTTTGACATAAATAGACCAGGGACTAGGCCAAAAAAGCTCAAAGGAGGAATAATTGGCGGTAGTGTAGTAGAAGGATCTTTTAGTATAGGAGATAAGATATTAATTGCTCCTGGAAGGAGAATTAAAGAAGGTAATAAAATCAGATGGGAGCCGCTAAAAACGATTATTGAAAGCGTTAAAGGAGGCGGTTTAGATTTGGAAACTATACATGCAGGAGGACTCTGTGGAATTGCAACACCTATGGATCCAGTATCTACCAAGGCCGATGAATTATCAGGACAAGTGATGGCTAGAGAAGGCGAATTACCGCCGATATGGAATGAATTGAAAATTGAATTAGAGCTACTTGAATTCATGGTATCGGGATCAGATGAGAAGTCAAACAAAGTACGACCACTGCAGCCTAATGAGATGTTAATGGTGAATTCAGCAACAGCGACTAGTGTAGGAACAGTATCTGCAATTAAAGGGAAAAAGGCAAGTATTAATCTCAGATTACCAATATGTGCTAAGTCAGGAAGTAGGATAACTCTGTCTAGAAGGATTGGGACGCGATGGCGTTTAATTGGCCATGGGTCAATAAAAGGGTGATATTTTGGTAGGCGTCCTGGTTGACGCTTGTGGATGGATAGCATTGATAGAGGCTGATTTAAACATAGATAATGCAATGATAGGAATTTTAGGAGAATTTGAATTAAAGGTTATTGAAAGTGTTAAGAAAGAGATAGAAAGATTGCCTCTAAAGAAAAGAAAATTATCTTTACAATTACTTGAAAAAAAAGGTGAAATTATTCCAGATATCGAGAATATGAGCCATACAGATGATATGTTAATTAAAATTTCAACTGAAAATTCTTGGCCAGTATTAACTGTCGATAAAGGATTAAAAGAAAGGCTGGCGAAATCAGGAGGGTCTTATATAGAAGTTACTTCAAGAAGAATATTAAGGCTAATTGATTAAGGAAGTGTGAATAAAATATCATCATCATGGCCATCTAGAAAACCGATTTTTACTGCCGCATCAATCCATGCATGGGCATAATTAATTGCCCCAAATGCATCTATTAGATTCCCAGAGTCAAGGAAATGGCGTGCATCAGAAGTGTAATCATCACACATTCTTAGCATGATAGAAAGTTTCTTTTCTTCATCTTTATTTACAGTAATTGGTGTTGCCTTTGTCCTAGCTTTTGATGTAATCAATAAATATCTTTCAATTTTTTCAACAGTTAATAAAGCATTTTCCATATAATACACCGTCAAAAATAAGATTGGGCCGATTTACTAATCCTAAAAAGTCTAGAACGGCCTTTCTTTCTAACTGAAAGAATTCCGACTTTATTTAAAGCATTATATATCTGCGAAAGTCTTGGCCTACCAACTTGGAGTAATGCTTGTAATTCACTATCAGAAGGAGAGATTTCTCTCTCCATTGCCTTAGAAACAATAAGAATCTCAGTATCCGATAATTGTGATGCATATTCTGAGTTGAAAGGTTCATCGGCATCCCATTTTGGACTTAAATTGATTTTAGATTTTATTATGCTACTTTTTTCGATAACATTTTCAACTTCATAATTAACGTCTGATTCAATTGGATTTTTCTCAGGAATTATTGTTTCAAATATAGATTCATCAATGGCAGGTTCTTGCAATATGCTATCTTGAGATGTCATCTCCTCATTAGAATAGGGATTTTTAAGAAGTGTTTGCTCATTTTTCTTATCTACTGTCCATACTTCTCCTTCAGTATCGAAAACTAATTTGTCATCATACTTCTCAATTTTTCTTTGTTCATGAAATTTATTATTATTTTTAACTTCTTCAGAAACAAATGTATCTTTCACCATACTCTCTTCAATAACATTAATACTTGCATCGATATATTCTTCATTAGCTATTTCATCTACTTTTGAATATTTTTTTGGTACCTCTCTTGATCTGGAAATCATCCCTCCAAATGCTCCAAAATGATCTTTATTTGAATTATCAGAAAATTCTTGGAGTATGTTTTCTTTTTCTTTCCATGTACCATCAGAATAATCTCTCATATCAGAATTGCTATCTTCTTGTGTTTCTATTGTCTCATCTTCGTATTCTATTTTTTCAAAATCTTCACTCCAATTAATCAGTGTAAAGTCATCATTTTCTGTATTTATCTTTTCTAAGACTTCAAGCTCTTGTGTGTTCGATTTAACATTATCTTCTGTATCTTCTTCTATTTCTTGAACATTAAAATGGTCAGAAATTTCATCTGGAGCAACTATATTTTTATCTTCTAACATATCATTTTCATCTATTTCTTGAACATTAAAATAATCAGAATTTTCATCTGAAGTAACTATATGATTATTCTTGATAAAGGTGTCTTCTTCCTTGCTATTATCTTCCTCGATATTATCTTGGTATTTCCAACCTAGTAATCTTTCTAGAGAACCTGTTGCACCAACACCTCTATGTTCATCAACTAGATTCTGTAATATATTTATTAGTTCTCGAGGATTACCAGAAGTATTATCATATAATAACCTTAATATTTTTTCACTTAACAACCATCTCTGTTTGGCTTTCTTTTGGACTCTTTTATCTACTAAAGATTGGATATTAGTTTTTTCTAATCCATTTAGATAAATGGGGGAGTCAAATACATCTAAAATATCTGTTTCTAGATTAGAAAACTGTGAAGGAGTCAAAGAAACTATTACAAAGGCCCTCAATCTCTGTAAAATTGGTATTATTCTAGGTAGGAACTGACTCATGTTAACATTTGAAGGGAAATCGAGGGCAATTAAAGGCAAAGGCCCTGATTTAGATTCTAAAGAACGTATTAACAACTCAGAAATTTGATGAACTGTGGAGGGTATTTCAAACCCTTCTAATGAAACAGATATTTCATGTAGAACTTTAATTAATTGATTTTCTTCAGGCCAATACTGGCAAACAATACTATTCTGAGTAGTAGTACTTACAGCATTGATAACAGAAGTCTTGCCTGAACCTTTCTCGCCAACTAATAATAGCATTCTTGGAGATCCGGACCTTATTAGTTCTGCCCAAGACGATAGTAGATTATCGCGACCAACTATTTCATTCGCCCTAGATGATTCAATCGGTCGGCCATCGAAAGGGTTTCCACGTAGTGAAGGTATAGAAAGTTCATATTTGTCTTCTAACACCATAAACGCTCAGTAAGAGGATAAACATATAATATTGACGCTTACTAACGGTATCAAAGTCACTAATTTACGGGTTATTTTCCTATGCCGGGAGTTTTTTGTAACAACAATTATTCTCAGTATCATGTTTTTAATAAAAAATAATTAACGCTTCATTAACGCTTCATTAACGTATAATTAAAGCGTTAATGAAGCGTTAATGGAGATTGATGGCAAAAATAGGACAGAAGTTACAATATATTATTCGCAAATATTAGAAGTACATACCATTAGGAACACTTGATAATATGCCAGTAGACAATAGTCGCCTAGAAGGTTTTTACAAACTCTCTGTATCAGAAAGAAGAATGAAATTAGCAGAAATAGCAAATCTTGACGATGGGCACGTACAAGCTTGGGCTGCAAGTGGAGAACTTAGTGAAGATGCTGCAGATAGAATGATAGAGAATGTAATAGGAACATACTCACTACCAATTGGCGTTGCAACAAATTTCATCATTGATGGAGACCATTACTTGATTCCTTTTGTATTAGAAGAACCTAGTGTGGTAGCTGCTGCAAGCAATATGGCCAAAAGATGTATTGCTAATGGTGGCTTTAGATCTAACAACGATGAACCAGTAATGATTGGCCAGATACAGATAGTAAATTGCGAAAACCCGGATATAGCTAAGGAGAATATTTTATCATCTAAAGAAGAATTAATTCAGAAATGTAACGAGGTTGATCCTATTCTTGTTAAGTTTGGAGGAGGATGTAGGGATATAGAAGTTAGAATAATCGATACAGAATCTGGTCCGATGGTCATTGTACACTTATTAGTTGATTGTAGAGATGCAATGGGTGCTAATGCCGTAAATACTATGGCAGAAACAATAGCACCATTACTTCAAAATATTTCTAAAGGAACTCCGATATTAAGAATAATTAGTAATCTTGCAATTCACAGATTAGCAAGAGTAAGTGCTACATTTACTCCTGAAGAAATGTCAGACAAAGGAAATGATAGAGATAAAGGGGCGCAGATTATCAAAGGTGTCCTTCAGGCATATCATTTTGCAAAGGCTGATCCTTTTAGGGCTACAACACACAATAAAGGAATCATGAATGCTATTTCGTCGGTTGCGATTGCTTGTGGGCAAGATTGGAGAGCCATAGAATCAGGAGCTCATAGTTATGCATCTTACAAAAATAGTCATAAATATGGCTCGCTAACACATTGGGAGAAGGATTCAGAGGGCAATCTAGTAGGAACTATTGAGCTTCCTATGGCCGTTGGATTAGTAGGTGGTGCAGTAAGAGTTCATCCAGCTGCTCAAGCTAATGTGGCATTAATAGGAGTTCAAAGTGCTAATGACTTATCTAAAGTAATGGCAGCTTCAGGATTGGTACAAAATCTGGGTGCATTGAGAGCCTTAGCCACTGTAGGGATACAAGCAGGACATATGAAATTACACGTTAGAAATATGGCCGTTACTGCGGGCGCAGAAGGAGAAGAAGTAGATATTGTTGCCTCGCGACTGAGGGAAAAGGGAATTAGAATAACACAAGCGGCAGTGATAGAAGAAATAGAACAATTGAGAATGGAATAATTGATTTTATTCGCTCTCTTGAGATTCTGAATTACTTTCAGAGAATTCTGAAATAGTCATTTGTTCGTCAGGTGCTAGTGAAGCTGCCAATTGTGCACTAGTTAGTCCCATATTATTTGCTTCTTCTCTAAACCATGTTCGAACTTTACGAAATTCTACTTCCGGACAACCGAAATATTCGGCAAACCTTCTAGTTGTAGTTAATCTCCTGGTTAATCCATCTCTTCTTCTATCTATTAGGCCTCTATTAGATAATTCTCGTACATGATCATATGCACGTTGACCCAACATATCTACAAGTTGTGCCTGACTCATCGGTTGATGATAAGCAATTAAAGCGGCTGCTGGCAGTAATCTTTGAGGAATATCGGCTCTGAATGAATCTGGAAGGAATGGTGAAAGTCCAGTTTTTACTTCTAATATCCAACGTCCTGAAACTTCAGTTAGTTGTAAAGCGCCATCTTTACGCCTCTTTATTGTCAAACGTAAGTTATTCAAAGCTTCCTCGACCTCTAAACTAGACTTATCTACTAATTCAGATAATTCAGGAACGGACATTGATTTACCTGCACCAAAAACTATAGCTTCTAAAATAGTATTCAAATTTGGTTCAGACAATTTTATTATCCTCCAGAATTGATTTGGGGTGTAGTTGTTTGGTCAAAGTAGAGAAATCCTGAGCATCCTTCCATAAATTTTCGAGTACTATTTTTCCATCACTTCCTTCTTCCTGAGATATATTGACATATCCTCTATTGGTCAGGAATAGGGCAGAAACTAATGCAGTTACTTGGGCTTCTGCTTTTGCTTCTTCTTCATTCATTCCTGATTTCAATGATGTTTGATTTAAAGTGGAAACTATATCTCCTAGTTCGGCAGATTGCGAGATTTCATTTGTATTATTTTTGAGAGCATTCCAAGTACGTTTTAAATCATTTTCTAAGTTTTCTACATGTAGGCTACCACTAAATCTTGCCCTTGCACGTTCATTAGATTCTCTGCGTTCTTTTGCAATAGTTTCTCTTAATCTTTGTTCTTCCGCTAATTTTCCGGCAGATTGCAGGCCCATGAGTAACTCAACGAGAGTAACTGGCCTACTTTCATCGCGATGTATACGGCCTTCAAACATAGAAGGTAATTTCTCATCGGCAGCACCAGACAAAACTCCTAAAGAAAAATTATAATCTTCATCGTCAAATTCAGTTTCCCAACCGCCTTCAAAATCCCATACTTCTTCTTCATAATGAAGTGATTTTTCTTGCCTCTCTATTAATGAAGATGCTTGATTTCTTAAAATTGACCAAGCCATTCTAACTAATTTACCACATGTTGGTAAATCAATATTTTCAGTTTTTTCAATTCTTTCATTGAACATCTCCAAAAAAATAGTAAGATCTACATCCCACGGATCTAAATCTGAAGAGTTGAATAATTGGAATACTAACGCAACTGAACGATCGAATGGATCTATCAAGAACTGGTGTTCAGCTTCTTCAAGAGAAGCCAGTTCAAGTAATCTATCCAAATAACGGCTAGTCTCTAAATCGATTTCTTCACCAAGTAATTTTGCAACAATATCCTCTCGCATATCAGTCTCGAAAATAGACAAAATTAATCCTCCTCAGAACTTATTGTTAGTTCTTCGATTTCTTCTTCATGTATAATTTGGGCATTTTCTTTTTGTTCGATCTCTTCAGATAATTCATCAGTTCTTTCCCTTAGAGAATCTAGTCCATTGCCAACTATTTTTTCATCTTTAGTTTGTATTCCAGCCCTATCTGACAATCCACCAAGGCTCTTGGGAACTCCCAATGGTTCTGGAGTACGGGGCATATTTTCTGCAATGGGCAATTCAGGCATTGCTGCCTTTTCTGCTTCCGAAGCGGCTCTAGCTTTTTCTTCTGCTTCTAAATCTTCTCCGAGTTGTAAAGCAGCAGCTCTATCGAAATCCGTTATTCTTCGACTGCATCCATCGCCTGCATGAGTAATTCCAATATGGTGATCTGCTAAAGTTAAACTTACCTTCCTCAAAGTTACCATAATAAATTGTGCTCTCTGACTTCGTAGCCTACAAAGTGTTGCGATTCTTTCAGAATTAAATGGATCAAGATTTTGATCTACCTCATCGAAATAATAAAATGGAGATGGTTCATAATCTTGTATTGCAAATATTAAAGCGAGTGCAGCCATGGATTTTTCTCCACCAGACAAAGCAGTTCTCCTTGTATTATGACTCTTACCAGGTGGAACGCATGCCATTTCTAAACCTCCTTCAAATGGATTTTTCATATTTTCGAGTTTCAATGAACCTGAGCCTGTGGGTTGTAATATTTCATAAACTCTACTAAAATTATTATTTACGTGCGAGAATACGGAAAGAAGGCGAGTTTTTCGCTCATTTTCTAATTGTTCTGCGATCATTATGAGATGTTCGCGTCTTTCCCTTAATAATTTACCATCGGAAATTAGATCTGCAATACGTTCAACGGCAATATCATATTGCTCTATTGCCAACATATTCACATCTCCAAGATGACTGAGGCGGCGTTCAAGTCCCTGCACACTTTTTTCCGCCTCAGACACGGTTGGAAGGTGAATATCTCCAGAAGGTAAAGTAATTTGTGAATCTTTTAGTTCTTCAGCCATTTCATTAACAATAATGCCTTTTTGTTTAATTTGGGAATTTAACTCATCTACTCTTGAGGATAATGTCTGCCTATCTTGAGATAATTTTGCGACATGGGCCCTTAAACTAGCACGTTCCTCTACAATAACGTCTCTACGATCGTGGAGGATTTGCTGTTCCTCATCAAATTGCGATGATTTTGCTTTTAATTCTATTAATTCTGTGTCAGCATTTTTTATAGAATGAGTAAGATTCTCTATTTCTATTTCAGATGATTTAATTATTCCTTCCTGTAATAAAATTTGACGTGAAATTTCATCTACTCTGGTTTTTAATAATTCTAATGTATGTTTCCCGGTATGTATTTCGGCATCATAAGCAAGTCTTGACCTTTCGGCTTCAGTTCTTGTAATTTCTGCATTCCTTAATATCTCCGATAAATGGTCAGGAGTATGTTTTTGGAGATTTTCGGCACAATTTATACGTTCTTTCTGACATTGTTCCAACAAAATAAGATTATTCTCACGTGTCTTAGATAATTTTTGCCTTCCAATATTGAGATTGTCATATTCTTTTTTGACTTGCTTAAGTTTATTACTGACATCTTTTACTAGTTTTTGTGACCTTTCCATATCGGCTTTCCAATTACGAAGTTTTACAGAATGATCACTGTCATCTAAGCCATGAATCTGGGCCCTTAGCAACTGCTCATTAGTTCTCAATTGCCTTAGGGCGGCATCCACAGTAGAATATATCAGGCTTGCCTCGTCTACCGCACGTTCATATTTGTCTAAATTGGAAATAGAGCCACCACCTCCAAAGGAGAGTTGGTCATTTCTAATTTTAGAGCCGCCAGTCATGGCTCCTGAACTTTCTATAACAGAGCCATCTACAGTGACCATGCGTACTCCTCCCATATTTTTCCTAGCAATACTCATATTTTGGACAATTAATGTATTTCTTCCAGCATATTTTATCGCTATTTCAATTTCCGTATCATAGTCAAGTAAGTCGTGAACAAAACCAATTATACCAGGATTTCTAGCCACTAATAGAGTTCTTCCTTGTGGCCTATTGATGATTAGTTTGTTTAAAGGAAGGAAAGTGGCTCTTCCTCCTCCGTTTTTACTTAACCAAGATATACACTGCGATGCAACATTATCATCTTTTACTACTATGCTTCTTAATCCGTTACCTAATGCATGAGCTAAAGCACTTTCATGAGAAGAGTCTTTTGGAGTTGCTAATTCTCCAAGTGTCCCTAAAATACCACTAATCTCGCCACTTTGCCTTAGTTTTGATACTGCTGCAATTGTCGATGCAGAACCAGGACGAGAAGATTTAGCCTCTTGCCTTGCACGAGCCTTTTCCAATTCACGTTCAGCATCCCTCAATTTAGCCTCTGATTTATCTCTGTCTCCACATAAAAGTGCATCTTGTTTTTGGATTTTTCTTAATTCTTCGGCTAGAGAAGTTCTATCAACAGAAGGTGATGCTTGTTGGATATCTTCTCCTAATAATTCTTGATCATCTCTATCTAAAGTAGCAGATTCATATTCCGATTCTAAGTCAGCCAATTTATCGGAAGCTATTTGGCATAATTGTTCTGCTCTATCATAATCCAATTGAGATTTTGCATATTTTGATTGAGCGGCGTTTTCAGATTCAGTTGCCTGTCCTAATCTCCTATTCAAATCACGACCGTGTTTATCTCCTGACTGTATGGCCTTTCTAGCTTCCTTTTCTTTAATATCAGCATTTTTTAAAGATTCCTGGGCATCGGAAACTGCTTTTTTTGCCTTTATTAGATTATTTTCTGCATCTTCTCGTGCCTTTTCTGCTTTAATTAATTCCTTTTTAGAAATCGATATTTCCTGCTTTGCAAGAATTATTTTTTTCTCTTGATCACCTATTCTATCAGCACCTGACTCGATTAATATCTCAAATTCTTTGATGCTGTCTAAAATGTCTTTTGCATCTCCTCCTAACATTTCTTCAAGACTATTGGAAACTTTCACCATTTCTTCATCGAATTCATTTACCTTTTTTGCACTGATAGAAAGATCAGAGGAAATTATTTCCTTTTCATCGATGTATCTAGATCTTTCATCTCCAAGAAGTTTTAAATCATCAATTTTATTCTTGAATCTAGATTGTTGTAAAATTATTTTTGATTTATCTAAATCGTCTTTGAAATCTTTAAATTTTAATGCCTGTTCTCTTTCCTTCCCCAAATCTTTGAGTCTTTTCTTTTGATCGTCCTCAAAAATATCGATTGTCTCTATACTATTATCTACCTTCTTTCTTTGGTTATTTGCCTTTCGAATTTCTTCATCATAAGCAGTAACACCCGCTACTTCTTCTAAAATACCTCTTCTCTTATGAGGAGTCATAGTTGCAAGATTGGTAACATCTCCTTGTAGAACGATATTATATCCATCTCCTCTCAAACCTGCTTCGGCCAATATTCTACGCATTTCTGTAGCAGTACAAGGATTTTGATTTATGGAGTATGATGAAATAGGGTCTCCTTTTCTATTCAAACGCACTGATCGAGTAAAGGATACTTCTTCGGTTTCTATTCTAAGTCGCCTTCTTCCATCTGCCTCTGGAGCATTTCAAAAAACTAATGTTGCGCTCATATTCTTGGCTGGTTTTCCAGTCCCTCCTCCGTTAAATATCAATTCTGTAACATTGGAAGCCCTCAAAGCCCTGGTAGATTTAGGGCCTAAAACAAATTGTATGGCGTCTCCACAGTTGCTCTTTCCTGAACCATTGGGCCCGGTGATGCCAGTAAATCCCTCTTCCAAAGGAATGTTAACAATTCCTCCAAATGATTTGAAATTTTCTAACTCTATTCTATTGAGATGCATCCCATCACCTTATTCATCTACGAAAAATCGCTGACGACATTTATCGTCTCGTGCCCTTGAGGATTATGAAGGTTGAGGAGGACTTTGTTTACTCAATGCGATTATTGGACGATTGGGAAAATGCCAGAAGTATTCAGATTGGGCAGTACGAAGATTCTTGATTGAGTGCCATTAGGAGCCTTTATGCTAGCACCTCAATCCATTATTGATGGATCCTGTAGATGTGGCAGTCATAGGTTCAGGAATTGCGGGTTTATTCCTTGCAGTAAAATGTGCAAAGGCTGGGCTAAAGGTCGCTGTAATTACAAAAAAGGAGATTTCTACATCATCAACAAATTGGGCACAGGGAGGGATTGCAGGAGTATTAGATACCGACAATAAAGAAGGCTCTAGAAATGCATGTCAGAGATACCTTGGAATGCGGAGGAGGGTATTGCAATGAAGAAGTAGTACGCTCGGTTGTTAATGAGGCTGCAGACAGAATAAATGACTTGATCAAACATGGCGTTAGATTTGACACTGGAAACTAAAGGAGAATATGATTTGAATAGAGAAGGGGGGTCATTCTGATTACAGAATACTTCATTCAAAGGACCGGACTGGTGCAGAAATTGAGAGGGCATTGACTAAAGATGCACATGCTGAAATTGACGATAATTTTAAGATTCTCGAGAATTGGATGGCTGTTGATTTGATTCAGAAAACAGCATGGAGATATCAGAAAAGGAGTCTCTGGAGTTTGGTGTCTAGACCCTAACGGACTAGTCCATACTCTTCCTGCGGCGAATATTGTTCTGGCTACAGGCGGGTCAGGAATGCTCTACAAAAAAACTACGAATCCGATTGTGGCGACTGGAGATGGGGTTGCTATGGCCAATAGAGCTGGTGCAGACATTAGAGATATGGAGTTTTTCCAGTTTCATCCGACCGCTACAGGACTAGCCTCAGGAGATACTTTTCTCATAACCGAAGCATTAAGGGGCCAGGGCGCCATATTGATGACCATTGCTGAGTACAGAGAATGGAGAGGATGGAGAGAAGTAATAATCCTGATGATTTCTCATATATGCATAATTATTCCTCACGAGGCAGTTTAGGGACTAGGGACGTCGTAGCAAGGGCGACCGATGCGGAGATGAAGAAGAGTGGCGATAAGTACGTTTTACTTGTAACTGAGCATTTAGATGCTAAAAAATTAGTAATGAAATTTCCGACTATAACAAAAAAATTAGAAACTTACGGGATACAAATAGGATTTGATGCGATACCCGTAACGCCTGCTGCCCACTACATGGTCGGAGGAGTTGCAGTTAATTATGAAGGACAGGCGAAAATCTAATGGCCACATTATCACTAATCTTTATGCAATAGGCGAAGTTTCTTGCACCGGACTCCATGGTGCAAATAGACTGGCTTCAAATAGTCTTTTGGAAGCAGTGGTTTATTCAAATAGGGCTGCTGAAAGTATAATAAACAATATTGATTTGAATCATAAAAATAATATTAATGGCGCTCCTATGTGGAGAGCAGAAGATTTGGATATTTTAATTGAGCATGCTCCTTTGAGGACTGATTTAGAGGCTCTTAGAGTTACTATGAGTTCAGATGTAGGAATCGTCAAAAGTCATTCGAGACTACAAAGGGCGAAAAGAAGGATACAGCCATATTTCTGATGAGGTTGAAATGATTTGGAAAACCTGTAAGCCGACACAGGATTTAGTAGAGTTACGAAATCTTATTGATGTTGCTAAATTGGTAGTTGAGGCCTCGATTTCTCGGGATAGATAATATTGGCCTACACTACAATAAAGATTTAGAAATCTGAATAAAATTATTCTGACCAAGGAAATTTATATGACCAGATAATAAAATCATTCAAAATACATTGGATTCCTAGTGCGATAGCCCCCAACAACATGTAGATAGAACTAGAAATATCATCTTGATAGGCAGAATAAGCAATTAAACCCAACATCACATTGCCGACTGACGCTAAGAATAATAATCCAATGACCAAAAATGGAGTCCATGAGTAATCGTTCTCAATATGAAAAATTGTACTTTCGATCCAAAGAGCAGAGGGTATCAAGATTAAGAGAAAGGAGAATAATAATCTAGAATTTCCTTTACCATCAGACTCACTCCAAGGCCATCTAAATGATTCAACAGTTAGTGCGTCGAGGTGATAGAATACAGTCCACCAATAAATAATATAACCTAAAGCGGCAATAAACATGAAGGGTACGATATATCTCTGCCATGAAACTGGTATTCCCCCCCAAAGCCCAGAGGGATTTTGAGAGTGTGAAATGCCATATACATAAGATGCTAGAACTATAGGACCTAATATGAATGTAATTATCTTAACGAGTTCTCTTGTAATCTCCATGTAAATATCCACTATGACATTACTCATAATACTCTGCATTAAATAATGGCACAAAAATCAGATTCCTGATAATTTTTGCATTCGTGTACGTACCATGGCTGAACCAAAGTCGTGACTCTCTAATATGTCAAAACCATAGAGCCCTTGCATTGATCTTAGTATACCATAATTAGCAAAGTCTGCACCGTTAGGGAATATCTACCTCCAAAAAATTCTCCTTCAAATCCTTCAGCCATATTATCTAATTGGAATTTTAGATTATCTCGTGGCTTCAGTGGGAATTTTTTTGCTCGACTCCGGCCGACAAAAAACATTATTATTGCACCTAGCCACTTATTTATTATACGACTAGATGAATGAGAAATTATCAACCTTAGTAACATAATCAAGTGCTTTAAGGGAAGTGAAATATGAAGAATATATGACGGCAACTATGGATTTTCCCAATATGGAATTAGAGAAATCCATCCATTCATCTTGTTTTTCATCCACTCCCGTGTCTGGGGAATTTATTGTCTCCCTTCTCATCTATGTAATGCAAAATGAAGTTGGAGTCATTTACTTGAGTTCCGTCCGAATCAATAAAAACAGGAACTTTCTCTCCAATTAGACCACTGTAATTCAGTGTGTTTCATAGGATTTACTTCAACCTTTGAATATTTTATCCCTCTTGAACCGAGCAGCGCTTTGACCTTGAAACAAAATGGGCATGTTTCATAACAATACAAAGTGGGTAAATTATCTACTAATTTATCCGGGACTCTCTTGCCCTCCTGTATTCCCGAGGTTGGTTCGTCCGTAAT
The DNA here is from genome assembly GCA_045568235.1 of Candidatus Thalassarchaeaceae archaeon. Lineage (GTDB taxonomy): Archaea > Thermoplasmatota > Poseidoniia > Poseidoniales > Thalassarchaeaceae > MGIIb-O3. The sequence goes on from JBJLBJ010000021.1 coordinate 86,741, forward strand.
TGAATCGGCCATATTAATTGGGAAGTACTCAATACTTAGTGAAATATTCGGTTAAAAAATCTGAAAAAAAATTATTTTATGGTACATTTAATTCCCATTTCTTAGGTAATTTTTCTCAGCTGAAGTGATAATCATATCCATCCTTTCGTTTCAATGCAGGAGTTTTGATATCCCATCATTGAAGCGTATAATTTAGACTCTCTAATCTCATCTGGTATGCAGATTTTCCCAGAGGTGGTTTCAAAATCTATTGCGCGATCTAAGTCTAGTGCATGGCGATTTAGATTATTCAATAAACTATTTGATAGTCTAGTTATTGTAGCAAATAAAAACAGAATTATTAGGAAAACGGCAATAGTCCCCAATGCCGTATCTCCTAAAGCATCCATAACAAGTATGCCCAGTAGGAATACAATTGGAGCGGTGAAGGTGAATAGGAAGCGATTTTCAGTTATTGGCTTTTTATTTTTCATTCTCTTCATTATTTCCCATCTAGAATCTCGATTTGTCCCTAGGGTTAAAAATTTCACTACTTTCCATCTTTGCAGCCTTTTCAACCATCTGTCTGACTGATTGCATACGTAATAGTTGTTGATTAGCGGGAGCGTCCATTTCTTCACCGAATAATTCATCAAGTTTTATTGCACAATCTTCATAATAACCCATTCTAGCTAATATCCCTATCTGCTCAACTAGAGGGTGTTACTTGATAGTGGTTCGTTTTTTCTACGATTCTCCCACCATTCTAAACCATGCTCCAACATGCCAAGATGATCTATAAGGAGAGCCCCTCCTAGTTCCCACGCAAGATCATTATCAGGATCGTACTGGATAACTTTCTTCAATGCAGCCATCGCCCTTGAACATTGTTTCAAATCTGGCATTAATGGTTTACCTCTAGTTAAGTGGAGGGAGATTAAGTCTGAGCTATTGCCATCCACGCATCTGCATGTTTTTCATCCATTTCTACAACTGATCTGGCCTGTAATAATGCATTTTCTCTGTCTCCTTTTTCTTCTAAGTCCAAAACATCTAACCAAACCATCTCAGGGCTCTTGGCCATATTTCATCGGAGACACTCCTCAGAGAAGAAGGCTGGGGTCATTAACGATTCGAATGACGTCTAGGAGTTCGATTTTTTCGATTTTTTCGGAGACCAAGTCGCTCTTGGGCTTCTAGAACGGGGTCTTTTTTTCGTCGTTTTTGAGCCAACTCCTTGCCTCGGTTTCCTAGTATCACAACTGGAGCGGTTGCATATTTCCTTACTTGCATAATTATGATTTTTGCACTTTGGGCATATCCAGTCACCGGGCCTTATTTTTGTATCACGAGTATTTTTATCATTATTCTTCTTGATTACTACGACGATTAATATTTCGCCCTTTGTTCTTGTTGGGCTTTGGGGTTCTATCCCTTGGGGCAATTTCTATGCTAGCACCTACTGCACTTGTCGGCAACGAACTCCTCGAGATAATGGAAAGATATGAATCATGGGATTTTCAACACTGCCAATTACACGCTTTGAACTCTGCCAATATTTTTCCCGCCACCTATGATCCTTATATTCGTACCAAGACTAGGTGGTTTGCCCTCGAATGATGCTAAAATACCTCCTTCATGAGATGTTTTGGAGACTGTCCCCGAGAAACTCATGATTTAATCGCGACGTGTTGTGTACATGAGAGCACCGGCTATAGAAATAAATATCAAATATAAATTAGCAAAAGGAAATTGATCTTTCGTCATTAGAGTCCTGAGGAGAGTGGTTGTACTAATTCTTCGGCATATAAGTGGCTGTTATTTACTTCAAATAAGATTGATTGTACACATACTCCCGATTCATCGCAGCCCTCTAGTTTAATCTCGTATTCACCTTCTGGCCATAAATTAAAGTTTATTTCCGGTATTTCCCAAGTATTCCCCGATGGGTCTATTGTACCCATCAAAGAATCATCGATAGAAGAATGAAAAGGAGACTTCCTCTCCATCAGGATCACTAAATTGGCCTCGGGCCGACCAGTGAGAAGGTTCGGAAGTTGAGAATCCCCATTGATGATGCCACTGAGGAATGGAGGAGAGCTGTCTTTAATTATTCCTAAATCATAAATACCTCATCAATTGGTAAACATTTTCTCCATCAACCATCATTTTGACTTTCACGTCCCCTGGAGTTAATCCAACTGAAGAAATATTAACATAGATGTCGAAGATTCAACTAAAAATTCCGAAAATATTGGCTCTCCGTCTTGGTACAAAGATATCGATACTGACAAATGTAGGCCAATTATCAGATACTTGGATGTATATTGGGTGAGGGTTTTGAAGTGATTGGAGAAGTAGTGGATAATGAAATTGGCATACCAACATTCCATGTCCTATTGCCTGATGTTTGTCCTGATCGAGTCTCTTGCTTCACAAGTAATTTCCTGTAAATGTTCAATATTTGCATATAAGGAACCATCAATACTTTGTCTGATATTCGAATTCAAATCACCAAAACAGGAAATATCAAGGTTTGAAACTCCTAATTCATCACTGAACCATGTTGAAATTTGTTCCCAATCCGCCCACATTATGTCTCCTGTTTCAGATAAGGGAAACCAAGTGCCATCAATAGGCGCATCTTCAGTCCATACGGGAGGATTATCAATTGGCACAGGAAGAGTGGTGAAATCGGCAAAAATATCTTCACCACTAGGCCAGTTAATTCTATCTGAATTTGGAAATACAGTGTAACTCAAAATATCATTGTTTGAGTCTAAAGAATAATTAGAAGATTGATCGCCAATACAACTACCTCTCAGAGGAGACACATAATTACTCCCGTGAATCTACGTCTAGGCCTACATACCTGCCTTCACACTCTTCCCACATGTCTAATCTTAAATCATTACTTAGAGGGAAAGTAAAAGTCAATTCAGCATTGCTCATATTTGATGCATTCAGTGCTAGGGTAAATGATTCTGGATCACTAATTCCAGATAATTCCAAAGTGGAATTCAAGTATAAAACAAATCTACATTCATCCAATCCAAGAGAATTATCTATATCGGCATCACAATCTCTGTTTTCTGATGGGAATAACAGGTATTTCATAACAAGGAGTATTTGGATTATAAGATTCACAAGTTCTAATTTCGGAATGCCTAGAAGGTACACCGTTTACTTCATTCACGATTATGCTGCCTCCTTCCCAAGTTGTATTTTTCCAGTCAACACCTACTCCTCCTCTGTGGAGCTGGCCCGTCTCTAATCCCAATTCTAGTTATTGTGTGCTCTATACAATCAGCAGCAATTGACATCACTGCATCTCTCTCATCAGTAGATAACCAACCATCTCCTCCACTTGGCACAAGTCCTTCCAAATAACTATCTAGTCTTTCCCTAACAACATCTGCCATTGACCAATTTATCCATGCTGTTGCAAATACTTCTGCGGATTGCCAGTCTTCATCGACTTGGAAATGAAATTCTGCCTTAGTATATTCAAATATATCTTCAAAAGTTATCTGACTACATCGCTCTTCGAAGCTAGCTTCACCCCCTCCTCCTCCGAATTGGTCCATCCGGATTAATTTATCTTCCAAATTGGAGTTGTGTGATAAAAGAGGCATGAAACTGATAAAAATGAAAATGAAACAAATACAACTCACCGATAGAGTTGAGTTTTTTCTTCGCACGCCCCTAACAGGGGCCGATAGGTCATTACTATATCGTACAAATGTTTACTCTTAAATTGGATAATAATACTTAATTTAAGCGCCTTTCGTTGACCAAGAAGCAACATAATACTGTAAAGAAAAAAACTCACATTGAAAAACCATGTAAAGTACGCGGTGTACAGATATTGGTAATTTTCATTAAAGGAGAGGCGATATGAGAAAGAAGTCGGTTACATTATTTATTAGCATTATTCTCTTAACCAGTATCTTTTCTGGGTGTTTAGGAGATGAAAATGATGAAAGAACCTTGGGAAAATTAATAATTGCTTATGAAATAAAAGATAATTCTCAAGAAGTTGATGGTAATCCCGAAATATTGGCAAATTATCTCACTGAGAAACTAAATTATGATGTTAGTATATTCAGTGTTGATTCAGAAGGAGCAATGATAGAGGCACTAAGATTTGGGAATGCAGATATTGCAATAATGGATGCTGGATCTGCATGGATAGGTTGGCAACAATACGATCTGGGAGTCCTAGCTGCTGATCTGAATGTAGATGATAGGACATATTACAATGCAAATGCTTGGGTTCGTTCTGAGAGTGATATTGCGAAGGCTTTTTTGGATGATGATCCATATTCAGATCCATTTGCACTTCTTTCGGGGAAGGCGTCTTGTCATACTGGTTGGCTAAATTCAGTAGGCATGTTACTACCAATGGGTTTCTTGATTGGTCATGGATATGCAAATGTCATAGGAGATCCAAATGATGTAGAAACAATAAGAAATACTATTTATGCATTTTTCGACATCAATTCAACTATCCCTGAAATAGGGACGCCTTACTATGGCGATTCAGGTGCTCTGAAATGCTTATCCGAAGGAATTGGAGATGTTGCATTTATTGAAGAAAATACAGTTGAGATATTTTGTAATAATGATTTGGAAGATGATAATCAGCTTTGGTGCTTGGAAAAGGAGGAATACGTTGCATTACCTGCATTTGGGCAATCTCCCAGTAACTCAGTAGTTTATAACCCATCAATATTACAATATAGTCTAACCAATGATATTGCAGAAGTACTTGTTAATATGAAAAATGATCCTACTGCTTTCGATATACTCAATAATATCCTTAATACTCCAGGTTTTGAAGCAGTCAATACTACTTCACATTTGAGTAGTTATTCGAAATTAATTTCTAATATACCTGGAATTTCAGCATATTATAATGATAAATACACATTGAATAGTACTCTTTCTTCTTCTATGGAAAAAGTTATAATTGCTATTAAAAATGATATCGGTAGCAATAATAATTCACAAATAATTTCAGATTATTTACAGGACATTTTAGGTGTAGAAGTTAGTATATATGATGTAAATTCTGAAGGTGAGATTATTGGGGCATTAAAAGATGGTAGTGCAGATTTAGCAATTTTAGATAATTCTATCGCTGTATGGATAGCTTGGAAGGAGTTTGGATTAACTGCTATGGCTGCGATGCAAGGAATGGATGAGCGAACACATTTCAATACTGCTGCTTATGTAAAAATAGATAGTAGTATAGCATCTGCTTATCTAGATGGTGATATCGATACAAATCCTTATTCTCTATTAGAAGGAAAAACTTCCTGTCACTCAGAATGGATGAGTTTGGCAGGGATGGTTATGCCTGTTGGATATCTAATTGATGAGGGATACATGAATAATGTCAATGATTCAAAGAATATTGATGATTTGAATAATACAATATTAAGCTTTTTTAATCCAAATTCTTCAATACCTGAGAATGGTTCATCATATCATGGGAATTTAGGTGCTTTGAAATGCCTTTCTGATGATTTTGGAGATATTGCTTTTGTTGAAGAAGGTTATTTAGAATCTTATTGTGGAAATGAAAATGAAGAAGATAATTTAGATTGGTGTCTTAGTTCGGATGAATATATTTCTCTTCCATTTGATATTAAGATACCAACAAGTACGGTAATTTATAATCCTGAAAATTTGGATGTACAAAGTAGAACTGCAATACTAAATGCTTTCGTCTCTCTTAATTTTGAAATGTATTTGGAAAATTATTCTTTTTCAGGTAAAACACATACAGGGTGTTATGATATTTCCATTCATGTTATTGATGAAGGGTCCGATAAGGAAACTTGTGGTTCTGAAATTCTAAAAAATATTTTTAGTTCTTCTGGCGTTGTAAGAATTACTTCCCAAGAACATCTAAGTCATTTCTCCAACTTAATCAACAATATTCCCGGGATAAATGAATATTACATAGAATATTTTGAAATTTTTAATGAATAATGACAAAATAAATCCCCGACAATACCAAATAATGGTTTAGGCTCGCCTAAACTTTCCACTAACCTAGGTGATTGTTACATGAAACACGTCATTGCAGAAACCGAAGTTAATGAAAAACCAATAGTTAAATTAGTTGATGTGGAAATAGGATATAAAAATAATGAAACATTGGTAAAAATTCCGGATCTGGAAATATTTCCGGGAGAGATTGTAGCTATCGCTGGCCCATCGGGTGTTGGAAAAACTACGTTATTGCGAACTATTGCTGGATTGGTAAAGTCTATTTCTGGAAAAGTAGAAGTTTGTGGAAAGGTGATTCCTCATAGGCCTAAAAGAGGAAATTTGGGATATATTCCTCAAAGATTAGGTCTAGTTCGTCATGCAAGTGTGATGCATAATGTAATGTTAGGAGCTAATGCTGGTCAGAAAAAGGAAGTTTTTCATAAAAATAAATTTATCCAGATGATTGGTAATTCCCTGACATCATTACTTCCTTCTAAGGATGCGAAAATAAAGTCGCTAGATGCGATTGAAAAAATGGGTTTAACTGATAAAATTAGAGAACCTGTTCGAAAGTTATCAGGAGGGCAGCAAAGAAGAGTAGCAACAGCAAGGACATTGGCACAAGAACCTGTGTTAGTTCTGGCAGATGAATTTCTTAGTGAATTAGATGAGGAAACTATGGAAACGGTTTTGAGAGGTGTTGTAGAATATATCAGAAATAATAATGCTGCATTGCTTGTCATAGAGCATGACGTATCAAGAGCCAAGTCTATGGCAGATAGGTTGTTAGTAATTGACGATGGTAGGCTGAATCCGTTCATTACTGAAGTTACTATGTTAGAGGTGAAAGAATGGTTACGCTGAAATCTAAAGTAATTTCTATTTGTTTTATTTTGATAATATTTTCTTTCTCAATATTGAATGGAATGGTAGATGATTGGGGAAGATTATCAGGTGGTTTATCGAATTTATTCATTTTCTTCAGTGAATCTTTATGGCCTCCTAACTGGAGCGTGATTGAACCTCAAGTATATCCGGTATGTACGACTTATCCATTGTTTGATTTTACTTGTTCTACTGCTTGGATTGGAATGAGTGAAACTATCAAAATAGCCTTCGTCTCAACAATTTTTGGCTCAATTATTTCTTTACCAATTTCGATCCTAGCTGCAAGAAATCTGAGCCCCCTAGGAGTCTCATATTTAGCAAGAATTTTTTTAGCTGCTGCACGTAGTTTACCAAGTATAATTTGGGCTATATTTTTTGTAATCCTAGTTGGTTTTGGACCTCTTTCTGGAGTTCTAGCAATGACAATCTATACTGTTGGATACCTAGGTAAACTTCAATATGAGTCAATAGAAGGAATGAATAGTATACCACTTGAATCGGCAAGATCGATGGGCCTTTCAAAAGTAGAAATTGCTACAGGAGTGGTGATACCAGAAATGGCAAATAATTTAATTTCTCAGATAATTTTTATGTTTGAGTATAATGTTAGGCATGGGACTGTGATTGGGATTGTAGGTGCCGGAGGTATTGGTTATTACATCAACTTATATCTCAAATTTCTTCAATATGACAAAGTTATTTCATACCTAATAATTATATTCATAGTAGTACTGATAATTGATTTCTTATCAATTAGCGCTAGGTCTTATTTCAATGAAGAAGGAGACATATCTAAACCTTCATGGTGGGATGTATTGCCATTCTCATTTTTGAAGAATCCGAAATGATCAAATATCAGAGGCGATTATTCTTATTGATCCATCTTTATATGAAATCTGTATATTGTCTTTTACTTTGATAGTTAATGCAGACAATGCCTCATATACTTCTTTTTCTGTTACTTTAAATGCTTCAGCGGCACGCTTAGTTGACCATGGTACTTCAACAAAATTAGATGATGAAAGCCACTTTAATAGACGTTTTTCAAAATCGGTTAGATCTGAAGCAGACATTTTCTTAACTCCTATAAGACTCGACCATTTTTCTTACTGCATCCTCTACTTCTAATTCTCCTTCTAGTAATGACCACAGAGCAGACAGGAAAGGAGTTGGGGCATCTATCTTTTTTGAATAATCTAGGAATGATTTGGTAGCACGGACACCTTCTGCAACCATGTGCATTTCTGACAATGCACTATCTAGACCCATTCCTGAAGCTAATTTCTCTCCCAATGAACGATTACGGCTACGAGGGCTGGTAGCAGTCACGTAAAGGTCACCAATTCCTGCTGGACCAAAAGCTGTACTTTCATCTGCTCCCATTTTTTCAAGAAGGTAGATGCCTTCACTATAACCTGCAAGTACTAAAGCCGCTTTCAAATTATCTCCCCCTATACTATCTCTCAGCCCATCAACCAAACCACATGCTAATGCAACAGTATTTTTGTATGCACCCCATAATTCGGCTCCGATTGGATCTATAGCCGGAGTGAGGACCAATGTCCCTGTCGATAATCTCTCTGAAATGCGTTCTGCAACAGATTTGTCATGACAAGCGACCAAAGCATTAGTAAGGACTCCTCTAGCTACTTCGGGAGCTATTGTTGGGCCCGTCATTACAACTACTGAGTTACTTTTTCCAGCAATAGATAATTTCTTTTCCAGAACTTCTGAAATTAATTCAGAATCTTCATTTTCTGGAGCTAGTCCCTTGGCTAAATCTACAATTACATGTGAAGGCCGTAAATTTTCTACCATTTTATCAAAAACAGAAATTATTACAGAACTTGGAAGTGCCATAATAATTAATTCACAGTCTTCTAAAATATCATTAATTTCCATAGTTGGGTGCAAACCAGATAAATCATGACCTGGGAGATATTTATGATTCATACTTTCTTCCATTAATGACTTATACACATCATGTTCAATTGTCCAACCAGATACATTATGGCCATCATCTAACCATATCTTGGCAAGAGCAGAGCCCCAATTACCTAATCCCACTACACCTATTCGGGCCATATTAGTCATATCGATGGCGTAAACTCAACGTTATCATACTATGGGAAATGAACATGTAAAGCGTTGCCTTCTTGACTATTGAGCGCTCGCGCATAAAATAAGCAGGGGTACCCGAGTGGTCAAAGGGGCTGGGTTTAGGTCCCAGTGCGTAGTGCTTCGCAGGTTCAAATCCTGTCCCCTGCACCATTAATTATTCTAATCTTATCCTCTTGGAACGGAATTTGGCTAATTTTGACTTCTGCCAATTTATTAATCTAAGTCCCATTAAACTCAAGAATGCCATACTCAATATACTGACAATATAAACTGAAGGTGGGAATGGTCTATTTTCATCTAAAGGCCACTTATCTTCAGTATCGAGAACGCCGTCTCCGTCATCATCAGGATCTTGGTAATTTGGAATCGTGTCATTATCAATATCTAAAAAGTCAGTATCCACATATACTGGGAGAACAGGTGCTGGTTCTTCTACAGCTCCTAAATTAGGATCTGCAATGCACCCAAGTAAATTACCAATTGCTAAGAGATGTGCAAAATTTTCGTCAGATGGATTTAAACCTGGAACGAAAATACACTGATCGGCATTATTTCCGACTGAATCGCCATCAGAATCCGCCCACTCAAGTGGGTCATTATCAAATAAATCGAAATTGTCTCCTATGTTATCTCCATCTGTATCATTCCACTCAGATGGATCTAGTTCAAATGCATCAATTGAATCATTATATCCATCGTTATCATCATCTACATCTAAATTATTACCTAATGTATCTCCATCAGTATCTAGATATTCAGAAGGATCTAATGGGAATGAATCTCCCAATAAATTACAATTATCCAATACTATATCATAGCTTGGATGACTATTAGTGAGATTAACTAAATCAGAAGGATAAATAAGTGGATAAGAGAGAGGGAGATATGCCAATACAGAAGGGTGATTTATTGGCACAGAAACTCCATTGAGATTTGTAATAATAACAGAACCTATATCATGATTCTGACCATAATTTAGATCAGAATTATCCCTGAATGAAGTTCCCCCATTAGTATCACAAACCCCATCACCATCATCATCAGCATCAAAATTATCTCCTAATTTATCACCATCATAATCTGCCCATTCATATTTATTATTTGGAAATGTATCAAAATTATCAGAACGCCCGTCATTATCGTCGTCGTTGTCAGTATTGTCGCCAATACCATCCGAATCAGTATCTGCCCATTCAAATTGGTTCAGAGGGAATAAATCTAATGGACGTAACTCGTATACGATATTTCCACTAGAATCAAGAACAGGTGCTAAGAAAGTATCATTCACTCCATCATTATCATCATCAGGATCTAGGTTGTCAGGTATATTATCTCCATCTGTGTCAGCAAAAACTTCTGGGTCGAGAGGGTCATAATCATTCGCATCATCTACTCCATCTCCATCATCATCATTATCGACATAGTCTGGTATAAAGTCACCATCTGTATCTAAAATACAATCTGTTAAAGAATTAGAGGCGAGTTCAATGGTTGAAGTTGATTCAGGACAGGCGATTTGGTCAGTTGCCTGATCTGAGTCAACATAGAATCCCTTTGCGGCAGGAAGACAGTTTGCTTGACCTATTATATTTGTATAATATCCAACTGTACACGAAGTCTGTTGTAGGGATGCAGTTTCTGGTGCGCTGAATCCTTTGGATGCTGAGATACAAGATGTTTGGCCAGAATCCGGTTGGTAAGTTCCCGGATCACAGGCCGTTTGAGTTCCTGAACCATGGTTTAAATCGATTAAATCTGGAGAATTACTATCTAATAATCCACCATTACCTAATTGCCCATCTGAATTCATCCCCCAACAATATAATGTAGCATCATCAAGAACTGCGCAAGAATGGCTATTCCCAACTGACAATGATATAGCAAACCTCCCAGGAGGAAGATTAACAGGTTCGGGATTATTTCTACTTATTAATGAAGAATCTCCAAGTTGACCTCGAGAGTTATCTCCCCAGCAAATTACATGACCATTATCCATCAGAGAACAAGTATGATGGAAGCCTGAACCAACATAAGAAGGTATATCTGATTCAGATAATTGTATCAATAGAGGCGTATTAGAACTATATAATTCGGAATTACCTAATTGCCCTCCTGAATTGAAACCCCAGCAATAAATTGAATTATTAATTAATATAGCACAAGTGTGGAAAGAACCACTTTCTAAAAATATGGTTTCATATTCAGATTCGAATAAAACACTAATAGGTTCTAAGTTTCTAATATTTGTACCATCTCCTAGTTGACCATGCCAATTATCACCCCAGCAACCTACTGAAAGGTTTTCTAAAATAGCACATGTATGATAAGATCCGGAAGATACTGAGATTGCTGTTTGCTCTCCTTGTAACGTAACAGACTTTGGAGTATTGCTGTCTATAGTAGTACCATCTCCTAGTTGGCCGTTGGAATTACTCCCCCAGCACTTTATAGTATCATCATTCAAGAGGACGCATGAATGAGTTTGGCCCAATGAAATACTTTTTGCAAATTTGTCAACCCCTAGATTAACAAGAGTAGGAGTTGTTCTCTCGATTAGAGTACCGTCTCCTATCTGGCCATTGGAATTACTTCCCCAACACCTGAGAGTTCCATCATCAAATATGGCACAAGTATGTTTGGCACCTGTTGATACCGAAACAGCAGATTTGCCCAAAGGAGTAGAAGCAAGAATAGGAGAAAGACTATTTGTCCTAGTTCCATCTCCTAGTTGACCATTTTCATTATCTCCCCAGCAGCGCACCGAGCCATCATCCAGTATTGAACATGAATGAGTATTTCCTGAATTTATTGAGTTAATTATTGGAACATTAAATCCTGCATCGGAGCCGATACATGCCGAAGAGCTCTGTGAGCCAATATCTGGATTATATGTTCCTCCCGAACAAGCAATCTGGGAACTTGAACCTGGAGAATCTACATAATAACCAGGATTGGCATCGTTACATTTGTCCATACCAGATAATGGTTGAAATGTTCCAATGTTGCAAAGCTCTTGCGACGTAGCGCCATCACTAGAGACATAGTGTCCTGGGCTGGCAGGAATCTTGATTATACTACCAGGAGTATCTACATAAAAACCAACAGTTGCTGGCTGACAAGAATATCTTCCATATTCTCCAACGGCACAAGATACTGCTATTGCAGGATTGTTATCATCTACATCTTGACCCGAAGTGACTCCATCGCCATCGCCATCTCCCGCTATATGAGTATCAAAGATATTTAACTGGGAATCATCATCTAAGTCTCTTTCTGCCGCATTAATGTAGGACCAACGGGATATGGGCAAACTAGTCGGAGATGAGGACATGGAAATAGAACTACTTGAATCTCCCCCCCAGCAAGATAACAGATCATTATTCGTAGACGAACAAGTATAATTCTCGCCAGATGCGATAGTGATTGGGAAACGTGCGCCTGCAAAAGTAACTTGATTTGGAGATATTTGATCCACTGTAGATCCAATGCCCAATTGACCTTCTGAATTATCTCCCCAGCAATTTAAAACATTAGAATTATCTAGCGAACAAGTATGCATACTTCCTAAAGAAATTGAATTTGAGCCAGAAATTATGGATACTGGAGAATTGGAATCGGTATTTGTTCCATCACCTAATTGACCTTCTGAATTATCTCCCCAGCATTTCAAACTTGTATCGGACAATATTGAACATGTATGTGAGTCTCCAGAAGAAATAGCAACAGGATTAGGGCTTAGCGATATTGTAACAGGAGTTAATCGGCCGATATTTGTTCCATCGCCTAATTGGCCTTCTGAATTATCTCCCCAGCATTTTAAGAGTGGATCATTGATTATTGCGCACGTATGATATGCACCAGTAGAAATTGCTATTACTTTGCTTGAACCCAGATTTACACTAGAGGGTAGAGTAGAATCTGTAGTAGAGCCATCTCCAAGTTGTCCTTCTGAATTATCTCCCCAGCACTTTATTGAAGCAGTAACTAAAACTACACAAGTATGTTTCAATCCGACAGATACAGAAATAGGGATTTCAGAACCTAAATCTACATCTACAGGCGTAGATGAATCGAATGTAGTACCATCGCCCAATTGACCTTCTGAATTATCTCCCCAACATTTCAAACTAGCATCATCAAGTATTGCGCAAGTATGGCCTTGCCCTGCAGAAATAGAAATAGCGGTTCGACCGATGCCTAAATCCACTGCAGTCATCGTCTGACGCTGTACAGTAGTCCCATCACCCAACTGTCCTTTGTAATTATCTCCCCAACAACTCATTGAAGAATCATCAAGTATTGCACACACATGATCTGAGCCGACAGCAATTGTAGTCTCGGTGAATATTGATCCTTCTTGGAATCCAGCCTCTTCTAAGTTACCAGAAACTGGCTGACTCATGTCCATTAACATATAATTGCCACTAGTCGCTATGGAAAAATTTTGAGGCCCTTCAGGGACATTTGTGCCAGTAACTATTATCTCCCAATCTCCTGCATCTGGACTAGTAACTGTCATACCGAGTAGATTATTTGTGTCACCATTTTCTTCTCCCCAAACATTTCCAGAAGGATCTTTAAGTGTGAAATCTAAATCATTAACCAAACACTGAGTAGCACAAGATGTAACTGCAATATTTGGACTATCCGTCCATGAAAGTACCACTCTAAATTCTGGAGTACCAATAGGTATCGTCAATCTCATAGATTTTGTTTCAGAGGTTTCAATATCTAGACGATCTATAAATGAGCTATTAATTGCTTGAGATACATCTATCCTGCCCCATCCTTCATGGTTGTTCGGTATTGCTTGAGCAGCGGCATTGAGCGGGACTGACGACGTGGGATCGTATTGACCCGCCATATCTACAGACGTAGCAGAGAATATTCCCTTAATCAAAGCAGAACTAGGAGAAGGGTATCCAATGTTATTCAGGTACTGTATCAATTGGGCTGAGGCTCCTGCGACCATAGGAGTAGCCATTGAAGTTCCAGATTTGTAAGTGTAATCTCCATTTGAAGGAAGAGGAATATTGGGAGGATCGCTGATGTCATCTTGTGAGTAAACTGAAATCATTCGAGTCCCGGGTGCAACTAAATCAGGCTTTATTCTACCATCTTGTGTAGGCCCTCTGTTTGAATTACACCAAACACCTTCTATATTATTTGACTCATAATCACTTGTTATCGGCTCCTCAGGAAACTTGTCCCCATACATGCCACAGGTTACTCCCAAAGAAGGACGCCAATTTTCAGAAGCCCCAATTGCGAAACTATTTTTTGCGGTAGCTTGGAGTTGCAACCATGAAGTATCAACTTCTCCATTTGAATTTGAGTCTTTACCCTCATTACCCATAGCAAAAAGGATTACAAGATCATCATATTGATAAGCTCCTTCATCAATTTGTTTACTGTATGAAGTATAATAATTAGGACCATATAGGTTGCCTTGATAATTAAATGGGTTGAGGAATGGGTCTGTACCCCATGAGTTTGTTTGTACTCTTGCACCTGCTTCATATGCGGGACCAAAAAGTGTATTGATAATATCTCCAGGCGTTCGAAGTTCATTTCCGCTTGTACAAGGATTTTCATTATTCATCGCGTAAAACCACAGTTCGGCCTCATATGCCATTCCTTTGTATAGGCCCGCCGAATTATCTCCCGAACCTAAAGCAGTTCCTGCAACATGAGTACCATGTCCAGTAGGGTCATGAGGATCATCGTCGGGGCAAATATTATTGCGATCGGTTGATGCTGAAATAATGGTTTTTATTCTACCTTGAAAATCGGCATTTATTGTTGGGTTTGCAGCATTGCATGTCTCTATAGAATCACATTCATTTGAATTATCTAAGCCCCCGTCTGCTATAGCTATTACCATACCATCGCCAGTTAGAGTATTCGCTGAACCGTCCATGAAAATTGAATCCCATAATAAATCAGAGTGGACTACATCAGCAGCTTGATCGTCATAAGTTACATCTGGGTATGTGGGTTCAATCCACTCAACAAAGGATTGATGAGAAAGCCATTCAATTTGCTTCTCATCGGCCACAACAGAAGAATATATTCCAGAAAGCATAGTTACTTCAATTCCCTCAGAAAGTAAACTATTTCCTTCGTCATCTCCTGATAGTACTAAATTAATTAGATATCTATCTTTGTCCATCAATTGACCAAAATTAACACCATTAAGTATTGGGATAATATCTGGAGCCAATTTGTCAGTATTATCTAGACGGAAAGCCCCTATTACGCCATAATCTGATAGAATCATTGGAGATATCTTAGGAACATTACAATGGAAACCTTGAGGAGGAAGATATGAAAAACAATCTATGCCAATAGATTTCAGTTGCTCTTTCCAATCAGAGGGAACAGGATATTCATGAGCAAGAACATGCCACCCATTGATAATGGATTCATCGGTTATTTCTTCCCAATCATGAATTGGGACATAATGGGCTGTTCTGTGAAACAGCCATGCCTCTCCCGCATCATCTTTGTCAAACCATCCATGAGAC
The DNA here is from genome assembly GCA_045568235.1 of Candidatus Thalassarchaeaceae archaeon. GTDB lineage: Archaea > Thermoplasmatota > Poseidoniia > Poseidoniales > Thalassarchaeaceae > MGIIb-O3. Next base: position 102,259 of record JBJLBJ010000021.1, read on the forward strand.
GGGTCAGAAGTATCTTGTAAGCCAATAATGTGCTTTTCTGGCATGTATATCATTGATTCTTTAATTTTTGAATTTTGATTTTCTTCTTGTAGATTAGGATACTCGATAGATGTGGCTAATGTAAGTATGGGAGGCACTAAAAGAATGAAAGTAATCAATAATGAGAGAGTGGATTTGGTCCTGCTCTCTCTACCCATGTAACTCCTACGTAGTAGGAGGACATTAAAATTACTGTTGAATTTATTTTTTTTAGTGATAATATTTTCAAATAGAGAAAAAAAAATATTTGCACGTTAGTAGTGCATTTAGGAGGCAATAATATATGTCTCGACTGTTACGGATAATCGTGAAAGAGGGCGAGGATTCTGAAACCTCTGAAAGAAAGATAGATTCTGAGTTGGAATATGAAAATGATTCAGAAAATATTGCTCTCAAAGAAAATGAGAATCAAGATATTGATAAAGAACTGAAAAAAATTCGAGATAGAAGATTGAATGCTGATAAAACATTTCTAGTAAACACGATTAGACCAAGAACTAGTGACGATTACACCTTAGTATTTGGCGTTCTTGTTGGAATTATGTTTTTTGGAGGTGTTTTTATTGCATCTTCGGGAATTGTTGCTTCGGATTCAATTGTAGTAGATAATACCCTATCAGGAACAATTTTGGATTCAGAAGATTGTATAGATAAAAGGGACGTGATGTATTTTGAAATATACTCAATTGATGAAAATGTAAGAATTAAGACCTATAATGTAAATCCTGAAAAAACTACAATAATGTCTGTGAAAATGCAAATTGACGAAAATAATACTGATAGATACTTTGGTGGACTTGGAAATCAAGAAGTTACTCTTTACTCAGAAAATATTGGAGATGGAAATTATAAACTAAATATGACGCTTTATATTTGGAATGAGAATGTTAATCTTTCACATTTGACAGAGGAACAATTATTGAATTACACAATACTTGGCAATCCTTCTGAAAATTTCTATAAAGAAGTTGAATTACATATGGAAAGTAGAATAACAAATGAGATTCCACTAATAAAATACATTACTATGGGGAAATATGGTAATTCTGAAATCCAAAAAATACCCGAAATTACTGATGAGGAAGATAGGGCTTGTATGTCAGTCCAACAATTGGGCATATGGGGATGGGCACTGATGGGATTAGAATGGGCAGGGGGAAGAGAAACTGCTATGCTGACAGGCGGAAGTGCAGGAGTACCTCCTTGGTGGTTAGCATCTGTTTCTCTGGGAATGTCAATATTTTTCTTGTGTGTTCAATATCCATTAATGCATAGGCTATATCATAGAGATGTGGATGATTTGCTATCGGCAAGGCAGATGAAAAGATTGATTCAAAGAACCGTACAAAAATCTGCTAAAGAATTACGAATAAAAATTGATCTAGAAGGGTTCAAGATACAAGATCGTAGTCTTTCGATTGATGCTTTAGTTCCCTATAAGACTAGCAGTAAAACCATAGTTGCACCCACAGAAGTAAAAACTAAGATGATTACAGATATTCTAGAAGAGTTTGCAATATTTGGAGAAATGCGGCCAATACAATTAAAATCGGTTTGTATAGATAAAGCTGCTAGTGATGTAACAAATATTGTAATTGATTCAGAATTATTAGTGACTAATTTTGGAGAAATACCACTTTCTGAAGATTATGGTGATTTCTTTACATCGATAGGGAAATTTGGAAAATTAGAAGAAGAATTTAGGCGTGTTATGAAACAATGGTTTAAGGGAAATAACTTGATTGATTATGGATCTGCAATAATGGTTGATAGTGATTCTGTTTTCATTAGGATTATTTACAGGCCCCAACAGCGATTTGCATATTTCCTTTTCAAATCTAACTTCAATGAATTACAAAATGATTTATATAAATTATTAAGCAACAAATTGGATGATTACATTGGTGAGAGATCTCTAATAGTTAGTGCTAGAAATGAAAAATCAACTTTAGCAGATTATGCGAATCCGGGCAGAGTTGAACAAGGAAGTGATGAGTTAACTGGAGAAGCTATGGTTGCTAAGAGAGGAGGCATCCCGGGAGCACTTTTGCAAAATCCTTTCATGGGAGATATACTTTCATCAGTGGAATATGTAGCATTGAAAAACAGAAAGAGAATAGATAAATATGGTTTTTGGGGGTTAATCGTATTTGTATGGATACCATTCATGGCAAGTGGGGTATTGGTAGGAGCTATGCTTGGACTTGTAGCTCGAATGAGGTTTGAGAGAGTTTTGGCAGCTTGTTTATTTGGAGGAACAGCTGCATCGATAACTTGGGCTTACAGTGCTAAAGGAATCATAGAATTTATGGAAAAATACCATGCTGAAGCTTTTATTCCGTTCCTTATATTCTTAGTTTTTGCATTTACTATAATCCATTTAAGAAATAATAAAAGGAGGAGAAGAGAAGAATTATTTAGAGATTCCATGGCATTTTTTGCAGGAAATACTGATTCAATTTGAAACTAAAGGGTGGAAAAATGAGAAAATTATTACAAATGCAAAACTTGGAACGTCATTACAAAACACCTGCCGGAGTTGTTCGAGCACTTGATGGTGTGTCTTTTGAAATTTCAGAAGGTGAACGTGTCATACTCCTAGGCCCATCTGGTTCGGGAAAAACGACGCTTTTGAATTGTCTTTCAGCCCTTGACAGTCCTACTGGAGGAGACTATACATTCCTTGACAACGAGGTTCCACGTAATAATTCCGAGAAAATGACTTCATTTAGGAGAGAAAATATAGGTTATGTATTTCAATTTTTTAATTTACTTCAGGATCTTACAGTTCTTGAAAATATACTATTGATTCAGGAATTAGCAGGTAATAAAAATCTCTCTCGGGCAAAGGAGTTATTGGAACTTGTCGGCCTTGAAGACGAAATAGATCGTTTTCCGGGCGAGATTAGCGGCGGTCAGCAACAGCGAGTTGCTATTGCTCGTAGTATAGCAAAGCGACCTACGCTCTTGCTTGGTGATGAATTGACTGGAAACTTAGATACCGAAACTTCGAATAAAGTTATGGAAGTTTTAGTAGGGGCGTGTAAACAAGAAAATATTACTTCTGTTTTTGTTACTCATGATGAGGGATTAGTCAAGTATGCTACACGAGTTATTCGAATTGACAGTGGTAAAATAATTTCTGATGAAAAGATTAACATTTCAGAAGATGGTTTTTGATTGGAGGTTTTTGAATGTCAAATCTACTTAATAAACGCTTAGCACGTAGTCTTTGGCGCACAAAAACTCGCCTCGTTGCTGTTATATTGATGGTGTTTGTCGGTGTTTTTGCAGGAATTACTTTCGGAGGTTATGCACACAATCTTGGCAATATGTATGATGCTATGCAAGCTGATGATGATGATGGTGCCAATCTTGCGGATCTTTGGATTGATAATCGTAGTACAATTTGGACTCCAGACCAGGTTAGAAGTTTCTGTGACTCCTTAGCCTATAATTGGGATTTAAACACCGTAACCACGTTCTCTCTTGATTCATGTGAAGGAAGGACCATTACTCAAGGAGCGATGTTTTACGGAGAGGAAGATGGTGAACGTGTCATTAATTCTCTGTGGCATGGAATCCCTGCTGATGCCAATACCGATAGAGTATGGATGCCTAAAGGAAATTCAGAAGGTCGTACTGCGGTTGCAGCTGATGAAATTGTCATAGATGCTCATGTAACTGAAGCCCTCAACCTCAGTATTGGAGATGTTGTAAGTATTGGAGCAGGAAATGTAACTGTAGAATTTACCCTTGTCGGAATTGGTTACCATCCATTGCATGTGCTTATGGCTCCTGAAGGTTCATTGTTTCCTCCTGAATCTGGCGAATATGTCGTTGGTTATCTTTCTGATATTGGAATGTCGAGACTTACTGGTAATGCGATAGGCACTAGTAATACGATTGTCTTGGATGTTGAAAGAACACCTTCGTATGATTTACCCGATACTGAAAAATATGAAGGTATAGAAATTGATTCTGTGAAGATGATTGTTGAAGCTACTCTCAATGATACCGAATTGGATGCACGAATTCGGGATCGGGGGCAAAATGAACCGGTTGAAATCATGCGACAAGATTTGGCTGGTGCCGAACGGGCAACACTTCCCTTTACCGTAATGATTGCCTCAATTGCAGCTATCACTATTGTTTTGAGTCTGCAGCGTCTAGTACAAAGTCAGGCCAAAGAAATCGCAGTATTACGTACTCTTGGAGTCAGACGTTCATCACTTATGGTTGGCTATCTCATTGCCCCTTTGGTAATTGGAGGGGTCGGATGTGCTTTAGGTGCATCAGCTGGACCTTGGGGGATGAACGAAATGTTAGATTTCTATGAAGAACTTGTGGGCTTACCAATTGTTGAAAGAACAGTGCCACCTTCGATATATCTTTCAGTCATAATTTTAACCATGTTAGTCGTTTTTATTTCTGGAGCATTTCCAGCGGTTAAGGCTAGTCGCCTTGAACCATTAAAAGTGTTAAGTGGGCAAAGTGAAATGCGTATTGGTTCTAACAATCTCCGTAAACTCACTTCATGGATGCCAACAACGCTCGGTCTTTCAATTAGATCCAGTGTTCGTAAACCCATTCGGCTAACAATGACATTTGTCGCAGTCGGAATTTCTCTGATGCTTTTTGGGTCAATTCAAATGATGTCTGCAGGAATGGAAGATAGTTTTCTTGGTGGACTTGAGGAAAATCAGGATTGGGATGTCCAAGTTTACATTATGCCAGATGCTGAAGCCCCTGTGTTGGATTGGGCAGAAAATAACTTGGCTGATTACGAAATTATTATCGAAATGCCTCTTGGTTTAGTTACTGATTCTGAAGATATTGATCGGAGTTTTAATCTTGTAGGTCTTGATTCTTTTCAAAGTGGGATGCGGCCAATCTCATTTAGTGAAGGAAAGATACCAAATGCTAACGGGGCGTTGCCGCAAGTAATGATGGATGAAGGAAGTATGGAATTTCTTGAATGGGACGTTGGAGAAAAACATACTGTAAAAATTAATGGTGCACCACAAGATATTGAAATTGTTGGTATTTCAACTGCTGAGCTTGCTCGAACAATGTATTTTCTACGTGAAGATTTGAGCGACATTGTTGGAGTCAATGCAACTTCTATTTACCTACAACTACCGGAAGGAGCGAGAGTTGATTCCAATTTAGGAGAGATATCGACCGGCATCGTAGAACGGCAAACTCTTCTCGATGGCATTAATGATTTACTTGATCAACAAACTACAATCTTCCAAAGCATGATGTATCTTGGCCTTCTGTTCACTGTAGTAGTAATGTTCAATACGATGATAATGAATGTTGCAGAACGTGATTTTGAACTGGCTACATTGCGAGTATTAGGAGCTTCTACGAAGAGTCTTGGTCTGATGCTTCTCTTTGAGAGTCTTTTAATTGGTATCATCGGAGGCATAGTTGGTGTCCTATTTGCCTATGGTGGAGCAATAGGCTTAGCTGCTTCATTTTCATCTTGGCAATTTATAATACCTGTCACCATTGTTCCGAGTGTTGCTTGGCAGTTGATGGCAGGCGTAGTCCTTATCGCAGTAGTAATGACTCCAGTTGGAGTTTGGAGATTAAGACGAATGGATTTAGTAGAGAAAGTGAAAGACTTATCTCAATGAGGCAGATATCATGCGGATTGTAACATGGAATCTGAATGGCATTAGAGCCGCACATCGTAAAGGACTATATGATTTTATGAATAAAATTAATAGTGATGTTTGGCTATTTCAAGAAGTTAGGGCTTTACCTGAACAGATGCCTAAAGATTGGCTCCCAATAGATGGTCATGAGATTATTTGGCATCCTGCTCAAAAAAAGGGTTACTCAGGTGTCTCAACTTGGTCAAGAGTAGGGATTGCAGAAGAGGGACGTGGTATTTCTACTAATATTGACATCGACGACTCTGAAGGGAGAGTGCTTCATACAAAACATGGCAAATTGCATTGTATAAACATATATTTGCCAAATGGAGGGGCGAATATTGAGAGGCAAGAGTTCAAAGATCAATGGCTAGAAGATTTATTGATATGGGCAAGAAAATTTACATCAATAGATGAGCCAGTAATTTTGTGTGGAGATTTAAATATCGCCCATACTGAAAACGATATATGGAATCCATCAGGAAATAAGAATACATCTGGTTTCTTGAAACATGAAAGAGAATGGTTTAGTAGATTTTTATCATCTGGGTGGCATGATTTGTTAAGAATAGAATATGGAGATATGAAAGGGCCGTATTCATGGTGGTCTAATAGAGGGCAAGCCAGAGCGCTAAATAGAGGATGGAGGATAGACTATGTCCTTGCAAATGATGCCGCATTGAATATTTTTGAAAAAATAAGTGTACTCAGAGAAGGAGGTTTGGTCGTTTCTGATCATGCTCCTTTAATTGTTGATTTATCCATCAAAAGGCATTAATGTGTTGAAAAAAAATTAATCATAAAAACGATACTTTTCAAGAAGGGAGTTCTTAGCCGTGTATATGTCCGAAGGTCTCGAAAGCCGTCTTGATAGAATTTTACCCGGAGGAAAGGGTGTTTGGATTCCCCTAGATCATGGAATTTCACAGTATCCAGAAGAAGGTTTGGAGAATATGGATAAAATAATTGAACAACTAATTGATTCTCAAGTAGATGCTATAGTAATCCATAAAGGTGTTTTGAGTCATCAGAAGAAAATTAGAGATTGGAGGAACTTTATGTGTCATGTTTCTGCATCAACTGTACATGGAGGAAATAGATCAGGAGAAAAAGTAAGTATCGCCACAGCAGAAGAGTGTTTGGATAGAGGAGCAATTGGAGTTTCCGGACAAATAAATATGGGAGAAGATAATGAAGCAGAAATGATAATCGAAATGGGGGACCTCACAACAGATGCATGGGCATTAGAGATTCCTGTACTTGGGATGATATATCCTCGAGGAGAAAATCTCATTATTTCAGAAGATGATGAAACAAATGGCATAGCACATGCAGCTAGATTGGCATGGGAAATAGGATGTAATGTAGTTAAAGTTCCTTGGACAGGTTCAGTTGAGAGTTTTCATAAGGTTACTAGATCCGTACCAATTCCAGTACTTATTGCCGGAGGGCCAAAGAATATTTCTTTCAATGAACTACTAGTAATTGTTGAGCAGTCAATTCAAGCAGGAGGGAGTGGCGTATGTATTGGGAGACAAGTGTTTGGCTGTAAAAATCCAGGTTCTAATGTTAGGGCTCTTCGTGCAATAGTGCATGAAGGAATGACTGCAACAGAGGCAAGTAAATTATTAGAGGAATAGAAATGGAACTGTGGCTAGATTGTTCTAATGAATATTCTGAAAAAATTTCTATTTACGCCGACAGGATTTGGAAAGGTGATTTGCCTGATGTTGCAGAAATTTATCTAGAAGATGAGAGAAGCCAAGATGAGGCTTGTTCGATGATTGGCTTATCTCCCTGGATATTAGTTAGATGTAAAAATTGGAAAATGATTCCATTAGAAAATTTGATATCAAAATCTTTAGGAACTGGTACGAAGATAGCAGTTTCTACAGATGAAAAGATTGAGATTGAAGGAGCTGCATACGCACTTGAGCATGGAGTAGACGCATTACTATTGCCTATCGATGAAGAAATTTGGAGTGAAGCATTAAAGATAAGAGAGAATAAATCAATTGGCAATCGCAAAAAGAAAAATGATGTAAGTAGACTGAATGTAGCTAATGTAACCTCTATTCAATCGGGGGGTTTTGGAGAAAGAGTTTGTATAGATCTAATTGAGAGATTGGAGGAAGGAGAGGGAATAATGGTTGGCTCGACATCGAATGCATTATGCCTTGTCCATGGAGAGACCTTAGAATCTGAATTTGTTCCTTCTAGACCTTTTAGAGTAAATGTAGGCGCAATACACTCTTACATACTGATGAAGGGAAATGAGACAAAATACCTTAGTGAGTTAATTTCGGGTGAAAAAGTAAAAATTATCAATCATGATGGAAATGAAAGATATGCTTCAATAGGTAGAATAAAGATTGAAAGACGTCCTTTTTTGAAAATTTCCTATAGCAATGAACAAATAAACGGCCAAATAATTCTCCAACATGCAGAAACTGTAAGATTACTAGACAACTTAGGCAGAGCAGTATCAGTAACTAATATCAAAATAGGAGATAAAATTTTAGTTATGCAGGACTCAAGAATGAGGCATATTGGTAATGCTATTGAAGGAGAGATGAGAGAAATATGAACATCCTAGGAGAAGGAGAGGCAAGAGGTGGAGTTTCTATATTACATGCCCTTGGAACAGGAAAGGGATGTTCTGTAGGAGTAAATTTACTGACAAAAGTGAAATTAGTTGATAAAAAATCTGAAAATTTGCAAGATAAACATAAACTTCTAGATTCAGTGATAAAATGCTGGAAAGCAGAAGGTTTTCCTCTTCCTAAAGAATATGGATGGGATATCTTCAGTGAAGTGCCGATAGGACAAGGGCTAAAATCAAGTTCGGCTTTAGCATGTGCTGCAATTAAATCTCTTAACTCTGCATCTTGGATGAATTTAAATAATTTTGAAATTATTGATTTGGCAGTTAAGGCTCAAAAAGGAGCAGGTTGCACTATTACTGGTAGTATTGATGACACATGGTGTGCAATGGCAGAAGGTTGGAAATTAATTGATTCAGCCAAGAATGCTTCTGAATCAGTACTATCTGAAGGAGAGATAGAAAATTCTTTGTGTGTACTAATTGCAATTAGAGAAAATAGGAAAAAGGACATAAATGTAGAATCTTTTACAGAATATAATACTCTATTTGATAAAGCATTAAAATCTATCGAAAGGAGAGAAATTTTTGAAGCACTGACTACTAATGGAATGGGCGTTGCTGCAGCAAATGACGACAATGAAGCAATAAAAATATGCAATCTATCTATGATTAACGGTGCAATAGCTGCAGGGATAACTGGCTCTGGACCGGCAATTTGTATAATCTGTTATGAAAAGGAAGTTGAAATTTTATCTGATATAATAAAAAAATATGATATGGATTTGATAAGAACTACATTTTACAGTTTTTCAAATGAGGAGGAAGTATGATGGGAATGGGACTTGGGGAAAAATTACGAATTACTTTATTCGGAGAAAGTCATGGAAAATGTGTGGGTGTACTAATAGAAGGTATGCCTCCAGGAACTAAAATTGATAATGAAAAGTTGGCAAACGATATTAAAAATAGGAGACCAGGGAGAAAAGGATTGTCAACTAGAAAGGAATTGGATGAATGTGAAATATTATCTGGAGTACATGAAGGTTTAGCAACTGGATGGCCTATATTACTACTTACAAAAAATTCAGATGTAAGGTCATCTGATTATTCATTTTTACCAGATCAGCCTAGACCAGGACATGCAGATATGGTCGAATATGTACGCTCAGGAGGTGCTAATGACCCAAGAGGAGGGGGTTCACAATCTGCACGACTGACATTTGGAATTGTCGCTGCTGGAAGTCAAGTGAGAAATATGTTAGAAAATGTGGGTTGGAAATGTGAAGCACATTTACTAAGAGTTGGAGAAATTTCTGCAAAACAATTATTCCAATTGAATAATGAAAATTTTCTAGATCGAACTAATAATATGGAAAAATTGAATTGTAAAGATAAAAAAGCAGCAGAAAAAATGTCAGATTATTTAGAAGAAATAAGAATGAGTAAAGATACAATTGGTTCTGTAGTTGAATTACTGATTGAAGGGTTGCCAATTGGAGTAGGAGAACCTTGGTTTGATGGTTTGGAACCATCATTGGCACGTGGTTTGATGGCGATACCAGGGGCAAGGGCAGTGGAATTCTCTCACGGAGTAAATTCATCCTTAATGCGTGGTTCAGAGCATAATGATGAATGGATAAGTAGTGAAGAAAAACCCACTCTAAGAGATTCAGAAAAAGGCCTAGTTGATGGTTCTTTAGGAGGTCGATCGACAGGAGCCCCTATTAGTGTCAAAATTCATTTTAAGCCACCAAGTAGTATTCCCAAGGAACAATTTACTTTACACCTCCCTAGTAATGAAGTTCGATCTTTGAAAGTTGGTGGAAGACATGATCCAGTTTTAGGCCCAAGGGCAGTTCCTGTAGTAGAGGCAGTTGCAATGTTAATAATCGCTGATTTAGGAATTATTGGAGAATACATTAGCCCATAATTAATTAGTTTTTTTATCTCTAAATTGTTGTATCCTAAGTGGTAAATTGACGGCAAAAGATCCTGCAATTATCATAAAAATAACCATTGTACCTAAAGCAACACCGTAGACACTAGTTAATTCAACGCTTTCTCGAAGTCTGTTGGCCGAAACAGGATCTATAATTCCAATCATTGCAGGAATTATACGATTAATGAATAAAGTAAGTAGAGCGACGATACCGGCTATTGAAGGAGCAATTAGCAAAGATTTATGATAACGAGAAGTAATTTTCTGTATGCCCATTACGTATACTTCTCCAGTTCTTATTGATGTATCAAGCATAGAAAATCTAATTATTCCACTAGAAAGTTCAATAAACATAACCAAAAATATTGCATACAAAATAAGTAGGAATTTTTGAGCTATTTCACCTTCTGGAAGGAAACTGAGACCGAATTCTACTTTGCTTCCTGCAAATCTTATTGTTACGATTATTAGCATACAATAAGAAATCAATAGTGCTCTTTGATCTCTTTGAAAAACACCATACATTCCACCAATTAGTCCTATTCCAATTATTATGAAGTGCAATAGACCTCCAACAAATCCTAATCCGATCATATTAGAAATTGCAAACCATGCTGTTCCCGTAACTGGAGTTATCATGAAGGTTAGGAAGCACAATAAAACCAATGTAATTGATGAAGATAATTGTAATGAAGTTACCATTCTATCTGGAGGGAGAAATTTCATTGAGCTTATCACTGGCCCTCCAAAGATTGATTCCACCCAACCAGGAACATGAACCTCGGGAATGGCATCGATAGGAATTTCGGTGTTCTGTTTTTGACGGCCGGCAGCAGCCTTCCTACTTGGAGCTGAAGAACGAAGTGCGGTGCTATCATACAGATGTGCAGTATCACTAGTTTGAGTTTTATTTTCTTCGGCCATCAAATCCCCTCAAAATCCTCTAGCCCCGGTAAGGGCAGTATTTAGCATCATATCTGGTTCCCAATCCATTACATATGCGCCCAATCCTCTTAACTCTGCCATCAAAATATCTCTTTCAGTCTTTAATACTTCATATCCAGTCCTATCCAGTCTCCTAGCATCAAATTCAAATTCTAAGCTACTAGGAGATAGTACTGTAACTTCAAAATTCCTTGATCTTAAATCTCTGACTGCATCAACTATAGTTGGATCTTCTTCAAGAGGAGATAGTAATATGACTGGACTACCTCTATTAATATGGGGCATTATTCGATTAGTGACGATCTTCAATGGAGTATTGCCTTTTGCCATTGAACCCGCTAATTTAGTCAATAAAACATACAATTGTTTCTTACCGGTATCTCTATCTACAGAAGTTATTTCGTCTCCATATAATACTAAACCAACAGAATCTCTTCTGGATAAGAAGTATTGTGAAAGACTGGCTGCTGCCCTTGTACTATAAACCAAAGAATTCCTACTAACGGGCCCTGTTTCGCTTATCTTCCTACTATCAACTATTATTATGATATCACTAACAGCATCCTTCTCAAATTCATTTACCATCATTTTGCCATCTTGTCTAGCAGTAGCCTTCCAATTTACTTTCTTCATTGGATCTCCTGGAATATATTCTCTTAAGTTATAAAAATTTGAACCTTCTCCAGGATTCCTAATATTAACTGCACCAGTGAAAATCTTCGGAACTCTGCTCTTTATCATGGCATCTTTAATATCTTCCATTTTAGGAAAAACAAGGAAATCTTCATACAAATGTATTTCCTTTTCATTGTGAAATAATCCAAAAGCATCCTGTACCCTTACACATACAGGTCCAATCGTATAAAAACCCCTTAGCGGAGTTTCTATAGTATACGAAATTTCAGTTTCTCTTTGTGGACCTAATTCCATCAATACATAATTAGCCCCCTTCTTTATTCTCATTACTTCCGGCACTCGATCTCGAACTTCCAAAACTTTAGAGGTATTTGACCTATTTTGAAGCCTTAAAGATACATCTATTTCACCATCTTCAAAAATTCTTGAAGAAGAAACTTTACGCATGGCCAAGATATTTTGTAATTCTACTCCTTCATCATTTTGTGCATCTTCTATTCTTCTACCAGATGATGAAACATCTGCATGACTGGTGCGAAATGCCGCCCACGTCAAGAAAGAAAGTAAAACTACTGCAACAGTAACTAATTGTTGATTTCTCAATACTAAACCTAGGAGATATAGAGCCACCGCTAAAGATGCGAACATCGCGGATTTTCTACTCCATGCCATAATCCCACTAACTCCGTAGAATATTCAAACAGTTGGAACTGGAACAGTTCTCAAAATTTCTTTGATTATGTCTTCAGTATTTACTCCCTTTATTTGATGTTCTGGTTTGAGTATTAAACGATGTGCTACTGCTAAATTGGCTATTGATTTTACATCATCAGGAGTTACAAAATCACGCCCTCTCATTGCAGCAGCAGCACGACTAGTTTTCAGCAAAGCTTGTGAACCACGGGGCGATGAACCGACTAATACTTGATTATGTTCACGAGTTTGCGTAACTATTTCGACCATGTACATTCTAACTGCTGGATCTACATATACATCTTCTATTGCTTGCTGCATTGCAACTACGCGCGCTGGATCTGTAATGGTTTCGACTTCAACCGCGTCTTTCTTTCTTGCAATACGTCGTGCTAATATTTCATCTTCATCAGAACGGCTAGGATAACCAACACTCATTTTGAACATAAATCTGTCAAGTTGAGCCTCGGGCAATGGGTAAGTACCTTCTTGTTCGACTGGATTCTGTGTAGCCATTGTCAAGAATGGTGCTGGCAATTTATGAGTTACCGTACCAATAGTTACCTGCTTCTCTTGCATGGCTTCTAAAAGGGCTGCTTGAGTCTTTGGAGGGGCTCTATTAATCTCATCAGACAAAAGGAGATTACAAAATATAGGCCCTGGTTTAAATGTAAATTCACCCTTTTTAGCATCATAGATATTTGTTCCTGTAATATCTGCAGGTAGTAAATCTGGAGTAAATTGTACTCTCTTGAAATCACAACCTAGTGCATCAGCGAATGTATTAGTCATTAGAGTCTTGGCAAGACCGGGATAATCCTCAAAGAGAAGATTTCCATTGGATAGGATATTAACCAATACGTTATCGATAACATGTGATTTTCCAATAATTACTTTCTGTACTTCTGAACCAATTGCTTGAGCTATTGCTCCAACTGCTGTTAACTTTTCATTTGTTTTCGATGACCCGCGGGCTTCTGCTGCCTTCTTTGCATAAGCAGCATCTGTGGCATTTGAGGGCGGTGCTGGCGGTGCATCTGCTGGTGGTGTTGCATTCATATTTATATCTCCATTTCATTAATTTTTCTTACCCCAACGACGAATTGCCTGCATCATCTGGCGTAACTCCTTGGGCGTGTATGTACGGCTTTGGCTATAAGCCAATTCCACAAGACGTGGGTCTCCAATCATTGACTGGACTTCTGCCGGAGGTTTTGTTGCCATTTGATCACGAGACAAATCGTGATGGACTCTGATTTTAGTAAATAGTGCCTGTTGGACACGTGTCCTATATGTTTTAGGATCTAGCTTCTCTGGCCTTTCAGAAAATCTAGTCAAATCGAAGACATGTCGCCAATTCTCTTTTTGTGGAACTACCATCATTGCTACTAACAATAGTAAACCGACATTGAGAACCACTAACCATTTCAGAAAGGTATTAGAAGTTAACAAAACGATTGTCCCCATAGTTTCAACAAATGGGGCTGAAATTACACCAGTTATATGGCGGCTTTCATCAAATACTATTTGAAAATTTGATTTATCACCAGCAAAATTTCCATTCTTAATTTTTGCAGATAATTCTGAATTATCAAATTCCATCATATCATGAATCAATGCATTGAAATAATTGCTATTGCCTAACCAATCACTATTGCTATTTATTTCCTGATTCCAACAGTTTTCAACAATACATGACTCTCGCAAACCTGTTTTCTTTGCTTCATCTAAGGTCCATAAACGATTTGAAAATGCTTCTTCATCTGCGACAAAGGTGATACTTCCAGAAACAGATAATTCACCAACTCCTCCAGAAAGTGTACTTCCACTGCCACCACTACTCACTTGGTCTAGTACTGTTATATTATGGTAATCAAAACGCATAATTAATTTTAAATCTCCAGGTGCTGGATTCAGAGGGTCGCCAGGATCTCCATTACCTTGTGTATCAATAAAGGCAGAAGTAGATGCAGCGCCAAGTGTCATTATTTGCCTATGTTCTGGATTAGTAACATCCTTATTTGAAGGTTCAAATTTTAGGCCGGTAGGGGCTCTTAACATAACTGGCATACGACAATCTATTGGTTTATTAGTACTCAGACTAAAGGCAGAACAACCTTGTCTTAATGCAGCTGTAGACATACTATCGATATCTTGACCAACAGAAGCGACGGTCCACACGTTTCTCCATGTCACTATCTCTCCACCATTTGCATCTCTTTTTACTTGACCAGATTCATCAAATTCAACCCAATGTTGATTTTCATCGAGTAGGCCTCCGACGAATTTCTTTTTATCTTCATCATATTTATAGTCGAAATAAGTTACTCCAAATTTATTGGCTAAAAGATTTGCATTAGAATTATCAGATGCGACTATTACCTTTCCTCCCTTTTCAGTGACGAATTTGTATATCTCTTCTGCTTCTGTCTCATCGATTGGCTTTTCTGGACCAATTATCAGCAACATAGTCCTGTGAGGATCTTTCCAATCATTTACCAACATGGGAGTAGACATAGTATTTGCAATGAAGTAGTGCTCTTCGTCATCAAGGCTATCTCGCATGTCTGTTAGTTGAGCCAATTGATAAATTTCAGTATCTCCTGTTGCATATGCAGAATATGCCGTTTCCTTACCTGCAACGAATAACATTGGCAAAATCAAAAGTAAAACTACTGTGACTGTAAGTGAACTGACGATAATAGTTGAGAATCTTTCCTCATCAGTTTTTTCTTCAGCCATCCTAATCAACTCTAATTAAAATAAAATAAGTAGGTAGCACCTACAATGCCTTTGCGACAATAGAATTACAATTATATGTTATTGCCCAAAGTTTCTTGAAAATTTTTTAATTGACAATCTTTAGTTTATTTTTTACATCTTCTTAGTATATCTTTTTTGATTTTTTATGTCTTTATTGAACGCTATTTCTTCTAGTAAAAACAAGTGCAGCAAGAACACAAGAAATTATTGAAAGAAGGCTTGCTGAAGGGAGGCTTGAACCAACAACTTCAGTAGTTGTTGTAGTATCATCTACGGAATCTACGAGACCTGTGTTATCAGATAAAGAAGGATCAATCGTAATTTGAACTTCAGCGATACTAACAGTTGATGATGCTCCAGTATTCATAGCGCCATTAGAGGCTATAGAAACTTCTACTTTACAAGTTCTCTTAGGATGGCTTTCAGAAGCAGTTAATTCCAAATCTGCTTGTGCAGTTTGACCAGGATTAAGATTCTTAGTCATCAATGAATCTAGGCCATTATTTGGAGTTAGTAGTGGACAATTATCAGAAATATCGATATCCCCTACTCTATCTTCAATATTTCCAATATTTATTACAGAAACTCTCAAAGGAGTTGAAGTACCTGCATTCATAGGTCCAATGGGATCGGCTATTTCTAAATCTAGAGAATATACTATTGGTATAATCAATTTTCCTTCTGCATCTTTTGAAGAAGGCGAAAGTTGAGGAGTGCCTTGTAATGATACAACTTTAGCAGTTATTAGAAAATCTTCTTGAGTCTTAGCTGCATAAGCAAGAACATTAATGTTTGTTACTTCTAGTTTGAAGGATTCATTAGAATTGGCAGCAACTGTAGCATCGGACGGACCAGTATAAGTACCTTGGAATGGGCCTTCAAATTCAAACTCTAAATCCATTGAAAGGAATCCATTATTAGATATTATGAATGTTACAGATGCTTTTCCATCTTCAGAAATATCAAATGGCTCACTTGAATCGTCATTTTCGAAATCTATTTCAATGTCCCATGGATAAATATCGCCTTGAGACTGTACAGAAGGAATGGTATTGAAAAGAAATAAAACAATTATCATAAAACTGAAGTATTTGACTGCAGCCGACATGTTATATCTCCAGTAAGCCCTTGCTTGCACGTCTAGATAAAACTTTGACCATTTTTCTTCTGTAAGAGGGTTGAAACCAAGTATTCAAAACTGGTTTTACAGACTTTCTAATTGATTCTGCTAACTCTTCTACACTATCATTTCCAGACCATGATTTTATTATTTTCTGAGATTCTTCGAAGTGAAATCGCGGTATTGATTCTATTCCCGTAGTTGCAACACGAAGGTCAGAAGGTCCTTTGATTCCCTTCTTCCACAACACTGCTACTCCTGCTTCTGGGAAATCCCAAGAGTCGCGTTGAGTGAGCTTTTGATAGTCTCCTTCCCATTCAAATACATCATCTGGCAAAGTAATATGTGTTACTAATTCATCCTCCAATAGAATATTTTTTGTGATACCGTCTAATTTGAAAAAATCTTTAATTAATACTGAGCGATTACCTTTTGGTGATGCCAAATGAATAGTGGATTCAAGGCCCATCAATACAGGAGCCATGTCGGCTTGATAAGTTGCAACACAAAGAGTATTTTGGTTTGGAATTACCCGACAATCAGCTCCTGTACCGCAATCACATTTATGGCAATAGTCAATAGATTCCCTCCATTCTTCTGATTGATTAAACCAGAAACAACGTGTATCTAGACATATGTTACCACCTAAAGTGGCTGAACGCCTAATCATAACGCTAGCAACTAGACTAGCAGATTTTGCTATTAAAGGATGAATTTTAGAGGATTTCGAAATATCGTAAAGTCGGGCCATGGCACCAATATGATTTTTAGAAATCTTATGTAAATCTTCTATTTTCGATAATGAAATGACATTAGATTTAGTATTAATATGCCACTTATAATTGGGTATCAAATCTGTTCCTCCTGCTATCCAATCGTAGTCTAAATTCTTTCTCCTGAGTTCTTTTACAATCTCAAATGCTTCATCTAATGATGAGGGCGTATGTAATTTAAATGGAGGCATTTTCATAATTGATCACTCCTTTTTCTTCTTTCTACGTGCCTCCAAGCACTTCCTGCTAATCGAGGATTAGAGAGATATTGATCATCGGGGATGACACGTATTTCCCATCTAGAATCTTGTTCTTCTCCTGGTATTTCAGGATTCATGCCAAATAATGCACCATTGTGATATGGTGTTTTTTCTTCCGATAAAATTCTTTGTAAATCTCTTTCAGAGTGTTGAGAAGCCCTATTTTCTAATACTTTTTGTAAATCAGAATGGAGTAAAGAAGGATTGGGCAAGTTAAGAGGATTTTGTATTTTTAGCGTTCTGCACTTCTTCTCTATCTTTTTGTATAATCTATCGCCTGTTATAGGCAATTCATTTACTCTTATCCCTGATGCATCATAAACAGCATTACAAACTGCAGGAAGTATTGGTAACAATGGCCCTTCTCCTGCCTCTTTAGCACCGAAGGGCCCTTCTAAATCATTAGATTCAACTATTATCGGATTAACCTTTGGCATTTCATGGATACTTGGTATTTTATAATCCAATAAATCCGGATTTAGTAAGTCTCCACCACGGCTATATTTCATTTCTTCACTAAGTACTTGTCCAAGCCCCATATGGCAAGAGCCTATGATTTGGCCCTTAACAGAGAGAGGATTTAGTGCCTTTCCACAATCATGTGCTGCCCAAACTTCAACAACTTTGGTTTGTCCAGTTTCCATATCCACTTTTACTTCGGCAACATAAGCAGAGAAAGAGTAAGCAGGAGCTAATCCTGCAGCAGCACCTTTATGCGCCCTTCCCATAGGAGGCGTACGATATGAGCCTGAAGAAGTGAGTGCTCCTCTATCTTCTTGGGCTTTATGTAAAGCTTCAAGGTATGAAACTCCTATTGCAGGATCTTTTTTATCGAAAATTCTCCTATCTCCAATAACAAGTTTTTCTATTTCAGTGTCTGTTATAATGGAGGCTGCCTTAAGAAGATCTTTTCTTATTTCCATGGCTGCAGAGATTGCTGCATTGGCATTCATGAATGTAACTCGTGAAGAATAAGATCCTAAATCTACAGGAGATGTATCAGTTTCTCTACTTCTTACACGTATCATATCCAGAGGTAGGCCAAGAACTTCGGCAACAGATTGAGCAACAACTGTATCAGAACCTTGGCCTATATCTGCAGCTCCTGTATGAATTGTTACTCCTCCATCCATATCAATTTTCAAGTGGACTGTTGCATGTGGAAATTTATTGGGGTCCCAGTGAATTGGTAGGCCACTACCGGATATGAAAAAACCACAACCTATGCCAATACCGTGTCCTAATGGTAATTGTCGAAATTTTTTATCCCAATCTGATGCTATTTTGACTCTTTCTAAACATTCCCTCATGCCAATACTAGTTATTCTAAAACCAGTAATTGTTGCAGAAAAAGGAGGTAATAGATTAGCTAGACGGAGTGTAATTGGATCTACAGATAATTGCTCAGCAATATCATCTAATCCGACTTCAACTGCACACCTAGAATTGACTGCCCCATGGCCTCTCATGGCACCACTTGCAGGTTTATTTGTCCAAACTCTAGCACCCGTATAATGGAAGGCCCCTAATTCATATGGTGCAGTATGTAAAACTCCATTGTAATATGTAGTTACATGGCCAAAGGATGCAAAAGCACCACCATCAATCAAGGCGTCAGTTTGAACGCCACATAAACGGCCAACAGAATCTGCATGTATGTCCATTTCAATTCTAGAAGGGTGTCTTCCTCTGTTTACCCAAAATACTTCTTCCCTATCAAAGGTAATTCTTACTGGCCTGCCTGATTTTCTAGCCAATATAGCGGCACACATTTCATGAGGAAATGGGTCGGATTTTCCTCCAAAACCGCCACCTACGAAAGTTCTGTAAACATTAATCTGATGCATTGGAATTTCTAAGACATCTGCTAATGCACGATGGACGTAATGAGGTACTTGTTGAGGAGTATATAATGTCAGCCTACCAGATGGGTCCCAATCGGCAACAACTGCATGAGGTTCGGTAAAACCATGATTAACACCAGCAAATAGCCAATTTGATTTATGGTTCGCCACTGAGTTAGGAATCATTTCACCGATATTTCCAAATTCCTGAAACACTCTTTTTTGAACATTTGATTCTCCAATATGATATTGCCCTCTATCATGTATTGGATTTTTAGAATCATCCAGTCCTTTACGCATATCATGGATACTATCTAAAATCTCATATTCAACCTCAATTAATCTGACTGCTTCTAAGGCTGTACTTTCATCAATCGCTGCAACACAAGCCACCAAATCCCCTTTATGACGGGTTTTCTCAATTGCCATTGCGTGTTCGTCTTTAGTTACCGGTAAAACTCCAAAGGAATTTTGTGCATCTGCACCAGTTGCTATTGCTATAACGCCTTCTAGTGCTACAGCTTTACTAATATCAATGGAAAGTACGCGTGCATAATGATGTGGAGAACGTACGATTTTCCCAATTAATTCATTGTTTAATCTTATATCGTCTCCATAATTAGCTTTTCCAGTAACTTTCCATTTACTATCTACAAGTGCAGTAGATTTCCCTATTGATGTTCCGCTAATTAGTTCATCATGCCTATGGCTACCTCTGGGCTGGATTTTTTTACCTCCTTGGCTTTCTGGTATTAATTGGATATCACGTAACTCACTGAATTGATTTTTACCGCCCGAGCCGGGCCTTGAAAAAGGTAGCTTGCCCGGTTGTTGTCTGTAGCCAACCATTTCATCATCATTAGACATAAAAAACACCTTTAATTATTGAATCCAGGATGAGGATCACTTTTTGGAGAAGTCGAGTCTT
The DNA here is from genome assembly GCA_045568235.1 of Candidatus Thalassarchaeaceae archaeon. Taxonomy (GTDB): domain Archaea; phylum Thermoplasmatota; class Poseidoniia; order Poseidoniales; family Thalassarchaeaceae; genus MGIIb-O3. The sequence goes on from JBJLBJ010000021.1 coordinate 122,470, forward strand.
CAATTTTTACATTATTAACCATTATTTCTGAAGCTGCTTTTACAGAATCAATTATTTGTTGATAACCAGTACATCTACACAGATTTCCTTCTATGGCTGTTTTTATTTCCTGATCATTCGGTTTAGGGTTTTCATCCAGCAATGCCGAAATTACTACTAGAAATCCTGGCGTACAAAAACCGCACTGACTCCCTCCATACTCTGCAAAAGTTTCTTGAATTGGATGAAGATGATGTCCCAAAGATAACCCTTCGACTGTAGTTATTTCAGTACCTTCAACTTCCCTGGCCATAGTTAAGCATGATAATTTTGGTATACCATCAACTAAAACCGTGCAGCAGCCACATGTTCCTAAATCGCAACCTCTTTTGGTTCCAAGGCTTCCTCCTTTATTTCTCAAAACATCTAATAAAATAGAATTACTTGCTATAGTAGTAGAGAAATCGACATTATTTATTATTGATGTCCAAGATACTTCATCCGAGGCAGGAATCATTGGAAGTCTGAATCGGGACATGTATGTTAATTCCCATCCGCCATAGTTCTTTGAGTATTTGGAATTAAATTATCTTTTTGTAGTTTTAATTCTTCAATAGCTTTACGTAAAATCATTAACTCTGCTCTTTGAATATGTTCACCAAGAGTACTCCGAGCCATACCAAGTTCATCGGCCAAATCCTTTAGAGTAGCCTTAGACTCTGCACCATAATAGCCCCTGTAAGCAGCATAAGAAATTATTTCTTTTTGTCTGCTTGTTAAATCATCCGTCCAGCCATTTCCAATATCTCCTTTTATTGATTGAACACTAATCTTATCAGGAGGTATTAATTCTCTAACTAGTGATACGAACTTCCTGACTGAATCTGAAATTCCAGATATTCTCAATTCCATACCCATTTCTGAGCACAATTTATATGGAGTTTGTAAGTGAATATTTGCCATTTCTATTCCCATAATTGCTAATGGATGTGTGCATAGTAAACTAACTAAGATACCGTCCTCATCTTCTTCATATTTGTCAATAACTTCGAAATAACTTAGTTTTGAAATATCTTCAAGAGATTTATTCTCAAGTAATTTTATCTCAGTTAATTGAGTTATTCCTTTTTTTGTAACTGAAAGATGTCCGAGAATTTCAATACTATGGACGAGGCTAAGAATTTGAGAAATTTCATCTGAGCCTTGGAGTGAATTAATATTCCACCTTATGGCAACCTTACGCATATTCAATGCAAGCAAGGAATATGTATTGAATCCTACGGAAACTATGACCAATAAGACTCACGGATGGCCTGATTAGTTTCCATACATAGAACTACATCGGATGGCCTATTAGGGATTTCAGCAGTACCATTAAGATGTTCAATGATTGGTAAAACATTACTCTCATTGACTACGCCCCAACCAACTTGAGTACAAGGAGCAACGGGAGAAATAGGGGTTGTACCTGAGAGAGGGTCCCATGTAGAAAATGAAGGATACCAGGCTGAGAGGTTAAGAGCGTCTCTTAAATCATCATTTGAGAATTTTATTTCAGTGCCATTGATTAGTTTTTTATCTCTTTTTTCTGGGTTTGCTCCAGATGAAAAATCGCCAAATTCTTCTCTTAAACTCGTAATTATTTTTGAAAGTAATCCGGCAGTTCTCGGAGTTGCGAATGATGTTCCAGAAGTTTCATGATAACCATCTATATCATTATGATTTGGTAGTATTTGTGTCCAATCCGCTGCCACATCAGGATATGATCCACTCATAGTTTCTTTCTGATCGTCTCCTTCTTCAGCATAACCAGAAATCCCTATACTCCAAGGAGGTCCAGCTGTTGAATCTTGTACCGCAGGAGATGGAGAATTGTCTGCAGCCCCAGTGTGTATTTTTCCTTTTTCTACAACTGCGACTTTTGTCGCATCTTCGATCCCTGGGACTGGAATTGATCCTATTGGTCCAAAACTAGTAGTTATTATGTCAACAAGTGGTTGATTTGCTGCTGCCAAAACAGCAGCGTCACTAAAACCCTCAACAAAAAATATTACTGCATTGGGATTGGCGTTCAGTACTGCTCCTGTAACTGCAGTCCCGTGACCATCTTGAGGATCATCTAGAATTGGAATATCTGTATTATCATCAGGAGTTGTCCCAATTATCCTTGTACCTTTGAACCAAACAATATCTGTAGAAACGATTGTGTCCCAACATGATTCTTTATCTGAAGAATATCTTTCTTCCCATGATCCATAATTAGTTATGTCACATACTTTAGTCACCCCTAGTCCATCCAATAGCCATTGAGGATAGTCTTCTTCCATGACAAAATGGTCATGATAGACATTTATGCCTGTATCTATAGGTGCAACTACGCTAAAAGCGCCAAAGTCATTCAACTCGGAATCATCTTGTAAACTAGATACTACTGTATTACCATAACAACCACTGAAAGAAGATAATAGAAGTATCGATAAAGTGGAAAAAACATAAACTCTTGTCATTTTTTATTTCTCCATTTAATTAATTTCTGAAGATTTTTTCGCATCTAAAGATATTATCTCGGCGCAAATAGCAATTGCTATTTCTTCTGGAGTGTGTGCACCTATGGATAAGCCAATAGGGCATCTTGTTGAATCAACAATAGCAATAGGAATATTTGCATCCAATGCCGCTTCCCTAAATGCCGACCATTTAGTCTTAGAGCCTATGCAACCAACTCTTGGCCTTTGATTTAACTCAATTTTAGATAAAATACCAATTAAAATTTCCTGATCTAGACTCCAATCATGGCCTAATAAGAAAATATCTGAGAATCTAGAAAGAGATTTTATATCTTCCGAGTCCAGAAATTCGGGAATAGAAGAAGTGTATATTTCTTCGGCATCCGGAAATCTTTCTTTGTTAGAGAATTCCTCTCGAACATCGAAAATACTGTAAGTCCAACCTATAGAATCACAAACAAATGACAATGATTTTCCGACATGCCCTCCTCCAATAATTAGAATATTAGGAGAAGTATTTATTACTTCCAAAGATACTGTCAACTGACCACCACAGAGACTGTCCAAAGCGGTTACTTCTTTGCCTTTTCCATCCTTATATAGTAAAAAATTCTCTATCCTCCCTCCCTGTGTAGACATTCTATATGGTCTTTTAATTAATTCATAAAGTGCTGTCTCGATTTTGAGTTCTAATCCTGCTCCTCCAATTGTACCGAATTTTTCACCGTTTTTAATCATAGCCAATTTGGCGCCTGGTTTACCTGGTATACTGCCTTTTGAATCGATTACAGTAGCCAAGGCTACATCGTAACCTTCTGCTAACTTTTCTAAAATCCAAGAATGGACTCTACGAGTCATACTCATCTCAGGAGAATCACATATTTGTTATTAATCTATGAAATAGTCGAAAGCGACATCCAAGACTATCATAACTGCAACCTTCTTGAATCGGTTGATTAATGCATTAGGACTCTTTCGTAGATAATATGCGAGATGTCTCCGAACTATTCAGTGGCGGCACCTGCTCGTTTCAGAATCGCTCATATGATTCGCTCACGATTCCTAAAATTTTGAAGGAGTAAAGTCGATGGTTAGTTCTAATGAAATTATTGAGGTAATTGTTGTCAGCATGCGTGATGCTTTTCTTGCAGTCACCGTATTTGTTGCTGCGATGGTTTTTTTGTTCAGTTGGTTACAGTATATTACTGCAGGAAGATTTGTCGATACAATTCGAACAAATACTAGATGGCAACCAGTAATTGGTTCTCTCATGGGCATAACTCCAGGATGTGGTGGAGCTATTGTAATGATGCCAATGTACGCGCGTGGTTATGTCACTTATGGCACCGTAATAGCAACACTGATTGCAACATTAGGAGATGCAGCATTCGTATTAATTGGTGCAGCAGTTACTGATTCATCATTTATAGCGCCTGTTATTGCTGTACATCTAATTTCATTATTTGTCGGAATTTTTTGGGGTTATCTTGTTGATATCTTGAAAATTACTCCCCGTAATCCCTTAGGAAAATTTAGTCCGAATTTTCGAGATAATTTATCACCAGAGATTCTTATTGATGGGAAAAATCAAGATTCTAGAGAAGTATTCGATGACCTAGGAAGAGAAGATGGAAAGGGTTGGGGATACATTCTACTTCACCAAGGATATACTGTTTGGTGGATCGTAACTTCTCTAGGACTCATATTCGCAATTATGTTGTTATTTTGGAGCGCCCAGGATGCAAATTTCGCTCTAGAGATAGATTATAATCCATTGACTTTACATGGATTTATTACTTGGATTGGTTTGATTGGAACTTCTTTATCTATTATTCTATATATTTCACAGAAAAATTGGATTGGTGACGATACAGAAGCATCTATCGGCGACAAATTATATTCAATGCGTGAAACATTGATTCATTCTGCAAGTGAAACTGCATTCGTTACATTTTGGGTGATGTCTGCATATCTAATTTTTGAATTTTCCATGTTATTTTCAGGTATGGATGAGTCTGAACTAGCAATATATGGAGATGGGTTGATTGCAGTAATTATTGCATCATTAATTGGATTGATACCTGGCTGTGGCCCTCAAATAATTGCCATAACAGCATATACAAAGGATATAATCTCATTTCCGGCACTCGTAGCAAATGCTATCAGTCAAGATGGAGATGCGCTTTTCCCATTACTGGCAAGGCATCGAGTAGCGAGTTTGTGGGCAACTATTCACACCACTATCCCTGCCTTAATTGTCGGAGTTATGTTGATGTTTTTTTCTATTACATTCTAAATTGCCTAATTACGGAAAGAAGATATGAATTCCATAAGGATTGAGATATCTTTTTCTGTATCTACATTAAGATGTAAATAATCATCCATTACTTCAAATTTTTTTGGCTTTATTATATCGCGTAAAGGAGTTGTAGGATTCTGATTTAGAATTTTTTTAACATCTGATTTTGATAATAATAGAGGGTGCCCTCCTTTTCCATCTTTTTCGGGACAAAAGGTATCATCCAAAGATATTAATTTTGATAGGGTTGAAGAAGAAAATCCTGGTCTGTCAACTGGGACCACTAAGGCTTTGAAATTCTTCGAAAAATTTTCAAGAATAAAGTTTAGACCGATTTGAAGAGAACCGGTCCTACCAGATTCAGGGTTGTTGTTAGGGATAACTTCTACCTCTTCTGTGAGGTTTTTTATTTCGGAAATTAATTCTTCTCTAGTTACAATTATGGTTGTAATATTATGTTTTTTAAGCCTTTTAACTAAAAAATTAATTAAAATATCATTATTTATTTTTAATAATGCTTTAGGCCTTCCCAATCTCTGACTTTTACCAGCAGCTAATATGACTGAAAAAATTGTTTCGTCATTTAAATCTGACATAAAACCACTAATTATCCATATTTAACTAAATAGTAAAGCCATATATGTTAGATATCCAAGAACCATACTAAATCCTACACCTCTCCCTATCTCTCTATTGTTAAGTAGCATTCCACAAACAAATCCAGATGAAAGTAATAACAACCAAATATCTCCATTAGCAAAATTTGACGATACTACGATTCCTCCTCCTACTATTGAAGCGATTCCTAGGATTCCTAAAATATTCATAACATTGGATCCCAATACATTACCAAGGGCAACTCCTTTGTGTCCTCTTAAAGCTGAAATTACAGTGACTGCAAACTCAGGAAGCGATGTGCCAAGTGCGACTATAGACAATCCAATTACTGATTCAGAAATACCATATTTATCCATTAGACCAGTTACTCCATCCATCAATAAGTCTGCACCTAACCATACCATTATTCCTCCACCTAACAATACTAAAACAGCAAGAGAAAGTTTCTGAGAAAAGATTGAATCATCATCTTCTGAAGTTAAATTGTAATCTTTAGCATGATTGTATGAATAAGCATAAAAACCAATTAAGAGGATAATCATGAATACTCCTAAAAATTGTGAAATTGAGCCAAATAATGTTGCTCCGACTAAAATTAGTGAAGCGATTAATACTGCTACTGCATCTCTTCTTATTCCCTTACCGGGATATTCAGAAGCCCCCAATAAGGCTGCTGAGCCTAATACTAACATCACATTTGAGATATTAGAGCCAATTATTCCTCCAATAGCAATATCATCTCCGCCTTCTGTATTTAGTGCTTCTAAGACAACCGCTAATTCTGGTAACGAAGTACCAAGTGCAACAATAGTAAATCCTATTAAAAGTGGAGGTACTTGAAATTTATTAGCTAATGATACTGCTCCTTGAACAAATCCTTCTGCGCCTAGAATCAGAAGGGTGAAACCTAGAATGACATAAAGCTCATCCATATGGGTGCATGCGCGAAGGCATTACTCAAGACTATTTGCTAATTATTCGTTACATAGTTGCTCAATATGTCTAACAACTAAATCTGAAGTTGGTATAGTGTAATCTTCAAGTGGAGGGGAGAAAGGAACGGGAGTATCTAGTGCACCTATAACTACAGGAGGAGTTTCTAAGTTCCAAAATGCTTCTTCAATGATTCTACTTGAAATTGTGTGTGCTAAACCACCCATCCACTGAGATTCCTGCAATATAATCAACCTAGTAGTTCTATTTACAGATTTAATGCAAGTTTCAGCATCAAATGGGAGTAATGTACGGAGGTCAATGATCTCCACTTCCAAACCATTTTTAGCAACTTTATCAGCTGCATCAAGGGCGACATGAATCATAGCACCCCATGTCACTATTGTTATTTCCCTTCCTCCTCTGATTACTTTTGCTTTACCAATAGAATTTTTTCCCTCTGATATTCTTTTATGAACAGATTTTGTATCTACTAATTGATTTATATTATTTCCCCACCCAGTAGATCCTCCTCTTAATCCGTAAAGCCCTAAATGCTCTAAAAAAATCACAGGATCAGGTAAAGAATGACTTTCTATCAACATGTCAAAAGCATCCTGAGGAGTACTTGGAAATACTACAATTAAACCAGGATCGTTGATAAACCACGATTCAATGATATTTGCATGAAATGGCCCACTACGTGTTTTCCCTCCTAATGGGATTCTAATTGTAAGTGGTACATTAGCGCCCCATCTCCATCTTAATTGGGCTGCATTGTTCACTAAAGCATTCATGGCCAATGCAGCGAATCCTCCGAATTGTATTTCTGCTACAGGACGCATTCCTCCTAAAGCAGCACCGGTTGCTGAATTAATGATTATAGATTCTGAAAGAGGCATGTCGAGTAATTTATCAGAATGTCCTTTTGCTTTTAATGATAAATTCATCCCAAAAGCCCCAGCAATTTCCATATCTTCACCCATGAATACGATATTATCGCCATATTCTTCGGCCAATACTACCATAGCATTTTGAATCGCCCTACTAAATGTCCATGAATTAGGTGCATTTGAAAATTCTAAATCTTGTTCCCCTGGTTTAAGAGTTTGAATAGGAAGAATATTACTTGAATTGATTCTATTTATTTGTTGAGAATGGGTTGTAGCATCATGTAATGACGTGATTCCTTGAGTTACGCTGTTCCCTTCTGGCCACGGCATTTCTTCCATAATCTTTCTAGAAGAGTCCACATATTCTTTCTCTTCTTCCTGGATTTTAGATAGGATTTTGTTACTAACTCCTAATTCTATTAATTTATCATTGTGAGTCGATAATGGATCTTTTGAACTCCAATAAGTCAGAAGTTCTCTAGACACGTATCCAGGAGGATTTCCTGAAGCTGCTCCTAAGTACAGATCGTCATGGTGATGTGCATGGCCACAACCACGCATCGTTTCAACATGTATCAGAGTCGCCCCCCCGCCATTCAATGAAAACTCCCTTGCAACAGCGGTTGATGCAAAAAAGGCAGAAGGGTCAGACCCGTCTATTGACCATGAAGGTATTCCCATTGCATGACCTTTGTCACCGTAAGTTTCTGCTCCAGACTGGCCCGCAGTAAATGTATCAAGTGCTATTTGATTATTCTGTATCATGTAAGATATTGGCAATCCTCTAGCTCCTGCAAAATTCATAGCTTCCCAGAATTCGCCGCTACTACTACAACCTTCTCCTACTGGAGCTAAATGGAAACGGCTTTTTTTCAAACGTGAGGAAGCTAGGGCTATTCCAGTTGTAGTGGCACTTGCAATTGGCAAAGGAGCAGTTGGAGGCAAAATTCCTTTTTCCCAATTTCCTATGTGTAAATCACGCCCGCCCGCACCAGAAATTCCTCCATCCATGTAAGATTCGGATTTACCCATTTGGGCTGCAAAAATCTCCGAAGGGGTCTGCCCCATGGCCAAGGCCAGACCAGTATCTCTAATCATTGGAGAGATTATATCTGGCCCATCAGAACTATTAGAATCTAAAGAATCAAAGCTCCTCAAAGCAGATGCACAACCAACAACTGCTTCTTGCCAAGTTGAACGGAAGCCTTTTCCAGTGAAACTATTTCCATCAGGAGTAGAAATTCCATTTGTGTAAAGATCTTTTAGATGTTCATCGAGAATACGGGTCCTTATCATCCATCTTTGCCAGTCAAGTCTTTGATCTAAAGTTACAGATTGCGAATATGCAATTCTCCTTAAACAAAGTGAGATGTCGAGTAATAATCTTGAAGCGCGTCTATCGAGGAATAGTTCGCCATCTCTACGAGGAATTATCTCGGCCTGACTTAAATAAGAAAGATCCGGAGAAAATAATCTTTCTTTGAGTGAGATATCAATCGAATTAACAAATGATTTTGAAAAATCATGAAAAGAATTACCATTGAATATTGAAGGAATCTTCTGAGAGTCCCACAATGAAGAAATAAATGACAAATGGCCATCATGCCTTTCCGCAATAAATCGTAATAATTCACGTCTCACATCTATTGATTTCAGACTTTTTGAAAAAACTAAAGGAGAAGTGGGAGTCCAATTTTTACCCCAAAGAGTGGGCAGATTACTTTGTACTGGTTCATTGAAATAATCTACATCCTTCTTGACATGTTTACTGTTTCGACGGGATACTTCACTAGTCAATTCATTTACAGATACATCAATTGGTCTTTCCCATATTTTAACAGTCCTATTTCTTCCTTGTCCAGTGTTTGATCTATCTAGAGTTACTCTGGCCCTGTGCCCACATTCTTCACATTGCCTATCAAGTCTAGAAGTATTATAATTACGTGTTTTCCATATCTGATGGTGCATGCAATTGGGACATCTCCAAACTCCGTGCCTTGCTATTGCCATATTCACTCGGAAAGGGTATTCATACAACAAATGTTCGGTAAACTAGATAAAATAATACCATAAATTAGATGTCTCTATACAAAAATAATTAAAATAATAATATTTTTACTAAAAATACCACAAATAAATGTTAAACTTAATTAAAAAATACCACAATTAATATTTACGAACTGTTGAATCTACAGTATCAGACCAGTTTAAAATTCCACCTTTTAGGTTCAATATTGTATTAGTATGTCCTGCTTCGAGAAGAAATCTCTGAACTGCTGCAGATCTAACTCCTGATCTACAATAGATTACAATATCTCTGTCCGAAGGTATTTCTTGGATTCTATTTGGTATTTCAGTATGAACAATAGTTAAATTGGTACCTTCTATTTTTGAAATCAATTCTTCATCAGGTCTTCTAACATCAAGCAAAAATGGTTGCCAATCATCATTATTTATTTTATTTACATACTCGAGCGGAGTTATGTCGCCGGAAGAAGAATTACTCATACAATATTCTGATTCCAAAGACAGTTCAGATATTAACCCCCTAGATGTATTAGCTTCGAATTTTAATATCCTAGAAGACATTGAGAGGGCATTGAAAAGAAATAATTTTCCAGAAAGAATATTTTCCATTCCAAGTATTATTTTTATCGCTTCGGCAGCTTGTATAGAACCTATGATTCCTGGCAAAATACCTAAAACTCCTGCTTCTGCGCAATTTGGTGCAAATTCCAAAGGAGGAGGTTTTGGAAATAAGTCTCTATAATTTAATCCAGGAGATAAATTGAATGTGGAAACTTGACCTTCGAATTGATAAATGCTAGCAAATATCCAAACCTTATTCAAAATTTCACATGCATCATTTATTAAATATCTAGTTTGAAAATTGTCGGTTCCATCGATGATGATATCGAATTGTTTGATTAAATCTAATGCATTTTCAATATCCAATCGGGCATTAAAAATTTTCACCGATATCTCAGGATTTAGATCTAATAATCTCTCCTTTGCTGAATCGATTTTTAATTCTCCTAAATTTGCATTACTATGAATTACTTGCCTTTGAAGGTTTGAAACATCTACCTTATCGTCATCAATTATCCCTATCTGACCAAATCCTGCAGCCGCTAAATATAACAGACAGGGGGAGCCAAGTCCTCCTGCACCGACAACTAAAACTGAAGAGTTTTTTAGTTTTATTTGACCTTCTAGGCCTACTTGAGGCAAAGAAAGATGTCGTGCATAACGCTCTAATTCAGAATTAGATAATTCCTCATGCATGGCTCTCCGAAGAGTATCCTAGACAAGTGTTCTTCGGTCATAATTGAAAAATTACTAGATAATAAATAGTCTAATAGTAGCAATAGTCCAACCAAATCTTCCCCAAAATCTTGTAAATATTTGAGCATTTCTAGGATTTATCTCGAAACCAAAAAAACTCTTTACCAGTCTTGTAATGAAATTCTGCTCGGCCGCATTGTCCGGTCTTGGAACTTTTCGGAAATAACGTTCAATGTCAGTAAGTATGCAATATCCATCTCGGAAAAACCATAGTATTTCTGTTAATCCATATAATATTAAAACTCCCCACCACATCCATTCATATGGTCCAATCCACATAAAACCACAAAAAAGGGTGATAAAGATATGAGTCGTATAAAATAATTCAGCTAATCTCCTATTTATCCAACTTACTTCTACTGAAGTTTGCAAGATATCACCTTAATGCTGTTCTTCTATCCATTTTTCTGCATCCATTGCTGCCTGACATCCCATTCCAGCTGCTGTAATTGCCTGCCTATATCGAGTATCGACTACGTCTCCTGCAGCAAATACGCCAGGGACATTAGTCATTGTGTGAGTATTTGGAACAATATATCCTGATTCATCAGTTTCAACCTGATTTTCTAAAAATTTAGTTATTGGTTTATGCCCTATAGCGATAAAAGCCCCTGTACAAGAGATTTCTTCTTCACTATTATCTCTTGGATCTTGAAGTATTGCGCCAACAATGCCATTCTCATCAGAAAGCCATTTTTTGATATTTTTAAATGTCTTTATCTCAATTTTTGAATTATTTAAGGCTCTTTCATACATG
>JBJLBJ010000022.1:0-179936 GCA_045568235.1 Candidatus Thalassarchaeaceae archaeon
GGGAGCCCGTTTATTTCCACTGGAATAATATAATAAAATAAATATTGAAAATGTTTGATTAATTTTTTATCTTAATGATTTTAGACTACCTGTGTCAGAATACAAATGAATATTGAAATCATATAGAATTTATTGAATTAAATATAATTTTCATTATTCAATTTAAGGTTCTAATGGAAATGAAGGGGTAGGGGAAGTTTGAGAGATAGAACCTCTTCCGACAACTATGGCCAGACTTGAGCAACACAATTTTGTTGTTGATGAAGATCGATGTTTTGGTTGTGCAGCTTGTGTAGCTTTATGTCCAGTTAATGCTTTAACTTTAATTGATATCTTGGTTTTTGTAGAAGAACCTACCTGCACTCATTGTAATCTCTGTATACCAGCGTGTCCAGTTCACGCTCTTTCAATAAAACCCACTGGAGGTATTTAAATTGAAAATAGCATTTTTGGATACCCAATTATCTTTTTTGTGTACGGCGCATAAAATTTTAGACAATATCGATTGCGAAATTCATTTTTTTACCGAATCTGCAGAAGTAGGGATGTATGGTGAAAAACCTGGATTAATTGATGGGTGGCCTCTTATAGATAGAAATTGGCTCGGCTCTACATTTTCTCAAGAACCAACCATTGAATCAACCGCAATTAGACATTCTTGGTTTTGTAAAGCCATATCGATATCTTTAGCAAAGAGAAATTGTTTTTTTCATTTAAGAACAAAAATAAGTAGAATCAAGTCAACTAATATTGAGTTTGTTGGTGCTGGCTTTTTAGGCTCAGGAAATCTAATATTCGATCACATAATAGACTCTAATATTCCTACATCGAGTAAAACATGGTTTGGGGGAACTACAGTAGATACAAACTATGAGTTTATCAATTCGTTTTCTGGAAAACGTCCAGATTCTATCACAGAGGTCTGGTCTGAAAACAAACTTCCTTCTAATATAAATTGGCTACAATTAATGGAATGGAAAGGAACAAATCCTAAAAATTCGATACATTCTGAAATTGATATAGGTTTGAAGAGAGCCTACGACTTTTTACAAGAAAAACGTTTATTAAAAGAAATTTAGGTGATTCAATGTCCGAAAAATTAAAAATATTATCATATTTAACAGAAAAACATAAGCACACAAGACACGCAATCCTTATTGATCCCGCGGATCAAACACCAGATGTTGCAGCCAAGAGATGTCTTGCAGCTGTTAATGCTGGAAGTAGTATGATCCTAATAGGCGGCTCTTCCGACACTGATACTAACAATGTCGACTCCACTGTAATAGCGATTAAAGAAATGTTAGAGTTAGTAACTTGGGCTAAAACACAAGACTCTTTGAACTCAGACGACTTATCAATCCCCATTGTTCTATTTCCACAAGGTGCTGCAGCACTTTCTTCATCTGCAGATGCAGTTACTTTCATGATGCTCATGAATAGTACTAGCTCACGATATTTAATAGAAGAACAGGTTGCCGGAGCTCCGCATATTAAAAGAAGTAAAATTGAACCACTGCCTATGGGTTATTTGGTTTGTGCCCCAGGAGGAAAGGTTGGAGAAGTTGGAAAAGCAAAACTTATCCAAAAAGACGAAACAGAAAGAATACAAGCATACGCTTTAACTGCAGAATATTACGGCTTTAAATTATTATATTTGGAAGCAGGTAGCGGTGCAGATGAACCAGTCAATCCTAAATTAATTAAGTCTGCAAGAGAAGCCTGTGAATTAACAATCATCGTTGGAGGAGGAATACGTGACGGACAGACTGCAAAAGAAGCAGCAGCTGCCGGAGCAGATTGGATAATAACCGGGAATCTTGCAGAAGAATATGATGACTCTGATGAATTACAAAGAGTGCTAACACAATTCATCGAAGAGATGAACAGTTGACTTCTAAATCATGATTTGTAGCAGGGTTCAATATACACACCCCCCTCTCGCTTCATGACACCACCCAAATGCCCATGTTGTAATACAAATATGGAAGCAGGGAATCAGAATGAAATATTATTTTTATGTAATACTTGTTATGGTTCAATGGCTAGTAATGCCTGGATAATGAATAATTTAAAACCCGGAATAATAAAACGATTGGAATTACCTAGTGAAGAACCAACCAAAACAACCTTCTCCTGCCCTATCTGCTCAGGAAAGATGAGAACATATCATACTGCTGTTCCGGTGAATACAACAACAGATAGTAGAATACAGATAGATCGTTGTGATCGCTGCAAAGCTATTTGGTTTGATAATAAAGAACTAAACCAAGTACTACCAGACGACATCCACTCTTTCGACATCCCCTTTTCAGAAAATAAAGGGATATTTAGTAAAATCCTTTCTAATAAATTCTGGTCTAAAATATTAAAGTAATTATTTTAAAAATACTGAAAGACAGGTAAGCGAACCATCTGCCTGCATAATCGGAGACATATCAACAGAAGTAATAGAAAAGTCATATTCTAATAATTTACGACGCGTCACTGGAAAACCTCCAGCAATAATCACCCTATCATTCGAATAACCTAGTACATTTGAAGCATAACTTTCCGAATTAGGTATTCTTATTATTTCATCGACAAATTCAAATTCTTCGAAGTTAAGATGGCCTTCTGCCATGATCATTGTCCCAGGTCTTGGTGTAGAACATACAGTTGTCAAATGAAGCGTGCTTTTTGGAATATTGATATATTTTACATCATACCCCACTTCTTTAATTTCTTGCTTAAGAAAATCAGCTCCTTCCATGTTTGTACGCGTAGAAAGCCCAATCAAAAAACAATCATCATAGAAAACCACATCTCCTCCATCCAATTTGCATTTCTCTGGCATTCTCACAATTTCATAATCATCCGATAAATATTCTAGCACCGCAACTTCTTCTCCACTTCGCGAAGGGTGCCCCATATTCGAAATAACAGCCTTCTCATCAATCATAACTGCTGTATCTTCTACAAAACAACTATCTGGATATTTTGACAATGGATGAAGAATAGTTACACTTGTTCCATGTGCCTCTAATGCGGCAACATAAGCACTATGCGCATCTTCTGCCGATTCAAAATCTGGAGTTTTTCCCCCAAAGAAAGTAGAGAGTGCATTAGAATAGCTAGGAGAAATAGATCTTGTCATGGCGCTTTTTTTCTTACGGTCATATACTCCGGGCACAACTTACCGGAAGCACATGCTTTGATAATACTTCGGAAAACGAAACATTATTACCATAAAATGTAAATATTTTTATTTTTCTTTAACCGAATCTACCAATTTTTCTATATGCCTTTCCATATCCATTATTAAAAGCATTAATTCTTCTTCATTTTTTAGTAGATCGGCCTTTTCTAACTCCAATATTTTTATTTTTTCTATATTTATTTCAAAAGACTCTCTAATAACTTTCTCATTGTGAAGTTGATTTTCTAATCTTGTAATTTTTATATTAGCAACTCTTATTTTTTCTTCGTAATCAACTACAACAGACCTATCTTGACCGATAGAAAATCTTTTTGACCCATCATTTCTTCTTTTATTTTTAATCAATTCTAACTCCAAATTATTTACCTCATCCCATAAAGCAATTATTTCTTCAATTAAGCGATCCTGTGGTATCTCTCTTAGACGCTCTGATAAATCAATCACATCTGAAGAAAAAGAAACCCCTTCTTCCTGATCGCTACTATATGTTTCCATCTACTTTCAATAATCATACCTTACAATAACCATTTGAACCTTGAGGGCATCTTTTAGCAAAAACCTCATTATTCTATGTTAATTGATTTTTCCAAATTATTATAACGCGGCGATTTTATATCAACAACATTCTTCCGATAAGGCATGAAAGCGTACAGGGCCAAGGGAACATTTCGTAATGGAAAGCACGACCAAGCCTACACTTTAGATATTGTAGCCAGTGACGAAGAAGATGCTAAACACCGTATATATTCCAACTTTGGAAGTAGACACAACACGCCTCGTAGATTTGTTTTAATTGAATCATTGGAAACGATTGATCCTTCTGAATCTACAACCCCCGCGGTCATAGCGCATTTTAGGGATTAAAAGCGCATTTTTAGCCCAGAAGACAAAAATTGTGAAAGCATAGAGAGGCCTAGGGATAGCCATGAAGAAATCATTCATGCGCCAATATTGGCGAATTCAACAGAGTCAAACGTTGATTTCAATGGTTTTTTGGATAACCACTTTGACATTACTGATGTGGCCTTATGTTAGTTGGCGATTTCAAAATAAGGCAGATTTTATAGGTATTTCAACAACATACTGGGGCCTTCTTTCAATTGCAGTCGCTGTATTAGTATGCGTATTGCTTTTAGGATGGACATATGATGTTGTTTTGGGACTATGGCGCGAACACCTAACAGTAGTACAGGAAAGAAATCCATTTACAACCTACAAAGTCAATGCTCCTTTTGGGATGTTATTGGCACAAACAAATACTATACTAAGAAAAATATCAGCAGACGATCCTGAAATCATACGCCATTGTGAATTTATTGATAGATGGCTCGAGTGGAACGCTAATCAAGAGATCTGGGCAAGAACTATGTCCTCATGGAAAGAAATAATTGGTGATGAAGACCCGTATCTTTTTCATTTATCTCCAGAAGGAAGGGAAAAATTAGAAGAAGCAGCGAAAGCAATTCAAGATTTTTAATTCCATGGAGGTTTTATTTTGAATCCAGAAGAAATTATTCGTATAGCAGAATTGGCTGGAGGAGAAATTTTAGAAATTTACAATCGTGACGAAGAACTACGGGTTATGAAAAAGGGAGACAACTCACCTTTAACTGAAGCCGATTTAGCTGCTCACAATATAATTATTAATCATTTAAAGAAGCTCGACAATACTCCAATAGTTTCAGAGGAAGGAACAGAGGGCAACCCGATATCTAGCAAAACATGCTGGTTAGTAGATCCGCTTGATGGAACGAAAGAATTCATCAAAAAAAATGGAATGTTTACAGTAAATATAGCTTTGATGCAAAAGGAAAAGGAATATTGGAGGCCAATATTTGGAGTAGTACACGCTCCAGTAACTAAAACAACATGGTGGGGCGGAATCATGATTCCGGCAGAACGACGAGGCCCAGACGGCTCTGGATTAATGATGGTTCAACCAAACAAACCCTCACTGCCTGTACGATTAGTTGCCAGTGGTTCTCATCGGTCAGAATTAGATGAAAAATTCGCTCAAACCCTAGGAAATTATAATTTGATAAGAATGGGCTCTTCACTTAAAGCATGCATAATAGCAGAAGGAAATGCAGATCTTTATCCGAGATTTGGGCCTACTGCTTGTTGGGATATCGCTGCAGCGCACGCCATCGTATCTAGCGCAGGAGGTTTAGTTTTGAATGCTCAAGGAAATACATTAAATTATGATATCACTGGAGATGTTCTCAATCCTCATTTTTTAATCGCATCTGATAATAGATGGACAAAAGATTGGATTTACCAAAACAATGCTAATTGAACATATTCCCCGTTGGTGTGAAATACACAACAATGCACGCGAAACTAATGACGCACCTCGAGGCTCTGGAAGCAGAAGCAATTCATATCATGCGTGAAGTGGTAGCAGAAGCAGAAAATCCAGTTATGCTTTATTCAATCGGCAAAGATTCTTCGGTAATGTTACATCTTGCTATGAAAGCATTCCATCCAGCAAAACCACCCTTTCCAATAATGCATATAGATACAACATGGAAATTCTCTGAGATGATTGATTTTAGAGATAAAACTGCAGAAAAATTAGGATTGGATTTAATTGTCCACATAAATAAAAAGGGCCAAGATATGAATATTAATCCATTTATACATGGTTCTGTTAAACATACCGACATTATGAAAACAGAAGGTTTGAAACAGGCTATCGACAAATATCAATTTGATGTCGCCTTTGGCGGAGCTAGAAGGGATGAAGAAAAATCGAGAGCAAAGGAAAGAATTTTTTCTTTCAGAACAACTCAACATAGATGGGATCCGAAAAAACAACGACCTGAATTATGGAATATTTACAACTCATTCAAAAACGAAGGAGAAACAATCAGGGTCTTCCCTTTGTCTAATTGGACAGAATTAGATATCTGGCAATACATACATCTCGAAAAAATCCCAATAGTCCCACTTTATTTTTCAAAAGAAAGACCAGTAGTGGAGAGAAATGGCACTCTGATACTTGTAGATGATGCTAGACTACCGCTTCAAAAGGGAGAAAAACCAATGATGAAAAGGGTTAGATTCCGAACTCTCGGATGCTATCCTCTTTCGGGAGCCGTAGAGTCACAGGCAGATACTTTGCCTGAGATAATCCAAGAAATGTTACTAACTACTACATCAGAACGCCAAGGAAGAACTATTGATTTTGATAGCAAATCATCCATGGAAAAGAAAAAACAGGAGGGATATTTCTAATGGTGTATATTGACGATTTAATTGCCGAAGATATTAATCTATATCTTAAGAAACATCAAGAAAAGGAAATACTCAGATTCATTACTTGTGGCTCAGTAGATGATGGAAAATCCACACTCATAGGTCGTATGCTTTATGAATCTCATATGTTGTTCGATGATCATTTATCGACTTTAGAAAAAGATTCAAAAAATATGGGCACGCAAGAAAATGGCCTCGATTTCGCATTATTAGTTGACGGATTGTCAGCAGAAAGGGAGCAAGGAATAACCATAGATGTCGCATATAGATTTTTTTCTACAGATAAACGAAAATATATTGTTGCTGACACTCCTGGACATGAAGAATATACACGTAATATGGCAACTGGGTCATCAACAGCAGATGTTGCAATAATTTTAGTTGATGCTAGAAATGGAATTATGACGCAAACGCGCCGCCATTCTTTTATTGTTTCAATGTTGGGTGTTAAGAAAATAATTTTGGGTATAAATAAATTGGATTTAGTAAACTATTCAAAACAAATATATGATGAAATAGTAGAAGATTATACAATATTTGCGAAAAATGCATTAGAAATAGAAGAAATAACTTCAATACCTATTTCAGCATTACTGGGCGATAATATAATATCTAATAGCGATAATACAACTTGGTATACAGGCCCAACGATTATGGAATATTTAGAAACCGTTGAAATAGAAGGGGAAAATATTTCAAATCCATTTAGAATGCCTGTTCAATGGGTAAATAGACCAAACCTAGACTTTAGAGGATATTGTGGCATGATTGCTAGCGGTAAGATAGAGCCTGGAGATAAAATCAGAATCCTACCTGGCGGAAAAAGCTCCACGATCAAATCTATATTATTCAATAATGAAGAATTGGAAATAGCTACTTCTGGACGATCAGTGACAATAATACTCGAAGACGAAATAGATGTTTCAAGAGGAAATATTATCGTTTCAGCAGAAAATCCTGGTGGAGAAGCAGACCAATTTCAGGCACATATCTTATGGTTGAGTGATGATGCAATGATGCCTGGAAGACAATATATTTTCAAATCAAATTCACAAACTGCATCACTAAATTTAGGGAAATTGAAATATCAAATAAATGTAAATACATTAAATCAAGTCCCGGCTAAAGATTTGAAATTAAATCAAATTGCGGTTTGTAATATTTCCTTAGATAAAAGGATAGCATTTGATTCATACAAAGAAAATAAAACCACAGGCGGTTTCATAATAATTGATAAAATAACCAACCATACAGTTGGAATGGGTCTTATCGATTTTGCATTAAGACGTTCAGATAATATTCATTGGCAGAGTATAGACATAACAAAAGAACAACGGGCATTACAAAAGTCACAATCTGCTAAAATAATTTGGTTTACAGGGCTTTCAGGCTCAGGAAAATCATCTATAGCAAATATTCTAGAGAAAAAACTCTATTCTATGGGCCTCCATACAATCATTTTAGATGGAGACAATATTAGACATGGTTTAAACAAGGATTTGGGATTTACTCAGGCCGATCGAGTAGAGAACATCCGCAGAGTAGGAGAAGTAGCAAGATTGATGGTAGAGAGTGGCCTGATTTGTATTACTGCTTTCATCTCTCCCTTTGAATCTGAAAGAAGAATGATACGATCATTAGTTTCAGAAGATGAGTTTGTTGAAATATACGTAGATACACCATTAGAAATATGTGAAGAAAGAGATGCAAAAGGCCTTTATGCTAAAGCCAGAGCAGGACAATTGCCGAATTTCACAGGCATTTCCAGCCCGTTTGAAGAACCAAAAAACCCTGAAATAAGAATAGATACCATACAAACACCTCCAGAAGCAGCTGCAGATATTATAATTGACTTTCTTACAAAAAATCATTTAACATAGTTTTTGGCTTTTTATTGCGACGGATTCATGACAGTCACTAACTTCGCTCAACTCGATGACCACTTCGGACAAGGCGGAATTGCAAAAAATTGCGCAACAAGTGGAAATAAGTAGAGAACGCTTGCAAGCGATGGAACAGCAAATTAAACGATTAGAAGATGTTAAATTAGAACAAAACAATGCTTTACAAACATTACAAACTATTCCAAAAAACGGAGCAAAAGAAATTATGATCCCTCTAGGTTCAGGGATTCAAATACTAGCAGATATTCCTAAAAATGCTGGTGTAGTTGTGGATATTGGTAGTAGGATTCAAGCTGAAAAAACTAGAGAAGAAGCTATAATTATTTTACAAAATAGGAATGAAGAATTAAATGGGATAATAGACAAACTAAAAAATGAATTTAATGTTTTAGAGCAATATATTGTTTCATTAGCACATCAATTCACAGCAGGAGTAGAAAATATTCAAGAAGATAATGATGAAATTGTTGAAAAAGAACAACCAATTGAAAATAAAGAAAAAATAAAATCTAACAAAAGAAGAAGAAAAAGAGGAACTGAGCTAACACTTGATGATTGAGGTATTTTTTATGGGGTTATTTGATAGGTTCAAGAAAAGAGTTAAACAACCATCTACTGAAGAAGAAATTACTGTAGATGAAAACTCTGCAGAGGCCGCATTTGCAATTGCAGAAAGACAAAAAAACCTCCTTAAAATAAATGATAATATTCAGAGAGAAGAGGAGCAAGATAATCTTGCAACTCAAAACGAATGGGATAATATGGACCATGAACCAATTCAAAACCCGTTTTTATCTAATAAATCGTCAAAGGAAAGGAAAAAATTACAAAGAGAGAAAAAAATTAAAACAGCCTTTAATGCAAATTCGGCCCTTAAAATACATAATCCAATGCGTACTACTACTGGAAGAGAATTAATAAAATTAGACAGGCCCATTTTTAAACTCGATTTTTCACAAGAACAGGTACAAAGAGGGGGCCGTGTAATCAAAGGTGGCCCTGCCTTGGAAGAAATCTTAGAAGAACTTGAAGAAGATCTTTTATCAGCAGATATAGGACATAATTCTGTATCAGAACTTATCAATCTATTACGAATTCAGCTTATTGGAATCCGAATTAACAAAAAAATAGGATTAGAGGATATCATAGAAAAGGCAGTTAAAAACTCCCTACTTTCACTTCTAGAGGCTGGATATTGGGATTTTGATAAAACAATCCAGAATTTTGCATCGGACACAACTCCTGTGGTTATTATGCTGGTCGGGGTCAATGGAACTGGAAAAACAACAACCACTGCCAAAATAACTCATAGATTAACTAATATTGGATATTCTGTTGTTTTGGCAGCTGCAGACACCTTTAGAGCAGGTGCTATAGATCAATTATCATTACATGCCGAAAAATTAGGTGTAAGATGTATACAAAGTCAGAGAGGAGGCGACGCCGCTGCAGTTTCAAGAGATGCCATAGAGAGTGCAAAAGCCAAAGGTGAAGATATAGTTATTATAGATACGGCAGGGAGA
Organism: Candidatus Thalassarchaeaceae archaeon; assembly: GCA_045568235.1. Lineage (GTDB taxonomy): Archaea > Thermoplasmatota > Poseidoniia > Poseidoniales > Thalassarchaeaceae > MGIIb-O3. The sequence goes on from JBJLBJ010000022.1 coordinate 9,885, forward strand.
ATGCAAAATAAAACAAATTTGATGAACGAATTACAAAAAATCCATAGAGTTACGGAACCACATCTGGTTTTGTTTGTTGCGGATGCCTTAGCTGGAAATGATGCAGTAATGCAAGCTACAGAATTTCAAAAAATATTAACTTTTGATGGAGCAGTACTTTCTAAATTAGACACTGATGCACGCGGGGGTGCAGCACTTTCTATTGCACATGCAACAGGCCGACCAATAGTATTGGCAGGAGTTGGCCAAGAATACAATGATCTAGAATTATTTAATCCTAAATGGTTATTGGATTCTATATTAAATTAATTTTTAATACCGTACCGTTCTTGAATAATGGCCCCTCTGTCTATGTTATAATGAACCCTCAGGAACAGAAGACGGCGTTGATTGCTATTAGCAATCCAATAACATCCGGAAGGCTAAGTACTATCATGAAAGAAAAAAAATGGTTATGTACAAAAACATCTGACGGAGATGAAACTGTAGACTATTACGTTAAAAAAAAGCCTAAAATAGTATTTATTAGTCTAGAACTCTCAACCATTAATGGCCATGTTACAGCATTGGAAATTAGGGAAATAGACCCAGCGGCTAGAATTGTTTTTGTTTCTAGCAAAACTCGAATATCGAAAGTCGAAGATGCAGCTTATTCTGTGGGAGCTGTAGGCATTTTGACAACACCACTGACAAAGTCCAAGATAAATGAAAAATGGGATAGCTTTTTTTTAGAAATTCCTGAAGCACCAGGCTTGGCGGATTTGGATACATTATATCCTGAGATAATAGATAAAAAAGAAGATGACAAACCTCTTCCGCTGCCCCCACCACTCTCTCCATTAACCCAAATACCTTCTATTCCTGATCTTTCACAAGAAAAGAAAAAGAAAAGAAAGTGGATTAAAATAATTCTACCATTATTAATCCTTTCATCACTAACATTATATTTTTTATTGGATTTAGAATATACTAAAATCACTAATTATATTCCTTAAATCTTATAATATTTCCAATATTCTTTTTGAAGCTGCAATTAATAATACAGCAGACAACAAATATTTTATAGAATTTTGTGGTGCATTTTTTGAACCATATTTCGAACCAATAAAACCTCCCAATAAAACGGCCAACACAAATGGAGTAATATTACCTAAATCAACTAAATGTTGAGATATACTAGAACCTACAATTCCTGCTAAAGAGTTCAACCAAATGAAAATTGAAGAAGTGGCAGCAGCAGTTTTCGGCTTTGCCCATCCATTAATAATTAGTATAGGAGAAAGGAGTACCCCGCCTCCAATACCAACAAGCCCACAGGTCAAACCTATAATTGCTCCAATTAACAATGCATTAGAGACTTTCAGGGTTTTAATATCCTCCACAATCTCCTTTTTGCCCATTAATAATTTCCAGGCTGCAGAAATTAAAAACAAAGAAAGTAATAGGTTATATCCACCATTGCCAATTTTCAGAGAACTAGCAAAAAATGTAAAAGGGATACTTGTAACGAGAAAAGGCCAAGTTAAGTCAAGTTTGTGAAAACCTTCCTTTCTGTAATTGAAGAAAGCAATACCAGCCACTATCAAATTCAAAAACCAAGCATATTGTTTTAACCACAGATCTCCTTCATTGGCATAAATACTCAATGAAAGTATTGCCAAATAACCCGAAGCCCCCCCATGTCCCACAGCAGAATATAGAGCCGCCATTAGAAATAGTCCAAATACAACTATCTCGAACTCTATCTGCATATTTATTGGTAAGGTAGGAGAACTTTAACAACTTCCTCCCAACATCAATACTATGGAAGGGGCAACGATAGAGGAAGCTATCAAGATATCATGCAAATTCCCTTTAAAGAAAAAAACCGAAATCGTTTCTTTAGACGATTCAATACATAGAATACTAGCTAATGACATTATATCAAAAGTAAACGATCCACGTTTTGATAATTCATCTATGGACGGCTGGGCGGTGAAATCAGAAGATTGTAAAAATTATGGTACTAAATTAGAAATAATCGGAACTAATAAAACCGGCAATCACGAAATCCATTCTATAAAATCTGGACAGGCCTGTAGAATAATGACAGGCGCACCCATGCCCAAGGGTGCAGATGCTATTGTAATAATTGAAGACTCAGATATACGAGAAAACATGGTAATTATCAACGGGCCTGCTAGGACTGACTACGTTCGTAAATGTGGTGAAAATATATCTGAAGGAGATAAGTCATTGGCCGTAGGGACTATGTTAAATTCTGCTGAAATATCTCTTTCAGCAACAATTGGTTATGATGAATTAGAGGTGATACAAAAACCAAAGATTGCTATAATAAGTAATGGTGATGAACTAGTAAAACCTGGAAACACACTCCTTGATGGACAAATATACGAATCAAACTCCTTCGGCCTAGCAGCCTTGGTAAAAAAAATTGGTTGCGAACCAATCAGATTTGAAATTGTACAAGATTCAATCGAGGGTCTAAGAAATGTATTAGATCAGGCTTCCAGAACATGTGATGCAATACTAACTAGTGGTGGCGTTAGTATGGGAAAATGGGACTTAGTTAGAAAAATAATGGAGGAAGAAGGAGAGATAAAATTTTGGAAAATAAAAATGAGACCTGGCGGCCCCCCTCTATTTGGAAAATGGAAAGACACTCCATTGTTTGGTCTGCCTGGCAACCCAGTTAGTAGCCATGTCGTTTTTACAATGATAGTATTCCCCTGGATATCCTTTTCATTAGGTTTTGATAGAGAAAAAGGACCCAAATTAGCCGACAAAGTCAATGTAATATTAAAAGACTCTCTTAAAGGAGCCCCCGATAAAGTATGTTTAAGAAGAATAAAAATTACTAACGAGAATGGTATTTTGAAAGCAACAACAAATACCCATCAAGGTAGTGGAAATATTAACAGTATGGTAGTTCACAATGGGTTATCTTTATTGCCTCCCAATAAAGACGGCAAAATCGGTGAAATAATTGAAGCATTATGGTTAAGATAACGAAATCATTGTTTTGATTTTACAACCATGAATTCAAGGGCAATAGTTGCTTCGACTAATTGTATTGGAGGTGGTATATGATGTCAATTAAAAAAAACTCTAATCAAGAAGATTGGATAGAAGTAAGGGGGGCACGCACTCACAATTTGAAAGATATTGATGTAGATATACCAAGGAGTAAATTTGTTGTTTTAACTGGTGTTTCAGGATCAGGAAAATCTTCTTTAGCTTTTGACACGTTATATGCTGAAGGGCAGAGAAGATATGTTGAAAGTTTAAGTTCCTATGCTCGTCAATTTTTAGGACAAATGAAAAAACCAGACTGCGACTCAATAGAAGGATTATCTCCTGCAATTAGTATCGATCAGAAGCAAGGTAGCCACAACCCTCGTTCCACAGTAGCAACCGTAACAGAAATGATGGATTATATGCGTCTATTGTGGGCCAGAGTAGGAATTCCACATTGTCCCGATTGTGGTAATGAAGTTGCTAGAAGAACTATCCAAGAAATAGTAGACGATGTAATGTGGCGATTTGAAAACCATGCTTTAGCAATCTGGAGCCCTACAGTACGTAATCGAAAGGGCACTCATCAGGATCTATTCAGAGGTTTAGTAGAGCAGGGATATTTGGAAGGCAAAGTAAATGGCCGAGAGGCCAGTTTTGAAAATCCTCCTATTTTAGAAAAGAATTTAAGACACGATATTGATATTAGAATAGATAGACTACAAACCTCAAGAGAAAACAGACAAAGACTAACAGAAGCAATCGATGCAGGATTACGTTTGGGTGGAGGAATAGTAGCGGTAGAAAGTATAAAACAACCAACAAACAACACTCAAATTAATGGGGAAAAATCTAAAATTAAAAAAGGTGAAATTATAGCATACTCGGAAGAATTTGCTTGCCCTGAGCACGGCTCTTTCTTACCTGAAATGTCACCTCGAGTATTTTCATTCAACAATCCACTAGGAGCATGTCCGGCCTGTCAAGGACTAGGCGTCCAAAGAACATTTTCAGCAGAATTAATTATAGATAAAACATCAACTGTCGAAGAAGGATGTATTATTCCCTTTCGTAGATCAATGATGTCTGGCTGGTATAGAAAACAAATGATACAAACCTGTAACCATTATCAAATTCCGATAAATATACCATTCCAAGAATTAGACGAAGACTCATGCGATATTTTATTAAATGGTTCAGGAAGCACTTCGATAAAATTTGAATTTTCCTCTGAAGGAGGATCTACATACAAGATGTCAAAACCATGGGAAGGAGTTTATTCTAGGTTGAATAGAACGTATACCGATACTAGCTCAGATCGTACTAGATCGAGACTAACTTCATACATGACTGATAAACCATGCTTGGATTGCAATGGCCAAAAATTGAATTCCGCAGTGAGTGGTGTTATTGTTGGAGGAGTTTCTCTACCAGAAATATCTGCTTGTAGTGTATTGGAAGCTTTAGCAGTAGTACAGAAATGGCGTTTAGATAATAATGAAGAAACTTGGGAAAAATTAGGAAGGAAAAAACCAAACACAAACACAGTTGTAAAAGCAACCAATTTAGATGATAAATCGATTTATATTGGGCATGATATCATCAAAGAGATAGAATCGCGATTACGATTTTTAGCATTGGTAGGCCTCGATTATCTAACACTAGATCGCCGTGCAAATACTCTTTCAGGTGGCGAATCTCAAAGAATAAGGCTTGCTACTCAAATAGGAACTAGATTGACAGGCGTAATGTATGTTCTAGATGAACCTAGTATAGGTCTGCACCCAAGAGATAACGGCCGATTATTAGAGACACTGAGAGAATTAACGGATTTGGGCAACACATTACTTGTTGTTGAACACGATGAAGCTACAATGAGACAAGCTGATTGGATCGTTGATATTGGCCCAGGAGCGGGTAAAGAAGGCGGACAAATATTGGTAAGCGGTACAATAGAGGATTTACTTAAAAATAAAGAAAGCGTTACTAGTGCTTATTTGTCGGGTAAATCCTTTATTCCATTGCCAAAAGATAGATACACACCCAAAAAAAATTATTGGATAAAAATTAACGGAGCTAAACAAAATAATCTACAGAATATAGATGTTAATATCCCATTAGGATGCTTTGTTGTATTCACAGGAGTTTCGGGTTCAGGAAAATCATCTCTTGTTACATCCACTTTAGCGCCCGCACTTCTTAGACAGTTACATGATTCTGATATTGCACCAGGCCTTCATGACAGTATTGAAGGTTTGGAAAATATAGACAAAGCGATCGTAATTAATCAATCTCCAATTGGCCGTACTCCTAGATCAAACCCTGCAACATATACAGGACTGTTTACGCCAATTAGAGATCTATTTTCTCAGACTAATATTTCTAAAGAACGTGGATATGGGCCAGGACAATTTTCATTTAATGTAAAAGGTGGTCGGTGTGAGTCTTGTAAGGGCGCAGGGTCTTCAAAACTTGAAATGAATTTTTTACCAGACGTTTGGGTAACATGTGATGTTTGTAAAGGCAAAAGATATACTCGAGAAACATTAGAGGTTTTATGGCGTGGTAAAACAATACACGATATTTTAGAAATGAATGTAGATGAAGCATGTACATTTTTTAATAATCAGAAATCAATTTACAGAATCCTCTCAACTTTGCAAGATGTAGGTTTGGGATATATTCGTCTTGGACAGCCTGCTACAACTCTTTCAGGAGGAGAAGCACAAAGAGTAAAATTGGCTACAGAATTGCATAAAGTACCTAGAAAACATACAATGTACATATTAGATGAGCCTACAACCGGGTTGGCATTATCTGATGTACATCAATTAATAGACGTATTACTCAGATTACGTAGAAACGGCCACACTGTAATAGTAATCGAACATCACTTAGACGTTATTAAATGTGCAGACTGGGTAATTGACCTTGGTCCAGAAGGAGGAGAAAGAGGAGGTCATATTATAGCCCAAGGTACTCCACAACAAATTTCTAACAATCTTAATAGTTTTACAGGCAAACATCTTCTAAATTTATTGTAATCATGGCGGGCGCGGCAGGATTCGAACCCGCGGTCCCTGGCTTAGGAGGCCAGTGCATTATCCAGGCTATGCTACACGCCCGTTTTACCGAAGACGCCCCTCTCAAGAAATGTATTGTTATACATGACATTTTTAATACATTTAAGCCGATAGCATAAACTTCATGATGCCTTTCGAACAATCATGAGCAAAGAGTCCGAACTACCGACCCCCTATGGCATCGGTAGTACCTATGGTGCGGGAAATCAAAACTCATTATATCGAAGAGTAAATGCAAGAGATACAGGAAGAAAGTTATGGACCAGAATCGCCTCTTATAGAGCACTACAACAAATTCGCATTTCTCTTCTATTATTAGCACCGATTTATACTACTTTAAATTATTTTAAATTTGAAAATACAGACGTTAGAATTAGTATAGTATTATTTGTAATTATTTTTTTATTATTTATTCCTAGCTTCTTAGCAATAATATTTGCTCAGATGTCAGCCAGGGACAGATTGCAATTGAAAACTTCAGAAGGTAAAAAATCAATGAATTCAATACCCGGTACAGAACGGATCATAAACTCTCTTCGAGAAAGGCGTGTTTTAGAAACGACACGGCTACTAGCCCCGTTATTTAGTGCCATTTTACTTTACTTCATATCTTCATTTCAAACAGATATAATCTTAGGCTCAATACTCAATGGTTCAGCAGTTCTCTTAGGTATATTTTGTTTTTTACTATCTATATCTCTTGATTCAACGGAAATACCAATGCGAGATAATCAGTTTCCATTATTATCTTTACATGCACCAACATTACATCACAGCGCTCTTGAAAAAGTTATTACTGAAATATTAATAGCTCATTTAGACCCAGAAACAGCATCATATTTTGAGGAATGGATTAATTCTTTGAAAAATAAAGTTAGAAGACATACTAACCCCGAAGAAGCGGTAGAATATTTACTCAGGACCTTGCATCTCAATTCACTTAATTTATTAGATGAAAATAGAATGTTTACAGAAATAAAAAGGGTGTTTAAAGTCTCAGCAGTAGACGATTTAAAATCAGATACAAAATTTAATTTAAATTCTTTACAAATACTTCTTCAACACACTAAAAGTTGGCAACCTTCCTTTTTTAGGGTTATAGATAGACTAGTGGGGGACGTTCAAAGAGGACACTCATCTATCGTAGAAGATGAATGGAGAATGGATTTAGAAATCCCTCCATTGGCCTCCGAGGGACAAACCGATTTAATCGTCATGGTACATAATTTTTCAAGAAAAGAAAGAATAATAGAAATAGAAATAATTTCTGCTGAAGGAGCGCCCACCACTCAAGCAATTAGACTACAGTCCCCAACTTCCAAGCGACTAAGATCTTCTATAGACCTAGGAGAAGGAGACGAAGACCTTGTCAACGCCCTCACAGAAAAATTAGATAATTGTGTAACGTTGTGGGTTGGTTTGGCATGGCCTAATACCGTTTCAGGAAGCCGACCTGTCCAAATAAACCTCAATTTAGATACCGGTGAAACCTTGATTAGTACGGTAGTAAACACTGCTATCTCCGCAGGAGCACATGCCGAAAGTGCTGGTAACAAAATGATTGACGCCGCATCATCAGTTAGAGAATTGGCATTAAGTTTTGCAGAATAGTGTGTACCAATAAAGAAACTTCATCCGTCACGTTCATGACATTATTGTTCCTGCGGAAGCACATGGAGTCTTGGGAAGTCGTAGTCATTGGAGGTAATCCAGCCGCACTTCGTGCAGCCATATCGGCTTCAGATGGCGGTGCAAGCACATTATTAATTGATAGTGCAGGAATAGGTTCTAGACAAGGAAATCCACCATATGCGGGGTTAGCTGCAAGCTTAGGTGAAATCGATTCATCCGCACATCGTGATGATACTATTTTAGCAGGAGGAGAAAAAACAAATAAAATATCAGCAGCAAATTTTTGCGGTCAAGCCGTCTCAATAGTTGCAGAATTAGAAAGATGGGGACTTATATTTAGACGAGATAAAGAAGGATTACCATACTGTTCTAGCGTACCTGGACATAGTAAAGCAAGATTAACAGGTTCTGGCGATTCAACAGTACGTGAAATTACAAGAATACTAGAAGAACAAACAATAAAAAGAAAAATCACTAGGAGATTTGACTGCCAAGCGATATCTATTATTTCAGATAATCAACAAGTAAGAGGACTTGTTTATCTAGATATAATTTCAGGAGAAGTGAATGCAATACAAGCAAAATCAATTATACTTGCTACAGAAGGTTATGAAGGACTATGGCAATCATCAGTCGCAGGTCCTGGGACAGGATTAGCTCTAGCAATAACATCGGGAATACCTTTACAGGGCATTAGTAATTTCCCGGTACATCCCCTGACAATCAAAGGAACCAACATGCATTTGCCTATGGATATTCTAGATACAGGCGGCCAATTAAGAAAACCAAATGGAGATAATGCACTACCAAGTGAAGTTTTAGAAGAAAATTGTGTTTTGGATTTAAGAAAAATGAACCAAGAGGATAAGCTTTGGTATAAAAATACATTATTGAATATAAAGAATAGGACTAATTTAGACATAAATACAGATGTTATACCCATATCTCCGTCTGTGGTAACAACTGGAGGAATACCTATTGATTCCAATGGCCGAGTTACAATTAATGAAGGTAAATTGTGGTTCACTGGTCTTTTTGCTGCTGGACAATCATCCAACAATGGCATGCATGGAAATGGATTATTGCCGGGAAATTTGTTATTATATGCTCTTTCATCAGGAAAAATAGCCGGCTCAAGTGCATCAACATGGGCGGTTAGAGAAAGTTTTTCCAACTCTTCCTTGGTTAAATTAGAGGAACAAAAATCTTTGAACAATCTAAATAAAATACATAATCCGGAAGGCAAAACAGTTGGTCAAATCTCAACAATTTTAAACTCTCTTGCAACTGATTTATTTATCAATCCGGATGAAATTACAGGAATCAAAAAATCTTTCAATAAACTACAAGAAAGTGGCATTAGGATTACAGATACATCTAAAGCGATGAACACTGAATTATTGTCGGCCATACAAGTTCAAAATCTGATATTGATATTAGGAAAAATACTTTTAAAATAATGGGAAAGGATATTTTGTCGAAAGAACAGACCATATTTTCTTTGATCATTGATGGTACAATACCATCTTATAAATTATATGAAGATGAATTAGTTATAGCAATTTTAGACATAAATCCATTTAGTCCGGGACATACTCTGATTATACCAAAAGAAGAGGCCACAACATTGGATAAACTATCCACCAAATCAGCATCTGCAATTGGTGCAATATTGCCTAAGTTATCAAGGGCTATTTTAGACATAACCGGCGCAAAAGAATTTAATGTATTACAAAATAACGGTGTAAACGCTTACCAATCCGTTTTTCATGTTCATTTCCACATTATACCTAAATATGAAGATGGACGTGGCCTTCAATTCCCATTCCAATCTTCCCCCATAGATCATGATAAAGCAACATTGTTGTCTGAAAAAATATATCAACGGATTTTAGAAGGGATATAGTCTAAACCAACAACCTCTTGAGATAATCATGGAAGGCGATTCTACTCTCCCAAAAGATATCGCCCCTGAACTATCTAAAAGTGCTAAAAAATTTAATATGCGTAGATTAGAATCGGTTCCTTGGGCCCACGATGGTACACACCCAGGCTCAGGATGGTTTTGGAAATTTTTGACTACCATTCTTTTAATTCCCTGGGCTTATTTATTTCGAAGAAAAGAAGTAGAAAAACCCTTTCAAACCGATGGTGGTAGACTGTGTGTTGCCACCCATGTAAATGGTTTAGTAGATCCTATTTCTATTACAATGAGTAATCCAAACCAAAGAATGGTCACCCTAGGGAGGCATGATTTGACTACCTCAGTCCCAGTGATAAGTTGGATAGCAAGACGTATTGGTTCACAACCAGTAATTAGGAAAGCAGAACAAATGGAAGGTATAGCGGAAGCAGAATTTGCTCATTATTTAAATCAAAGAAGTATGCTTACTGTAGCACACGCACTTTCGGGAGGATATTGTGCAATAATTATGCCTGAAGGAATAGGCCATCAAGATTCACAATTAAGACACCTTAGAACTGGTTCTATGAGGTCCGCAATAAATGCTGCATCTATTGCAAAGGAGCGCAACATACCGCCTCCGGTTTTTCAGCCTATAGGATTGCATTTTAGGGTTCATTATTGGTTTAGAACGGATTTATATTTAGAGCAAATAGAACCAATTCCAGTACCGCATAATCCAATATCAGAAGATAGGAAAAAATTAATGCAAGGGATTTGGATAGAACCTCCAGAGGAGTTAGTAATAAAATTAAGAGATGAACTAACGAGTAAACTAGCACCTATATCAAGAGATGCACCAGACTGGGAAACCTACAGATCTTGGCAGTTACTTGCTCACCTTCTCTCTATTGATAAAAAAATAGAATTATCTAGTTACAAACAAGAGGTTCTTGCAACAAGGAATGTAAGAGAAAAAATACGAGCAACACCGAATTCAGTATTAGAAGAAAATGCAAAAGAGGCTTCAAAAATTTTGCATTCATATAATTTAGATGGTCGTGTAATAAACAGCAATATTACAATCAAAGATAAACCAAATTTGATTAAGGCATTTTTTGGTTCGGTTATTATGGCACTTTGCGCTCCCATAACTCTTACATCCACTGGAATACAAGCCTTGTTTGCTTGGTATCTTGGCAATAAAACAGATGAAGGAATAGATGCGAGAACAACCTATCATATGATAGCCGCCTTAATTTCTCCACTAATATTTTGGCCATTAATATCTTTAGTATATTTTTATATTTTCAACCAAATGATTTATGACATACCAATTTTCATTTTTCCTATTTTCTTACTCATTTCCATTTTCATATGTCACTATTGCAATCTTTTATTTTTAATTGGTTATGATATGTGGACAGATTATAAATTTATATATAGATCTAAAAAATTACAAAAATCTCAAGATGGATTAAAACTAATTAAATTAATTAAAGAAATAAATACAAATTTAGACGTACTAAAATAGGATGCCCCAGTCATATGTTATTGTGAACGCACAAGACGCAATCAATTCTATTAAAAATTGGCTCAATAGCGAGAGCCTTGAATATAAAGAAATTAATGATAACCAAGCTCTAATCCATTTACATTGTAAATATCCACCTACACGCCAAGGTCATATTTTCAATATTGTTATTCCGAAGAGAAGAAATTTAATTTTAATTTACACCATTACCAGAGTCGATGAAGGGCAACAAAAAATTATGATTGAACAGTCTAATACAGATAGAGAAGAATGGGAGTATTGGCTCCATAAAACAAGGTTAGAATTAACAAATAGTGATTTAGATTGGGTTTTACATATTGGCCATAAAAGTGACAAATCAGGTCCTTTACAAGCATTTAATCTGTCTCGACCAATATGGTTTGATGGACTCAATCAAAATGAATTTATGCATACAATGCGTAAACTTTGGCTAATAAAATTATCATTAATCCATAAAATAAAATTTACGTTTGGTAAAGGAATTGGGAAGCCGGGGCCAGTAGATGATTGGACATCAAGAACAGCTAAAAAAACATCAATAACAGAATCCGACAAAACTCAAATAGATACAGATGAATCTGGTGGTTTTGGAAAAGAATTTGATCCTTCAAAATGGATTTAATTTACTAAAAAAATATTAATTATTATCTAATTTATGACCGCAAAGGGGTTTAGTTAAGTATCTGAAAAACTTCACAACAACTAATGCACCCTGATTATGGTATTCGAAAAGTAGATTCTTTTAAGAAAAGAAATAGTATTACTTTAGTATCTATTATGCTTTTGAGTTTATTTGCAGCAATTGAAATACCTCAAGCAGAGGCGAGTGATGTTGTTTTAACTGACCCGATACAAATAGTAAACAGCGGGACACAATATAGTGATAGAATGATGGCAATATCAGGAGATTCAAATGGAAATATACATTTAGTATTTAGTCGAAATACGCAACATCTATATTACCAAATGCAAAATCCAAGAGGAGAAACAATAATTGATGCTACTCAGATTTCAAATCCGGGGAGTCATCGAGCATGGCATCCCGATATTACAGTTGACTCTGATGATAAAGTACATGTTGTATGGACAGATAAAGCGGGTCAATATTCAATAATGTACACATTATTAGATTCGTATTTAGATGATAGAGACGGCTCGCCTGCATTAGACTCAGTTATTTCAGTAGTTGATGATTATGAGGTTGCTAATAATCCCCAAAATCGCGACTACCCTGCAATCGATGTTGACTCTAATAATGATCCGCATATAGTTTGGGAGGATGCTTTTGAACCTTTAGAAAAATTCTATCAACAACCACAGATATATTATAAAATGCTTGAAATAGATTATGTAACAAGGGAAGCAGTAATAGCCATCGATAGCACTTTATTAACTCCTATTTTAGGACATAAAGGCCATCCAGATATAGCCGTAGATGTTGATGACTTTGTCCAAATTGTTTGGGACGATACTCGAGGAGGTAAGGTCGAAATGGTCGTTCCAATCGATACTTCTGGTTCAATGAATACCGAATGGGCAGATATGTGTGTTGTTTTTTATGGAGGAAATTTTGCTGGTGGAGGCTCCTTTCCTGGGTTAAAACCACTATTGGAAAGCGCTAATATGAGTGTTTATGAAACACTATATGCACTAAGTGGTAATTGGCCTGCTGCATCACAAAGTGGAGCATGTGCAACTGCATACCAAACAGGAGGTTCTGGTAGCCAAGGACCTAGAAGTACGCCTTTAGGAGATAGTGAAAATTCAGGAGGAATAAGATATTTAGATGAAGTTGTTTACAATAACGCTGCAGTAGACCTCCCGGCTGATGGTGGATATTATAGTGAGTTCTGGGGCCCTGCAGCAACATGGGCTTGCCTATCTTGGTATGATGCGAATGGCAACGTTCCAGGAAACCCTCCAACACAATTAGATCATAAATGGAATCCGAATGCTACTAAGATAGTAATACCAATTTCAGATGAAGGGCCATATGGTGGAACTCCCATGGACAACGACGATACTGTGAGTATTTCAGAATCACATGACGCTTGCGTAACAGCTGATATTGTACCAACTCCTTTGTGGGCAGGTTCAGATACAGAGGTAGGATCTTACATGATGGATTTAGCACAATGCCCAAATGGTTCAGGTCTTAATGCAAGAACATGCAATGGCAACAATCTTAGATTAACAAATGCAGGAGGACAAATGTATGGTTTTCCTACATCATCTTCTAGCTCAGCTGAACTAGAAATAATGGTTGAGGCGATGGTATATCTTTCAACTAATAATTCGAGAGAAATATATATGACAGTTTTAGATCCTCTTTCTCTCTTAGATAGGCCTTGGCCTGGTTGGGTCAAGGGAGACCCAGGGACGGAAGTAAATTCGAATACCAATACTTATACTGAAGATTTAGGGCCATCAGAAGATATATCCGGGTATGGGCATTTGGTTGTTGTAAACGATACGCGAATAACACTTAATGATGCATATAGCTTACATCCCGCTATAGCACTAGATTCTACTGGTCTTACACATTTAGCATGGCAAGATGGACGAGCTTATGGTTTTGATATTGATGTCAACTATGAAGTGTATTACACCAGACTAAAACTAAGAGGTGCTGCTGAATGGGACGGGGCAGCAGAAGGATTGCCCACATATGGAATAAAACAAATTGCGGATGCAGCAATTTCTGATGTAGAGGGATTACAAGGAATTGATCCCAACCGCCCCTTTGGCGGCAATTCTCACCTACCATCAATAATTACGGATTCTTTTGACAACGTACATCTTGCATGGCTAGATAATTATAACGAAACTCAGGGAGAAACTGTGGTATACACTCGTCTAAACCATACTAATGATGATTATCCAGACGGTTTTCCTTTGAATTCTATAGCATCTGCAATATTTGATCCGTGGACAATTATACCTGTAACCTCTTGGCAATCAGATAAATTAGGCCCGAATTCTCCTGCTACGCCGGATTTAGGACAGACTCCAGCATTTGCCAATGATTTAGGAAGTGGAGCACACCTTGGTTGGTCTGATACTAACAAATGTAATGAAGAAAATAACGCTGGAAAATATACGTTATGTTATGTTCACGTATTAACAGGACTAGTTGATATTTCTTTAGCTTGCGATGAAAAATTAATTGCCAATCCTAATTTAGAAGGACATTATTATAACTGTCCAGAGGAAACAGAAACATTCTATCATACAATTTTCCCTGGTGAATTGACTACTTATAACATGACGATTGCAAATCCAACACCAGGCCCAGCAGAATTGGTTAAAGATACATTTACTGTTACTATGTCCGGAATTCCTCAGAATTGGAGTGCAACACTATTTTATGCCACAAATAATACACCGATATTCGAATCCACCCCTGTTCATTTGGAAGGTGGAGAAGTAGTTCCTATTTACTTAAAATTAAGGGCTCCAACAATATATCAAGCTAAAGAGGACGAATTAGCACAAGTCAAAATAACCGCAGTATCATACAAAGATATAGCAATATTTAATGAAAAATTAACTCTAACATTGATGGACGTAGTGCATGGTATTGAATTAGATACAAGCCACTATCAAGTAGATATTGAACAAGGCAGATCTGCTATTTTTTCAGTTTCTGTAAAGAATACTGGTAATGTTTATGATACATTTGCATTCTATGATCCTTCAACATTAGAAGGACAGAATGAGTGGGCATTGCCATTTGGTTGGGGCATCGATTTCCCGACTTCTATTTCATTAGATCCTTTACAGTCAGTGACTAAAAATTTACAAGTAAGTGTACCTACATCACAAGAACCAGGGACATTTGTAATATATTTGAAGGGTTGGTCTATGGGCGAACCGGTTTTATCTATAGATAGAGGAACATTTGATGTTTTGGAATTATGGATAAATGTTTCAACCAGAACAACTGGTAATATCGTTTTCTCAGTGGGTGAAACCACGCAATATGTCCTCCCAGGAGAATGTGCTGAGTTTGATATTGACGTCACTAAACATTTCACTCCTGGACATTTGGTGTTTAATATCCCGGGGGCACCGCCCGATAAACCAACTAATTGGACAGAAGAGACATGGAGATATGACCACTGGACTGTCGATTTAGATTTCTCAAATGCACCTGGAGGAAATGGCCCTGCTGACGATGCTCCAAGGTATTGGTCTCAAATAAATACCCCATACACCGTTACTGCAATAATGTGTGCACCATATAATGCAACGGCGGGGTTGGGCGATTCCGTTGCAGTTCGAGCACATCTTGATGGTCAACCAAAAATTAGAGATTCAGTAGTAATTTTGACGAATGTTATTCAAAGGTATGATTTACAGGCAACCGTTCCGGAAACCATTTTGGATTTATATCCAGGACAGCCATATCAAATGAATACAACTATTGAGAATCTTGGGAATGGTGCAGATAGGTTTGATGTTACCATAGATTCTATCATAGATTCAGATGGTAATTCCCATGTTTGGGATATTGAAATACCAAGAATATTATTTGGAGAACTAGATAGAGATGAAATAGGTGAATATCAAATAATAATTAATGTTCCTGAAAAAACTTTAGCAGGACAATATACAGTTAATTTTAATGTATATAGTGAAGAAGAATATGAAGGTAGTAAATTGAGAGATATAATATCATTAAAAGTTAATATTATTGAATTTCATGATATGAGAATCACATTAGACCCCAGTGTAGAAAGCAAGATCAAAACTACTGCACCTAGCAGAATAGTTAGATTTACTTTGAATGTAACAAACTTCGGTAATGTACCAGATCAACCAACAATACACAACCACACAATTGATGCTGCAGGAGGCTGGGGCGTTATGCCTGGTATGAATACACTTTCAAATTGGGAGATAAAATTCGCTCTTTTAGAAGATTTTAATACCGAATATCCAATAGAGAATCTATGTTTAGGACAGTCTCCTGATTTCTTAACATTATCAGAACCAATACCTACTGAAGGGTGTTATCTCTCTGCTCAAACAGGAGCATTGACGTTGCCTATGATGGAGGCATATACAACGTTGCAAATAGTAGTTATTGTTTCTATAGCGCCAGATGCGGCTTTACAAAATAGAGAAATTGGCATAAAAGCGATCTCAATGCACGGCTCATCAGATAATGGAGGTGATTATGATGAAACTCCTGGTTGGGAAGATTCTTGCACCTTAGATACGAATAAAGACGGTATTACTGATAACTATAAGCCAGATTGTGATAATAATGAGCAAATATTAGAACTACGTTTGAGGGCACCTGATTTAGAAATTTTAGAAGTTACAACAGGTGCTAAAAAAGGTGCGATCGGAGAAATGCTATCTGTAAGCGTGAAGATAGTCAATAGAGGAAATGCACATGCAACAGACGTTAATGTGATACTTTGTAAAGACCAATCTCCATCCAATATTAAGAAGAATGGCTGTGATGAAACAAATATAGTTTACAGACAGATTATCAAAGCTATAATGCCTATTGGTGACGGAGGATTAGAAAATCCTGATCCTATTACATTACTATACATGGTCGAGGCGGGAAATCATGATGTTGTTGTTGTTGTAGATGCAGATAACGATATAGTAGAGACAGATGAAACAAATAATATTATGAGGATACCAGGTGGAGAATTGAGCTCTAATTTTGGTACTGGAGATGTTATTATTGATGTAATAGCTCGTTATTCCGTTCCAACAATAATTCTTGGTGCAACATTTTCATTGATTGGTGTGGCCGGGTATGTAATGTATGGAAGAAGGCTAGATGCGCTACAAGCATTTGCTGAGAAGACAAGTTTAATGTCAAAAAATGATGACGAAGATACTAGATTTTGATTATTTTGCTAGCCACCAAGGTAAAGGAGTTCCTTTGGTTGCAGCCACAAAATCTCCTTTGCTGGATGCAAAATCTCTTAGTAAACGCTCTCGTAAATTTTCCATCATTTCTTCAGCATCCATGGACTGCATCCTTAGTCCATGAGAAAATAAATCGAGGTCCAAAGGCCTTCTAGGTTGATTCATTATAGCATGAGCCAACCTTCGTTCTTCATAGGAATTAGAGTGCTCTGAGACACTAGAAGATACCTTTTTCTTAACTTGTTGATGCATAGCAATAATTGCATCACGTTGATTATCTATTTTTTCTAAAACCACATCTAATTCACCTAAAACATCGATTGCTTCAGCCAAATCTAATTTTCTTCTTGTACCCATTCTTTTAACTACTCCCCCCAGATCACTAGGAAGTTTATTTGAAAGTTTCATTGCACCCCCACTAGGTATTTTTCTATGCTCAGTGCGAAACAAGTCAGGACCCAAATCTAGCCTTATAGAAAATGATTGATCTACTTTATACATTTTTTTAGGAGGGCCTCCTTTTTCTGAAGCAACCATTTCTGAATTAACAAAATCGGCCTTTTCAAGTACTTTTAGATGTTTTACTACTGCTTGTTGACTAACATTTATCAATTCAGAAATCTGTAAAGGATAATGTGGCTCTTTCACAAGAAGCATCAAAATTTCTCGTCTGGTAAGATTTTCTAATATAGACAAAGCCTCATCAAAGTCCACCATCCACTTACCAACCTATGGTTGGGTAGTGGTAGGTATTCTAAAAACCCAATCATTATTTTTGATTATCCCAATCTTCCCAAAAAGCATCTTTATTCTCTATATTTTCTGTTTTTATAGTACTCAAATCATCATTTTCTATGAATGGATCTGGAATATTTTGAATATTTTTTATAATCTTTATTTTTCCTTTTTCTTTATCGATATATAACTCATCAGATATTGTTATTTTTTGATTATTTACCCCTTTTCTCCAACCTATTACAAGAGTGATTAATGCTAAAATAGCCAATGGTATTCCCATACAAAAACCACAAGTTATAGCTATAAAACCAGAATCACTCATTATTTTTATTTGATTTGATGTTTCATCAATAAGCCA
The DNA here is from genome assembly GCA_045568235.1 of Candidatus Thalassarchaeaceae archaeon. Lineage (GTDB taxonomy): Archaea > Thermoplasmatota > Poseidoniia > Poseidoniales > Thalassarchaeaceae > MGIIb-O3. The sequence goes on from JBJLBJ010000022.1 coordinate 28,067, forward strand.
AAGCGTAGTTTCGCCTTCATTATATAAAATATATTTTTCATTTTTAGTATTTTCAAAAACCATGACGGTCTGATAAATACTACCATCTAAGCCAGTTCTATCAAAGTCGTACCATGCAGCCTCTCTTCCTTCAGTCTCTTTACCAGAACTATTTATTAATTTTAATTCGGGTAAAGTATTTTCTCCATCAATCCGTAAAGCCACATATAACCCCATTCTTTCTAATTCTACAGATTGACTTGAATTAGGCGATAATTCTACTAAATTAGTAGTCTTTGGATCTAAAATTTCAATCATGTCATCTTGAGCATAAAAATATGCCATTGTACCCATTAATAAAAAAACTAGCGATATAACTGCTAACCACTTTCCTATCTTGAGCAAATTACCACCTACAACTGTCCTAGTTAGTACCTATGTATCAATCCTTTAATTAATATTTCAGGCCTAATGCTGCTAACTTCTCAGGCAAATAGGTATCTGTAACGAAATCAAGGCCATATTTTGCCAGAGATTGCTGTTCGGCCTTTTTTCCTATCTCTTGCATTAGATTAATTTGTTCTTTCCACCACCCTGTGGCAAATCTTGGATCAGATAATTCCGATTCAAGGGCCCCCAAATCAGATTTTGTTAAATCATCACTTGGCAAATCATAAGCTAAAATATCGTCTGCTGTTATTCCTAGATATATTGCTTCATTTGTTGCCAAATACTCAGATATATGAGCCGTCTTTATAGCACCATATGCTATACTAGCAAAAATCCTAAACGACCAAGGATCACAATCAGCGAATACAAGTATGGGTTTTTTCCATTCATCACTCATTCTTTTCATGATACGTCTGGTTGACCTTGCCGGTTGTCCTTTAAGATGAATTATTGCACACCGAGCTTCTTCATCAAAACCATTTTCAACTAGCCTATCAAACATTCCTCCTGTTTCAACTGCCATAACGAAATCGATATCCTGTTCAAGTAATCTTAATTTTTCAGATTCTACATTATATGGAACGCCATACCCAGAGTCGCCCACATCATCCCTGCAATTTATCCTCATCCATTCTCCTTTACGGTTTTTTTCTTCAAATGTAACATTTCCAATTATTCTAGCACCATCTTCTTCAGGCCGTAATTTAAAATCCTCCCGAATGCATTTTGTTACTATTTCCAAATCTTCAGCGAGATTATTACTTTCATTTTGAGTACCAAATTTACCATTCCCCCATCCTTCAGAGATATAATACATTTCTCTTAAAGTCGAAGACTTGCCAGAATCTATCATTTCTTCTATAAATTCCGTTATATGTAATGAGCGTAATAAAACTCTCGCGGAACTTAAAGCCGTTGCATCTCTAGTACTCTTATTTTTGCCATACTTATAAACTTGTAATTTTTTATCAAATTGTATGTTCTTTTTTGTTCTAACAGGTAGAGTCATGGCAGGAGGTTTCCCTTTCAACATTTTATCATGCATTTCTGCAGCCACACTATGTAATGCTTCTATTACTTCTTCTTTGGTTTTTGTTCTCCCTAAAGTCATCATTCTACCTCCCATTCAGATAAAGAAAGTTGCCCTTCTTTAGATTCTAAAATAGTCGTTGATATATCTTGTTGTACGTTTTCTTCTGCTCTGTCAATCAATGGCTCTAAGTTATTAGATTCGTTCAATATTTCTTTTTCGGCCAACACTAAAGCTTCAGATTTACGTATTTCATCAAGTAAAGTTTCATCAATTTTAGTGGCACCTATTATCTCTCCATTTCCTCTAAAGAAAATATCCGTATCTACCCAGTCTCCTTTTGTTAGTCCAGATACTCCAAACTCAACAGTAGTACACGTTCCAGGATTTAATGTGTCTAACCTCCAAGCCCAAATTCCCTTTGTTTCTTTTCTCCCTCCACGATGATTATTTACCATAACAGTGTCTTCATTTTCTGGCCACTTTGCTAAAATAGTGTACGCCCTTGCCCTCGCCGTATAATTGTAAATTTTAATCGAACAGGTTGCAATTTTATGTTCTTTATCCCAATCCAATATTTCTTCACAGAATACAGCATTCATAATTTGAGTTATTACCGGCGCAAGATCAGGCTCGGGTCTTGCAAGTATTTCCGAACTTTTTTTTGCTATTTCAGGTAATATTATATTCACTAATTCGAATTTTTCCTTCGCCTTTTTACGTTGTGAACTTTTCTTTAAATGATTCTTCAATCCTCTTCCGACTTCGAGCAAGGCCTTTCTTATCTCTTCATGAACTTCTTCATTTTCTGCTACTGCTTCCTTTGCTTCGCTAGTAAATTGAACATTAGTAGATGCTAGATGAATCAATAAAGCTGCTGGACCTTTAGGGACTCCTCGACCTCCAGGGTGATCAAGACCGTATCTTTTCCAATCAACCGACTCAAGGGCTTTCGTAAGTAGACAGCCACCTTGTTGATACATTAGCGGTACTCTATTTGCAAACCTCAAAACCTCTATTGGACCATCGGAACTTAAGTCTCCACCAAAAACTAAACCTACCTCTATTTGGAAAGGGTTTCCCTGACTAACACTAGGATTCCTAGTTACAGTGGATGCAAATCTAGAATCAATTGCTTTAGAAAGGCCTTTCTTAATCAACAAGTCATCTATTGGAGAAAGGCAATCCATGGGAGGGGAAAGAAGTTTAACCTTTTGAAACGAATTTAATATTTCTTGGGCATCATCTGCCTTAATTCTTTTAGGCTCTCTCCCTTCATCAACTTTAGCCTTTACAAGTATTTCTCTAGCTGCCCTCATACTAACTCCAGAAAAATTATGACGCAAAAAAGAAGTCATTTTTCTTTCACTCGACTCACGTAACATCCGTTGCAAAGTCCCCAGATGAATGCCATGAGGATGAGGCTTAATTTCTGAAACCACCCTCGGCAATCGCTCAGTTGTTCTAGGCCAATTACCTTGATCTATTATGTTACCATCCCTATCTCGTACCATTAAAGATATACTTGCATGAGGATTAACTATCGATGTCATTCTAAGATATTGATGAACTGATTGCTTTCCTTTCTGATATTTACCTTTCATAATAGTTCTAATCCTCAATCCTTGTTGGTTCTCTTCACCTGTATTTTTATTAATCCACACTTCTCTTTTCTCACCGGTCTTAATTGCTTTATTTTTCCTTGTATCTAAACCCAATTCAACAAAAACTGCAGAAGAATCCTCTTTTATTTTTGATATAACATGGGTCTTGGATCCAGTGGTTAGTTGACTATACATCACTACTCCTGTTATGCCAATACCTTGTTGTCCACGAGTTTGTCTAATGGCATGAAACCTTGAACCTAATAGAAATTTTCCAAAAACGTCTTCAATTGCATTTCTTGGTATTCCAGGACCATTATCTTGCGTTATAAATTCAATTTTATCGCCCTTTTGCTTGTTTAATTCAACATGTATATTTGGCAATATACGAGCTTCTTCGCAAGCATCCAGAGAATTATCTACAGACTCCTTTACTGCAGTAATTATGGATCTTTGTAAAGAATCAAAACCAAGAAAATGTTTATTTTTTTCAAAAAATTCACTTACGGCAATTTGCTTCTGTTTACTAGAAATTTCTTCAGCTTTATTCATTTACATCCCTCCATCAGGTCCTCCCAATACCCTATTGGCACGGGGCCTGCTTATGGTTACATCATCTAGAATGCAGGCCGTCCTTAACTTTACATGAAAATTAATTGTAAAAGTGCTTAATATTATATATTTCACTATTATTCAGAATTAATTAAAAACATCAGGTTCCCAAGATGAAATTTTTCCTGTAAAAGCACTTGTCATCACAGTCAAAGGACTTGCTAGATATAATTTACCAGGACCAGACCTTCCTTGAAAATTACGATTAATTGCCGAAACTGTCACCTGACTCGCATCAGAACTTATTCCGGGACCTGCTCCTATGCAAGCACCACACCCAGGATCAATAATTTTTATTCCTGCCTTTTCAAATAAATCCACCCATCCGTTTTTTATAGATAATTCTTTTACAGATTTAGAACCAAATTGGATATAACATTCAACACCATCTGCAATTTTTATTCCTGCGGCCAATGCGGCTTTAGTTACCATTGCATAATATGCAAAATCATCATCTTTTCCCGCAGTACATGACCCTGCATAAGCAATATCTATTTTTATATCTCCCAAGTCTTTTATGAAGGCACCATTCGTTGGGTCGGAAGGAATTCCCTTATCTGGATCTCCAGGATGGGCTACCATTGGCATTATTTCTGAAAGATTAATTACATGTATTCCTCCGTCATAAATTGCATTTTTGTCTGGTAAAATAAAACTTTCTTCAATTTCTTCAGCAGTTAAACCATCTCTCCTTTTTAATAACCATTCTATTGTTACCAAATCAGGCTCACAGATTCCAGTTTTAGCACTACATTCTGTAGCCATATTACAAAGAGTCGCTCTTTCATCCATGGAAAGACTTGTAAGTCCTGGACCGCCAAACTCCATACTTCTATCTAGTGTTTCTGATTTTGCTGCATAATTCCATAATATATGTAAAATAACATCTTTTGCCGTACACCCAGGGTGTAATTTTCCTATTAACTCAAACCGAATACTTTCTGGTACCTTTACAAAAGCAAATTGATTATGTATCAAATTTGCATATTCAGTAGAACCAACACCATATGTCAAAGCATTCGATGCTCCTCCCATGCAAGTATGCGAATCAGTTGCTTGAATAAAGTCTCCAACATCAATAAACTCTTCCCGAGCAACCTGATGGCATATGCCAGGGCTAATTCCTCCCTCTGCCGAGTAATCTCTAACTTCCGTATGTTTTTGAAATATTTTTTGCATATTTCTCAATGTTTCTATTTTGTTAATATGAGGACTAAACTTAGGCACATTTGTCGCATAAAGTAAATGATCTTCAAAGACTGCAAACTTTATCGGATTTGGAATAGAATAATTATTTCCATATTCTTCCTTGAGAAATGTATGCACTTGAGCCGTAGTAAATTCGTGTGAATAACCGCCATCTACAGATGCAAGTACAGCATCACCAGGCTTTACAAATTTCTCAACCGTATTTTCTCCGATCATTTTTTTTGCAATTATCTTTTCTGCCATTGTCATTTCTCTTTTTGTAGTTACAGACTTTGGTAACACAATATCTCCTTCGGCTAATTTTTTTGCAAAAGGCAAAATCCCTCCATTTTCTAAAATTAAGCGGGTTATCGGGTCGTATTTTGATGTAAATTCTGACAAATCTATCGACTCTCCCTTTTGCAATCTTTCTAAAATCGCATAATCACCCATCAGCTGGCCTAAATTTATATTATTTCGTTCATGAATAGGTGCAAAGGATGCGGCAATAACCAATCTAACGCCGGACCATCTTTCACACTGAGGAGCAGTTTCTCTACTAGAACCAGTTCCCTTCCTATGTCCAGAAACTATTACTTCAAAATTTCCATCAATCAAAGCCCGTTCTTCGAAAACTCTTCTGCCACCATGCATCAAGCCAGCATATGCATTTTCAGCAATTTTAGATGGCTCATGATCAAAACATACCCAAGCAGGAGTCATTACATCTGTATTAATGTCATCGAGCAAATCATCTATTCTCAAATCTTCCATTTTAAGATTGAGCCCACCATACAATTGTTTAGATATCAAATCTAAGTCCTTAGTTAGAAATAAAACTCTTTTTCCCTTTGTAAGAGATATTTTTTTCGGAGGCCACTGTTCTTCTAACATTCTACCTCTCCCATACCTTTGGCACACTCTCGACATATATCATGATTTTCGATAATTAAGTTATAAATTTGATTTAATTTGGAAACTAAATTAATGATATATTTACTGTCAGACTTAAATATAATGGTCTTTCGGAGTATTTTATCTTTCCTAGGAAAGATGGAGTGATATCATGGCAAATGACCTTATTGAAGATACAGTTAAATGTACAGAATGTGCAAGCCGAAATTTAGTAAAAGACGAAAATAGAGGAGAACTAATTTGTCAAGATTGTGGTCTTGTATTGGAAGATAATGTAATCGACCAAGGTGCAGAGTGGAGAGTTTTCAGCCCTGAACAAGGAGATCAGAGAGCGCGTACAGGGGCACCAATGACTGTTATGCTGCATGATAAAGGACTCTCAACAGATATCGATTGGCAAAATAAAGATTATTCCGGAAAATCAATTTCGAGTCGATATAGAAGTCAGTTTTATCGTATGAGAAAGTGGCAAAAAAGATCAAGGGTAAGTAACGCTACTGAAAGAAATTTGGCAATGGCATTAGCAGAATTAGATAGAATGGCCAGCCGTCTAGACTTGCCTAAATCAATTAGAGAAGCAGCAGCTGTGAATTATAAAAAGGCAGTTGAGGCTAGATTGATTCGAGGAAGATCAATAGAAGGCGTTGCCGCTGCAAGTCTTTACGCTGCGTGTAGACAATGCTCCAATCCTCGTACATTAGACGAAATTGGTGAAGCTAGCAGAACAGGTAGAAAAGAAATAGGACGCACCTACAGATTTATGGTAAGAGAGTTAAAAATGAAAATTCCACCAACAAAACCAGAAGATTATATCCCTCGTTTTTGTTCTGGCTTAGATTTAGATGCAGAAGTACAGGCTAAGGCTTACGAATTAATTGCTGCCGCTCAAGAAAGAGAATTAACTAGTGGAAGGGGGCCTACTGGAATTGCCGCATCAATAATTTATATTGCCAGTGTCCTTTGCGGAAAGAGAAGAACTCAAAGAGAAGTAGCAGAGGTCGCAGGAGTTACAGAAGTAACAATTCGTAATCGTTACAAGGAATTAATTCAAAATTTAAATATTGAATTAGAGATTTAACTGGTGACCTTCATGGTTCGCCGTGAATCCAGTGTCTTAATTTGGGAGAATTCCACAGAGTTATTATCAGAATATGTAAAAAATTCTTTTAAATATGGATTTTTACCACACCCCCCACTCGAGTTACCTGACTTTCCTGCACAATACCCAGAATCAATTTCTGAATTATCCTCTCAAGTCCTAGGACTATTTTCAATTGATAAGGCCGGGTTTAATTCAAAATTAGTCGAAATAGTTGAAACTATAGAACCTAGTTATGTACAAAGGCACATCGATCCTCAGAGGGAAAGAGAAAAATGGGCTTTAAAGAACATTGATCAAATTTCAAAAAGAATAATAATTTTACAAATTAATGATTGGCTCAACTCTGCATTAGACGAAACATCGCCAGATACATCCAGATGGTATTTTGCAATTTCCGTTTTGATGGGCATGTGTCATGAATCTTCTACTATATGTAGGGATTTTTGTTTTAATTTTATTATATCAATTTCTATGGCAAAGCCTCCTAATTTTAGGCCAAAAACGAATCCTTCTGGGCCACATCATATTGCATGGGATCCTTCAAAGGAAAATATTGATTTTGAACACAACATACCCCATCCTTCTGGTATTTTAGCTGTTAATATTATTTTAGATTATCTTTCTTCTTCTGAATCTACTTTAAAAAATATTCTTCCTTTTTGGATTCATAGCCTTAGTACATTTCCTTATTTAACTAATCATTTACATTTATTTTCAAGAATAAAAACATGCTTAAATCAATTAAAAGGCGAACAAGTTGATTCATTGATACAAGCCACGACGCAACTAATGCCCGATTATCTAAATCAATCAAAAGATATTTTTATGTCGATTGACTCTAGTTCAAACTCTTCTACAAAAAGAAGTTTGGCTTCGGTAATACCAAAGATATATTCCTATGACCCAGAATTTACCTTATCGATTTTAGATTGGTTACTGATTGATTCTGATCAAAACACATGTGTACTTGCTACGGGGGCTCTTGGATTCATTATTAGGTCCAATAGAAATGCATACTACTTAAGAGCGCCAATTGTAATTCAACACGGCAATCAAAAAGCACTTCAAATATTGGTAAATAATAGTATAAGCGAGTATCTAAATCAAGACATCTCAGATAAAATAAATATTTTACCAGACCTATGGATTAAATGTAATGAAAACTCCCGTTCTAAACTAGTTAGTTATATTTGCGATCAAGGAAAATTAAGCCCATCATCGTATGTTGATACCGCAACTAAAATTTTTAATAAAGATGAAAAATCATTTTTAGATTTATATCGATGGATAGGAATGCGCGATAAAGACTTACAAAAAAAGATAAAACAAATCAAAACAAAGACATAGATATTTATTCTTTGAATATTTCCTTCATAAGTCTATAATCCAAATTATATTTGTTTTTTATACAAGATATATCTGAATCTATTTTTTCCCTGTTTAGATATTTTTTCAATTTTCGAAATTGTAATTTTTTAAATAAATTAATCATATTCCATTTATTTCCAAATGTACTATGCCTATCGACATTTTTATTTTCCCAATCAAGTTCAAACCTCAACCTTTCTTGCACATCGTCACAATCTAAATTTATTATCAAATCAAATTTAGATATATTTTCAACTGCATTCTCATAATCTTCTTCATTTAGTATTTTATATGGAAAATTTCCATTATTTGAAAAAATTCTAACATAATAATTATCAGATAAAAAGATATTAGGCTTATGTATGAAATTGACTAACTCTTCTTCTTCTGTATATCCAGAATAATATGCATAATTATGATTTGAAACTAATCTTTTTTTAGGGTCTCTGAGACATGTAATTAATGTAATCCGCTTATCCATTTCAAGGGCATTAAAATCTGGAGCGCCCGATTCAGTTGCAATGAAGGTGATCCCATTTTCTTCACAATTATCTATAAATTTTGATAATTCAAAATTGCTATATTCCCAAACAGGTAACACAACGCCACCATCATCCGTTGGATTTCCATTGTTGTTAGGAATATACATTTTTTCATTATTGGCCTTCGCCATATTAACTATCAAAGTTCCAGCAGCTTTATGGATATGTTGAAACCATACTAATCGGTACATGATGGAAGCCCCCTATATAATCCACAATCAATCGTACTTTTCATATCTATCGATTGACTCGGATTAATGAGGTTGTCATATTTGGACGCATTGGGAGGATATATTGTAGGCGTTCCTAAATCAGGTTCAACCTGGCTAGCGAATGCATTATCTCAGCACCCTGATCTACAACTTTCAAATCCAAAAGAGCCAAATTTTTTCCCTACTCACAAGGGTACTTTTGGTAGAAATATGGATGATCCAGTATGGGATGAATATAAAAAATTCTTTATTGATGATAATAGGATGAAAATAGATGCTTCAATACATACCTTTGCTTGCCCTTTAGCACCAAAGAGAATATACGAAAAATTTCCAAATATGAAATTTATTTTGTGTATACGAGAACCTATCTCACGAGCCTTCAGTCATTGGAGGATGATTATAGAAACAGAAGAAGATAAAAAACACAATACCAATTGGTCAGATTTTTCTTCTGCATGGCAAGATGAAAGACTGAGAGATGATTCATTGTATGGAAAATCAATGGAGCACTGGCTAAAATATTTTGATATGAATAATTTCATAATCATTGACAGTAGTTTAATGAAAAATAAACAAAAAGAAACATTACAAAAAATTGAACATTTCTTAGAATTAGATCCGTATAATTACGATTTAGAAATGATCAAAAATGCCAATAAAGCTTCTGATAGAAGGCCTCTGACGCTCGTTGGAAATATTTTAAAGAAAATATTTTCATCAATACCAAGTTTTTTGAAAGAGCCAATTGTAAAAAGATTACAGAATAGAGGTATAAATATTTATTCAGCTCCAATAATAAGCAGCAAAGGCAAACCTCACGAAATTACTAACTCTCATTATTTAGTATGCCATGAGGAAATAATAGACGACTTAGTATTATTTGAGTCCATTACTGGTTTTTCAACAAAAGAATGGATTGACATTATTGACAATCATACAAAATAAACGAATATTCTTATATTCGCAAATTTTTTGAAACTTTTTTTGGTTCTCCAAACGAATTTTTCCTAATAAGCCAAAAAATAGCAACGAACCAAGCCTTACTCCATAATGACCAGGACTCGTATCTAGATAATGGCCTGATATCACTATTTTCTTGTGTTTTTCTTAATTTTTTTTGTAATTTCCACAAGTCTCCATTAATTACACTAGTTCTAGATATAAGCCCAGCAGCACTTTCCACATATTTTCTAGGATTGCGCCGATAAAGTAATTGTTCAGACTTAGGATATGGTGCATATGTCCCCATAGATCCTAAAGGTTCAGGATGATGCATTATACACTCAGAAGCCCATATTATCTTATGGCCCGCATCAATAACTTTCCATGCTAAATCAGTATCTTCTCTATGCAAATGATATCTTTCGTCAAAGCCACCGACCTCTTCTAAAATTTCTCTTTTTATTATTAAATTAGCTGTTTTGAAACGATCCCATTTAAATCTTGTAGGAGGATTATGTGATACTATATTTCCTACTTCATCTTCTGTGGTCATGGCACCTTCAATTCCACCAATAAACTCATTTTTTTCAAATAATTTCAATATAGTTTCTATCCAATTTGATGGAGCAACACAATCATCGTCTAGGAAGGCCACAATATCGGCACTACCTCTTTTCCAACCTATATTTCTTGAGATTCCAGGGCCAAAATCAGTTTCTGAATCATCAATAATCTCGATTGACTGTGGTGCGATAGTTTGTTTACTTAATGAATCTAGACATCTAGGTAATACATCTGGCCTTCGAAATGTCGGAATCACCACATCGACACCAATGGACATATATATGTCTGTACATATTATATCTTATTTAGATAGCAGGTATTTTATCTCAAGAACAACCTGTAGTTTCACCACACGCATCACATTTTAGACAAGTTCCATTACGGCGCATTTGACTACTACCGCACGACGCACAAATATCTCCCGTGTAACCTCTTTCCCTTGCCATCCTCCTCTCCTTCATCTCTTTATTTTCTAGATTTGATACCGACTCCAGAGTATATTGAATTTCTCGCTTTTCACCTTTATTTCTTACTATACCGACATCACTTACTTCTGGTTTACTTATTGAATAAGGATCAAAATCTGATTCTTCTACAGCAACATGGGCCAAGTCATCTCTCCCTGCATACTCGATTGCTAACTCTCTGAAAATCCAATCTACTAAACTAGAAGTCATTTTGACTCTTCCACTACCTCCTTCAACCATCCCACTTGGTTCGAATTTCTGGAAAGTAAATACTTTTACAAACGCTTCAAGCGGCACACCGTGCTGTAGTCCGATTGAGACTGCTATTGCAAATTGATTTAACATCGCCCTCCATGCCGCACCTTCTTTTGAGGTTACTAATATAATCTCTCCAAGCGCTCCATCTGGGTATTCTCCTGTAATTAAACGAACGCTGTGACCACCGATTCTCGCCTTTATATTGTCGCCTTTCTTTTTATTGGGCAATTGCCTTCTTGTGGCTATATAATTCACCATTGATTGTGCTACAGGCCTTGCATCAACTTCTGGTACAGGTAGAACCTTTACTACTTCTTCAACCATTTTTGTAACTACTAATTCCTCAACTTCTTCGTCATCTTCCATAGCACTAGAATCAACTAATTGATTCATTAATGGTTGAGATAACTTAGAACAATCTCTGTAGACTGCACATGCTTTATTCATTGTTGAATGACTTAGATTATACGCATCCCTTATTTCTTCTACAGTCGAATTAGAAGGCATATTAATTGTTTTTGAAATTGCACCAGAAATAAATGGCTGTGCAGCAGCCATCATCATAACATGTGCTTTCCAATCAATAGATCTTTTACCATATTTTCCACAAGGAGTAGCACAATCAAATACAGCCAAATGCTCTTCTTTTAAGCCTGGAGCACCCTCTATCATGTTATATCCAAATACATAATCATTAGCAGTACCAATCTCATCAGAGGATAAACCCATATGAGATAGTACATCGAAGAAAGGATTGTCATAATCTTCTTGACTCATTCCTAAAGTATCCTTACATATCTTTTCACCTAATATTGCTGGAGAGAAAGCAGAACGAATATCAAATACATCGCCAAAACTATCTTCTAATTTCTTTATTGTATTGATATCCAACCCCATCTTAGTCAATTTTTCTGCAGAAAGATGAGGACAATTACTCAAAGTTTTCGTGCCTGTAATATATTGTTCGATTTCTGTAGTTTCTTTATCGCTGTAACCAAGCCTCTTCAATGCATTGGAAACTCCACTGTTTACAATTCTCAATGAACCTCCTCCCGCCAATGTTTTGTATTGTACTAGAGAAAATTGAGGCTCTACTCCAGTTGTATCAGCTCCCATTACTAGCCCTATTGTTCCAGTAGGAGCAATAACAGTTGTTTGTGCATTTCTATACCCATGTTCTTCACCTTCTCTCAAGGCAACATCCCAAGCATTTCGAGCTGCCTCCAATAAGTCCTTTGGACACTTTTTAGAATCTATACTCATTGGTTTTATAGTTAAACCTTCATATTCATCATCATTTATGCCATAAGCGGCTCTTCGATGATTACGCATAACTTTTAGCATATGTTCTTCATTTCTTTCATAATCTGGATAAGGGCCCAATATTGATGCCATTTCTGCGCTAGTAGCGTATGATTCTCCACACATTATGGCAGTCATAGCCCCACAAATAGCATACCCTCTTTCATCATCATATGGTATTCCCATGTGCATTAACAAAGAACCTATATTGCAATATCCTAGACCCAATGTTCGATAATCATAAGATCTTTTAGCAATTTCAGCAGAAGGAAATTGAGCCATTAAAACACTAATTTCTAATGTTGCTGTCCATAGCCGAACACTATGACGAAAATTCTCTATATTGAAAGTTTGAGTTCCCAAATCATAGTATTTTAGGAGATTTATACTTGCTAAATTACATGCAGTATCGTCCAAAAACATATATTCAGAACAAGGATTAGAACCATTTATTTTACCTCCTTCTGGACATGTGTGCCATTCATTAATAGTAGTATCAAATTGTACGCCGGGATCTGCACATGCCCATGCAGTATAGGCTACTTTATCCCATAATTCGCTCGCATCCAATACTTTACAAGGTTCTGGTGCACGACCCTCTTGTTCTGCTTTATCTAACTCAGTTCTGTAATAGAGATTCCAATCTCCTTTACTTTTTACAGTATCCATAAATTCATTCGGAACTCTAACAGAATTATTACTATTCTGACCAGACACTGTCATATATGCTTCTCCTTGCCAATCAGTATCTAATACATCAAAATCGACACCTTTCCAACCTTGTTTTGCCAAATCAATAATTCTTTGAATATGCGGTTGAGGAACACTATCTTTTATCGCTTGTACCATTGCTTTCCTTAGAGGCAAATTTATACTTTGATCAAATCTTTCAGAATCGCTATCATGGCCCCAAATGTTTTCCATAATAGCATTTGCATGCTTTTGTAGGATATTACTACCAATTACAAGAGCCGATACTTTTTCTTCTTCACTCGCCTTCCAGTCGATATATTCTTCAATATCCGGATGATCAAGATCAAGAGTTACCATTTTGGCCGCTCTACGGGTCGTTCCTCCGGATTTTATAGCGCCTGCCGCTCTATCTCCAATTTTTAAGAAAGACAACAGGCCGGATGATTTTCCTCCTCCAGATAGCGGCTCATCTTTCCCTCTAATACTGGAAAAATTTGAACCAGTTCCTGAACCATATTTGAATAATAATGCTTCTCTATTCCATAACCCCATAATTGAGCCGGTACCTCCTACTAGTTCATCAGATACTGATTGAATAAAACAAGCATGAGGCTGAGGGTGTTCATAAGCATTAGAAGACAAACTTAATTCTCCGGTGGTTGGATCAACATAGTGGTGCCCTTGTGCTGGACCTTCAATCCCATAGGCCCAGTGCAAACCAGTATTGAACCATTGAGGGCTATTTGGAGCAGATCTCTGACTTGCTATCAGATAGCACATTTCATCAAAATATGCCAAAGCATCAGCCTCACTTGCAAAATATCCATATTTCCATCCCCAATAGGTCCATGTTCCAGCTAGTCTTCTAAATAGGTCTCGACCATCAGTTTCTCCGCCCCATCCTTTTTCTTTGTCAACGGTTTGAAGTTTTTCATGATCGGGCTCACTTCTTTGAAGCCAAACAGGAACATTTTCTTCTGATACTTTTCGCAGATAGAGAGGGACGCCGGCTTTACGCAAATACTTCTGAGCCAATACCTTCCCCGGTACTCCAGAAAATCCTGAAGGTAATTTCACACCCTGGATAGATTCAGCCATCGAACCATCAGGATTTCTAATTTCTACATCCATTTCAATCCAGTTGAATGAATTAAAAGGGTCCTCTCCGGCCGACGTGAATCTTCTTTCAATTATCATTCCACTTTCTTCTTTTGACTCTGAATTGACCTTTTTTATTTTTGATTGCATTATATACTCCTCCTATAATTTGAATGTCCGATTTCTGCACTGGCCCACGTGCGGGATTTTGTCTTCCTGATGGAGGGTGTTTAATGATTGAGGAAGAACTAGCTTCAAATCGCATCATTATTGATATTTTTTTTATTCTTCCACAGACGCCGAATCATATTTTATTAATCTCTAATTCCCATGTTAATTTCATACCAGATCCAGTTAACATTATTCCCACCGAACAAAGTTTTTGGTGACTGTATTCAATTATTCTGTTAACCAATTCTTTTGGAATATTTCCATTAATAACATATTTCATATGAACAGATTCAAACGTCCTAGGACTTTCTTCTCTTCTTGTACCATCTATCTCTATCCATGCCTCATCCACATCTTTCATACGTTCTTTTAATCCTCCAATAACATCAACAAATGAACATGCAGCATGTGCATGCAATAACATTTCCATCGGACTCGGATAGTCTTTTCCATAAATTCCAAATTTTTTCCCTCCTTCCGTAATTCCTTCCATTGTTTTATCTTCTACCCATCGAACCGTCCCTTTCATGATTATAGCCAGTATAAACTAGGTCATGAGGGTTGGCTTCTTCAATGACGGTCTTCTGGCGTATATGATATACATGACAGAGGGACATAAAGTTACTATGCAAGATGGTAAATTATCCATTCCGAACAATCCTATAATTCATTATATTGAGGGAGATGGCATAGGCATAGATATCACACCTGTAATGATTGATGTTGTAAATGCAGCAGTGGAAAAAGCATATTCCGAATCTAAGAAAATCCATTGGCGTGAGGTTTTAGCAGGACAAAAAGCATTTGATAGAACTGGAGAATGGTTGCCAGAAGAGACATTAGAAGCAATGCGAACAGGTCTAATTTCAATAAAAGGACCGCTTACAACACCAGTTGGAGGGGGGATTAGAAGCCTCAATGTTGCACTCCGACAAAAATTAGATCTTTTTGCATGTGTTAGACCAGTTAGGTGGTATGAAGGAACTCCTAGTCCGGTTAAATCTCCAGAAGATGTCGACATGATTATCTTTCGAGAAAATAGCGAGGATGTTTATGCTGGAATAGAATGGGAGGCTGGTAGCCCTCAAGTAAAAAAAATAATTAATTTCTTACAAGAAGAAATGAACGTCGATAAAATTAGATTCCCAGAGACTAGTGGGATAGGTATCAAACCGATTAGTAAAGAAGGCACTCACAGGATAGTAAGAGCAGCAATTAATTATGCAATTGAACAAGATATGAAAAATGTTACTATAGTGCATAAAGGTAATATAATGAAATTTACAGAAGGAGGTTTTAGAGATTGGGGTTATCAGTTAGCTAAAGATGAGTTTGCTGCTATTGAATTAGACGGTGGTCCCTGGTGTACTATCAACAACCCAAAAAATGACAATCAAATTATAATTAAAGATGTAATTGCAGATGCAATGCTCCAACAAATACTATCTAGGCCAAGAGAATATAGCGTTTTAACTACAATGAACCTTAATGGAGACTATATATCAGATGCATTGGCAGCTCAAGTTGGTGGCATAGGTATAGCACCTGGTGCAAACATTAACTATGATACTGGAATATCAATATTTGAAGCAACACATGGCACCGCTCCCAAATACACAGGTCAAAATAAAGTAAATCCTGGTTCACTGATACTGTCTGCTGAAATGATGTTACGCCATATGGGATGGAATGAAGCAGCAGATTTGATTGTCAGAGGCATGGAAGGAGCAATTTCTGCAAAAACTGTTACATATGATTTTGAAAGATTAATGGATGATGCCACACTTCTTTCCTGTTCTTCCTTTGGAGAAGCAATAATTAATCACATGTGAAATTAAATTATTCTTCAGAATGATGGACTTTATTTTCAAAACCGTCCGAATTTCTTTGTAGCCATTTAGGTGACCACCAATTCAAATCGCCCATTAACCTCATTGTTGAAGGAACAACCAATGCACGAACAATCGTCGCATCGACGGCTACCCCGAGTGCCAGCATGAATCCGAATTGCATCATAAGTGAAACCGACGAGAAGCCAAAGGCCGAGAAGACGGTGACCATTACTAGAGCAGCAGATGTGATTATTCGACCACTTTTTTGCAGCCCGGTGGCTACAGCCATCGTATTGTCACCTGTTCTCTCCCATTCTTCGTGAATTCTGGAGAGCATCAGTACTTCGTAATCCATGCTTAGCCCAAACAAAATAGCGAAAATCATCACAGGCGTTGTTGGATCTATAGGTTGAGGAGTAAAGTTGAGCAGTTCCGCTCCGTTTCCCTCTTGAAAAACCCATACCAGTATTCCGAATGAGGCACTTACTGATAGTATATTCATCACGAGGGCTTTCAGAGGTAGAATTATCGATCTTACTTGTAGGAAAATCAGTAGATAGCTAGAAGCTAGTATGAACATCAGGGCAATTGGTAAATTCTCCATGACAGCATCTAAGACATCTTGGTTATAAGCAGCGAAGCCTGCAACATTGACTTCCGAAACTCCTCCAAACTGACCTTCCTTCCCATTCAACTTTCTTATCTCTTGAACGACCATTCTAGACGACTCGCTACTTTGATCTCCTTCGATGGCTACTTGCACGAGAACCACTCCATCTCCAATAGACGAATCAGCATAGAATTTTCTTTCCATTCTAAGAGCCTCTGCCTCATCTGATGATAGCTCACTATCAGCCGAAACATCCCAGAAATCGACGACATTGTCTTCAGTCCAGCTTGAATTAAAATGTGCATAAGTGAAGACATAATTGGCGCCTTCGATAGACAATATATCTTTAGAAAATGAGTACAAACTTCTGATATTTTCTTCAGAAAATACATCTGTACCTGGTTGAATCTCGTAAACAATCAGAGCGGTGTTTGAAACTTCCTGAGGCCAATTTTCATCTGTCAACTCCATGCCGCTTCTAGCTTCATTATCCGGGCTCAAGGCCTTCCAAGAGGTGATGCCCCACTCTGCTTGAAGGAACGGAGCCCCTGCTGCCAAAAGAATTAGAACGCAGGGAATCAAAAATGAGAACGGTTTGTCCATAACCTTTCTAGCTAAATCTGACCAAAAACCATCATCAGATATCTCTGTGCTGAGGCCCAAAGGAACCTTTCCGAAATTTATCTTATCTCCGAGTATTGCTAGTATAGATGGGAGTAGAATAACCGAAGAAGTGAGCGCTACCAAAGTTGCACAAATACCACCCCAGCCCAGTGACGGTAGTCCGGTATTATCGAAGAATAACATCCCGGTCAAGCCTGCAATTACTGTTAGACCTGAAAACAGAATAGCCCTTCCAGCGGTCGCGCTAGTCATTGCGATAGCCGTCCGCTTGTCATGCCCTCTGCCTAATTCTTCTCTGAATCTATTTACTATAAACAGCGAATAATCAACGCTCAGCCCAATACCCAGCAAAGATACGATATTTACGGCATAAACTGTGAGATCATCGACAACGTACGTAAGACCATGAATTATACCGACCGCGGCTATTACAGTGTAGATTCCAGACAGTGCGGGTAGGCTTGCAGAGACCACAGTACCAAATACAAACAATAGAATGAGTATAGTCAAGGGGGCCGAAATCAATTCTGCTCTCAGAAGCTCTTCTTTGAGAACCAGATCGAAGGTAATGTCAATTGCCAAATTATCTGTGAGGTACTTTTCCATTCCCTCTGGGGCATTATCCGGTAGTTCTATATCCTGATAAATCTCCTTCAGGAGGATTTTAGAGTCCTCTCTGTTCATGTTTACCTTGATGTATACCCTGGACCATGAAGAGTCGATACTACTTACTAACGTAGATCGATTTGCTTCATTCGTCTCCCAAGGAACTTCTATATCGATGTTTTCATTTCTAGAAAGTACTTCAATGGCCGACTGAATAGCAGAGATTACCTCATCATCATCATAAGCATGCCCGGGGTGATGGAATAGAACGTAGAAGGACTCGAAAGCCGTTTCGTTAGGGTCAGAGAAACCTTCTCCGGCCGCTTCCCAACCATCAACAGATTCTAGATCTCCTTCTCCATAACCCTCGATATATTGTGGCTCTAGTGTAATCATGTAACCCAGACCGGCACAAAGTAGCAAGGAGCACATTAGCACGACATGTGCATTATCATAAACAAAACCACCCATTTTAAAATAAAGGCGATTCTCTAATCTAGCAGGGTCAGTAGCACCTTCCATAACACCGGCCTAATACTGAGGTATTTGAATTATTGATTACATAGTTTAATCTAAGTGTAATTTTAAAATTTAGTGTAAATTCAACAACATGTTGTAATCGTTTTCACTATTTTATTTATTAATATATACAATTTCAGAAAATTTAGGTGGAAGTTTTGAGTAAAGGAAAGAATGAAAAGAAATTTCATTTTTCTCATTTAAGAGCAGCAGTTTATCAAAAAACTCCAAAACCATTGTTACCTAGTAAGCCAAAAATTTTGACTTTGTTAATTTTAATTCAACTTATTATGTTAATAATATCACCAGTTTGGAGAACATATCGCTTTTCCTGGATTATTCTTGGAGCATCAATTCCAGTTGCAGGATGGTTATTCATGAGATGGAGAATTTACTCTTCAGTTTTTATCACTCCTTCTAGGGAATTAACAAATATTACAGACAGTCGCTGGCACGCTTTTACTTTTTTGGGATGGGGCAATGAAACTTTAAAAGCACATTATTTGGAATCTACTATTAGTAGTAAAGATGTTATCTTGTATCTCCATGGTTATAATTCTAGCTTGGGAAGGGGAGAATCTAGGTGCCAACATATGAATACTATGGGGCCAAATATTTTTAGCTTAGATCAACGAGGATTCGGAGAACAAAAAGGAAAACACGAGTGGACTATCTTAAAAGTAATAGCAGATATTGAATTATTATTGGAAAAAATGCCTGCTGTTTTAGGATATACTCCTGAAAAATTATGGATATATGGCCATTCTATGGGGGGCTTTCTTACAATTCGACTTTCGTCATATTCTTCGGGCTGGTGGGATAAAGCACTCAGAGGCATTATTTTAGAATCTCCAGCCACCTCTTTCCCTCTTATTATTGAAAAAAAACTACCTGGAAGAGCCGTGATGGCAAATTCTTGGGTCAGACATATCCTTAGACGCGAATATCAACGTATACATCCAGATTTGAATGTAGGTTATGCCAATGCACAAATACCTTTTTGGGGAGTACCTAAGGTACCAATATTGGTAATTCAGGCAGGAACTGACGAAACCCTTGGCAATGATCATTTTGAATTATTGAAACAACACTATCAGGATATTTCTGAAATACATGTTTTAGATTCTATGCCTCATACATCGGCAATAGATTCAATTGAAAGAAGAAAAATTTTCGAAAAATGGTTTTCAAATCAAATAAATTTGTAGAAACTAAATATTCAAGAGACTTTTCTCAATATTCTCCTATTTAGCTCCTGTGCATCCCCGACTATTCCAAATCCAAATTCTTCTTCTAAAGATCTCGAGATTAATTTGAAATCACTATCCCTAGTTGCAATAATTACTTTTCCTATTTCTGGATTAATATTATTACATAATTCAGCCGCATAACGCATTATTTGCATATCTCCTCCTTCAGGATAAATTTCTTGACCCTTTATTGTACTCCTCTTTGAATTATCCCCCCTACTCATTTTTTGTTTTGTTATCTCTTCAAATATATCTTTGTGTTGTATCATAAATTTTTCTAGGCCAATTTCTTTCATTCTTTCTTTATCAATTCTACAATCCCAATTACCAAATTCTTTACAAATCTGTTTTATCTTTTTATCAAGTAATGTTTTAGTTATTTTTTCATTCCATGTTTTGGAATTTATATATACATTTTTAGAAAATAATTCTAATACGTTTTCAGGAGTTTTGACTCTATTCAAAAATTCTGCCCTTACCATTGATGGAATGTTCATAAACATCATTTTTTCTTTACTCCTTCTTCTTAACATCCAATGGAACGATCTGTCCCCAGTCCAGTTAAGACTTCCAAAACTATCGCCAGACATTTCCCGTAATAAATCATCTTTTAGAGTATCAATCAGAATATTTGTATCTACAATAATTACCGGTTTTAGTGAAAGATTGCGTAACATACCTCTTTCTTTTATCGGTATGGATTGGCTATGCTGTACAAACATGGCACCGGCAACCCTTTCTAACGTAGTCTTATTATTTTCTGATAAATTAGGAGAAGAAATTGCACGTTCTAATTTCCGTAGTCCTCTGATAGGTGCATAATCTGCAATTTGATTTGCTATTGATTGGATCTCATAAATATCCTTTTTTTCTCTAGACATTTCCTGTTCAAATTTTAAATCAAGCTCTGATCGGTGTGTATTTTCTATTCTTTGTAATCCACGTATTGCCGCCTTCACTCGCCCTTGAAATGGAGATTTTGGTAATGGAGGATCCAATTCTTCTGGATATCGCATAAGAAGCTCTAAAGCTTCTATTTGTGCCCCCCTACTCTCTTTAATATCTGACATTTCAGATTGTACTTCTTTTAATGCATATTCATGTAGTCTATTTCTTGCCTTGTCTTTTTTGTTCCCCATTTCATCATTACAAACGTTGAGGTATAATTGAAATCTTT
This sequence comes from Candidatus Thalassarchaeaceae archaeon, assembly GCA_045568235.1. Lineage (GTDB taxonomy): Archaea > Thermoplasmatota > Poseidoniia > Poseidoniales > Thalassarchaeaceae > MGIIb-O3. Next base: position 49,185 of record JBJLBJ010000022.1, read on the forward strand.
CTGTCACTGAGGCAGATAGTGTAGGTTTCGAATTGATTAGATTTACGGAATTATTCCATCCTCCACCATGTGCATAAGATATTAGTGCCTTTCTCATAATTAATGCATATTTTTCAAAATCATATTTGATTTTTTTTGCTGCATCCTGATATTCTCTTGCGGCCTGAATGTAATTCCCTTGTGAACTTTGTATTGTAGCCTTAATAAGTCTAGAATCTAAACTATTATTGTCATTTTTTCTATACCATTTTTCCAAGGGAATTATTCCTTCAGCAATTATTTTCCCATGCTCAATAATCATTTCAATGATAAATTTTACATTCTGCATAGAAATATCATTTTTAGAGGTTATCGAAATCAAAGCACTATTCGCATCTGCAACCCTATCTGACATGCCACTTTCTATATCCATTGCAATTCTATTTAGCAACAAAGAATCACCTAGAGATTTAAATAACCGTCTTTCCAAATAATCTAAATTTGCAATTTTTATCGAGTCTTCTAGTTTTTGTATCGATTTCGCACTAACTCTACTATCGCCTTCAGGAGATAATGCCCTACGCACTTCATTTAGAGCCAATAAACCATCTGAATCCAATTTTTGATTAATTATACTCATATCTCTTGGAATACCATCGAGAAGAGATATGAGTGCCTTAGATACTTCGGAAAGAATCAAATCTTCAGGAGAATCAGTAATTGATTTCAACGCACTGTCTCTTAAACCTTCTAATTCATTGGTTATATTTTTTGCATTTTTTGCACTAATCATGTGCCAAATCATTAATACACGTTCTGGATAAACTTTAGCTAATGATACATTCTCTACCAAAACTCTTGCTAGACTTTCAATATCTGCAACATCGGTAAAAATATCTAAAATATCACTCATATACCTAATCGAATCAAACTGTAAAACCCTGTTTGCCGCTTTAATTCTTATTTTATTATTACAACCCGAATCTTTTGCAACCATTAAAAGTCCTTCTTCATCTAAATTATCCAAGGATAGATTTATTATCGACCCTATATCCTTTTTTGAGTTTATTTTTAATGCAATTTTTAGTTGTTCGTTGTTTCTAATCATTAAATCATTTACTGTATCATAAGCCTGCTCTAATTCATTTATTTCAAACAATTTAAAAACCAATTTCCAGATAATGAAGTCTGGTACTTTCTTTTCTGAATTAGACAAAACACCAATACCAAAACGCAACTCTTCAATAGTAAAATCTCTCTCAATATTCTCAATTTGCTTCCATGCAGTAGTTCTAATTGATTGTGATAATAAATCTTCTTTTTCTATTTTGGAATCTTCCTCCCAATTAGTTAAGTTACCAGCACGTAATTTTAATAATCTAACTTGTTTTTTTGCCACATCAACAATTGATTTTTCAGATATATTGTCTAAGACTTTGATAGCATCATCGTGTTTACAGCAGGCGAGTATCATGCCCTCAACCAGTGCCATTTCCTTACTTTGATTTCTTAGAATAGGAGTAATCCATTTATTCCATTCTGAAAATCGAGGTTTATTAGCCATATCTTTTTTTATTTTTTGAATTACCTTTAATTGGTCAGTTTTTGCATTAAACGGCAAATTCATATCTAACCATGCTTTCAACTCTACTGTATTTTCTGGATCAAAATAGGAACTATTAATCCAAAGCGACGAATCTTCATGCTTTTTACTATCATGATTTATTTTGAATCTACTAAGTTCAGCAAAAATACTAGCTTCTTTGGCCAATTTATTCCAAACGGGGTGTATCCCATTTTCACAGGATTTTCTTAAAATATCTAAATGTGAATCCCATTCTAAATTCCATGAATTTTCCATTTTTATTTTTTGTGCTATTAAAACAGCCAATTTGTACCCTTCTGACTCTTTAGATAGCATTACGTCAGATGGATGCTCTAAATTATCTTCAAAACTCCTTCTAAGTCCCTTTCCACCCCTCCTTCCAATTTTTTTGTTATGGTTTGAATTAATACTTTTGAGATTTCCGAATTCATCCTTGCTTACTTCTGGTAAACTTTCTTTTTTAGCTGCCAATGCAACCAAAGCTCTCCATTCTTTGTTCAAAAGATCCCATGCCGATATCTTTTGAACTCTATTCAGTCTCCTTTTTTTATCTTCACCAGACTGAGACAAAGAATCTAGACATTCAAGAAGATACTGCTCCATCCGAACTCACTAATCAGTGCCCTTTAGCAATCATACATCAATACATCGCCCACATAATCAAATTATACAACAGAGAACTCAAGTCATACACACCTACCGAGTTATATGAATGTCATATTGGGTGTTGTGATTCTTCTTCATCCTATTGCCGCTTTAATATTAATTTGGATATTTATGAAACAACGAAAATGGAGACAAAATAGGCCTCTTTTACAAGAGCAAAACTATCAAATTTTACTTGAAGTGCATAGATCAAATGGAAATAAATTAATGCTTGGAACAATATTTGTAGTTTTTTTGGCTTTTGTTGCAGGATTTTTTCGAGCATGGATTGATGATGTCCCAATTTATAGTTATATAATGCCTAATAATTTTCATGCTTCCGGAGGTTTATTGGGGGCAATATTAATGTTTATTCTTTGGAGGTCTGGACATTCAACAAATAAAAAAATAGGTACAGATTCTTTTTCTAGAACTAGAAATTTACATGGAAGAATTGGAGATATTATGTCCATACTTGTAGTTATTCACGCCTTTTTAGGATTTTTATATCTTTTACAAATAATTTAAAATATTTTCACTCCACATTCTAATCCATTCATTTAAATTATCATCGATATCTTTCTTCTCCATCTTTCTTTTATTTGATTTCTTTTTTTCAATAATTTTAATTCTGCAACCACAGGCATTAGGATGACCACCTCCTTCTGAATCAAACCTCTTTGCTAATTTTGTTAAATCATAAATACCACTATTTTTATGCAAAAATGAATTAGTATAGAAAGAGGCCGAAACTGGGTATTTTGGATAATCTTCAAACGAAGCACCTAAATTCCCATGTATTACAATACATGCATCACATTCGTTACCAGCCATTGCAGTTACACTATAACCATTTGAGCGGATTCCATAGCCTTCAAAATTCACTATGGCCAGTCTATTAATTATCTTCATCTTATCTCTTATGATTTCCATAATTTTATATTGCTCTTCCCTTTTTTCAAATAAACGAGAAATGATACTATCATCTTTTAAAATAGTATTTATGGATAAACCATCTTCTAATAACTTCAAAATATGTAATGCAATTTTTGAATCATCAGCAATTATTCTCCCTAACCATAATACATTATTTTCTGATAGATATTCTTCTTTCGATATATTTCCACTATCGAATTTATCAACCCATAATAACAATTCATTCAAATCAGTAAGATCTAGTTCCGTGGATATAATATTGTATGCTATTCGAGATGCTGAAGGAGAATCTTCCCAAGCCATAATGCCTTCAATATCTAAATCTTTATTCGGCTTGTTAGATTGATGATGATCGATATTTAATCCACAATTAGCACGATATGGTAAATCACAAATTGCAGTATAAATATCTATTCTTTCATCTAATTTACCTGATCTTAATTGTCCAGGTTGTGTGAAGATTATCTCGGCATCTTTCCAATACCTCTTCAATATCGCTCCTGTAACCACACCATCTAGATCAGTATCAGTAATTATACGTTTTATATCTAATGATAAAATTTCTTCATACATCTTTTTCACATCGTGCTTGTAATTTACAGTAATTTTTTTGAACGAATAACAAATAATATTTATATTTTTTAATCATTTATAGAAAATTACGATACGTAAACCCTTCTTCGGAAGAATCATGGAGACATCATGCGGATTCATATTGATTAATTATGATAGTATATTGCTTCTTCAATACCCCCAAGGTCATTGGAGTTTTCCAAAGGGCCATATAGAAGAGCAAGATGAAAATCACCACTCTACAGCTTTGAGAGAATTAACAGAAGAAACCGGAATAAAAGAAATAGTGATAGTTGATGGTTGGAATGCTCGTACAGAGTACACATTCAAACAAAAAGGAAAAGATATTTCTAAAGAGGTATACTGGTATTTAGCCGAAACGGAAGAGTTAGATGTTACATTATCTCATGAACACACTAATTATTTATGGTTAAATTTTGATGATGCTAAAAACCAGCTAACATTTAATCAAGAAAAAGAGATAATCAATTCTGTTTATATTTTTAGAACAGATTCTGGACTTTCAGTTTAATCACTTTTTGTCCTCATTCCAAGCGGCGTCCACAGAACTTCTTCTTCTTCACATTTTGCACTTATCCATCTTCCCATAACAAACATCCAGTCTGATAAACGATTCAAATAAGAAATTATTTCAATTCTCACCGCTTCTTTTCCATCATTTTCTAGCATCAAACAAGCAATTCTTTCAGCTCTTCTAGCTACAGTCCGAGACACATGTAAACTTGCCACAGGTGCAGATCCAGTTGGCATAATAAACGACTCTAGAGGTTCTATATCCTCCAGCCATTTATTCATTTCTTCAACTAATTTATCTCCTTCATTTTCACCTATCAGCGCCATCATTGATGGAAGTTTTCCAGGTGTACAGGCACATTCTCCTCCAATATCGAATAACTCTTGTTGTACTCGCCCCAAAACAATGTCAAGAGATTTTTTTACTTCATCAGATGCCATATCGGATCTTTTTAATTCCATTCTAACAATTCCAAGTTGAGAATTCAATTCATCAATAGTACCGTACATTGCAACTCTTGGATTTCCTTTACTCACTCTAGATCCATCTAATAGTGAAGTTTCTCCTTTATCTCCTCCTCCAGTATGAACTCTTGTTATACGAACCATTGCATATCTGCGAGGGCCTCTGTTATTTTGAATAGTTCGTGTCAAAAACTACAAAGAAATTTCATTAAGTGAATTTTTTATTATTTCGGTCCAAGACTCATCTAATGCAGACCATCCCCCATTCTTTTCTAATTCTAATAGATGTTCAGAACCTTTTTTATCATCTCCAATTTTTTCATATATTAAGAATAATGCTGCATGACTCATAGTATTAAGCCACGGATCATTCATATCCCACGATTTTTTAAAATGCTCTATTGCACCATTTTTCCCATAAATCAACCCTCTTTTTATTTGTCTTAATCCAGATTTTGACCATGAGATGCCAGGAACGCCTACCACCAAACCCCGAAAAGCAAGATAAATTTCTAACATGACAATTATAGAAGCTATTATGAATGACATTATTTGTTCATTCATTGTTGAATTAACCCAATCAACAGTCAATAAATCAATTGCACCAATGCACAACAATAATCCCCCAAACGGTGCCAAAATAACATCTTGCTTTGTATTGACCATATGTCTTACTCCAATAATTATGCCAAAACCCCCAATAATTACAGTTATCAAAGCTGGCAATTCTTCAAGTGTTTCTCTAGGTGCTGTACTGGCAATAGTAAAAATAATACCGAAAAAAATAATCAAAAAAGCAAATCTTCCACCAATTTCGGGAAACGGTTGATATCTACTATAATACAGAATAACTCCTCCAATGAAGAAATAAAATAGTATCCAAAAATTTAGTGAAATCATTATTCCGACACTTCTCCCTTCCACCCTGGATTCCAAAATTTCTCATTATCGAGCCATTCTAACCATTCTATTGAGTCAGCCTGTAAAAGCCTAAAAGCCCTCCTATTTAGCCCTTCAAGTAATGAATCAGACACTTCTCCAATCTCATTTGCAGCCGTCCACTCTATTTGCATTTCTCTAACTTTTAATTGTCCATCTGTGTGGTTATTGAAAGATTTTTCACAAACCTCTCGTAAATCTTGTAACCACATCCTAGCTCCACGCATATGGGGTTCTTCCACAAAGGGTTTAGCTTTACGTCGACGACGCCAACGACTCATATTGATGATTCGCAAGAGTACCCGGTCTTGATGCTTTGCGAAATCCTATTACACAGAAGCATCTGGATATATTTGTGGGTAGAATAATAGTTCATATTTTTGGTAAACCAAAAGATAAGAATTTGGCATCAATAATCGCCGATTATTCTAAAAGAGTAATTTCTAGGGGAATAATAGTTAAGATCTATTCTGATAAAAAAGATAATAATAATTATGAAAAATATTTAACTAATCTCAAAGGTAATTTAATAATTTTAGATGAAAATGGAACTCAGAAAACAAGTAAGGAACTATCTGACTTAATATCACAAATATCACTTGGTAATGAAACAGTAAATTTTGCCATAGGCCCTCCTGATGGATTTAGTAATAAACTGAAAAATATATCAATCACACAAATATCACTTTCAAGGATGACATTACCTCATGAAATGGTAGCATGTATATTATTAGAGCAAATATATAGAGCCACTGAAATTATTCGAGGCGGTCCATATCACAGAGAATAAATCATTTAATCCGATTTACTGAATTAGATATTATTTTTAAAGCATCTATTAACACTATATCATTATCCCAAAAACCCTCATCACTTTCACCAATAGACACTTCTTTCAATAATAACTTAGATGCCCTTGAAACCTCATCTACAATGGTCACTGTAGCCTTCCTAGATGTTCTCGAAAGTGGATTCAAATCAATTACTAATACTTCTTTACCTAGTGCAATAAGTGCTTCGCATCGATCCCCATCTTCTAAGGGGACTAATACTACATCCGCTTTTTCTATCCCTTCTACACAACATATTGAACGAGGGCCTTCTAATCCAATAATTTTACCTTTACAGTTTTCACCTAATATTTCGACATTATTTATTCTTTCTACCCAATCTTCCCCTTTCCATTTTTCAGGAGGTCTTTCATTGGATATTTTTTCTTTATATTCATGCATTAAATCTAATAATTTTGAAATTCTTGAAGACGTTCTGTAGTATATATTTATTTCAATTGGACAGGAAATTATTGCTGCAATTTTTATTAATTCCTCTCCAGCCAAAATTGCTGTATTACCATTTACTGATATTACAGGACTTTTCGCCCCCCTCAGTCTTTTTGCAACTTCTTTAATTGATTTTAAAGCGGAAATAGAAGTTTTTTCACCAAGAAGATAGTCAAAAGCCTCACCTCTTCCGTGAGCAATCATAGCCGATTCCGCCAAAAGACCATCATTGGAAGCCTGTACTAATTTCTCTCTAGAGATTAATGAATCATATCTCGGATGACTTTTAGGTATTTTTGACATCAAAAAACCTCTTTTTCGAATAACATTGATAGATCAATAGGACTAACTCCTCGATTTAATTTACTAGATGAAATAACTTCAATATCGGTTTTTCCCCAATCTTCTAAAGAATCAATATCAATACCTCCAGATGCTTCTAGAATACAATATTCACGTAATTTATTTTTTATTAGTTTTTTAGATATTTTTTTAACTGTATTAGTATCAATATTATCTAACAATAACACAATTTTAACATTTTTTATATTACTTTGTATTTTTCTTACCCATGTTTCTACGACAATCATTGCCTCATTCATATTCTGTACTTCTATGATAATAAAATCATCTATTTTGGATAAATCTATTTCCTCAATAGTTCTAGAAATTGTCTGTAGATAGTTTTCTTCATCTCTCATATGCGATGCAAAGTCATTTTCCTTTAACATCAAGGCATCATTTCTATTCAGTCTATGAGTATAACCTCCTCCTACATTGACAGCCCATTTGTCCATCAATCCCCAATCGGTTTTACGTGTTGCTGCAATTTTTATTTGTGGGACCATCTTAACCCATGTTTTTGTATTAGTGGCAATACCAGATAAATTTCCTAAAATGTTCAACATTATTCTTTCTACTTTTAGAATTTCTTTTGCCATCCCTTTTATTTCTAAAATCTTTTGACTATTTTTTATTTTTCCCCCCTCTTCAACATACCACTTTATTTCACATTCAGAAAAATGTATTTCTAATAATCTATTTACGATAGGTTTCCCACAAAGTAAACCCTCGGCCTTAGATATTATTTTTCCTTTGATTATATTTTTAGGGCCGCTCCCTCCACCCTGCTCATCAAATATCATAGAATTTATCCATCCATCCATTGATTTTAGGAATAAAGGCGTGGCCGAACCATTTTCCATATTACCTTCCCAAAGAAGATGTGAACGATCATGCGGCACGTCATCCATGTTACTCGGTATCATGCATCTATCTTCAACAATACGAATTATATTAGCAAAATAGTTTATTTTTCTTCAACTACATCCAAACTGGTATTTGCTGCAGCCAAACAAACCAATATATCATCAATTGTTGATCTAATTGTGTTTAAATTTTTAGCAATAACTCTTATAATTAATTTAGAAACTTCATCCAAATCAATTATTTCATATGAAAATGATTCCGGATCATCTGGAGTAATTGCTGCAAGTAATAACTCAGCGCGTGACCTCGGTCCGTTCCAAATTATCTCCACTTCTGTACTTTCCATGAACTCCGTACGCGCTACCTCTTTTGATTTGTACTGGTATTATATTGCACATCTCCCCGCGGATGATTCATGGCCAGGGAATTGATTAGACTTGAAGAGGTACATCGTGCCTTTGGCCCTTTGACAGTTTTAGAATCAGTTAACTTACGTATAGATGAAGGAGATAGAATTGGTATCGTTGGACATAATGGCGCAGGAAAAACCACATTATTACGTACTATTAGTAATCAAGACCAAGATCTTGGCGATATTTTCTTAGCAGCAGGACTCCGTTTAGCATTTTTGACACAAATTAGAGATTTAGATGAAAATGCCACTTTAGGAGAAGAACTCAGTAGACGTGGACGACAATTTCAAGAAATAGAAGACGAGATAGCATTATTAGAAGAAAAAATGACACAACCTTCGTTTTATGAAGGTGATTGGCAACCTGATATGGACAGATATCAAGAATTACAGAGTCTCATGGCACGCTCAGGAGGAGGGGATGTCGCAGGACATGCCCAAGAAATTTTGAAAGCACTAGATTTAGCACATCATCCATTAGATATTCAACTTTCTTTGCTATCAGGTGGCGAACGTGCAAAAGTTGCACTTGCAAGGCAATTGGTAGGGTTAAATGAAATTGATGTGTTTTTCTTAGATGAGCCGACAAACCATTTAGATTTACAGACTTTGAACTGGCTTGAGAATTTTCTAAATAAATTTAACGGAGCTCTTTTAATTGTTAGCCATGATAGATATTTTTTAGATAGAGTTTGTAATAATATAATTGAAGTTCAAGATTCCCATACAAGAGGGTATAATGGTAATTATACTTCCTTTTTAAAGCAAAAAGAACTTTTTTTACAGACTCTTAATGACCGAATTGATAAGACACAAAAAGAATTGAAAAGGTTGAAAGGTGCAATGCAATCTATGAAAAGCTCCAATAAATATGACAAATCAGTTTCTCAAAAACATGTAATGATTTTACGAACACAACGCGAATTGAAATGGTTAAAATCTATTAAACCCAATCTAAGAAAACCTTTGAGATTTAATATGAAAGCTACAGAAAAAAGTAGTTTAGAAGTATTGGATTTTAAAAAGGCCCATATGTCATTTGACAGCCTTTCACATCCAATAATTAGAGGTTTGGATATTGGAGTAAGAAGAGGTCAGAAAATAGGTATAATAGGCCCAAATGGAGCAGGAAAAACCACATTATTAAGAATTATTAATGGTGAATTGAGTTTAGATTCAGGAGAAATAGATATTCGTCCCGGAGTCCAAATAGGTTATTTTCATCAAGACCATAGATTACTAAATTTTGATTTGACTCCTATTGAACAGATTCAATTTTTAAAACCGAAAATGGAATATGCAAATCTTAGATCTATGCTGGGCCAATTCCAATTCACCTCAGATATGGCCAAAACTAAACTTTCAAAATTAAGCGGAGGAGAGAGAGCTAGGGTGGCTTTACTTTGTTTATTACTAGAAGAAAATAATATGCTTTTGTTAGATGAGCCGACAAACCATTTGGATACAGATGCCAAACAAGCCTTGGAAGAAGCACTTATTGGATATGATGGAGGAATAATCACCGTCAGTCATGATAGATATTTTTTAGATCAAGTATGTGATACAATATGGGAATTAAAAGGAGATGGAAGCCTGTTTGTTTGGCCAGGAAATTATTCTGATTACATCAGAAGAAAAGAAAAACAAAAATAGCTTGAAATATTAAACACCCCAAAATCTATTTGCACTTAATGATTCATCATTCTCTTCAAAAGATTGTACTACAGTTCTTAATAGATAATAAAGCACAGTGGCGACAATTGGGAGAAACCAAGTATCTGATATCTCTCCAAAGGCTAAACTATAATCATCTCCAGATAATTCAGTTAATAGAACTTCTATGATTGCTCTAGAGATAGTATAAATTACTCCTCCAAGCCCAAATAATAACAAACTCCTACCTGTAAATGTTCCTTCCTTCCATCTTAGTACTCCTAAAGAAAGTGCAAAAGAGAAAGTAGATACAACTATCCATGTAAGTGCTTGGTCTAGTGCAATAACCCAAACTGCAACATCTCTGTTTACAGCATCCAAATCAAACACATCAATACTTACGTAACTTTCAGTAACATACTCATTTAATTCTGATGTAGAACCAGTAAGAACTTGCCAAACCGTTAGGACCGATAATAGCACGGAAACAATTGCTAAACCCCACAATAAAGAAGACCAAATACCTCCAGTAGCACTTTCTCGCATATCATTCATTAAACGATCTAATTGTTGTTCCCAACCCAATCCCTTTGCTAAAACCCATATTCCTATTATCAATGGCATTGCACCAATAATTACAGTTCCGTTGGGTAACATTAATCCCAATCCAAAAAGCATTAAAAATATTGCAACTGGTACTAATAATCTAGCACGCCATCTAGGGTCTTCAACAGCTTTAATTATGTAGTAATAGGTACTTTCAATTCCTCTATTCTGTCTTACAATTATCTTCTCAATATGGTCTACTCTTATTCTTGAGGTTATTATCGGAAGAGATGCTTCATCATCTGCACCATCAGTGACTAGAACTGCCGAATCTGGTTGAAATTCCTTGATCACTTCTTCTAATTGACTTGCAATTGCTCTATCACTACGTGGACCAACTCTTACATCACCTGTTAATATCGCTATTTCTAATTCATCATTTGCTTTCGCACTTTCTACCATCTTATCGTGATGATGCAACGCCCCTAAAATTGCGTTTGTATCAGATTCTTCTGGATCTGCAATCCCTAACCGCAATACTGCATTTAAAGCACTCTTTCTACCTATTACAGGGCCTCTTATTCCAGCTTTAACACCTAAATCATTATCTCTGTCAACAGTCATTATTAATGTTCTAGCCATATAATTACCCCTGCCTTAATATTTATTTTAATTGGATATTACTTATGAAGAATTGGACATTTTGCTTCCGTCTTCTCCTTCCATGTTTTTGTTTTGATTCGTATCTTCATTATATCTTCTTCTCTGTTTTGCTCTTAGATATTTAAGCGGATGAGTCATCCATTCTTGATCACAAAGCGAATTATCACCTTTCTGCACCGGACAACGAGCTCCTGTTTTTAGTGCTGAACAACCATGGGGTGTATATTCCCTCTCGTATATTTGATTTATTTGATATCCACTGGTCTCTGCATTATAATCAGGAGCATTTGAAAAAAATCCCAATGTTTCTTCTTGCGAAAATCCCATCGATCTGGACATAGCGGCTAAAAACACACGGCCCGTGTGATTTACATTTATGCCTTGATTTAATTCTGAAACAGCCAATTCAAAACAAGGAGGCCATTCATTTCTTGTTGTAGCACTCATTGGCATTTCTTCCCGAACTCTTTCTGAAAATAAACTAACAATTCTTTCTACAGAAGATGAGAACAGGGCCGCAAATTCATCATCCATTTTTTCCATTCTTTGAATACATATTTCATTAAGATTTTCACGAATTCTTTCTTTTAATAATCTAGACGTACGCTGCATACTAGTTTCTCCTACTCCTGGATTCATACAAACCCAACCATCTTTCACTGAACGATTTATTAATCTCCAATAGTTTCCTGAGATTTTAGGGCATAATTCTATGAAATCACTAATTGGAATCCAATAAACAGAAACACCAGTTTCATCTTTATTCTCTTTAATATCAGAAAGATATGTGTTTGCAATTAACATAAAATTTTGACTATCTACTCCCAATAAATAATCTGCTCTACTAGATTCTCCCTCAATCCATCTTCCCAATAGTCTCTCATCAAAAGACGCACATATTATCAACATCGCATATAGAAATGACAAACATTCTGTCATTTTTCCTATCTCAGTTGATAAATCTATAATTTCTGCCGATTTAATATCACCTTTGTGAGTAATGCTTTCCACTAGCCTAATTCGACCTCTTGCTCGGATATCTTCTAACCATGGAGCATCTATCAACTGCTCTATTGTTATGTTATTTTCCTCTAATAATTTTTTAATATATTCTTTACTCTGAGGAAGAAAACCATATCTCGCCAGTATACTCTCATCACCAATCTCAGGCAACTCGAGCGGCATCGGCGGCATAAAGCCTCTATGTACCCCTAGGGTTCTTCAATACTCACTATGCCGATATACATGAGAAAGGACATTATGCCACGAATAAAACAAAGAATTGAACACACCAATCATGAATTAATTAAAATCCAAGATGAGATAAGGGATTTTTTCGGTTGGGATTTGAGTGATGATTTACATAGTACAGAAAAATTATTGTATAAAGTTGATAATTCGAATGTTAATGATTGGAAAATATCTAATCGAGAAAAGAATCTATTTGATATCATCGAACAAATGAATTCTACTGATAAAAAAATTGTAATTGTTGGTGCTGCAGTGACATCTTTAGAAATTATTAAAATTTTAAAAAGTAATAATTTTTTAGTATTGGCAGATGGAGCAGGTGCAGTTTTTTCCACATTAGATGATGACTTGGAAAAAGAAGCTTGGTCTCGAACACTTTGTATCATAAGTGATGGAGATGGAGGAAGCGGGCTAACTAAAGCCATTCAAAAAGAAATACCATTGATACTCCATGCGCATGGCGACAATGTCCTTTCTTGGACCAAGGTAATCGATTATATTCTTTCTTCTGATATTGAAATGAAGATAGTTTTAACACATCAATTACCCAAAAAAATTGATGGTATGTATAATTTTGGAGGATTTACAGACGGAGATAGAGCAGTGTGTTTTGTTCATTCCATAGGAGTACCTAAAGAAAGAATAGTAATGATAGGTACAAGGACAGATATAGTTGGCAAATGGTCTGGAATTACTGACAAAGAATTAAAATTATCGAAATTAAAATGGATGGAAAAAGTATTACAAATTATAGAAATAAATTATTAAATATCAAAATTATTTAATTTCAAATTCTCCAATCTTTATCTTTTCCTGACCTTTATCAATGACACCTTCAAAGCCATCCTTAGAACCATCTTTATAATTTACAGTTACCTCATAATTTGTAGATTCATCACCTTCGGTTGTTTCATATTCCTCGATAAATAAATTATACTTTCCCTCTATAGGACTGTTTAGTTTAATTGATTGTTTATTGGCCATTTTATCCATATCAAATACTATATTTTTATCCTTTCCAATATCTAAGAAAGAAATTATTTGTCCATTTGGTTGTTCTAAACTTAGTCCAAGATCATTAGAAGAATCCAATGACATTTCGATCATAGTGCTATTCATCACAGAATCATCCTTTTCCAACTCTTGTATATTTTCATCTTCCAAAACCAATTCTTTAGGCTTTGAATCTCCACTCTGCATTTCTGCAATAGCGAATTTGGCAATGAATAATAACTCATTATTTATTTTATTATGCTTAATCTTTCCTTCGTATACCTTTTGACTGGTTCCTATAGTTACCCTGACTTTGAAATCTGTCTCATTTTTTAGTATGAAATTTGATATTATAGGAATTTTGGATAAAAATCTATTTTTATGTTGTATTTTATAATGCCTCACTCCAACCCTGTATGTTCCTGAAGGAGGCGTTTTGGTCCATACTACATTTTCTACAGGGGTTTTAGAAGTTGGCTTAAAATTCATATCTAAGTCCAATTCCCCTCCACATGCAGATTTTCTATTATCATGGAAAATATGTTCTCCTGAGGGAGTAATTACATGTAAATCTAAATCATTCCAATTATTCCATAATAGGCTGATTTGTACCGACCCTCTTTTTGCACCCTCTCTTTCTAATCTTTCGCTAAAAGCAGAAACTCCTTCTTCACTAATTACAGCTTCCTGAATTCCTTCTCCTAAAATTCCCCCTCCTTCTCCTAAACCATCAGAGGGTATGGAAATATCTGAACGATCAGATCTTCTCCCACTTCGCCTCCTATTTCTCAATTGCACAGATTCAGATTCAAATTCAGGCAAATTTACTTCTGTTGGAGGCAAAATGGTTCTTCTTCTACTCCCAAATAATATTCTGTATACGCCTTGAAAAAATAAACCGATTATCGTCACGACGATGACAAGCGAAACAACGTCCACAGTTCTGAACCTGTGCCCCGTCTTTTCATAACATCGGTTAAATTAACTACTTTAGACGTGTCAAATCAATTTTATAACCGTGTATTTCATATCCGAGTCAACCTCCCTCTACATTCGGGCGGATAGCCATTAGGCTACACAGATTTGTAGAAGTATACTTTTTGGGGATAAGATATTATGAAGGTTAAAGCAATTTTAATAGTCACTATCATGGTTCTTTCAATTTTGCCTTATACTCCGGAAGCGATGTTAAAATCTAACAAAGAACCTTCATTTCAAGCTTCAAACGCAGATGTTGCAGTAACTCAATTAGATATAACTACACCCTCTGTATACGTAGGGGCTGTACCCACAGTTTCTCCTATGAATCATATAATTCGAGTTACAATAGTAAATTTCGGGGGCTCTGATGCAGAAGGTACTCTTTCCCTAATCGTTGATGACGGCTCAGGCCCCTCGGAAGTAGACAGTCGGGATATTTCAATTTCTTCTGGATGGACATCTAATCATGTAATGTATTGGAATGCAACCAATTCACCCTCTGGCTCTTCTTTAAATGCCTCATGGACAAATGACCCCTCATCCACGGACTCTGATTCTAGCAATAATCATTTAATTTTGTCCAATATAGATGTACTTGATGTCCAAAGTGCTACTCACGTTGCAGATACTCTGCCGAATAATGGCGATGTATTAGCAAAAGGACTCTGGTCTGGAACAATTTCAATGGTAAATTCAGGTACGATACCTGTTGACGTAACTGCAGACTTGTCACTTACTTCTGCAATTGGAGGTGACGTTACTCCAATTACATCAACAACGACACAACTCCCTGTTGGAAGCCTTTCCAGCCCTGCTTTACTTACAAATATAGAAATTTCATTTGATGGAACGCCTTTGGAAGGAGAATATATTATATCGGGGGAAATCCAAGTTACTGGCGCATTATCTGGGACTTCTACTATAAGTATCTCAGATATTTCAGTTACCTTTGATTTTTCAAATGCAGTACTATCAACCCCAATTGATAGAAATGTAGATCCTGGAGAATGGACAAACATATCTTTCCTTCTACAAAATGCTGGTAGTTTAACCGAAACCTTTGTCGTTTCGCACACAAATGTAAGTGGTTGGGTACAAGCACCATCAGTACTCCATGCGGTTTCATCCCCCCTAAGTCTTGCATCAGGAGCATCAACAGTTATTACAATTCCAGTACAAGTTCCACCAGATGCTGACATTAGTGATTCCGAGATGGTAACCTTATCCGTATTATCCCAAAGTAACAATTTACTTTTGGAAAGTACTGTAATCGTAATGGCGGGAGAATTATTTCAGGGTACAATTACTCAAAACAGTTCTCATACAAGTGGAGTAGATCATTTCAATGTCGAGCCAGGTGGCGAAAGTTTCACTCATGAATATATATTAAATAACACAGGCACAGCTCCTGCTCAGTATGAAATTAATGTTGCAATGTTAGAGGCAGTTCCTTATTGGACAATAATCTCTCCTGTTACTATAACAAATATTTTATTACCTGGAGAGAATATCACAATTCCTGTAACATTCATTCTTCCTGATATGGAAATACCTTTACAATCGGCTTTGAAAATAAATGCAGATTTGGAATTAACTTTCAGAGTACAAGCAATACCATTATCTGGTGGTTTGGATGTTATTGCCACAACTTCTATACATGTTTTACCTAAAGTAGAAATCGATTTTGAATTATTAGATGATAATGATGAACCTTTGGATGCAGACTGTCCACTAAATATTGCATTTGAAGTTTGTTTAGAAGATGTTACATCAGAAGAAATAACTTCCTTATCAGTTAATAGAGCATTGAAGTTTAGAGTTCAAGCTAAAAATAATTTAGCTTCAGAAACAGATGGTACAGCACAAATTAGTTTAGTTCAGAAACTTTTAGTTCATGACCCATTTACTACCGGGGCAGCACAATATGAAGAAGAAAGATGGACAATCGGACTCAGCCCTTCAACAATGAGTTTGGGGGTTGGAGCAACTGGATATGGAGTGATAACCATGCGACACACTTCTAATGTAAATTTTCCATATCCAGCCGCAGGAGAACTGAGTTTTACTGTAGCCGCCGAAACTACCTTCACTCTTGGTAATTATAATGGAAACACTATTCAAACTTCAAATAACTCGACTTCAATATCGTTTGATATACCACAAATATCTGAGGCCGGTTTAATTTCAAAGACTATTGGAACTGGTGCACCCGGTACTTCAATAGTTGCAGAAATGACATTAAAGAATATGGGCAATTCTCCTGATATATTCGATTTGAATTATGATCCTCTGCCGGGATGGACCGTATCTATAAGCAGTACAACAACTATTAAATCCAGAATAGAAGGCTTTTGTGGACAAGGTAGTTCTTGTGTAGTTCCATATGAAACATCCTTTACTGTTTCAGCAGTTCCTCCTGCAACTGCAAGTGCCGAAAAAATACATGAGATAGTGATTTATGCGTGTACCAAAAGAGATCCTGGAGTTTGTGATTATGAACATGAACCAGAAACTGAACAAGCAGAAATACTCACATTTGCAACCGCTAAATTTCAATTGGATGAATTGATTGATGCCAATTTGAATACAGGCTCAGATTTAGCTATTCTAGATAGATTGGGAACTTCGACAATAATGTTTGAACTAAATAATACTGGAAATTCCAATCAAACATTTGTTTTAAATTTACAAAATACTGATGATGATTATTTGTTTATAACATTCAATGAAGATGATTCCATTCTGGAGTTGACAAAATCAATGTTAGTCCCTCCCGGGGCAACCTCAATTGTTCGAGTTTATGCTAAAGCATCAGATACTGCGCGTGCAGATAGATCAACCACCTTTGATATAGAATTAACAAATAATGGTAGTTTCTTGGATAGTAAAACTATGGAAGTCACCGTAAATCCAGATCATGCATTAAATCTACAAGGTAGTACGAGTTATTTCGCCCAACCAGGAGATACTATTAATACAGATTTTAATTTAATTAATCTCGGTAACTTACTCGAAAGTAATGTTTCTTTTATTCCTATTTTGCCTACTGATTCTTCATCAGGACTATGGTCTTTTGAAACTGAAAATGAAAATGTTTCATTAGAACCAGGGTCTGAAAATAGTTTGGCAGTTATTTTAAATTTTACATTACCTAATTTAGGTCCTGATGTAATGCTTGAAGCTGGGACTGTATTCAATATCCCTATTAAGATATTTTCTTATGACTTTACAGACATAAATGGAGATTATTTGACATTGGGATTAGCAAATATTGCAATCACTATTGAACCCTATTTTAAATTAATTATTACATCATCTTCTGACTACATGAATATGGTTCCAGGACAAACTAGAACATTTGATTACACCATTCAAAATGGAGGAAATGCACCAGCAAGAGTTTCTATGAGTTCCGAATTAAGTGTTACAGAACAATCAAGATGGCAAGTATCTTATCCAAATCTCCCATCTACGCAATTCATAATTCAAATAGAAGAAAGCTATTCAATAACATTAGAAATAACACCTATTGCTTCAGACCATTATGTTGGAGAAAGTGGTACCTTTGATATTATATTTACTTCTGATGATGATGCTGAAGAATCAACATCTTTCAGTACACCTATAGAAATTGTTAGAATACAGACAGATGATACAATCATAATTGACACAGGTGCTGTTAGTACATGGGATGATGGACTACTTACCTGTGAAGAAAATGAGGGCGATAGGTGTAGAATACTTAGGATTCCGTGGATGCATGTGCCACACCTAGGACAAACAGATGAATCTTCGGCGGTCTACAATCTTACTCTTTTGAGCTTTTCTAGAGATATTACTACAGACCAAAATGAACAAGCCATTTGGCAATTCTTTGTAAATGATGAACTACTATCTTCTGACTTTACCGGTATCAATTTCCTACCCGTTCAACCCTATGATTCGGATACTACATTCGATTTCAAATTCATTTTACCACTAACAGATGAATTAGCAGTAGATGATGGATATGAATTCACATTTAGATTAAAAAATCTTGGAGACCCAGAAGATATAGCGCAATATTGGACAGACTTTACTATCGATCTGAACACTACAAATACCTCCGACCCAATGATATTAGAAATGAGATTCTTAGATTCTCAATTAATTGAAGGGGAGTCCGCAACATTGGTTGTTGAAGTGAAAAATGCAGGAGATGCAGTTTTACCATCTGGTTCCGAAATTTCTGTTTATTGTTCAGGGAAATATCTGAATATATTTGCCTCTGGCTCACAAAATATTCCGCAATTAGCAGCACAAGAAACCTTTGAATCCACATGGCAAATAAGCTCTAAATCCATACCATGGTGGTCAACAGGAGAACCAATTACATGTAATGCCCAATTAACTGGCTCTATTGTAGAGTTAAAGGGCAATGACATTTCAAACGATATACGTTCTCAAGAATTGAATGTTCTGTCATGGGAGCCGCCAAGTTATTTAGTAAAAATAGGAAATGAAAATATAAAAGTACCACTCATGGCATTTGTTTCAATAATACTATTATTTGCTTCAATATACCTATATAGAAATGGATTAAGAGATTTTACACCTTCTTATGTTCTCCTGTCATCTTATTTCGCTACTGCGAGTTTAGGAGCACTTGCTTTGACAAATTGGTTTACCTGGCTTCCTATTATTTGTGCATCTTTAGCAATATTCATTTCGATAAAAATCGCTTGGACTGCCTCTTCTGAATTGCAGGCGATATATAACGATAAAAGAAAATCATTAACGGGTGCTCGTGCTACAATTTCTAATCATGATGCAGAAGCAATAAAAACATTCAGAGAGTTAAGGGCGATTGTTTCATGTGCACCGTTAACTTTCTTGTTATTCACAATTATAGAGCCCAATTTAGCTTTAGATACAAGTACATCAGGATTAACAGGATTATTATTATACATACTGGCATCACCTCTCATTATTCATCTTGTTTTGAGATTCCTCGATAGGTCTTACGAGAAGATATATGGCGATTTGGGACAATTAGAAATAAAGGCAATGAAAATAAAGAAAATCTTGGCATCTCAAAAAACTTCAAATAGATTCCAACCAAAAAATCGTATAGGAGGGCCTGAATGAGTAAAAAAATAGAATACAACAATTCAGGTGGCGCTGAAGCAACTTTGAAAATTTTAGAACATATTGATCAAGAATCTATAAAAATTCAGCATACAATATGGAAAAATAAACCTCTAAAAGCATCAAAAATGCTTAAAAAATTAAGTAAAGAAACAGATTTCTTAGAAGAACAAGTGTTAGGCTTATCCAGGTCTCTAAATTCATTAGCAAAGCAACTCGATGAATTGGAAGAATTAAATGAAGATGATCTAAATTCATCGGAATTTGTCGCAATTGGATTACAATTTTTGAGAGAAGGTGATTGGGGTGCAGCAGCCGATTCTGTTGAAAAGGCAATTGCAGCTTTAGGTCCCCATGGGTTAGAGAGATCGTTATCAATAATAAATAGGCATTTGAATGAACTAGGAGACCTTAGCGATTCCGAAGAAGTAACATTAAATTTGATAAGAGAAGCAAGACAAAAATTAGCAAAAGATGATTTTAAAGCTGCAACAGATGCATTTGAAAGAGCGATAAGCGTTTTAGGTTCCGTTCCAACTGGAGAAGCATTAAGTCCCTTTTTAGTGAACCATTTTTTCCTTTCATTAGAATCCAAGTGGCCTGAGAGTACAAATAATGGACTAATGGTAATTACAGTAGAAAATTTAGGAGATAACAACATGTCACCAATGAGGATGTCAATACCTACTCCATTGGGATGGATTACAAGCCCAAAAATGACAGAAATACCGGAGATTCCGCCAGAAGGATATATTGAGATAGGAGTTGACATGCGTCCTTCAGGATCTATAACTTCAGAAAAAATGCTAGGAAGAAAATTAGCAATAACTACAGGCTATTTAGCTAATTATGGGCATTTAAAGGTTCAAATAAGACTTGAAAATAGAACATTAAAAAGTATGGAAGGAATTATTTTAGATCCTTGGCTTCCTGAAGGCTTTGAAGCAATGAGATTGCCATTTGTTCAAAACTTGGGACCAGGCCAAAAAGTATACTTGGAAGTTGACGTTTTGAATGTTGGTAAGAATTAATTATAAAACAAATATTGTAGATAATTTTTACATATTAAAATTGAATAATGTATTATTATTGGCAATATGTCTATTTTATACATTAACATCATAAATGATAACTCATCACAAAGGGGTAATGTTGCCTAGTAAGAATGCTGAAAACCTGAGAAATTATGGTAAATATGACGAACGCGGCTCAATAGGTATTGGAGCAATGATTGTATTTATTGCATTAATATTGGTAGCTGCTGTAGCTTCAACAGTTATTATCAAAACTGCAGAAGAGTTACAAGATAGAGCTGAGAAAACTGGTGACGATACTAGAGATCAAATATCTGGTAAATTGTTAGTTACTGATGTATATGTCGCTACGGATGCAGACGCAGACAACGATATAGATACAATGGCAGTTATTGCTAAACTTGCATCTGGTTCAGATGCTACTCTACCAACCGCTATGACATACATGATTGTATGTAATGATGGCGGATTCGCTACTGATGTCCAAGATTTAGCAGACGCTAACGGTAATGCTGTATCTCCAGGAGGTACTGCGATAGCAGATACTACAACGCTTGCATCTGGAGAATTATTTAGATTCACAGTTACCTTAACCAACTGTGATGGTGCGGCCACTGTTGGAGCATCATTGCCTTTGACATTAAATGTTGAAGGCGGTGGAGATACTAGAGTTGATCTAGAAATTGAGTCTGTTGCAATTGGAGCAAAATTAATCTGATTTTTCAGAATAAATTTATAATAAATGGGTGAATAAGATGTACGAAGAAACTTTAATCAAAAGAAAAAATAATGAAAGCGGCTCAATAGGTATTGGAGCAATGATTGTATTTATTGCATTAATATTGGTAGCTGCTGTAGCTTCAACAGTTATTATCAAAACTGCAGAAGAGTTACAAGATAGAGCTGAGAAAACTGGTGACGATACTAGAGATCAAATATCTGGTAAATTGTTAGTTACTGATGTATATGTAGAAACAGATGCCGGTGCAGATAACGATATAGATACAATGATAGTTATAGCTAAACTTGCATCTGGTTCAGATGCTACTCTACCAACCGCTATGACATACATGATTGTATGTAATGCCGCGGGATTCGCTACTGATGTCCAAGATTTAGCAGACGCTAACGGTGATGCAGAAACTCCAGGAGGCGGTGTGATAGCAGATACTACAACGCTTGCATCTGGAGAATTATTTAGATTCACAGTTACTCTAGCGAACTGTGCAGATGCAGCTATTGTTGGAGCATCATTGCCTTTGACATTAAATGTTGAAGGCGGTGGAGATACTAGAGTTGATCTAGAAATTGAGTCTGTTGCAGTTGGAGCAAAATTAATTTAAGCCCTTTCTAATATGTTATTTTTCTAAGGAGAATTAACAATGGAGGAAAAAAAATGGGCATTTTTGATAACCTACCTTTCAGCGGTCTAGGTTCAGATGGAGACATGAGTAAACGGCTAGATAGAGTTGCCAAACTATCAGTTGAAAATGTTGACATTCCTTCAGAATTCCGACCCACTGATCTTGAAGCATGGCTTTTTGCACCTGCTGGAACAAGGGTTGGAATACTAGGGGAGCCACAAGGTAATACTCAATCAGAATTAACTCCAGAATTAGTAGAACTCATAAAAGATAGATTTGAAAGACTAGAAACTGCATTAGATTTAATGGAAGCTAACATTAAACTTACCCAACAACAAACTGCAGAAATTGTAGGATCAAGAGTAGCAAGTGGTGTACAAGCGCCATCAGAAGGCGCAGGTACGGACATGATTCATACAGTTGGAGAAGATGGAGAAGTTACAAGTAAACCTATTGATACAGATATGGATGATCATGCAATGCCTCAATTAGAAAAGACTGGAGGCCCTAATCTATTAGATTTATATGAAGCACAATCTTTAGCCGTTAATCCTTTTCTAAGATCATCTGATGCTGGAGAATTATTGTCTGGTCCACAAATTGATGCATCAAAAATAACTGCACTACTTCTCGACAATATGGGTGGCTCAGATACTTTGAAATTTATAAAAAATGCAGGATCATCGGGTTTGTTATCTACAAATGAAGCTAAATCATTAACAGCAATAGCAACTTTGGCAGAAAAAGGCGAATCATCTGCTGAGCAACCTACATTATCAAATAGGAATCTTTTGATTTTTACTGCAATGGTGGATGCGTGGAGGTCTCAGTTATCCCAAAAGGAGGGATAATATGGCAGGCTCAAGTGTAGCGGGATTGATTGTTGGTACAGTTTTTATAGTTATTTTTGCATCTGCAACAATAACACTTATTGAAAATGTCAATAGAGCCCAAGAAGCATCTGAAGTTGAATTACCAGATCCTGAATTAACCTTGGTTTCAGCAGATTGGACATGGTCAGGAACAGAAGGATCAATGGTTTATACAATAACCAACAGTGGCACAGAAACAGTCAATATTGATCATATTTATCTATCAAAGGATGGCAATGACCCCTTTGCCTGCTCAACTTTAACATGGGACTCTAGTCCTGCAATTTATATTTTTCCGGGCGAGACAATAGTTGCTACAGAGAGTGGATTAGATGCATCTGATGATGATATTGACGATAACCCTCAAACAGTTTTCTTAGCAGTGTTTGAATACTCGTTAGCGGTTTCAGTGACATAAGGAGGTGCGAGCATGGGAGATGGACCATCGGAGATGATTATGTTAATGACCGGTTTAATTGTTGCAGGACTTGTCTCTGCTGTTCTTCTTTCGACGTGGGACACTATTTCCGATGGACTTGAAAATCAAGGTGAATTAGAAGTTCAAGATGCAAAAACTAGGGCCTCACTTATTAGTGACCCATCATTGATTTCATGGGATAATACTGCTGATAGGGCCTTTATTTATGTTCAAAACTCAGGAACAATTTCATTAAATATAGATGCTATATATGTATTTCTGGATGGTAATGCAATGACAGTAACCGCAATTGATGCAGGAGGCGTAACTTGGTCAAAGGGTGTAGCGATTAAATTTCAAATAGATGCTAACACCGACTTAACTTTTACAGATGGAACAGAATGCTTTCTTACCGTGGGCGTTTCTTCACTATCTACATCTCCTACTGGTACTTACAGTTTAACGGAGGTGGTCAGACTTGACATCTGATAATGATGATGGGTATCTATTTGGCATCATTCAAGATAGCCTTGCTAATAGTATGGGTGCCGCCATACCAAATCGTTCACTAGGTATAATTAGTGGAGAAATAGGGTCAGGTAAAAGCCTAATTTGCCAAAGATTGGCCTTTGGTTTCGTCCAAAATGATGTCAAAGTAGCATATATTACTACAGAGCTGACTACCAGAGGTTGGCTGGAGCAGGTTGGTAGTATAGGATATAATATGGATAATAATATTGATGATGGTAAATTTTTGTTAATATCTAGTTTTGGAGTCCTCGCAGAGGAAATAGAGGGACATGTAGATTTGATAGAAGTTTTGAATTCACCCGGAGTTCGAGAGGCGCAAGTTATAATCATAGATAGAGCATCACAGTTGATTTCTCCTGATTCTAATGCAAAACAACTTCTTTCTACACTAAGAAAATTTAATTCTCAAGGACGGACAGTTTTGTTAACTATTGATAACCATGAAGTCGATTCCAGACTTATAAGAGAAATGAAAAATTCAGCAGAGCTAGTATTAGATTTGGAAACTGCTACAGTTGGAGGAGATACAGTTAGGACAATAGCAGTTACTAGGTTTTTAAGAGCAGCAGGACCAACTCAAGGAAGAATAGGTTGGAAAGTAATGCCTCAAATGGGCTTTATTGTAGATATTACGGCGGTAAGTTAAGGAGGTTTTTTTGTGGTCACTGAAAATGATATAGAAAGCGATGAACAAGAATTTGACATCCAACCTGGAGACTTGGGAGGGTTGATGGCTAGATATCCTCACATAAGAGTCTGGGTTGAAGCATTTGAGAAGAAACATGGGACACGACCTATATATTATGGTTGGTTAGATAGCGGTGCAAGGAAATTAGATCCTTGTAATTTAATTTATGCTACTAAACCACCTTGTTTTGCCCACGTTTACAAACCTGTTGCAGGTGAAGATGAAGTAGGATCTACACTTTGGTTTGGCTTAGAGCCAACACTCAATGGTCCAGAAGAAGAAGAAATCAAAGATGTAATTGTTGAAAGATTACTTAGAGATGCACCTAATGCAGAAAGATTTGATGATGATAAACAATTTATCTCTATGTTAGAAGGTATGATTGATAAAACTTGTAAAGTGGGTACTAATCCATTATTGAACAACCCAATAGTCTCACAAGCTAGGGAGTTAATCGGTCTCGGAGAAGCACCCGTTTACGTAACATCAGATCTTCTTGAAAGATTAAAATATGTAATAGCAAGAGATTTAGTGAAAAATGGCCCACTCGAAACACTCCTTTCAGATGAACAATTAGAAGATATCCATTCAGTTGGATTGAAGAGAGTAATTATGGACCATAAAGTCTTCAAATCAGTCATTTCAAATATTAGATTCAAAGATAGTGCAGTATTAAATCAATACCTTCGATCAATGTCGGAACGCATTGGTAGGCCCGTTTCAGATTCTAAACCAATTATCGATGGTTCACTATTAGATGGTTCTAGAATAAATATTATCTACAGCGATGACGTTTCTATTTCAGGACCTTCATTTACAATAAGAAAGTTCGCTGAAGAAACAATATCCATTATTCAGTTAATAAAATGGGGCACATTATCTGCTCAGCAAGCAGCATATATATGGTTAGGATTACAATTTGGACAATCTATGTTAGTTTCAGGTGAAACCGCATCTGGGAAAACTACTACATTAAACGCCATACTTCCATTTGTTGATCATCAGGTCAAGATATATTCAGCTGAAGATACTCCTGAGGTAAAAGTTTCACATAAATTATGGCAAAGACTTGTTACTCGAGATTCTAAAAACGAGGATTCTCGTGTAGAAATGTTCGATTTACTAAAGGCGGCATTACGTTCTAGGCCAAGATACATTATCATTGGCGAGATCAGAGGTGTTGAGGGGGCTACTGCATTCCAAGCAATGCAAACTGGACATCCAGTAATTGGAACATTTCACGCTTCTTCTATTGTAAAAATGATTCAGAGATTTACGGGAGATCCAATAAATGTTCCAACTAGATTCTTCGATAATCTAAATTTTGCTATTTTCCAAGAAGTTGTTGAATCAGAAGGTAAAGGAATTGTTAGAAGAATAACGGGTGTTGATGAGATTATTGGATACAATAAGATTGCTGATGGTGTTCTGACAAGAGGAATGTTTGAGTGGGATCCTGTACAAGATATTCATTATTTCAGAGGAATGTTCCAATCATATATATTAGAAAATAGAATTGCACCTTTTATGGGCTTTCAAAATAAAAGACTAATTTATGATGAGTTACAGAGGCGAACAGAAATTATAGAAAGAATGGTGGAGAGGGATTTGACACATTTTGATGATGTTTTTGATTTATTAGATATTTTTTACATCCAGGGCTGGGACGAATTTGTGGCAAATGTTGAAACTTGGGTGGGCAAGAATCATGAGACATGAGGTATATTCATGGAGACAAAACTTACAACATGGCAGATAACTATCCTTCGATTAGGAATGCCATTTCCTGAATATTTGTTAAAATTCTCTGCACCAGCAGTTTTTGTCGCATTCATAGCAGGAGCTTTTGTAGCATGGTCTACAGGCAGCAGCTTGAGTATTATTGCCAAAATTGCCTTAACTCTCTTCTTCCCTGCCATTACTCTATTAGGAACCTTATTATATCCTCTTGCAAACACTTCAAAACTTGCAACCGAAATAGAACAGGATATGCACATGTTCATTACAAGGATGGGAATATTATCATTGGGTGAGTCTGCTGAAAGGGGTATGTTTGATATTTTGAAGGATATGGGTGATTATGGTGCATTGGCTAGAGAAGTACAAGCAATAGAGACATTAGTTACAAAATGGCATACAAATTTACCTGAAGCTGCTAGAATAGTTGGAAGGCAAAGCCCATCCCCGATATGGAGCGATTTTTTAGATAGAATGTCTTTCTCTGTTGAAGTAGGTCAACCAATAGGCGAATTTATGAAAAGCGAACAAGAAACTTTTGAATCACAATATCAGACTCTATATGATGCAAGATTAGAACAACTGGACACACTCCGTGAAACATTTGTATCACTTACTACAACTGGGATGCTTCTATTAGTTGTCTCAGGATTACATTTGGTCTTGTTTCAAGTTGGCGATGGTACGAATGATTTATTTGCTATAGTGATTAGATCGAAATATGTTTTATTGGCTGCAGGATTTTTTACAGTTTTACAACTTGGTGCATGGTTTTTATTTACATTAGTTATACCCGATGAACCACTGTTTGCACGTCACAGTTTTAATACACAGATAAAAATAAATTTACGTAGAGCATGGATTGTTGCAATATTTTTAGTAACTTTTGAAAGTTTAGGATTCTTATGGGTTTTAATAACTACTGATTTCGGCTCAATATTACTATCCAATTGGAAATATTACGGACTTTTCATGGTAGCTTTAACTATGACTCCATTTATGCTACCTTCTATCTTAGTTCAACGTGAAGAAGTTAGAGTAAGAAGAAGAGATGAAGCATTTCCTGAATTCATAAGGGCTTTCGGAGGAACAGCACAGGCACGTTCGGCTGAGCCAAGTGCAATGATTAAGGCATTAAATAGTATTGATTTTGGAGCATTAAGTACTTCTATCAATCAATTAGAAAAACGTCTAGCAATGAGAATTGATAGTGATTATTCATGGAACTGGTTTGCAGCAGACAATAATTCTATGATGGTTTCCAGATTTACTAGAGTTTTTCTTGAAGGCTCTCAAGCCAGTGGTGAAGCAGGAACAGTGGGCGATTTAGTTTCACAAAGTACAGCTACATTACTTGCTTTAAGAAATAGAAGAGAAATTTCAGCTGGAACAATGCGTGGAGTTTCATATGGTATCTTAATTGCAATGATTATCGCTTTAAATATCACTATAGAAATTGTTGCAGGGCTTGGAGAGCAGATTGCCGAGGTTGCAGCAGGATTAGTCAATGCAGGCCAATCTGGAGAAATAGGTGGAGGAGATTTAGCAGTCGGTCTGCCTGTTCTTACTGATACTGCAGGGGTAGATCAAAATATTCAAGTTTTTAATATTCTTAGTTCAGTACTGATTATCGTCGTAATTGTTGTTTTGGGTTTGATTACTTCAAGAATAAAAGGCGGTGGTTTTACTCTTTCACTTGGACAGATGATACAAATGATGTGGATTGCAGCAATTGCAAGTGGTGCAAGTGCTTTCGTACTATCTAATTCAGTCGGAGTCTTTGCTGGATGATTTATTTTTACAATAACGATGGAAGTCTTGATGTCTAAGGTACACTCCCTTGGGTTGTGGATAGTCACTTAGTCATGGAATA
Source organism: Candidatus Thalassarchaeaceae archaeon (assembly GCA_045568235.1). GTDB lineage: Archaea > Thermoplasmatota > Poseidoniia > Poseidoniales > Thalassarchaeaceae > MGIIb-O3. The sequence continues at coordinate 77,494 of JBJLBJ010000022.1, forward strand.
TGTAAGAGTTTTTTGTCTTATATCATGTTTGATGATTGCAGGATATTCCGATTATTCAAAACTTATAGTTCGAGATAAAATTTGGTTATTTTGGACATTACCGGCAGTATTATTATTAATCATTCATTTTATAATTTTGCAATTATCAATTTGGAACATTTTGATGATTTTTTTACCTATCTCTTTAGCAGCAGTAACCGTATTTGAGATCCCTAAATTTGATTCAATAAATTTAGTAAACTCTCTTTTTTTGTCAATTTATCTATTTGCTATAATTGGATTATTTGGAGGATTATTAAATTATATTGACGTTGATTTCTACATATTAATTTCTGGCGAGGAAGACATCAATACTAGGATATGGTGGACATTACTATTCTCATCCGTCACAATAATTATTTTTATTTTAACATACAAAATTGGATTATTACAAGGGGGTGCAGATATTAAAGCATTGATTTGGATAACATTATTGGCCCCTAGTTGGTATTTTATTCCAAAACCGTATATTTATTTGCATACATCTATTATTGACTATGACGAAATACTATTTCAAATACCTCCATCTTTTGTATTGTTCCTTTGGGCAGGGGGATTATTTATTGTAACTCCTCCATTCTTTCTTCTCAGGAATGCTCTTAAAGGCGATATAAAAGGATTATCTGACTTGAAAACAGCTTGGCATGCTACAAAAATACCATTGACCCAAATTAAAGATGATAACATATGGCTACTCTCTGATGTAGTTTTAGACAATTCAGGAAATAAATTACATACTGTTAATTTATTTATTCCACAAAAGAACAATAACAATCAAAATTTAAAAGAAAAAATAGAATTTCTAATCGAAAAGGGCTTAGAATCAGCATGGGTTACTAGCAAACATCCTTTTGTAACATACTTATTTCTTTCCATAATTCCGATGTTTATCATTGGCGATCCAGTCGCTATTATAATGAACAAATTATTATAAAAAATCCTCTAAAGTCATTACAGTTACAGAATCATTATTGAACAAAGAATCAACACTATCTGAAGTCCAATTTACTCTTTGTTTGGTATACATGTCAACACCAAACTCATCAATCACATTCTTGGTTATTTGAATATATTTTTCTACATTCCCTTTAGATACTGTAAGAATCACATTACCATTACATAGAGACTGATCATCTCTAGAAATATTTTCCATACCATTATCGTTTCCTTCCGACTTGCATATACATTTCCCTTTTAATGGCATTCTTCTATATTTCTTTCCACATTTAACACATCTAACTTTTTGCCGAGTAAAAGCCATCATATTACCTCTCATATCTGGCAAGAAATGTGACTCTATGACTTTTGATGCTACCTTTGTTGCATTCACCGAGCGTAATTTTTTCCCTAGTGTTAACTGCCCATCCATCTTTTCTTTCATAGTTTTTAGGGTTTTATATGAAGAATTCTTAGGCCCTGCATCCAATTTACCAGAGTCATGAGTCCACCCATAACCTCGCATATCCCCCACAGTTCCTTCTCTATTGGAAACTAAGTCAACTAAACCAAGAACTTCATTAGGATGTGGCTGATTAAGCGTAGATTCATAGAATTGTTTAGAATAGTTCCATGAACAGTCTACATTCAGGGCTTCCTTATCTATTTCACTAGGATTAATTCTTGTTGAAAGAACTAATGGAGCATCCATTTGCCCCCCTCTTCCTGAAGGAAGAATAGATCGCGAGAAATTTAGCAAACCATCTAATAATAACATTATACTATCTTCATCACCATCACAATTTCTTCTTTTAGCTGCATGGAACAATGGATGGGCATAGCCAGCAGAAGCAGATGTCCACCCAATAATTCTACACAGAACCCCTCCAGAAGTATGAGGGGCAAGTCCAATACCCAAATGTCCAACTAAATCTAATCCTGTTTTTACATTATAAAATGCTTTCATTCCATAGAATTTAGTTAGTAAATCATCAATAAAATTACAAGTTGAAATTAAATGCTCTTTTCCATTTATTGATGGTATAAAGTCCTGAGGAAACAATTCTAGTATTTGATCATCAGATTTTAATTTCTTACCATACATGTCATAATGATATCCTAATTCATATATTTTTTTCCAAGGAGTCCCTATTTCTGATGGTTTGAAATGAGTCACTGGGACATCTATCATATCATATCTTGCCGTACCGTCTCTGAAAACAGATAAATTATACTTAGCCCTTAATATTCCTTTTTCAATTGGCTCAGGCGTCTGCATTTTAGAAAGTAATTCATTCATAGCCTTGATTCTTTCCGGTAATCTATCTAAATTCAGAGATCTTCTTTTCACTTCCATTATTGATCCTATAGGTATTCTTGTCCTTTCACCTAAACGCCTTCTCTGCGCCCCTTTTCTCTTTTTAGCAACTGTCGTTCCCCCACACTCAATGGCATCAGAAGGGTTGTCCCTATTGTGACATATTATATGCCCACTTTCTTTACCACATTTTTCACAAATTCTTGGTAACATGACTACTTGTATTGAATCCTTCTTTGCAGCTAATCCCATGAGTCTTTGAGGTCCTCCCCCGCCGCCAATTGGATATAATGCATGAACCATAGGCTTCATTTCTCTAATGCCCGACTTTTCCGGTCTACCCATTCTAGCACCAATTCTACAGGGCACTGAGTCCTCCCATCTTTTCGAAGATAATTTTCTAACTAACCATAATGATTTTTCTACTTCATTGTCATCAACAATCATTCTTGCATTTTCATATTTTTCTAGATTTTTTGGTCCATTATCGACTATTTTACTGACAGCTTCTTCTCCAGCTCTCTCGGTTTCACTCCCTTCTAAACCAGATTGCATTGCTTTAGTCGTAGCAGACCTTCTTGCCTCTTCTTTCAATTTTTGTAGTTCATTCCTTCTTACTTCTTCCTCAGAAATGATTATTTTAGAAATATTTATTTCATTTATTCTCTCTTTGATTAAATCATCAAACTCTGTTTTCTTTACTATATTTCTGTTTTTGACCTCTAAACCTAACCCATCTATTAGACCTTCCCAATTCTTATTAATAATTATTGAACCATTTTCATGTTTGTGGTTCAATCCCAAGGTCATTAATGAACACTTAACGACACCATGAATTTTAATTTCAGCAGTATTTGCAAACTCTTGTAATATTTCATCTGATAAATTGTAAGCTAATTCTTTTTCTATTTGCCAGTTCTCGACAACTCCTTTAATTTCTAAAACCCCATTAGATATTTTAGATACTAACAACTCTTCAATCAAGAGAGGAATACAAATGAGTGGTAAGTCTGACCACCAAAGATTCCATGGTGGAGGGACAGCTACTCCAAATTTTTCATTCAATGAAGATATGTGTTCCCATCTTATATCATAATTTTTCAAAAAATTAAACCATTTTACCTTTCTCCAATTCCTTTCCACTAAATTCTCGCCACCTCTATTTATTGCACCATTAAAAGGTACACCAGGAGGTAATTTATCTCTTTTTATAGATAATATTTCAGCAAATTTATCTACCTTTGTTGGAGTATCTAATGCATCTAAAAGATCTGCTGCCCACCAGTCTTTGTTATAAGAAGAAGGAACTAAATTTTTATTGTTTTCAAGAAATTCTCCAAATCCAAGTAATATTTCACCTGAATCCCAAATTGAATAAACATTTTTCTTCACTTGTTCCCATTTGGAAATTGTATTAATAGTTTCAAAATTCCCATTGTTTTCTAATATGGTTGGCCCATCTATGTCGATACAAGGCGTTACTGCACATGCTTTACCAGGTCTTTCCATTTTCATTTGAGTCCCGACCGAAAGAAAACCGCCCATTGCTTCCATAGTAACCGGATTGATTCCTGCAGCGGCTAAACCAGTTGCCCTACTTCTTCCGTATCTCAATCTGAAACCACCAGGTTTACCCGGTTCACCAAAAATCGGTCTACCAGCAATGACATCATCCATATATCTCGTTATTTTTGGTATAGTCCTTGATTTGAAAGAATTGCTAGCCTTTTTCTCCTTTCCTTTATCTGCAAATTCAGAGATAAATCCCCATCCAGAAATTTTCATTCTTTCTACATGCTTTTTTATTTTTGGTGCCTTTAAGCATAAACCTTCTCCAATAACAAGCATTACTCCTCCTCGAATCCTAGTCCTAGAAGTTCCGTTAGAATTAACTATATTTCGAACCTCTTTGAAACCAGCACATTCATTCTTTTCTGTCTCTTCACCATTTATCATTACAGGACAGGCTCTAACAATTGTCTCTATTTCATCTGGCGGTGGCTTATATTGTAAACCAACTCTATAAAGTCCAAACTCTTCTTTTACTCTTTCCACTTCTCTTGTAGAAGGTATATATCTTCCAACTTTCAATTCTCTTCTAATCATATCTCCAATCAACACACCAAGTGCTTGGGCAGTTCCACCTGCGGCCCTAATCGGTCCACAAAAATCAATAGACAAAAATTCCGAACCATCTTCATTGTTTAATATTCTAACTTCACCTATGCCTTCCAGAGGGGCAACTAAAACCGCTTCTGTAAGGACTGCAAGACCAACTCTAAGTCCACAATCTATAGAAATTTGTAAGTCTTTAGTCTCATCATATTTTCTTTTAGCAACTTCAACCGCCATTTTAATTGATGCAGTTTCTCTATCATTTTCTTTCAGTAATTTACGTAAATCTTGCTCTATCGATAGGTCCTTCAAATAATCTTTTTGAAGAAGCTTTTCAGTTCTACTTGCTAAATCTTCGGCCCTTGGTATCTCGATATAGTTTTCAAAATCTAATCCTTTTTGTTTTGCTATCAATGCTAAATTATAAATTTCTTCAGTTTTAACATCTAGAAAATTTTGATATTTTTTACTTTCTTCTTCTAATTGTTCAGTATTGTATGCAATCGTTTTAGAAATATTTTGAATCACTACAACTCCTCCTGCCCATCTATATATTACCTGACTGCAATAGGCCGCTCAATAACATTGACCGTCTTTTTACATTTTTAAGTAATAATTTGGCAAAATGTTCATTCGACTTCACCTTGACCGAGGTTAAGGTAATAAGCATATGACAACAATCCAAGAAGCCAAATCAGGACTAATTACTAAAGTTAAACAACTTGCTTATCTATATTCTCCCGATGAACATTTTACTCTAGCCAGTGGTAAAAAAAGCCCTCATTTTTTTGATATGAAACCTGTTATGATGGATCCTGAGAGTGCACATCTGCTAGGAGTTTTAATTCATGATGAAATTCAAAAATTTAGTAGAATTGATGCAGTAGGAGGTTTGGAATTAGGAGCTGTACCATTAACAGGAATTGCAATAGCAAAGACTCCAAAAGGATCTAATTTGAAAGGTTTTATAGTTCGTAAAGAACCTAAGGGAAGAGGAGGTAGAAAGACTGGAAATCCTCCCGGTATTGAAGGTTCTAGTTTAAAAAAGGACGATAAAGTATTACTTTTAGAAGATGTAACTACTACCGGAGGATCTGCATTAAAAGCTGCAGCACGTTTACAAAACATGGGTTGTAAAGTTGCTGGTTGTATAACTATTTTAGATAGAGAAGAAGGTGGAAAAGATGCATTTTTAAATTCAAAAATACCTTTAATACCCTTACTTTTGAGATCTGATATTACTGGTGAATAATTTATGACAGAGCACATAATTAACAAAAAAGAAGAGCCATACCATCCTGAAAAATTAGAGAAAAAAGAATATTTAGGTGTTGAGGGTTTCTTTTCTGTTGATATGAGAGTTGGTATAGTACTTGATGTAGAAGAATATGCTGAAATGAGAAAACCTTCCTACAAAATAAAAGTAAACTTTGGATCAGTAATTGGTAAACTATGGACTTCAGCCCAAGTTACCAATTACACAAGGGGAGAATTAATTGGAAGGAAGATAGTAGGAGTAATAAACCTTGGAGAAAAGACAATGCCAACAGGATTCGTTTCTCAATTTTTATTACTCGGAACATTGGATCCGGATGGGACTGTTAAGTTGTTAAGTGTCCATCCCGATACCTTAATTGGCTCAATAGTTTCTTAACACTATGGTTGCATATCTTTGATACATTAACCATTAAATTCATCAATTGATATCATCTCCCTGCAGTTATGACATATGTTAGAATGGAAACTTCTCAAGGAACAATAACTATCGAACTTTATACTAAAGATTGCCCAAAGACGACCTCTAATTTTCTTAGATTAGTCGATGAAGGTTTTTATGATGGACTACATTTCCATCGTATAATAAAGGATTTTATGATACAAGGAGGATGTCCTAAATCCAAAGATCCTGAAAGTAGGGCTGCAGGGACAGGGGGTCCGGGATGGCAAATACCATGTGAAACTTCCGCTCTTGCAAAGAAACATGACAAACCTGGTTTATTTTCAATGGCAAATGCAGGTCCAAATACAGGTGGCTCACAATTTTTCCTAACAACAGTCCCAACTCCTTGGCTTGATGGGAACCATGCAATTTTTGGAGAAGTTGTAAAAGGCATGGATATTGTTAAAAAAATTGAGAACCAACCAACTAATTTCAGAGATAAGCCCGAGAGTCCTCAACAAATAATTCGTATAATCAGAGAGTTATAATGAAAAAAATACCCTTTTAATTAATAATTATTAAAATAGTTTATTAATAATTATTAATTGCCTATCAGCATGGCAAAGCATCGCGCTGGCAATCGTAGAATAATCACAATTAGTTTACCCGAAGAAATAGCAAGAAAATTGGATATGAATGTAGGTAAAGGGAAAAACATTGGACGTTCGGCAATTATCTCAAATATGATATCTAAATCTTTAGATTCAAAAACAAAATCAATTGAATCAACTAAACCCGCTCGTAAAAAGATAAATCACGATTCATTAAATATGAGGCAAGAAAAGGATACCATGGGTTATATCGATGTTCCTCAAAATGTATATTATGGTGCCCAAACGGCTAGATCATTAATAAATTTCAATATAGGAAAAGATATAATGCCTAGGTCCATAATATGGGCATTTGGGATTTTAAAACAGTCAGCAGCTGAAGCCAATATCAGTTTGGGTGAATTAGATCCTAAAATTGGAAATCTCATAATAGAAGCATGTGATGAAGTAATTTCTGGCGAATTAGACAATCACTTTCCACTTAAGATTTGGCAAACAGGTTCAGGTACACAAACAAATATGAATGCAAACGAAGTCATCGCAAACAGAGCAATAGAACTATCTGGGGGTATTTTAGGAAGTAAGACGCCAGTACATCCAAATGATCATGTAAATAGAGCACAATCAAGTAATGATACTTTTCCAACTGCCATGCATTTGGCTGCGGTTGAAGAAATCTATCATAAATTATTGCCCTCTGTTAGGAATTTACGATTACAACTAGCAAAAAAAGTCGAAGAATTTCAAGGAATAGTTAAAATTGGACGAACACATTTGATGGATGCCGTGCCCCTTACTTTAAGTCAAGAGTTTGGAGGATATGTTGCAATGCTAGATGCAGACATTAGTAGGATAGAATTTTCACTTACAGATTTATTTGAATTAGCATTGGGGGGAACGGCGGTAGGTACTGGATTAAATTCGCATAGAGATTTTTCTGATAGAGTGGCTAAAATTATGGCTGAAAAAACTGGCTTACCATTCGAATCGGCTGAGAATAAATTTTCCCAATTAGCTGCACATGATGCATTAGTAGCAACTTCAGGGGCCCTCAATACATTAGCAGTCTCATTAATGAAAATTGCTAATGATATTCGTTGGTTAAGCTCTGGACCTAGGTGTGGCATAGGAGAACTATCTCTTCCGGCAAATGAACCCGGATCTAGTATAATGCCTGGTAAAGTAAATCCTACACAAGTGGAAGCACTAACGATGGTTTGCTGTCAAGTAATGGGGAATAATACTGCAATATCCATAGGAGGCAGTCAGGGAAATTTCGAATTAAACGTATTCAAGCCAATGATAATTCATAATATTCTTCAAAGTATTACTTTATTATCAGATTCTTGTAAGTCTTTTACGGATAATTGTATAATAGGGATTACTGCAAATAAAGAAAAAATAAATGATCATCTGGAGAATTCACTTATGCTTGTAACTGCATTAAATTCCCATATTGGTTATGATAATGCAGCCAAAATAGCAAAAAATGCACACAATAATAATTTAACCCTAAGACAAAGTGCAATTGAATTAAAGATGTTAACAAATGATGAATTCAACTCATTAGTAATTCCTAAAGATATGACTGGGCCTAAATAAAGAAAAGTTGGGCCGAATAAAAAGGTGGGAGCAACAGAGGGTTTTGCCTATGGGGGGGCATCTCCCTCTGTTTACTCCGCAGGGTCCGGTTCAATTTTATCCTAAGATTTAATTTTCCCGGGAAGCAACTCATAAACCACTAGGGCTTATTTTGTTTGATGTATTCATCTTTTTCGATTCTTAAAAAATTACTTTTTTAATTACCGCTTTCGTTTCTATTGTTAGCTCTCACTAATTCTTTTCACGAAATCAATACCATTACACTCCACGATTTTCATCGCGCTCGTTTCTGCATGTTTCCCTTCTATTTTTACATAGTTGTTCCCCATGACGTAACTCAAGATCGTCTCCTCCCTCTTCCTACGTGTATCTCTACGATATAGTACCTGATTCGGTTGTGTTTTCCCCGCCTAAACGTTCGGTTTATGTTTTCCTCAGCCTCCATTGTTTATTTTCCATTCTCTCGTTTGGTATTTCCACAACAGTTCTATCGCCGTCTTAATTGCCCACAAGCAATTTTGACATTTACCTCGATTTCCTTTCGGATTTCGATTTTACTGCCCCAATTTTGGGGCTCGGTTTTTGTGGCCCGCGGTTCTGCCTAAGCGTCTCCACACCACTCCCTCGGAGCAGCAAAGCACATAGGGAGATGCTCGGCATTTAAACCTTTCCACAATATTAGCGCAGTACAGCGGAAATACACCTGTAAAAGGGTTAATTTCCACTGAAATATTCTACCCGCGTAACTGCCTCAAACGCTCTCTTAGCAGTACCCTCTTTTCATCAATTTTGATCTCCTCAGGATTCGATTTTAATCGTCTTTGTAAAACATTATTTTCAATAAGAAATATTTTCCCTTCAGAATCGCCAAGAGCTAAAAAATCATTGGAACATTTTATTTTTCTTATTCTTGTTGAGTGCTCAACACAAAATTGAATATTTCCCGACTTATTATCAATTGAGAGAATTTTAGATTTATTATCCCATGTTGAAGCCCATAAATAATCTATTCCATCATTGGATGGTGCACAGGATAATACATCTAATTCATTTTTTAGGTCTATTTCCCAACCATTTTCAGAGTATATTTCTCCAGATTCTAAGCCAATAATTATGCCTTTGTGAAATTCTAAATCTTTTACAGGAATATTTTCATTATTTTTATATTCCTCTATTTTACTTCCTATACTGCTGACATTACCATCACTATGTCCAAGAAAAATCTTATTCTCATGAGAAATGCCTGTTGTGATAGGGTTTTTGTTAATCAGATCATAATATTTCACTACTCCTATCTCATTGATTTTTCCATATCCACACAATGGTCTACTAAGGCCAATAAATAAACCTAGTTCGGTCACATCAAAAAACCAAGGTTTACTTTCTAATGTAATATTTTTAATTAATTCTCCTTCTTTATTAAATTTCCAAATAGTCGATTCTGAATAATTTGAAATCTGTAAATCATAAACAGAAGACCCTACCCATATATGTTCATCATATGTTTTAATAAATTCACTAAAACCTTCAATTTTTTTACTCCATATCGTTGTACCATTCTTCAAATCAATACAATGGACATTACCTTCTTCTGCAAGATAAATTAGCCCCTGTTCAATTATCATTTCTGAGCACGGGCCTTCAAAACGATCACTCCATTTTTCCAATCCTGAGATTATATCCCAACATTTCAATACTCCATCGTGTGATCCTCCAATCAGAAAATTTCTATGAATTTCTAATATTGTACACTCAGTATCTATATCTCTTACAAAAGACGATATCTCTGATAATTTATAATTATTCATAACCACACATCTCTAAGTTAAATTACTATCAATTTTATATAAGTCACTTATCTTATCTTTCAAGTATTCAATAAACTCATCAGAAGAAGGAAAGCGACCCGTCGCTTCTTTAATTAATTCAGCAGGTTCGATGATACTTCCTCTTGAATGAATTTTCTCCCTCATCCATTCTAGTAATGGAGAAAAATCTCCTTGTTTAATTTGTTCTTTTATGTCTCCTAGATCTTTTTTTGCCGCAGATAAAAGTTGAGCCGAATATAAATTTCCAAGTGTATATGTTGGAAAATATCCAAAAGCACCCATTGACCAATGAACATCTTGTAGTACGCCCAGAGAATTATTAGGTACTTTTATTCCTAAAAATTCGTTATACATATCGCTCCATATTACTGGAAGATCATCAACTTCGATTTCTCCACTTATTAATTTCTTTTCTATCTCATATCTAATCATTATGTGAAGATTATACGTTGCTTCATCTGATTCAGTTCTAATTAAACTGGGTTGTATAATATTTACTGATTTCCATAAGTCTTCTGCATCCACATTTTTCATATTATCTGGAAAATTTTCTTTCCAAAGTGGTAATGCCCACTCACAAAACTCCAATGACCTTCCAATTTGATTTTCCCATAACCTACTTTGACTTTCATGAATCCCTAAACCATTGGCCTTTCCTGCTGGTTGGAAATCTAAGTCTCTGGGCCTTCCCTGTTCATACATCCCATGTCCAGTCTCATGCATTGAGCCATATAATGACCCAAAAGGTTCACTTTCCGAATATCTAGTTGTCCATCGCACATCATCTGGATTCGGGCCTCCACAAAATGGATGAGTCGAAGAATCTCTTCTACCTGCATCAAAATCAAAGCCTATGGCTTCAGAAACCCTTTGACTCAAAACTTCTTGTCCAGATTTTTTCCATGTATTTTCATTTACCCAACTCATATCTGGAGATTTTCCCTTTTCTACTACTAGTTTAACCAATGGAGCGACATTCTCTCTTAAATTTTTGAATAATGGGTCTAGTTTAGCAACTGTGAGTCCTGATTCATAATTATCCAATAATGCATCATAACGGACATTATCATACCCAAGATAATCAGCCTCTCTTCTAACCAAATCAATCATTTTCTTTAAATCGTCTCTGAATATCGAAAAGTCATCTTTTGCGCGTGCTTCTGTCCAAGTTATCATAGACATAGAACGATGTTTAGCCATTTCAATAACAAATTCATTGGGTAATTTGGTAGCTTTATCATATGAATTTCTAATAAGTCTTACATTCCCTAATTGAACCTCATCAAGATTTTTACCTTTTTCCAACTTATTTAATAATAATCCAATTTTCTGTTCTGTCATTTTTTCATGCTTTATAGAAGATAAATATGCTAACTGCTCCGCCCTCAATGCAGCAGCCTTAGGCGGCATTATTACTTCTTGATCCCAACTTAGAAGACCGCCAATTTGACTTAATAAATCAATTTCTTTTATTCTCTCTATAAGCTCGTCGTATGCAGACATAATTGTCCGAGTAAGACATTAGACACATAGGTTGTGGCTATTTGATGAAATATAAATGATACAAATATGATATTAATTTCATAATCAATCTCCCGAACCCTTGATGATACATAATGATTCGGAATGTCTAATGGCAAGTGGAGATGGCCGAGTTAATATATCAGTAACTGATCGTATACTTCTTCATTTGTGGGAACAAGATCACCAAGCAGATCATTACTTGGTCTCTTATCAACTAACTCGCCCTGGAATTGCTGAAGTATGCGCATTACACCCTCCTAATGTTTCCAGAACAATGAGAGAAATAATGAATAATGGTTGGGTTACAGAAAATACGCGTGTCATTAGAGATGAAGAAAGAAGGCAAAAAACATGGCAACTAACTGAATTTGGAAGGAAAGAAGCAGTATCTCGAATATTTTCTTTAAAATCCATCAAAGTCATTTTGAGGGATCGGAATAATGTACTTCTTGAAGTTAGGGCAGATGAGGCTGCTTCATATTTACAAGCAAAATTAACACTTTTACAAATTTTAATGCATGCGCAACATGAAGGAGTATTAAATTTCGGAGATATAAGATTTGGTACTATTGTGAAGTCAAAAAACATCAAAAAACCAGGATCTATTACGATGCTTACTGGAGCCCATTCTACTTATCATAACAAACCGCCAGATATTCGTACAATTCATGGTCGTAAATTAGAAAAATTAAATATTAATAAATGGTATAAATCTGATGTACCTTTATTGATATTATCAGGTATAGCAGGATGCGGTAAAACTACTCTGACCTCCTCATGGGTTAATGATTTACTAAATAATAATCCTAGTTCTGAATTAATGTATTATCCATGTCAGCCATGGGACACCACCCTTGGTATAGCAGCAAGTTTACTCCATCGCCTGGGCATCCATTCACAACAAGAATCTGAAGATCCATACAATGTATTAGATGCAATACCCTTCAAACCAGGCGGAGAATTAAATCTTGATCTATATAGACGTAGGTTAGTAGCACATTTATCTGATAAAGAAAAGCTTCGAAAATCAAATATTAGTGAAATAATTATAATACTCGATGATGTTCATAATATAGAGTCATCAAGTCATAATTTCTTTGGCATGCTACTCCAAGTTGCAGAAGAAACACAAATTAGATTAATCATGATATCAAGAACTAATCTAACTTTTTATGATCGCCGAGATGTTCATACTAGAGACAGGGTTGAGGAACTATCTTTATCCGGATTATCATTTGAAGAAATTTCTGATTGGCTGAAATCATTTAACACAACCAATAAAACACCACCAGAAGAAATATATCAAGTCACAGGAGGACATCCCTTGGCTCTTGAACTTCTCGAACTTTATGGTAAAACTATGCATGAGGACTGGTTAAGATTCTTAGATGAAGAAATTCTTAATGTTATGCCTGACGATCATCGTGAATTATTAGCAATCCTTGCCGTTTCCGAACGTCCAGTTCCTTGGCCCATTTTAGCATCTGCTGCAAATATAAATGGAAAACCTCCTGAAGAAATTTTAGAACGAGGTTTGATGCTAGAACTTAATGAAGGCATGTGGATTCATGAGGCATTACGTGCACGTCTTCTTAGAGAAACAGGAACGCCACATGAAATAAGGGAAAAGAAATTACGTGATGCGATGAACTCAAATCATGTGTCTATTTAACCAATTATCCATTCCTGGTTTTGGCATTGCCCCTGTTATTTGCTCAACTGGCTCTCCATTATGAAATAATATTAGATTTGGAATGCCTCTGACATTGTATTTACCAGGTGCTAACGAATTAACATCAGTATTAACTTTAGCTATTGTTATGTCCCTCTCTCCGGCGATTTCTTTCAATACGGGACCAATCATTTTACATGGTCCACACCAAGGAGCCCAGAAATCTACTAATACCCATTCATTGCTCTTTGTTACCATATCAAAATCAGCATCATTTACTTCAAGTACTTGTCCCATTATCACACCTACATGCTCTTCGAGCAACTCGTATCCTATCAACATGTGTCTTAAAATTAAGTATTTTATATTAATTTGATATACTATCTGCCTTGCACTTCATATCAACGGGAGTGAATATTTTGGAAATAACCCCTAGTATTTTGACAGCAGATTTTTGTCAACTTGGCAATACTCTCGATGAAGCAATAGATGCAGGAATAAATTGGATACATATGGATGTTATGGATGGTAATTGGGTTGTAAATCGTACGATTACATTTGGTCCAGCACTAATCCGCTCAGTTAGAGATAGACTTGGCCCAGACGTTTTTATTGATTGTCATTTGATGATAAATAACGCTGAAGAAACATGGGAACAGTATGTTGATGCAGGAGTAAATTTGATAATTGCTCATATTGAAGCCGTTCAGGACTTTTCTCAGTTTATAGCAAAAGTACGCCAAGCAAATGTTCAAGTTGGGTGCGTCCTCAATCCAAATACGCCCGCTTCTGATGTTTTATCTTTAATTCCTGAGTTAGATCTTCTTCTTGTTATGTCGGTTGTACCGGGTAAAGGAGGCCAATCTTTTATGTCTGAAATGGAAAATAAAGTACGTTATTTTAGGGAAATTATAGACAAACAAATCCAATCAGGCGGCCGTCCTACAAAATTAATGATAGATGGAGGAATTAAAAGCCATAATGCTGCAAAAGTTGCTGAATGGGGAATTGATATAGCAGTAGTAGGCTCCGGCCTAATTAATGATAAAGGCTCAATAAAATACAATTTAAATTTAATATATGAAGCATTAAATAATTAATTTTAGACACCAAGTATTCAATAATGATGACCTATTCTAAAGGCCATGGTTACTGAACAATGGGTGGCTGATGAAGTTCTAAAAGTTGTACCAAGTGCAGATATATCCGTAACAGATCTTCATAAAAGTGGAGATCATTTCCATGTTCGTGTAATATCTTCTGATTATGAAGGAACAAGGCCATTACAGAGGCAAAAACCTCTTCTTAATCATTTTAAACAATTTATTGAGCAAAATATTGTTCATGCTTTGGATTTGAAATGTATGACTCCTGAACAAGCCTCTAAAAGTGGAGAAACTGCTTTTGATCCACATGGAGGAGATGTAGAATTTTTCGGAGTTCACATCAGAAGGGAGAAAAAGGAGTGAAAAAATGAGTTTTAATTGGACACCAGATGAATTACAAGAATTAGTAGATAATAACAAGATTGTACTCTTTATGAAAGGAACACCGGATGAACCAAGATGTGGTTTTAGCAACCGTGCCGCTTCAGTATTGAAAGAGTTAAAAGAGCCTTTTACCAGTGTAAATATACTTTCAGATCCAAGAGCGATTCCTTCGGTATGTACATGGTCAGATTTTCCAACAATGCCACAAGTTTTTATCAATGGTGAATTAATAGGCGGTTCAGATATAGCCTTAGAAATGTACCAAAGTGGAGAATTACAAGAAATGATTTCAGAAACAAAATTAGAGTGAGATGCATTCCTATGTTGGTCGTTAAAGGCCGTAAAAATATGTTAATTGCATTACTAGGATCCTCTATTCTGTCATTCGCACCTCTAATCTACATATTAACAGAAACTAATCCTATTACGGGTGCATTTTTTAGAATGCTTTATGCACTACCAATTTTAGTACTAATCGTATATTTTTTTAGAGCTACTGACACTAGAAATTTAAAGTCCCGCCAACTAACATTTATTGCTGGCCTATTTCTTGCACTAGACTTTCTTGCATACCATACTGCAATAGATTATATTGGTACGGGTATTGCTACCATGATTGGAAATTCACAAGTAATCATTGTTACGCTCATTAGTTGGAAATTTCTCGGTGAGAAGCCCAATAAATCAATTCTTATTGTTTTACCTATTGTTATTCTTGGATTAGTTTTAATTTCAGGAATCTGGGACAATGAAGCATACGGAGAAAACCCTTCACTTGGCGTATTAGGTGGCATATTTGCTGCAATATTTTATTCGTCCTTCTTAATAATATATAGATATTCAAATAAAGAAAAATCACCCGCTCAAAATCTTCAGTTAGATACTACTGCAGGTGCAGCAATCGGCCTTTTTATATTGGGTATTTTACCATTACAATTCTTAAATGTCGAACCATTAAATATCCAACCATCCTATCCAAGTCATGCATGGTTAATTCTTTTGGCTTTTTCTTGTCAAGTATTAGGATGGATAGCTATTACATATGCACTTCCTCGATTGCCAGCGGCCCATACTTCATTTGCTCTTCTTTTACAGCCTGTTTTAACAATACTATGGGGAATTCTTCTTCTTTCAGAGCAACCATCTTTCCAGCAATCTTCAGGGATGCTTTTGATATTAGGTTCTATAATTACTGTAACCCTATTTGGTAATGCTGAAGTTACCACTGAGAAATAATAGGTGTACAGGGCGAGAGATAAAAGCGAGGGGATGGGATGCACTCAGCGAGAACCTTGCGGCCCCGTACGATAAATGATGATAGAAGGTATTAATTAATCATTTTGTGGAAAAACTTCTCATTCGTGTATATTATCATCAATACTTATTTTTTTTATTCCACTGTGAGGATTTCTGGGCCGCCTTCAGTAACCATTACTGTATGTTCATACTGGCCAACATTTCCACCGTCTATATCTTTCAAAGCAGGATAAACTTCAAGAAATCTTATCGAGGTTAATTTTTTAATTAATGCATTCCATTTTCTTACTAAAGCCTCTTCACTTTCTTCAGGAAATGGCTTTTCTAATAATGGGTAAGCCCATCTCTCAGCAAACGGTAAAGTATGGTATCTTTCTTCTATGTATCTAGCCATTGTTGCCCCCAACGGTTTTAGTTTACCTTTACTTAATGCTTTACGAATTGTTACATCTCCTGTAACTCTTAGAATATTAGACGATCCTTTAGGCGAAACATTTTCTATTTTACCAGTTTTTCCGGTAGTATTGAAAGGCTCTATTGCATAAACACCACCTTCTTCCACAACTCCTTTGAAACCAGGATTATTTGGCCCACATGCATACATTGGTATTGACAATCCAGCATGCAAATTCCATCTTTTCATTTGATGTCCACAAAGGTTACTAATTGGAACAAATCCTGCATCTTTAGTAACCTGTTCTGCCATAGCCCCGACTTCATGCCATGGAGTTCCTGGATGCATTTTTTCGATTGCCGCATCCCTTGCTTCCTTTGATGCCTTAATTTGTTCTGTATGTTCACCATTATTTCCAACTTCTATTGTCATTGCATTATCTGCTAAGGCCCCTTTTATGTGAACTCCAACATCTAATTTCACTAGATCGCCATTTTGAAATATCATTTCTCTATCTAATCCTTCAAGAGGTTCTTCTGAATGATTTGTTGTATAGTGTGCAGCAATATCATTGACAGAAATAGTTACTGGGAAAGCAGCTTGACCTCCATGTCGTCTAATGAATCTTTCAGCAGAATCTATGACTTCATTCCATGTTTTTCCAGCAACAACTTCTCCCTTTATCCCTTCTAAGGTTCTTCGTGCTACGTGACCTGCATCTCTCCATTGCTTAAAATCCACTTCTTCCACCATTGCCATACTTCCTTTGAACTCACTATTCCTTCTCTCAATACTTCGATGCTCGGTGACTTAAGTGATTCACACACAGTCCACCAAGATATCAAAGTACTGGGAGTTTCTTGCAGACAATCACTATTATGCCCAATAACTTCATACTTTTCAGTAGATAAAATTTCAGCAGATTTTTTACAATTTAATATAGGTTTTGTCCCACTAATATTTGCACTAGTTGCAGTCAGTGGGCCAGTTTTTTTTAATATTTTTTTAGCTATTTCATGACTCATGACTCTAACAGCCACTGACATTCCTCCAAGACGTGAATCCAACCTACTTCTTGATTTTAATATAATAGTTAATGCTCCTTCAGGAAAATATCTTAGAATTTCAATCACATCATCCGGAACTTCTACAATTTCTTTAGCTTGTTCTATGTCACAAACTGCTATACTTAGAGGTAGATTATAATCCCTCTTTTTTATCTCATAGAGGATGTCAAGTGCATCAGATTGTAATATGCAACCTAATGCAGGTTGAGTTGTTGTTGGATAAACAATACATTTGCCCGATAAAACATATTTTACTAATTGTTCCAATTAATCACCTACTTGATATGTTTACGATACAGAGGGGGTAAAGAGTATGCTTTAACTACAATTGTATTTACTTTGACGTCTACATTCGACTGGTGAGTATGTCTCTGTGAAATTCTAGCTAAATCATATGCACCATTGTACCAACCAACTATTGGAATAAGATAAATTAACTTTTGTAAAACTCTTTTATCCCACATTTCACTAGTCATTTCTGAACCATCATCAGATACTACTGCTATTCCAAAAATTTTCTGTCCTATTGAACGTGAGAAATAAATGCCACACAATCTCCAATAAAGCCAATGTGCTGCAAAAAAAACAAACGACATCACAAGAGAATAGTGAAAATCTGTAGATGCCCACATACTCAGATTCCAGATATAGAAAATACCCCCTCTAGTAACAAATAAAAGTATAGTAGTTATTACTATAACATCTAAAATAAAAGAAGCCAATCTATCAATTCTAGAAGCAAATATCGTTCCTTCTGGTATCTCTTTATGGCCATCTCTATCAGAGATAATTGCTTTAGCTAAAGTTCCACTACCTGTATTGATTGATATTGGTGATTCATGGTCTTTCATGGCGTCTTCTCCAATCACTCGCAGCACATTATCAACCTCAATGTTATGTTTGAAAACTTTCAAAAAAATCTAATAAAGATATATCATAATCCAGTGATGATTATACGCAGAGTTTGTTCGACGTATCATTATTGAAGGTGGGCGATGAATGTGGGATCGGTTTAAGAAGTGGAAAAAAGACTCCACTGAGAAGAATACCTGTCCATTATGTCAACATATTAACAGTGCGAGTGCTGAAACTTGTTCATCATGCTCATACCAATTAAATAAACCAAATTATAAACAAACCTCAAACATAGAAGAATCTGAAACAAATAATTTATTTGATGAATTAATGAATGAATTCGAAGAAGAAAAAGAGACCGAAGTTATTGACTGGTCAAAAGCCACATTTAAGATGGATGATGTTACAGTTAATGTCAATCAATATTCTGAAGAAGATTCAGTCATATTAAGCAGTAAACCGAACTTTGCTATGGCTAGTAATACTATTGACTTACCTTCTAATAAAGAAGAAATAGAAGAAGACTACGAACTTAAACCAGAAGATGCACCGGCCTTTTCAACTAAATTTGAAATACCAGATGAAAAACCTGAAGAACTAGAAGAACCTACTAATGAACCAATAGTCCTTATTCAACCTACTTCGGGTACACCTGATAACGTGCAGGTGATGGACGCTCAGAATATTTCAGAAAACATTGATGATATCGAAATACTTCAACCAGCAGATTTTGATGGTGATGGCGTTGTAGATATTTATGAAGAATCGTTCTACGAAGAAGAAACAACAGTACAAGTTATTGAGCCAACAAAAGAAGAGCCTACGGTTATCGAAGCACCTCATTCAGAGGAATCATTGCCTCCAGCACCTGCAAATTTACCGCCCCTTTTACCTTCAAAAGAACTAAAATCAACACCTGTTAAAGAAACTGTAGATAAAGAGGAAAAAATAGTTTTACCTTCAGCACCTATTATGCCCTTATCTGATGCAAATGATACTCTTTCAATACCAAATAAACAAGTTACATACTGGCCATGGGCTCAACAAGAAGAGTGGGAATTTTCTAATCTTAAAGAGCAAGTACTTGCAGCAATGAGAGCAGCGATCGATAAAAATATAGCATATGCTACTGTACTAATTGATGAAGTAGGGCCACATTTGGGCAATCAAACCAATCTTATTTATCCTATTGGTAAGCTTTTGGATACTATAGGTAGACCAAATGCAGTCGATAAAATGCTTAAATCTGCCATAAGCACATTACCTGGCGACCCTAATGTAATACAAGCAAAGCATAAATTACGCCCTTAGAAAAACTAATTTTTTACATAGGTATGATGTATAATAACACCTGCGTCATACTAAGATGCGCAGGATTACCTCATCAATTAAGATCAATGATAATCTTATTTTAAGACCTGCCTCAACTAACTATTCTTCAGAATTAATTGAAGCATTCGAAGAAACATGGCCAGAGGTAGGCTGGGCGATGCCTTGGATAGTTACAGAAAAGCCATTTGAACCTCAAATATATAATTTCATAGAGGATACAGAAAGTAAGGGTCGAAAAGGTCTCCTTCACCATTGGATAATAATACGTCCTTGGGATGACACTGTACTTGGATTGATTGGATTTGATAGAATTACCAGATCAGGTAAGGCAATTTGGAATCTTGGATATTGGATTCGTAGTTCTGAGCAACAGCACGGTATAGCACGATTATCTACTAATGCTGTATTGAATTGGATAGCAGAAGGAGGTCCAATATGTATAGAATTAAAGGTTGACCCAAATAATATCCCTGGTCACAGAACAGTTTTGCGAATAGTCAAAGAATGGAATGGTGAGAGATATATAGAAGGAGATTCAGCAATAACAATTTCTGGAATAAGGACATTACATCATTGTTATTTAGTAAATATTATTTGATATTTGTATTCTACTTTAATATAACATTTGAAATCTAAGTGACAACCCCATGTATTAAAAATAACGCCAAGGTGAACTTATGTCAGATTATAAACCACATCAAAATCTTCCAGATTTAGATGAAGAAGAAACAGATGAATGGTTGGAATCACTTCGAACAGTATTTACCGAACACGGATCAGAAAGAGCAAGAATGCTATTGCATGAGTTGATGATAGAAGCCGAATTACTTTCTATACCAATACATAAAACTTCTAGAACACCTTATTTAAATTCAATTCCAGTTAATCAACAAATACCATACCCAGGTAATCTAGAATTAGAAAATAAGATTCAAAATACAATATTATGGAATGCAGCATTGATTGTTTCCGATGCAAATAGGAGAATAGATGGTATTGGTGGACATATATCTTCATATTCTTCTAGCTCTACTCTTTATGAAGTCGGTTTTAATCATATCTTTAGAGGCAAAGATTACAATGGAATAGGAGATGCATTATACATCCAAGGCCACAGTAGTCCTGGAATTTATGCTAGAGCCTTTTTGGAAGGTAGACTTTCCCGTGATCAACTAATTAATTTCCGTCAAGAATCTTTCAATGATGGCCTATCTTCATATCCTCATCCTAGATTAATGAAAGATTTTTGGGAATATCCTACAGTTTCGATGGGCTTAGGCCCATTAAGTGCTGTAATGCAAGCAAGATTTTGGAAATATCTTCAGATGAGGGAGTTAGCAGACACATCAGAAAGCAGAGTCTTTGCATTTCTAGGAGATGGTGAGATGGATGAGCCTGAAGCAATTGCATCAATTGCAGTCGCAGGTCGAGAGAAATTAGATAACTTAATAGTAGTAGTAAATTGTAATTTACAAAGATTAGATGGCCCAGTGAGAGGTAACTCAAGTATAATCCAAGAACTAGAAGGATTGTATCGAGGCGCAGGTTGGACAGTAATCAAGGTATTATGGAATTCCGGCTGGGATAAATTATTAGAATCCCCAGAAAAGGGAATAATTTTACAGAGAATGGAAAAAATAACAGATGGTGATTGGCAAAGAATGAGTACGTTGGACGCACCCAAGTTCCGCGAAGAATTTTTTTCTGGTAGTGAAAAATTAGTTAAAATTGGAAATTCACTGTCTGATTCTGAGATTTCAAAATTAAAAAGGGGCGGACATGATCCTCTAAAAGTGTATTCTGCATATAAAACAGCAGAAGCAGCTGATGGTCCAGCAGTAATATTAGCACACACAGTAAAGGGTTGGGGCATAGATTCTTTTGAGGGGAGAAATTCGACACACCAAAAAAAGAAAATGAGCTTAGACGACTTATCGGCTTACAAGGAAAGACTAGGTTTAGAAATAGAAGAAAGCGAATTAGAAAATAGCCCCTTTTACTCTCTAGATAAAGACTCAGATGAATATAATTATTTGATTTCAAAGAGAAATGAATTAGGGGGTTTCTTACCATCAAGAAATTCACCAAAAATAGAAATAGATTTACCAAGCAATGATATTTATTCCGACTTTGATGAAGGAACACCACAAGGGCAAAAAGTATCTACAACGATGGCTTTTGTTCGCTTACTAAGAAAAATAATGAAATCAGATATAGGAAATAAAATAGTTCCAATAATACCTGATGAAGGTAGAACTTTCGGTATGGATCCACTATTCAGTGAATTTGGAATATATTCCCCCCAGGGTCAAATTTATACTCCTGTAGATCACAAAATGCTTCTTAATTATAAAGAATCAAAAGCAGGACAAATTCTTGAGGAAGGCATATCTGAAGCTAATGCCATAGCATCATGGATTGCCAGCGCTACGTCATATTCACATGCTAATACCCCTACATTACCATTTTATACATTCTATTCTATGTTTGGCTTCCAAAGAGTCGCTGATCAAATTTGGAGCGCGGCTGATGCACGCGCGCGAGGTTTTCTAATGGGTGCAACTGCAGGAAGAACAACTCTAAATGGTGAAGGATTACAACATCAAGATGGACATAGCCTTCTTATTGCTTCAACTGTCCCATCTTGTAAAGCATGGGATCCTGCTTATGCATATGAATTATCTACAATCATAAAACACGGTATAGACGAAATGTGGGGAAATGAATTAGACGTTTTTAATTATATTATGTTATATAATGAAAATCAACAACAACCTCCTAAGCCCAAAGGAGTAGATCAAGGAATAATTAAAGGAGCATATAAATTAATTAAATTAGAAGATAATGCCAATATCAAAGTTAGACTACTCGGTTCTGGTCCAATATTGAAATATGTAATAGATGCACATAATTTATTAAAAGCAGATTTTGGAATAGATTCAGAAGTTTGGTCTGTAACATCTTATGGCGAATTAAGAAGGGAAGGTCTTAATGTACAGCGTAATAATGTATTGTTTCCTCAAGATATTAGAAAATCATATGTTGAAAATTGTTTTGGAGATAATATGCCAACTGTTGCAGTTTCTGATCATATTTCAGCAATACCTGAAATGATCCAAAGATGGATTAGTGGACAATTTATTGTCCTGGGAACTGACGGATATGGTCGTTCTGATACAAGAAAAGCATTACGGGAATTTTTTGAAATAGATACAAATAATATTGTTCTAGGTGCATTATCTGCTTTGGAAAAGGAAGAGCAGATACCAGTTGGCAGTGTTGAAAAAGCTGTAAATACTTTAGGCATCAATAGAGAAAAGAAAGATAAAACTGAGTGAAAGTCATGCGAAGATTTGTTAATTGGTTTCGAAATTCTTTCCGTATGATTCCTTGGATATTTTCTGCCACATATATTACATATAGGCGACTCCCTGAAAAATCTCAAAATGAAATATATGAAATCGCTAAAAATCCTAGTAAATGGGGGAATTCGATAGAAAAGGCATGGGATATTTCTAAAATTTCTGCAGAGCATTTTAAAAACACATCAGAAACTCTTGCAAATATTGTAATAGGAAGAAAAATTTCAAAAAAACGTCGTAAAGAAGCACAAAATGATTTGGCGACATTAAGTGTACTCATACCTCCTTTGCGTGTATTTATGATTCCGGGAAGCCATATATTGTTAGGAATATTGGCAAGAGTTACTCCTTGGAGATTAATACCGGATGATTGGATTCCAATAAAAGCACTAAAGAAAATTAGAGAAGAAAATGTAAATTTACAATTGCAAAAAGAAAGTAAAACAATTACAAAACTACTCAGGAGAAAGAAGAAGTAACGCTCTCATCATTTAATGAAAAATTATTTTTAATCGCTTCTTTGATAGTAATCCAGTCAGGAGTTGTACCATCAATCCATTCATACCTATGACCAGGTATTAGACGCCAGTCTTCAGGCAATGAACTAAGTAATTTACGTGCATTTTTCAAACTATTTATTTGTGCAACTGGATTACTTCCAGGCAAATCCACTCTTCCGGAATATGCTGTAAATAATAAGTCTCCAGCATGATATATTCCATGGCCATGGAATGTCACATGCCCCGGAGCATGACCTGGGGAATGAGTCACTTTAAGCATAATTCCTCCTTCAGACCAATTTATAGTACTATTTGGTCGATGTTCCCATGTATGTGTAAAGTCTACCTTACCAAATAATTCACTATTAACAAAATTATTCATTTCAGCATCTTCATGTCCAAAAACCTGAATATTTGGCACTAATTCTAACATTTTTTTATACCCCCAAGTATGGTCTCGATGAGTATGTGTATATAGTAAATGTGTTGGACATAAATCTTCATTCTTTAGTACATTAAACCACCTTTCTGAATCAAATGGATCAATTACTACAACTACTTTGTTAGTTCTATCAATGATAGCAGTATTCATATTCATAAAATCTCCCATCTGAGTAACCCAGACTTCTATTCCATCACTTCTAATGTCAATATCAAACTCTCCGTCCTTTAGCATTAATTATGTCCAGGCGACTATTAGAGATAGGTGTGATGGTGTAATCAAAGGGGGATAGTTCAAATCAGATATAATATGTGGCTATGTTTGGTAAGAATGACTGTTTACACGTCCATATCTTGTCTCTTTTTAATTAATAAAAAAATTATAAGTTATTTAGACTATTAAAAAATTAATAATTGAGGATAATAGAATGATATATGATGTTCAAAATTCTGAATTACATTGGCAAAAAGAATGGGCCAAAGCTAAAGTTTTTGAGTCAGAAATAGATTTATCTAAACCTAAATTTTATTGTCTAGAAATGTTCCCTTATCCTTCTGGAAATATGCACATGGGCCATGTACGTAATTATTCTATAGGCGACTCTATGGCTAGATTTCAACGCTTAATGGGAAAAAATGTCCTTTATCCTATGGGTTATGATTCATTTGGAATGCCCGCTGAAAACGCAGCAAAGAAAGAAAATGGACACCCTCATCATGTAACACATAGAAATATTGTCAGTATTCGAAAAGACCAAGAAAGAATGGGTTATTCTTACGATTGGAATAGATTTTTAGCAACTTCCGATGTTAATTATTACCGTTGGAATCAGGAAATTTTCCTAATTTTTTATGAAAGAGGATTGGTTGAGCGTAGATCCGCACCAGTTAATTGGTGTAATAAATGTGATACGGTATTAGCAAATGAACAAGTAAAAAATAATCGTTGTTGGCGATGCGGATTAGAAGTAATTCAGAAAGACATGTCACAATGGTTTCTAAAAATGTCAGATTATTCTGATGAATTACTTGATGAACTTGATAATATTATATTCCCTGAAAATGTAAAAACAATGCAAAGAAATTGGATTGGTAGATCTTATGGTGCACACATAGATTTTACGGTATGTGATCATGAATCAAAAATTAGAGTATTTACAACCAGGCCAGATACCATCTTTGGAGTAACATTCGTTACTCTTTCACCAGAACACCCATTGTGTGAGGAATTATGTAAGAACACTGAATGGGAATTAGATTGGAGAAAATTAAAAGAAGAATGTCTAAGAATGTCTGAATTTGAACGTATAAATATGTTAAAAGAGAAAAAAGGCGTATTTCTTGGAAAGTATGCTATCAATCCATTAAGTAAAGAAGAAATTCCTATATATGCTGGAAATTTTGTAGTATCTTCATATGGTACCGGCGCGGTCATGGCAGTTCCAGGCCATGATCAGCGAGATTATGACTTTGCTAAAAAATATAATTTACCAATTAGAAGGGTATTGACAGCAAAACAAACTGATTATCCTGAAGAATCACCAACGTTAGCGTTTGAAGGATATGGTCCGATGGTTAATTCACCAATTGATGGATTTGATGGATTATCAGGTGAAGAAGCAAAAAATGCTGTTATTGAATCATTAAAGAAAGAAAAATCAGGGGAAGGAACTACACAATATAGACTCAAAGATTGGCTTTTATCAAGACAAAGATTTTGGGGCACGCCAATTCCTATGATACATTGCGATTCATGTGGAGTAATTCCAGTACCAAAAGCATCCTTGCCAGTTGAGCTACCATTAGATGTTGTATTTACAGAAAATCAAAGTGGAAATCCTTTGGATCAACATCCCAATTTTGTAAA
The DNA here is from genome assembly GCA_045568235.1 of Candidatus Thalassarchaeaceae archaeon. Taxonomy (GTDB): domain Archaea; phylum Thermoplasmatota; class Poseidoniia; order Poseidoniales; family Thalassarchaeaceae; genus MGIIb-O3. Next base: position 103,365 of record JBJLBJ010000022.1, read on the forward strand.
TGTCACTTGTCCTGAATGTGGCAAAATGGCGAAAAGAGAAACAGATACGATGGATACCTTTTACGACTCTTCTTGGTACTTTATGAGATATTGTGATTCCAATAATGAAATATCTCCTTTTGATAAAGAAATTACTGATTATTGGATGGAAGGTGGCATAGATCTGTACATTGGCGGTATTGAGCATGCAGTCATGCACCTTCTTTATGCACGTTTTTTTACTAAAATTCTAAGAGATGCAGAGTTAATTTCTACTGGTGAGCCATTTGGAAGATTAGTTTGTCAAGGTATGTTAAATTCTCCAACACCATTCTGTTCTAAATGTAATATTGATTATCATGTAGATTATTTCAATAAATCATGCCCTACTTGTAATGATAAATTAAATTCTCGATCTTCAAAGATGAGCAAATCACTGGGCAATACAGTTAGCCCCGGAGATATGATAGAAATATATGGGGCAGATACTGTAAGATTATTCATATTATTTGGCGCAAATCCCGAAGCAGGCATGGATTGGTCTGATAGTGTTTTAGAGGCTAATAATAGACAAATGAATTCAATAATTGAAGCCATAAATAACGGTTTAAATATGAAACATATAGAAAGTAAAATGGATAATTGGCTTCTAGCCAAATTACGTAAAAATCAAATCTCATGGATAAAATCAATGTCCAATGTTGGTATTCGTGAAGGTGTAATGTTAAGTCATTTTTCAATGCTTTCGGACTGGTCTTGGTATTGCCGAAGAGGCGGAAATAATTGCCAAATTGCTAAATTATTTATCAAAGGATGGTTGCCTATGCTATCTCCAGTTACGCCTCATGTTGCAGAAGAGTTCTGGCACAGATTGAATGAAGATGGATTTTTAGCATCATATATTATGCCTGAAATAACTGAACATGAAAACGATTCCTATATATTGGCCCAAGAAGAATATCTTAGAGGTGTAATAGATTCTGCTAGAAATGTTAGAGGTTTAGCTCAGCGGCATTCTGATCAAAAAATTACTGTTTTAACTATCCAAACATCTCCAGAATGGAAAAAAAACTTAGCTAAAGAGGTTATTAAATTAGAAAAAAAAGATTTTAATTTCAAAAAAGAAGGAATAAATTATTTAAAAACATTGTCAATATTTGCAAAAGATGAACTTAGGGCAGAAGTATTTCAAACATGGAATAATTTGACTATGGGTAGTAAGAAAAAGAGAGGAAGGGTATTTACATGGTCAGATAATGATAAGAAACTGATAGTCTCTTCATTAAATGAATCAGAATTTTTGAGATCTAATGAGGAATTTTTATTGAAAGAATTGGACCTACAGTCAATATTTATCTATGCCGTAGGAGAAGGCGAAGATGTTGCAGGAAAGGCGAAAGTAGCTTTCCCATTAGATCCCGGTATATCATTTACATAATTAAATCTGAGATTTTTCATTTTTCACTCGGTGGGTTCATGGACTTACTTAATATCCCACATCTGTTGAGCAATCGTTCTGAGCCAAAAAATAATCGCGACAGACGACGCAGCCGAGTACGTCAAGAAAAAATTCACAATTCCCCTAACAACAAATCAATTAATTTTGATAATAAAGAATCAATAGAGAGAGCAATTTCAAGATTCAATCAAGATCCTCTTCCAAAAGGCATCCCTAGTTTAATAGATCCTCCGCCACAGATAATTAAATTAGATTGGATTACTAATGGAATTCCTAAAACAATGCAAAAATCTGTTAGTGAATTAGTATGTCTTCCAGGAGAGTTTGGATGGTTGCCAGAGGAGCGTGTATCCGAAATAGCAAAAAAAATAGAACACCTTTCCATTTCTCTTGAGCAAGCACTTTCCTTACGATCAGCATTAAACCAGGAAAAAAGTGTTTATTCTCATGGAAGATTAATGGGGCGATCTAATGAATTGAAAAGAAGATACGACGCAGGTCAAGGAGTCCTTTCCCTTTCAAAAAAGTTCGACGCTCCTCCAGTTAACACCTTTCGAGCCATATTGACGGGGCGTGGGTGGTCTAAAAATAAAATAAAAGAAACTCTGAAATCTCCTAACAAATTAAATAAAAGAGATAGACAAGAATTTAAATTAGCTGAGGAGAATGATAAAGTAAGTTCTGTCAATCAGTCTGAAACCCAATCTGCAGCTGAAATTTTTGAAGAAATATTGTGTGACTATTTTTCATCTTTGGGCATTAGATTTAGAAGACAAGAAGAACTCCTAAAAGAACAAAAAAAATCTGAAGGAAGAGCAGTGATAACTCCCGATTTATTACTCCTTGATGACGTCAGAATAAATGATATTCCATGCGCTTGGATAGATGCTAAACATTTTTTTGGAGCTGATTTAAAATTTCCTAAAAAGAAAACACAGAAACAAGTTGATAGATATGTGAATGAATATGGTCATGGTGCTATTGTTTATCGTCACGGTTTTTGTCAGAGTTTACAATTAAATGGAGCAATCCAACTTGATGCGAGTCCTTTGGACTTAAAACCACTCGCAGATTTTCATGAGAAAAACTGTAATAATAATCTATAAACTATTAGATAAACTAGTTATAATTGTTTCAAAACCAATTTCATTAAATTTCTTACATATTTTTTTTATCTCAAAATTATTTAAATCTAAATTTTTTGGTACTATAACTACGCTCTGTCCCAACATACAGAGTAAAGAAACAACATATTCTTCTAAATCGCAATCTTTAATCAAATTATTAGATTCAAAAAGCAATTCATTTCTTTTAGAATCCGTTATCAATCCACTATCAATAACAAATTTTTGTGCAGATTCAATTAATTCCTGCCAACGATTTTTATTCCAACTTCCCTTACTAATTGTTTTCATTACTTTTTTACCTGAAGAAGTTATTTTCTGTTTCCATTCTAAATTATCAATATAATTTGACGTGTGCCTCCCAGTTTCTTTTTTCCAAGCCAATATAACAGGTATTTCTTCAAACCATCCTTCTGCTTTACCTGGTCCAGAATTTAGTTTTTTACCACTGTAAGGAGAACCTACTGCAATTCTTCTTTCCACACCACCTGCAGATAATGCAGTAATATCACCTAATCCTGTAGATCTAATTCTTTCCACTTTATGAGCAATCAAATATGACCTTCTACGACTCTCTTCATGCGAAACACCTAACGCTCTTTGAATTGAACTGGCAGCAGCGACCGCTCCCGCACCAGACATTCCAAAACCTTGAGAAACTGGTAATGACATTTTGATATTCAATTCCCATGAATAATCACCAATTTCAGGTATTTCATCAAGTAATATTTTAATCACTTCTTCGTAAAGTTCATCCTCTCCATCTCCATCAAGATAATTTATCTTAAGCTTAAAATCACCTTCTTCTCCCCTTGCAATTACCTCTACTCCATGTTTTAAACAAAGTCCTGCACCAAAACTTCCCTGCTCCTCTATTTTTTCGGATTTATCCATTATTGCAAAAAATAATGTAATGTGACCGCCACACTCGCCCCTTCCAAGTTTCACAGTCATATATTTGCTACAACCTTTTCAGACAAGAAGCCTTTCTTAATTAAAGAGCAGAAACAATATCTTCAGATATGTTATCAAAGCGAGAAGACAACTCTTCAGTAGCCTTTTCAAAAGCAACACGAGGAGTCATAGAACCATCTGTTTCAAAAGATAGTATGAATTCTCCCGGAACTTCTTCAATAATAATCGCATCTTGAAATTCTCTCATTTCTTCGGTACCTTCTCCAACGTGATTTAATTCCCTTTCAAGAATTGCAACCTTTGCGATATCTTCTAATTTACCACCTTTGAAATCTTTTTCTGTGATTTCTAAATCTAGATCCCAAAGGATTTTTGATTTAGATTTATTTTTTATAACTCCTATTTTTCTTGATATAAAAGAAACACCACATACGGGTGACCACTTTGCATGATCTCGACCTCTGCCCATGATGGCAGTGGCAAAGAACTCAATCATCTGGCCTTTGAATAATTTAGTAATAGGTATTTCCTTAAATTCATCAATAATACTTAGTGAATCATCACCCATTGGCTTCATATCTCCAGCATATATCATTTTCCCTTCTTCTGTTCCAAATGCTTTACATGCATAAATCACAGAACATTGTGGACAACCCCTTTGATCTGCCACTAGATCTTTACATGACGGACATTCATTTTGAAAATAAAATTCATCATGACGCGTAACTATTGGTACCATTGCCAATCTTTGAGCCACAGTTTCATCAGGAATAGGGCCGGTACTTTCCCAGGTTTCTCCATCCTGTTCTACTAGTCCTAACTCAAATCTTACAGTATCAATAGCCATTTTAGGCGTATCTACCATCAAAGTTCTCCTAATAGCGCTTAATAATGACCTATCTGCTCCTGTAAATAGAATTTTTATATTGTTTAAATCTTCATTGATAATTTTTACTTTAACCATATTATCACCTCATACTCTCCTTCCACGTCTTCCACCTTTACTTTTGGTACCATCTGTTGGAATCGGAGTAACATCTTCTATACGTGTTATTTGTACTCCTGCTCTAGTCAAGGCCCTAATCGCGGCTGTAGCACCAGGAGCATTAGTTGATCTATTTCCTCCAGCACCTCTGTATTTTACAATTACTTGATTAAAATCCTTTTCAGCTAACATTTCTGCAATTCTTTCTGCAGCTCTTGTTGCAGCAAACTGTCCACCAGAATCGCTACCTCCTTTAGTCACCATTCCTCCAGATACTTTGCAAATAGTTTCACATCCAGTGAGATCAGTAGCAGTGATTAGTACATTATTGAATGTACTATATATGTGTAGAATTGCTTTATGACTCATTCTTTACTCCCCTCCTCTGGAATTGTATCTTCTATTGTTGGAGCATCTTCTGAATCAGTTTTAATTTTCTCTATAAACTCTTCAGTAGCTTCTCTTACTTCTACGGTTTCTTCTCTCTCGTCTTCAGTTTCTACAACCCTAAATCTTTCCAATTCTTGACGAAAAACAGAATTCTCATCTATAAACGGAGAATTTGAATTATATTGCAACAATTCTTCTTCTTCTTTTAGTATGTGATAACCAGGAACAGTCATTTTCTGTTCCCCAATAGAAATATGACCGTGCATAATTAATTGTCTAGACGATCTCATTGTTGGCGCTAAACCGCGTCTGTAAACAACGGATTGCAACCTTCTTGAAAGCATTTGATCAATATCAATTTGGAGTACATCTCCAACACTTGCACCTTCAGGGAGTAATCCTTTTCTTGTTAAGGAAGAAATCAATTGCTCTTTTTCCTTAGCAAAATGGCCTTCTGAAGTATCTACTCTTCCAATTAGTTTCATTGCCTGATTTCTATATCTTCGTAAACTTGTTCTTTCTCTCCAAATCTCTCTCATGCCGCCAGTTTTTTTAAGTCCATATTTCTCTTTAAGTGCATGCTCCTCATCAATTCTTGATTGCCTCCAAGGATGAGTCGGCGTTTGTGTTTTAGATCTAGAAAATTTTGGGTCGCCCATTTATCATCACCTACTTACTTTTTCTTCTGAACCCCAAGAGTAGTACCAGATCTACCATTAGCCCTAAGTCTTTGACCGCGAACTTTGTGTCCACTTCTGTGACGCATACCTCTGTACGTTTTCATCCCAGCAAGTCTAGCAATGTCATCGTCACGCGTTAATTTAACTTCAAGTGAAACTAAATGTGCATCTTCATTACTCTCTAAATCTCTTTGACGATTCATTAACCACCATGGTGAAATAGTTGCATAATCATCAATAGTAGACCTTAGTGAGTCTTTTTCTTCAGCGGTCAATAGGCCTCCTAACTTTTTACTATCTATTCCTGATAATCTACAAATCTGCTGTGATGTTCTAAGACCAATGCCCTTAACTGAGGTTAAACCAATAGATATGGGACTAAGCCCATCAATGTCACTTTCTGCTATTCTAAATATATAGGAGAAATCATCTCCTAATTTGGATTCATCAATTTTAGCCATTCCGGTTCCCCCGTGTTCACTGTTTCCAGTGGCCCTATGGGCATCTTCGCGACTTACCATTCTTATTTGAAAGGAACGGATGACTAATCATAGGGTTTTTTGATTTATTTTTCTTCTTTACATACGACATAGAGTAAATGATTGGTAACTCCTCTATCTAATTCCAAGTCTATCATAAAAGCTTTTGAACCATCATTTCCCTTTAATTCAGCATCTAATCTACGCTGTATTTTTGGATGTACTTCTGGGTCAATATTACACCTTAGTGTAACTTTGTTTATTTCATGTCGGACTGCAGCCGCCGCCACTTGACCTATAGTTCTTAATTCTGGAGGCGTTAATCTATGTTGCACAACCTTGCCACTACAAACTACAAATTCTGATATTTCGTCGTTATCTAATAGAGGTTCTGTATGTATCAGAAGAGGGCGCCTCCCCTCTATCCTCAACCAAGAGTATCCGCAATTAGGAGACATTACCTTTTTTACCCAAGATTCTTGTAATCCACTTTTTACCAACGAAGCATCAATTACAGAAATCCAGGAACCGAACGGAGGCGGAGAGTTTAGTCTAACAGTTTTAGATAGTTCTGGAGAACCTTCAATTTTAGCCATTATATTCTTTCTGCCCACTCTAATACATCTATGGCTATTTTTTGAAGAAATAGATCCAATCCAAACCGATAAACGATCAACCCTACCTCCTCCCTGACTCAACCATTCCCAGGTTCTAGGTACTCCTGGAAAAGTGGTTTCTAATAGAGAATTAACCATATTTCTTTGTTGACCGTCTAATCTAGGAGATAAATCTAATAAAACTGCAGGCCCCCTAGGTCCAATTTGCAAGTATTCATTCCAGGAATTTAATAATTCTTTTAGAGGAGGCTGCATTTCTTCGATTTTATGATTTTGCGCATCCCTTGGTCTAGCAGGATCTAAGTGCAACATTGCTATTGGAGGATGAGCTCTTGTACCAGCATCTCGTAAACTTTTCCAAAAAATACTCATTACTTCTCCTGCTTTAGTACCATCACCGATAAGAACCCTGTCCATGGTTCTCTGAATATCATCTTTATCAGAGGCAGCATACATGTTTGCAGCACATAATATTGCCACTTCTTTTTCAATCTCAATACCTAATGCAGGCCTCCTCAGTCCCTTTGTTAGTGCAATCAATTGTACGCCAGAACCAGCTGCTGCATCTAATATTACACCTGCCGGTAAATCATTTGGGTTTATTTGACTAGATCTGATTTTAGCAATATTCCAAGGCGTAGATAATTTCCTCATATCCTCATTCATGAAAAAACTTGGTTCACCTTTTCTATTAGATTTAGATTTAATTATTTTTCCAGCCTCTTTTACAATCTTTTCAGAAGGCAACAAGTCTTCATGTGTATGGTCAGACACAACCTGCCGTACACGAACTTAGTCAAGTTTCTTTCGTGCCTATATTTAAGAAACCGGGGCTCTATCTAATTTTAATTCAAAGCGGAGCCAGACATTTTCTAATTCATGACCATCACTATTTCCATATGCAATCGGAGGAGGAAGTAATGTAGTATGAGTAGTTCCAGTATCCAAACCCGGCATTAAAGCACCTCGATCATTGTCAATATCTAGGCCAATCAAAGACCATCCAAAGCCATAAATTGAACCCCAAGGATCTCCAGAATTTTCTGCCCATGTTCCTGAATCTAATTCTTCATTAGTATCTGCATTCCAAACCGTATATTGTACTTCTACAGTATCGCCATCACTTATATGGACATCTCTTTGTTCTACTCCTGAAAATATATTAATATCTAATCTAACTTCTGAATCGGGAACAGCAACATGTTTTGCATCTATGCTAATTTCTTGTTCAGAAACACTGTCTAGTAATTCAATTTCTATAATCAAACTTTCTTTACCTTCTATTCCATTTATAATTACACTATTTTCTCCTGTAGCAACAAAAATGACATTAATAACATCTATTGTAAGCAACAAATCTAATGTTTCATTACCTCTATTGTATATTGCAACACTCGCACGATCACTTTCTCCTTGGTGTTCCCAATCACATCTCAATTCACCTGGATAAAGAAATAAATCGTCCTGTTCTGCTAGACGATTTTCTGGCCATTCCCAATCGCCTTCTCTAGATTCACATGTATCAAATAGCAAATCTACTTCCCATAACCATCTTCCATCTGATTCTAATATTTCCGAGTTTGTAGATTCAAATGGATCCAAATCCTCTAAGAAATTTTTAGCAGAAATACCAAGCCAAACTGAAGATAGAATTATCATTATTAAGGTCAAACTAGACAATACTAAAGCCACCCTTGGAATTGCCATCTTATTTAGTCCAAGAGGTATAGGAGGATGTTCAATTTCATCAGAAGTATCTGATATCCACGACCTTGTCACATTACGTTGTAAAGGCCATCTAACATCAAGGTTAGCATTTAAAGAGTAAAAAAATAATATTTTATCAATCTTTTAACAATTCTTTTTCATTTGAAATTCCTAACCAACCAACAATTCCTAATTCAATTGCAACAAGACTTAACAAAATAAGAATATTATCTTGATTAAATATTCCATTTACAAATATTAGACTAAATAATAAAGCCAATATTAAATCAATCAGCCCCCATATTCTTAGAATCTTTCTAACTTGAATTATTCCAATAATCCATACAATTGTCGAAACTGAAATCATCAATAAACTAAAGTATATTTCATTTAGATATCCAGTTGTAATTAGGCCACCTATTATTAGAATATGTGAGTCAACAACTAGAACCATACTCCATCTTTCTTTACCAAATTTACTTGTTGCAGATAATGCTATAAGTAATACAATTCCCATTATCAATGTCATTTTAGGAATAATTTCTAGAATATCGCCAGACCACGCTCCAAATGCATACGCAGCAAAAATAATGCCCAAAATCCCCATCCCAGTTGTAGTTGTCTGTTTTGATAAAAATCCTTGCCTTATTGTGCTAAATGCAGCCAGTATTCCAGCAGGACCAAAAGAAATCATCACAACTGCTAAGTTTCTCACGCCCCTATTACTTCTAATATCCCTATTTTCATATCTTTCTTCTCTTTTATTCACTATCCAAAAATCACAAATTAATGCCATTATTAGTAAAAATTCCAACAAAATCCACGGAAATCCCCATTGTAAGAAATTATCTTTATCTCCTATTTCATGGAAAGGATTTACTGTAAATGGGAACGGTAAAGATTCATTCATCAGAGTGCCCACAATTCTATTAATAAGAAGTGGAACTAAAAACCAATCAATAGCCACTGGGATCCTATCAATTATATTGTCTTGATAAAATATTGAAATAATTACTAGTTCCATAATGATAATTGCTAAAATAGATATATCCAACATTTCTGTATTACTACTTAGAGGACCAATGTGAGAAATATTATGTATTATTACTAATCCACAAATAGAAACTGCAATCGGAATTTCTATGCCTAAAACATGTAGCAAATTAATTTCCAGGGATTTAGATCTATATTTCGCAATGGCTACAAGTATGCTTGCAAACAATCCCACCATTAGTAAAATCAATGCATTTTGCCCCGAAATCAATGCATTAATGCTGGCAAATGTAAAAACTATTCCTAACATTGTTAGAATAATTATTGGCCGATGACTGACATCTGAAATATATAATTGTTCCAGATTTTTAGCCTCATTCATCTCTATTTTACGCTTCCTTGTTTCCTTTAGTGATGCAACCAGTGGATCATATTGTTTAATCACATTATCATTTTCTATATCGGCATATTTTTTATTTTCCGTCTTCTGTATATTTGCCAATTCTATTCTATGTTGCTTTAGATTAATAGTTTTCAATTCAGCCCTTAATTCTCCTCTTGCAACTAACCAAATTGACATGAAAATAAATAATATTATTGAAAGATATTTGGGAAGAATTAGATTAACTTGCCAAGTTAATCCAATCACACTCATGATTAGAAATAAAGATGCTAAAGTAGATTTAAGAATTTTTTCAATCGTCTCTGCCTTTTTCAAATATATGATTGTTAATATCGTAGTACAGAATAGAGCAACCCATGAGATTTCTAAATCTGGTAAATATTCAGTATTAGGTAATTTATTACTGATATTTCTTCTAAATGTGAATATCAATAATGGCACACTCATCGATGACATACCAATATGAATATGTTCACTTACGTTGCCATAAAGAACCGGTAAAACCGAAATAAGCATTATAATTATGAAGAACTCATCTAATCCATGTTCCCATTGTAAAATTCCAATCGAAATGGTAATAATAATTAGTAAATTACTTTTTTGCCCCATTCTGTGTTCCAATATTTCAGAAATAATATGTATCATAATTAATAATGTTAAAACAAATAACAATGTCAATGAATTAAAACCACCAAGTTGACAAATAATTATTATTGAAATCATAGGTAACCATAGTCCAATACTCCACAATTGAAATATCTCTGAATCTCTAATGGTTGCTGAAATCTCTGTTAATCCTAGAAATTTTGATGCTAAATTGACATTGTGTTTTCCTAATTTAATGTTTACAACAGACATTAGTACTAATGAAATTGATAAATAAGAAGCCAAAGGATAAATTTCTAATTCTAAAGAATTGTTCCAATTTGTAGAGTTTTTAACTATAAATAATGTATCTATAATTTCTTCAGTAATCTTTTCCAATATTATCCACACCCAAGGAGATAGTACAGTTACTCCTGCTAATGCAGGCGACTCTCTCTTTACTGCCAATGCTGCAGTTCCTAAGTGTAACAAAGAAAGAAGAGTGAGTAATAAAACCCCCCCATCTCCACCCAAATCTGAAGATTTTGTAGGTACAAGTGAGACTAGTATAATTAGAACCAATATTGAACCAATCCAAAGTACTCTGTCACTTACACTATTTTGATCTCTAAGCAGTATATAGCCTGTTAATATTGAACCAAATATTGTAAAAATATCATATTCATCAAATAATAAACTATTAGTTATTTGGCTCCCAAATAACAATAATATAATCAAAAAGGGTAAAGTTATGAATATCGGTTTTATTATTCTATTAGTTTCTACGCCTCTCACTCTAAGATATGACCCTCCAAAAGCAGTACAAAGAAATGTTACCATCCCAAGTGCATATCCTAAATCTTGTCTATTTGCTGCTATAGAAAGAAATGCACCAACCATCCCGAGAGAAATGGAAACTCCCCATAGTCCTGGTTTTCCTAAACCGCTAATTTTGAAAGCATTTGAAAACCAATTTTCTTTCTTTGCAAATTTAGCCGCCATTGAAGCATTAAGACCAGTAATAGACATCAAAAGTAAGAATAATAGTAAAGATGAATCAAGTTTAAGAATAACCAATTCACCTATTTTAAAACCATCTGTAATGGCATGCATCCCCACCCATAAATTGGAAGCAGCAATACCAAGAGATGCCAAATTTCCTGATTTTCTATGTATAGCTAAACTATGTATAATTATTGTTGAAATAAAAATCATACCTGCTACTCCTTGTTCTCCAAGCACTGAGCCAGTCGTTGACCCAATCGCTAACAGAACTAAAGTAGACTGTGCAGCTATAGCATCGTGATTATGTCTATAGGCAAAATATAAATTAATAAAAACCAAGAAAATTAACGATAATACCAAAACTTCAATACTGATCAAATTCCAATTCCTAAACTCAATAATTAGACCATATAATACCTTCATTGAAATTATAACCCATGTCACTCCAAGCATTTTCATTTTTTCTTTTGGTATCCATATTTCGCCAAGAGTAAACCCAAACCCAGCTAAAAAAATTAATATTATGGTTGCTAAATATGGAGAAAACGTGTTACCTACTTGAAAACTAATAATACTGTAGATGAATATCATTGTAACCATTATTGACCAATTTATTCTCCTTTCTCCTTCAATTGATATTTCAGTTACTATATCTCTCACAGGTGCATTCTTTATTTTTCCATCTTTTTGAACAATTCCTGGACCACCATCTTGATCCACCTGAAAAGGATCGAAAAGATCACCCAAAGCTTCATCTTTTTCCTGTTTAGTTTTTTCAGTATTTTCATTTATTTCTTTTTTGACATCTATCCCTTCTAGTTGAACATCAAAATCAATTTTGAATTTACGTTCTCGGATAATTCGGTCTTCGTTATCCTCCTCATCCATTAGTTATTCAGGATGGCATGACCGGCATAAACAAAACCCATGTAAATAACTAAACACTATTCTTTTTGATTCAAAACAATATCACTTCCGTAACACTTGAAACTAAAGTACCTGTCCTGAAGTACGTAGAGGTTCAAAAATGTCAGAGACCTCTGATGAATTATTTACTCCAATTTCTACTCATGGATTGAACCCAAAAGGACAGTTGCATTTGAACAATGGTTGGGAATATCTACATAAAAAATCTGTTCAGTTGGAAGAAGCAATCCTTACTTATGATGGAGTATTATTAGCAACAACTGGAGAGAGAACCGGAAGATCTCCTAATGATCGGTTCATTGTAAAAGAAACTGGTCTTGCAGATGATGTTTGGTGGGGAGACGTCAATCGTTCTACAACTCCATATACATTCGAAATTCTTTTAGATAAAATACAAGAACATCTAAACAACGTTGATAATTTATTTGTTAAAGATGCATTTTGTGGTGCAGATATAAATTACAGAATGCCTGTTAGATTGATTACAGAAAAAGCATGGCATGCTGCCTTTATGCACAATATGTTCATTCGCCCAACATCTGAAGAAATATCTAAACATGTTCCAAAATATACTATATTACATGCTCCTGAACTTAAGGCCATTCCAGGACAAGACGGAGTAAATTCAGAAGTCTTTGTAATTCTTGCTTTGGATAGAGGTTTAGTTATAATCGGTGGTACTCATTATGCAGGTGAAATAAAAAAAGCTATATTTACAATAATGAACCATATCTTGCCTGTAGATGGATTACTCCCAATGCATTGTTCTGCTAATACAGGAAAAGATGCAGCTCTTTTCTTTGGCCTATCAGGAACAGGAAAGACCACACTTTCAGCAGATCCTAATAGAGCATTAGTTGGAGATGATGAACATGGCTGGTCAAGTGATGGTGTTTTCAATTTTGAAGGTGGATGCTATGCTAAACTAATTGATCTAAAAAAAGAAGATGAACCTGCAATATATGCTACTACAAAAATGCCTGGCTCAATTCTAGAAAACGTTGTATTAAATGCGGACAAAACTCCTGATTTTAAGAATAAAACATTGACTCAAAATACTCGTGGCTCATATCCTATTGAATATATTCAAAATCGTACATCTGATTCAATGGCAGGGCACCCACGAAATGTCGTCTTTTTGACATGTGATGCTTTCGGAATTCTCCCTCCTTTGTCTAAATTGACTCCTGAACAAGCCGCTTATCATTTCATTTCAGGCTATACTGCTAAAGTAGCGGGAACTGAGATGGGAATAAAAGAGCCACAAGCAACTTTTTCTACATGCTTCGGTGAACCATTCATGCCTCGACACCCAAGTATTTATGCAGACCTTCTTTCAAAGAAAATTAAAACTCATAATGCAAAATGCTGGTTAATAAATACTGGATGGGTTGCTGGAGGATATGGTGAAAGTAGTAGAATAAAAATTAAATGGACTAGAACCTTGTTGAATGCTGCATTAAATGATGAGATAGATGAAAATGATTACATCATAGATCAGAGATTTGGTTTTTCAGTACCAACACATTGTCCGGGAGTTCCAAATTCAATTTTACAACCCAGAGAAACATGGTCTGATAAGAAAAAATTTGATAATGTAGCAAATTTACTTTCAAAGATGTTCATAGAAAATTTTGAAAAGTATATCGATAAGTGCAGTGAAGAAGTTATCGCTGCTTCTCCAATAGTTCTAAATTAAATCTTCAATTTTTCAATTTTCTTATAAAATAACCCTAATACTGCGGGTGTAATAATCATACTAGCAATAAGAGATAAACCTATCATGATTGCACAGAATAATCCGAACGTAGAGAAAAAACCCATTTCTGATTGATTTATGACTGCAAATCCCGCTATATCCGAAGCTGCAGAGCCAAATAATGCAAGACCAGAAGCACCACCCACTACTTTCAACGCTGATTGCGCATCTAGTCCCTTTTCTCTTTCTTCTTTATATCTCTCGATAATATGGATTACATAGTCTATTCCAACACCAAGTGAAATTGCAGCAATAGATACTGTCACCATGTTTAATCCATACCCTGCAATTTCGATCATTGCATAAAGCCAAATAATTACTAAAAATATTGGTGCAGTTGTCATTATTGCTATTCCAAAGGCTACAAAACCCCAAGTAATGGATAAAACAATTGTTAATATTCCTACTAAAACAGCTTCTTTTATGCCAATTAACATATAGACTATGAAACCGATTAAGAATGCTGAAGAAAGTGATTTTATAGAAAAATCTACCCAATCTTTCTTTATTATATCAAGACTATTTTTCAATGAAAGATTATTTCTAAATCCCCACCAAAGCGTAAACATGCAAAATACTAGGCCTAACAATAAAGTTTCTTGCATTTCGTCTTGCATTGAATCTGCAGCAACAAATCTAATCACCGGATCTCCAGTTTGAATGGCCCAAGTTATCGGGTATTCTTTATCATTGATTCCTCCTTCAATAGATGATCTTTCACTAATCGGATTTAGTGATAAATTTTGAAAAGGCAACATATCTCTTTGTAGTTGTTTTAATGCTGGCTCAATTAATGCAAACTGTTCAGGATTTGATAGACCAAATCGCATACTCATTTTAGTATATTTTGGCATTTCACCAGAAGTAGTAAGCCATGGTCTTTCAGTATCTATTTCATCATCTGTATGAATATATTCAGAAATTATTGTTACTGGTAAGGCAGGATAGCCACCAGCAGCCGGAACCCCTTTTGTTAAAATAAAACCATAAATAAAATTTAAACAATCCCTATCTTCAGTTATTGGAATATTTATTGTACCTCTAATGGGGTGAGATACATTTGTAGTTTGACAACCAACACCTCCATCCTCTAAATTTCTATCCCAGCCAGATTCTTCAAAGGGAACTAAATTAGCAAACATAGCGGCCTGGATGAAAGTAACAATTTGATCTAATGCAATCAATTCTACTTCTCCTGTGGGCGTCCTCGAAATTTGATCTGGATCATTCTCATCATGACTATTCATATTCTCTCTCATTTGCCCTATTGCAGATAATACCAAAGGATTTGCAATATCTCCCTCAACCAGAATATATCCAGGTTCTCCATCTCTGAATCTTTCATTTACTAAATTAACTCCAACAGCAAAATCAGATTCATCATCTAGGAAATCATCAATCTGAAAATCACCTTCTAAATTTAGGGCTAAGGGAGTAGCCAAAGCCGAAACCAATATTACTATTAGAGCGACAAAAGGAGCATATTCTGATGATTTTGAGGTAGTATTACTTAACCATCCTTTTGGTATCATATGAAGTTTATCAATACTTTCTTGCTTCAATCTATTCCTCTTATGAAGCCATAAATCAACATCTAATCTGACCAATGGGACCCACAATCCAGTTAGAATAAATGCTGCAGCAACTCCAAAACCTGCTTCAACTCCAAAAGATCTTAATGCCGCAATTCCAGAAGTCAAATTGGCCATAAAAGCTACTATAGTAGTCATTGAAGTTAGTAGAATCGCCTTTCCAACTCTTTTGACCGATATTTCAGCTGATTTTTCTAGACTATTTCCATTTCGCCGCTCTTCTTTATATCGATGAAGTGCATGTAAACTATCATCTATTCCTAAAGCTAAAATCAATATCGGAAGCAGATTTGAAAATTGAGATCTAAATATTATTTCAAAACCTATTTTTTTACCTAATATCATACTCCAACCTATCAGTCCTTGCATCCATAAAAGAGCTAGAATAAGTCCCATTCCAACTATAATCACATCACTTATTCTTCTAAGATTAAACCAAAGTAAAAAAACAACTATTACAATCATCATTATTATTAGATAAGCACTAGACAATAGTTCCCTGTTAACTTCAACATTTGGCCCTTCTCCAAGCAAAATAGTAACTACCATTCTGTCTGTCTCTCGCAAATCTTCTTCTAACGAAAGGTATAACCACTCTACTGAACATAGATCAGAATTATTTTCCGCCTTATTTTTACATTCAGTATTTGTATATTCAATGGGGTCTGTAACTAGTTCTAAACCATCTATTTTGTAACCAAATTCCGAACTAGCATTCAACCAAGAAAATGTCCAACCTTCTTGTTGCATTTGATCTCTATCCATATTTAGTATCATCCATGCAGATGAAGCACTCCATCTACCATTGCCCCAAGAATCAGAAATTATTGTACCATCTTCTTGTAATTCACCATTTATTGGACCTATTATGTCACTATTATTATCAGGAAGAAAAGCGCGATCAATAGATAGAAATCTTAGAAAAGAACCTTTACTATTGTTTGCCATTCTATGAGCGGCCAAATCTATATGTTCCTGAGTAACATTTTCATCATCAAATGACAGACAGTCCAATTCTCCACAGTCTTCCCAATTAGTAGGCGCAGCAAGAAGTACAAATTCATCAGGATCAAATCTTGGTTTTGTAAGTAGTGATTCATCTGCCATGAATACCCTAAATTCACTTGCTAAATCAAAAACTCCTTCAATTGGTTTACCAGATATTTCTGACGCTAGTGGAAGATAAAATTTCGATATTTCATGTTCCATAAGTAAACTTCTCTTTTGATCAATCTCTCTCAATATTGTTAGATTCAAGATTCCTCCTGTTGGATGATTTAAGCCTTGACCTTCTCCACTAAAAGATGAAACTTGATTCACTTCACTACCTAATTCTTCCCAATATTGAGAATCTCTGACAAATATTCCAAAACCCCAGATATTTCCTGCTCCAGAAAATTCTTCTCTCATAACTTCTGAAGCCTCTAATTCTGGCGAATCTAAATTATATGATTCTATATCAATTGGAGTCAGTGTAGCAATAAAACCAGGTAGCATAAAACCAGAGATTAATATCACTAAAATATGTACCGCTTTTCTTTTTGGGAAAATAAAATCGATAACCTTTGTAAAATTCTCCATAACAACACCACAGATTTTTTTATTTATTAGTAGTTGTTTTAAATTTAAAGACCCGTCTTTCTTAATTCTTCTAATGCTTTTCTTTGTGCAGGAGTAATATTGTCAATTTCTGAGAGAATAAATTCGATGTCCAATAGTCCACCTGCATGCCCATGCCCATTTAATCTACGCCTATCTCCTATTTTCGTACCCGGAGGTATTTCTATCTGTACCATTTTTCCTAAAGGAGTACGAATTTTTACTTTCCCACCAAGTATAAGTTTAGTAATTGTAACTGGAACTTCTTGAATCAGACGTTCTCCTTCCCAACGTCTTCCTTCTTCTGCGTCAAGTCTCAATGAAATAATTAAGTCACCAGATTCTCCTTGTGGATGTTCATGTCCCATTTTCTTGAGCCTCAATAACTGACCATGTTTAGCATTAGGAGGTACTTTTATTGTAATTGTACTTTTTTTTGTTTTTACTCCCTTTCCTCCACATACAGTACAACTTCTTGAAGTTCCAAAAGTAGTGCCATTACATTTTTCACACACCTTAAATCTACGATGACTAAATTTAATATTAGCACCATCAATAGCCTGCTGTAAAGAAATATCCAACCCAGATTCTATATTTGATCCCTTAACAGTCTCTTCTTGTCTGTCCAAATCTGGTCTTTGGCTTGACATATTATCTCTACTGCCGTTTCTAAATTGAGAGAATATATCTCCAATATCAAAACCACCAAATCCTCCATTAAATGCACCTCTTCTCCCTCCTTGGAACATTTCTTTCATTCTTATTTTTTGATCATATTCTGCTCTTGAGTCTGCGGTTCCTATTTGTTCATAAGCGGTTTGTATGGACTTAAATCGTTCTTCAGCAGCCTGATCATCAGGATTTCTATCAGGATGATATTGTCGAGCCAAACGTCTGTAATTTCTCTTTATATGTGCATCAGTAGCATCCGAAGAAACGCCTAGAATATCATACGCGCCCCCACTCATGATATAGTACAGGTATCAGGGATTATTCAATCTCTCGGATTATATTACCATCGATGGTATAATGATATAATGTTCATTCGCTAAGTCATGGGCGTAGGTTGGGCGGTTTTCAGAAACTATACTGAACATGCTAAAGAGATCAAAGGAGATATAACTTCATACCCCCGTTTTTTCTTAATGCCAGAAACATCTCATTTAGAATCTGATATTGAAGGTAATAATATAATTTATTTGCCATATCCTGAAGAACATGTGGATCATGAAGTTGAAATGGTAATTAGATTAGGAGAGGACTTACTACCTTCACATATGTGTGTAGGTAATGATTTGACAAATAGGACACGGCAAACACTAGCAAAAGAAAAAGGATGGCCATGGCTGGAAGGTAAAGGCTTTCGAGATTCAGCAATTTTAGGTACTTGGACTTCGTGGGATGAAAAACCAGTCGAAATAAATTTGAGTGTTAATGGTGAATTAAAACAATCTGCTTCTACCAAATTAATGATTCATCCAGTCAATGAAATATTAAAAGTCCTCAACGACTGGTATGGAATTTCTCCAGGAGACTTGATATGGACAGGTACTCCGAAAGGAGTTAGTGCATTAAAAAAAGGAGATATAGTTGAAGCATGGATGAATAATTCAGAGGGCAAGGTAATTAGCCAATTTCATGCTGAGTGCGTTTAATTAGATACAAGAAAGGTTATTGCGATGGATTTTGGATTAAGACGTATCGTCAATACAACATTATTAGATCATGATGGTTTAATCAAAAAAGGTAATTTTTTGATTAATAAAGAAGGTGAATGCAGTATCAGTAATGGAGATGAAGATGTAATAGAAACAATAGATGGCTCTAATCGATTAATCACTAGAAGTTTACAAAACTGGCACACACATATGGCAATGATACTGAATAGATCTATGGGTGAAGGTTTACCGCTTGAGGAATGGTTGCAGAAATCTATTTGGCCGGTAGAAAAAAAACTTACAAGAGAATTTGTAGAAATTGGAACAAAAGCTGCTGCAGCCGAATTAATAAGCACTGGAACAACCTTTGCATGTGATATGTATTTTCACCCCGATATAGTTGGAAAGGTAATTTCAGAAACAGGGCTCAGGGCTATTGTTTGTGGCCCGATAACCGACTTCCCCTTTACTTCAGATGAACAAGATTCTGGTAATGCATTGAAGCAAGTAAAGAGTCTAATTTCACAAGGCTCTTCTGCACCAGAAAGAGTAGAATACGGTATCGGCAATCATTCAGTTTATGCTTGTTCAGAAGAAACACTATGTACAGCATCTGAGATTTCAAAACAAACTGGCTGCAAACTCAGTATTCATACATCTGAAACACGTCAAGAAGTAGCAGATTGTCATGCAACTACTGGTATGTATCCAGTAGAATATCTTGATTCAATTGACTATTTTACTGAAGGAACTATTTGTGCACATTGTGGATGGGTTACAAAAAAAGAAATGAGAATTTTAGCAAGCCATGGTGCACATGCTGTACATTGCCCGACCAGTAATCAGAAATTGGCATGTGGAGGAACAATGTCATACCCAGCCATGAAAGAAGCAGGAGTAGATATTAGATTAGGCACTGATGGGGCTGCTAGTAACAATAGTTTAGATCTAAGGGCAGAAGCAAAAATTGCCAGTATTATTCAAAGACATGACCATTGGGATGCTAGAATACTTAATCCAAATGAAACATGGAATCTTGCCACTAAAGGCTCTACTGATTGGGTTACATGGGATTTGGAGGATATCCGCATGCGCCCTTATGGGAAAAATGGACGTCGTTTACTGCCAAATTTAATTTATTCCGGTGCAAAATGTCTTGATGTTTTTGTTAATGGAGAAGTATTACGACGCAACGGAATTACTCAATCTTTAAATGAGCAAAAAGTGGCATTACAATTAGAAAATGTCATAACTGATTACTATTCAGAAATTTAAAATTCATAACTTTTCTTGTTCATACCTGATGGTATCGACAGCACAAATTGCAGCCATATGTACTACATCACGTACACTATCTCCTCTTTGTAAAACATGAGAAGGTTTAGCCAATCCTTCTAAAATCGGACCTGTCATCTCAGCACCTGCAATTCTTTGTAATAATTTATATGCAATATTTGCTGAAGTTAAATTTGGACAAATCAAAATATTCGCGGGCCCGCTAAATGCCATAAATGGATATTCTTCTTGGATAGAGTTTACTAATGCAGTATCGGCCTGCATTGGACCATCAATGACAAGTTCTGGATCCATTTCTCTAACAATTTCTATGGCTTCTTCTATTCTATCAGTTCTTAATTCCTCGGAAGTTCCAAAATTTGAAAACGATAACATGGCTACTTTTGGTTTGACTCCAAACCTTCGAGCAACTTTTGCAGTTTGCATTGCAATTTCAGCCAAGGTTCGCGCATCTGGATAAATATTTATTGTTGCATCACCTATGAACATTAACTCACCATTTACTATCATCATATACATTCCAACAATTCTATGGGCCTGAGGGTCAGAACCAATGATATGTAGACATGGTTTTACAATATCTGGATAGTCATGTGAAACACCACCTAAATAGCCATCAGCATCTCCTTTATGGACCATCATTGGTGCGAAATGTATGGGCATTTTCAGAAGTCTAACAGCATCTTCTCTTGTCATACCTTTTCGTCCACGCAATCTGTGGTATTCATCTGCATAAATTCCTCTTCTGCGTTCGTCATATCTAACATCTATACATTCACACTCAAAATTTAATCCCAATTCTTCTTTAACCGCTTGTATTCTCTTGATATTACCTAGAAGAACAGGTTGACATATTTTTTCATTAATACACTGAGAAGCGGCCTTTATTATAGTTGGATCTTCACCTTCAGAAAATACAATTCTTTTATTAGTATTTTTTGCTTTATTAATTACTCTTCTCATTATCGATCTAGTCAGTCCTAAACGTGCTTCTAATTCTTCTTTATATTTTTCAATATTAAATTCATCTTTTGATATTCTCGCCACACCTTCCATAACGGCTGCTTCTGCTACAGCACCGGCTTCCCAAATCAAAACTCTAGCATCAAAAGGCTTTGGTATTATATATTCGGGACCAAATTGGATATTTTCATCACTGTAAGCAGACAATACATCATCAGGCACAGGTTCCTTTGCCAATTTTGCAATTGCCTTAGTCGCAGCCATTTTCATCCCTTCTGTTATTTCTTTAGTTTGAACATCTAGTGCACCTCTGAAAATATAAGGAAAACCCAACACATTATTAATTTGATTGGGAAAATCAGATCTCCCAGTCGCTATTATTGCATCGTCACGAACTTCATTTATCTCACTAGGTAGTATTTCAGGATCTGGATTAGCAAGAGCAAATATCAAAGGTTTTTTTGCCATACTAGCAATCATTTTTTTACTTACTACTCCTCCTTTGGATAATCCTAAAAAGACATCTGAATCAATCATTGCCTTTGCTAAATCTCCATCAGGAACATCTCTAGCAAATTCTATTTTGTATTCATTCAATTCTCCTTTTTCCATTCTATTTTTTGTTAGGATACCCTTGGAGTCAATGAGCATTATGTTGTCTTTTGCAACTCCTAATTTTACATAGTGCTTTGCACAAGAAATAGCAGACGCACCTGCTCCTGAAACTACTACTTTTATATTTTCAATACTTTTTCCAACTATTTCCAAACCATTCAATAACGCTGCACCTGAAATAATCGCTGTTCCATGTTGATCATCATGCATTACAGGAATGTCTAATTCTTCTTTTAGTCTACGTTCTATTTCAAAGCATTCTGGAGCTTTAATATCTTCAAGATTTATGCCACCAAAAGTAGGAGAAATAGCTTTAACAGCTTCAACAAAACCATCAACATCAGTCTTGTTTATTTCTATATCGAATACATCTATGTCTGCAAATGCTTTGAACAACAATCCTTTACCTTCCATAACTGGTTTACTGGCTAAACTACCAATATTGCCTAGGCCCAATACAGCTGTTCCATTGCTAATTACTGCAACCAAATTTCCCTTTGCAGTATATTTGTAAACATCATCGGGATTGTCTTTTATTTTATTACAAGGATAAGCTACACCAGGAGAGTAAGCCAGCGACAACTCTCTTTGTGTTCTGTGTGGTTTTGTTGGTACCACTGTTATCTTACCAGCCGGATTGGATGCATGGTATTCTAAAGCCTCTTTTTCGAGTCTCTTATCGTTCATCTCTGATTCCTCCGGCAATACCTGAGAAACAATCTCATATCACTCTATCCTGAGAAATTACGTCTTTTGAAGCCCATTCAATGAAATAAATACTATGTTGGATTGTAAATTAATTATTATTCTATGTCTGAGCAAAGTATAAACTTCCTACCCATTCATTGATAAGTTGTACAACGAGGAGATTGCTCCATGTTCTTACTTAGTAGTGGCAGAATTTTTATTTTTAATTTATGCTTCTTCATAAATAAATTTGATTTAATTTTTGCAACTTTTTGCATTAAATCAGAGCATTATATCATTGATTTGATATGGTTTTGCAATCAATTAACAAAAGGAGAGATGACATGAGTTCTAAGTTAGTAACAATCACTGTTACATTATTAATGGTTTTATTACCATGGTCTTCCTTAGTATCAGAAGAATTAGATGATGATTCTCAGAAGAATAATTTAGTTACTCCAAAGTCTTGGGGAGTAGGTGGAAGTAATGATACTGGTTGGCTGGAATTAGTTGCTGAAGGAGCAGATCCAATTAACAACACATTAGCATATGGAGATTTATTTTTAGATTTTGCACCAGGAGCAATTGTAGACAATCTAACATTTGAAATATCTGTGAATGGTAGCGATGGTTATTGGGTTAATCAACCACAAATTACTCTTGTAAACACTCAAACAGAAATTCTTGATTGGTCTGGAAATGGAGACTTAGGGCGCCAAAACAACTTTTCTAATGATCCATCAAGTGTTAATCAGGGAATTCTTGATGCACCATTGGATCCTAACTCATTAACAGATGCATATTGGGACTTACCCACTGGCATTATAATTGACGATTTGATAATAGAAGCACTTAGGCCAGTTGATCCCAAGGTTTCTTTTTCACCAATCGAAATTACAATACATGACACTGCTGTAAATCCTGTAGACGGCAGTCTTTTCATGTTGGTTAATGAAGATTTGATTAGACTTGACAATAATTCGATAAAGCATATAATTGATATTGAATCAGAAATTTATGGTCGAACGTTAGTGGTAGATGACAAAAATAAACAATTAATAATTGGGACTTCTAATGGTAATGTGTATGCTAGAGATTTATTCACATATTCTTCATTGAATTCATTTCCCGATGATACAAACATTTCAAATTCGAACCCTTTAGTAACTTCATTTATTGATGCTTATGATATTATATGGACTAGTTCAGAGTGTAATTTAAATTATCTCGAACCTGGAAAAGGATCTTTTTGGGTGTCACAACCACTTTGCAAAGATAATGAAACTTCTATAACTCCTACTGACATGATTATTGAAAATGATACAATTTTGATCAGTACAATTGATGATGGAATAGTAGTAGTCAATTATACATTTGGAAGTGGAGGATTGATTTTTACTGATGCTGGAGAGTTCCCTAAAATCACTTCAAATAATTTCCTTTCTAGTAATTCAATTACAGATATGGAATTGATTAATGATATTTTATATATCGCTAATAATAATGCTGGTATAG
This sequence comes from Candidatus Thalassarchaeaceae archaeon, assembly GCA_045568235.1. Classification (GTDB taxonomy): domain Archaea; phylum Thermoplasmatota; class Poseidoniia; order Poseidoniales; family Thalassarchaeaceae; genus MGIIb-O3. Next base: position 127,297 of record JBJLBJ010000022.1, read on the forward strand.
ATCGATACAATCTCGCATCTTCTACTTGGATACCGTCCTGGACATCAAATAATTGGCTTTCTTCTAATCAAATTCATGCATTATCTTCAACACCGGGGTGGCTATACATTTCTGTGGGTAATGATATACAAATATACGATACCAATTCTATGATTTACAGCTCGACTATTCCTTTTGCAGATATGGGATTACAATATAGTGGACATTCAATCAATGTATGGAATAGTGATAATTTACAGCGTGATCCAACTTCCAATACTGTTTTAGTTGGAGATTCATCTGGTAAACTAGTAACAATTATCGATGAAGATATTACTGGAGAGATAATAATAGCTACAAGTCCAGAATCTGTAGAAGATGCTACAGTAACAGTATTCATTGATGATGGAGAAAGAGGGGAAATATGGATAGCCGGAACGACTTTAATCGATCGTTTTGACAAGAAAGAAAAACTTTGGAAAGAAACTATAGATATTCAAGAATTACGCAATAGCTATGAAGATTCTGAACTTCCTGTAAACATTAATGAAATAACATCAATATTACAAGACCCAAATGGTAGAATTTGGATAGGAACTGATTCAGGATTATTCGAATTAGATTTGGATGGTAATTTACTTACTACTGGCAGCACATCATCTTTAGCAAACTATGTAATTAATGGAAATTATATTACTAGCATCGCTCATGATTCAAATACAAACGCACTGGTAGTAGGACATTTACAAGACGGCGTTAGTATAATTAATACATCTTCTGATACTGTATTGGCGCTTTTTAATTCAGCAGATGGATTAGATTCGGATAGTATTAGGGAAGTTGTAACAAGGTACGGTGTTGCATACTTTGCAACACCTGATGCAGGCGTGATGCGCATAGATTTGAATGGTCCAACAATAATCGGCTCTTGGCAATCATTGGGTGCAGATAATTTAGATGCAACTCCTATAGCTGTAGATGGCGATATAATATATCTTGGTTTGCCGGGTTTTGGGCTACTAGTGATTGATAGAATTACGGGAGAAATATCAGATCTATGGACGGAAGAAGATCCTAACAGCATACCTGATAATGATGTAATTTCTTTATCATTAGACTTTTATGGTGGTCTTTTAGTAGGTTCTGATACAAATACGAATAATAATTGTTGGAATAGGGGCGATTGTGGAGAATTAGCACGTTGGGATGGTAACCAATGGGAATTACTTCCTACATCAATCCCTGGTGGAAACAATGATCCTTATGCGTTTTATGATATAACAAGTGATGCAGATGGAATTTATGCAGGTACAAATAGAGGTGCATGTATGTGGTTTTGGCCTACTGCAAACGATCCTGACATAACTTTGAATGAATGCTGGAATGAACAAGGAGGAAATAATAATGATGAACTTAGTGTACCTTCTAGATTTGTTTATGGAGTATCAAAAATTGGTGTCGACACTCTTTATGCAGGTACAGATGAAGGAGTTGCAGTAATTAATACTGCTAATGGAACAATAATGGATGTTTGGACCGCAGGAGATGAAACCCAAAGAGCCAGAATAATAAAAATAGACGATATAGTTTACTTAGGCTTTGAGAATACTGGTATTGCTAGATACAATATGTCTAGCCAACTATGGCTAACGCCTTGGGACGGGACTCAAGGATACATAGAAGATGACGATGTCACTGTAATAATTCCAGGACTAGATTATGGTACTATGTGGGTAGGAGGAGATTTCGGTATAACTTTAATTGATGTAATAAATGATACTGTTTTGATTGATTGGGAAAGAGGAGACAATAATAATGGTCCAACTTTGCCACAAACAGCTCCCAGCGATATAATTATTGTTGGAGATATAATGTATTATTCACTTCAGAGAGGCCAGTCTTGGAATCAAAGAGAAGAGATATATCGAATTAATATGTTAAATAATTCAAGTATGGATACTTTGAATGCAGGAGATCAGGTAGGATTTGATGGAGTAATACATGGTATTGAAAATGTAGGTAATGAATTATGGGTCAGTATACGTGAGAATGGATGGTGGGGCAATCCGGGAGATTCGGGTACTATAGTAAGATGGAATATTACAGATAATAACTGGTCAAATAATTTAGAAACATTAGGCGATGTCGAAAGAGTAAATGCCCAATATCTGGGTGATTGTTTTCCTGTAACTACATCCTGTGAATTATGGGTTGCTTATGGCGAAAATATTCTACGTCGTTTTTCAGCAACAAATATGACTTTATTAGATCAGTGGAATGATGTAGATGGAAGAATTAGAGGGATGGCTGAGTTTGATGGTGAATATGTATTTGCAAGTATGAATGGAATTTTAAGATGGGATCCAATAAATGAAACATGGCTTTCTCCATGGCTTCCTGATGACGGACTACCTAGTGATGCGGAAGTTGATTTTTATTCTATGGAAGTAATAGGAAACTCACTCTGGCTATCTTCAGGTGCTTACAATGACGGCCTCGTTATGGTATTATATGATGGAAATTGGACAACATGGGATATAGACAGCGGAGACATTCCAGATGGTTATGGTGCTGATATAATATTCTGCGACGATATTGTTCATTTAGCAATCGGTTTCCAGGGTGGTTGGTGGCAATCAGGAGGCGGAATTGCTAGATTTGATACTGCTGATCACGATGGTGATGGAATAACCAATGAATGGATTTCTCCAATAACTACTGATAATTCTCAGATGGCAAGTCGTGACCCACGTGCCTTAGCTTGCGACAACTCGAATAGAATACTATATGTTGGATTTAATACAGACTCAGTTGGTATTAATCGTTTTTCATACAATTCAAATAATTTCTTAAATTCATTAGATGATACCAATGGCGTTTCTGAAGGCAGTGTTTTTCCTGGCGGGATGTTATACGACAACGGTCTTTTATTAGTTGCTCACTTTGGCGATAATTCTGGAATAACTAGAATAATGACATCAGGAAATACCGCTTCAAACGGCGTAATATTAGATGGTGGAATGGATGCATGTTCAATAGTCAAAGCCCCTTCTTCAGGAGCGAGAATATATGCCATCGGTAGATCTGGAGAAAATACAGGCATTAACAGAGTAGATAGATTAGATAATACTGGACTTATACAGGGAGGATTTGATGAATTAGTTGGCCTACCCGGAGGTTCAGTACAGGAAATGATTTCTAATTCAACACACGTTTGGATAACTAGTAGTGACTATTTTGATGCTTATTGGGGCTCTACTATTTTGCAGGGCGAAATAATAGAAAATGGTTCTGTAAATTGGCAGTATGGTGTCAGAGTATTTGATGATATAATTAATGAATTGAGATTAGATGGAGACAAGGTCTGGGTTTCTACAGTAGGTGGAGGTCTTATGTATCTAAATACAACTGAAAAAACGCTGAATCAATTACCTTCTGCTCTTCACAGGAATATGGACGGCTTATTTCTTGACGATGAAATTCTTTATGTGGGTCTAATGGGTTACGATAGTTCTTCTGCCGGTTTTCAATCACTAGACACTGAGAAAGAAACATGGGGGCATGGAAGCCTAATCGCAGGATTACCAAGTAATATTGTTAGAGATTTTATTGAATACAATGATCACATATTAATAGCAACCAATGGAGGTTTAGGCTTGTGGAATACTACTATCTCTGGATGGGACAATCCAATAACAACGTTAGACGGCCTCCCCTCTTCTATTATTCAGCATTTATTGATATCTCCAAGCCCCATTAGAGGCAATGGATCAATAATTTTGGGGGGCCCTATCGGACTATCGATATTAGATCAAAATCTTTCTTATGTGACAACTCTGAATGAAGATAACGGATTAATTGGAAACTCTGTTTCAGGATTAATATATTCTCCAGCGATTTCGAGAGAGATAATAAATCCTCAAGATAATAGTTCTCAGATTATTTCACATGATGCTGCTATTTTTATTTCTCACAATGGTGAAGGTAGGACAAGACCTGGTGTTGCCGCTTGGGATTTGAATACTGATGAAGAAAATGGAACATATAACATTGATATGATTCCAAGCAATGATGTCCGTTCTGTGTCATCGGATGATTGGGGAGTTCATATTGCAACAGATAGTGAGCCATTAGTACATTGGAACGGGTCAATAATGCGTATGGAGTCTGGAATGGGCGTAGAAAATTTACTTTCTTGGCCCGCTTCTCAAATATTATCTGATGGTACGCATATAGTGATGATCTCTCCAGTAGGTATTGATATTATTCGGGCGAACGGTGATCATAGTGCCATTACAGGTAAGGTAATGACCGGCATAATTGATGCTGATATAAAAGATAATCAATTAGCAGTGGTTTCTCAAGATGGACTACATTTGTTTTATCCAATAGAAACCTTACAAGAGATGCCTAGGGAATACCAAAAGAGAGCATCTCCCCTTACAGTAGTGTTTGGAGATAAAACATTGGATATTACTGACTCTACTCATCCAGGAATGTCGACAATATTGGCCACTGAAGAAGAACCAATAACACTCAACTCTTCTTTAGATTCTGAAGTACAGCCTGGGCAATTACCAATGTACAATAGTCCATTGATATTTTCAGCACCTCAAAGTAGCGCTTGGATATGGGCCCAATCTCAATCGTTAAATTATTCTGGTATCTGGAATTTAACAGACTATAATTCAGGTATTCAAAATCTCTTCCAATCTGCTATTTTCAATACACCACCAGGGTCTTCTTCTTCACAATTACAAATACGTCTACAATCTCCTCAAGATGGAAAATTGAAGGTTAGATTGACTTATGACTGGAATAGGTTAGAAGCTCCTACATCAATCACCAATCTAACAGATAGAGCAAATGATGGAGGAGGAATATTGGAAGCTTCATGGTTACCTGCTCAAGATTCTGCTTGGTATGCTTATCGATTATATGTTTGGGATTCTACAAATAATCCTGATTGGACTCCTTCGAAGGAGGATTTGAATAATTTCGCTACTTACCAAAGGATACCATTTTGGTCAGAAACCTCCGCAATAATTTCTGAAGCAAATCAAGATGGTATGATTAAACCACTTTCTAATGATAGACAATATAGGGCCGCTATTGTAATTGAGTATCAAGATGGTTCACTCGGTGAACCAATGGCTTGGGAAGGTAATGCAACTCCGACCGATGAAGTACCAACTCCTCCAGAGTGGCTTTCAGTATCTGCCCTATCAGGAGGAATTCCAGGAGTGGTAAATGCAGAATGGTCAGCATGTAACGAACTAGATCCTTATTTAACTAGAATATGGTCAGTAAAACAAGAGATAAACAATGCTTTAGCATTAAATAATGCATCTGATTTATCATTCGCCAGTGGAAATAGTACAGTATTGGAATTAGAAGGGAATGTACCATATTGGTTCGCTATCGTTTGCGTTGATCAAAATGGACAGTCGGATCCAGCAAATGCAACAATCTTCGGACCTGTTGTTACTGCAGGCGGACTAAATGACGGCATACCTCCTGCACAGGTTTCTGACGTTAATGCATACGATATTGCGAGTGACGAAGGAGGTAGAATAGGAGTTTCATGGTCTCCAAACCTTGAAAATGATTGTTCTTATTACATTATTTATATTCTACCAGCATCAGGTTTCCAACCACCTAATAGTGTAGATGGTTGGCCAACTTCTTCTTACATTTCAGATTGCAGTACTAGTAATACAATTATTGATTCAATCGGCGGGACAACATTAGAGAATGGAATTGCATATTGGATAGGAGTTGTTGCTGTAGATGATTGGGGTAATATGGCGGTTGAACCCGTCAATGTAGTTACTACAACTCCTTACAGTGATACTACCGACTCAAGTGCAGCCTCTCCTCCTGAGAAAGCCTCTGGTTTACAAGCATGGGATCATCCTTCAGACGATGGTACTGCAATAGATGTATCTTGGAACAGAAGCATAGCTGATGATTTCAGTTATTATACTGTTTGGGTATCTGAATATCCACTCGCAAATTTAATTGATATCAATCAACATTGTGAGGAAACCAATTGTAATTTATTAGTAATCAATCAAAGACAAATTGAAAACTCACTAAAATTAGAAGTAACTTTGAATAAAGCATTGTACGGTAATGAACCTTCGGATTTATTCTCAGATGATATTAGGCCCTCTATCCCATTGTACGTGGCAATTACAATACATGATTTAGCAGGTAATGTACATTTATCAAATCTTGAAAATAACATAGTTATTGTAACTCCTATAGACAACAGAGGAGATATATATCCTCCAGATAGAATCGATCCACCAATTCTTATTGATCGAATACCTGATTTTGGAGATGGAATGTTTGTACAGTTTGCACAGAGCGAATCTTCAGATGTTGCAGAATATTGGATTTATGCTATAGCAGGAAATCCATTTACACAAGTAAATAATATTCAACCAGCATTGATTGTCGACAGAGATGCAGAGATGCCAATTCTATTACAACATTTATCCGATGGACAACCTCTTGGACCGTCTTTACCAATTTGGGTCGCTATTGTCCCTGTTGACTCATCTTCAAACGCATGGTATGATAATTTAGCAACTTCTATGATTAGTTTAGTTGATGAAAGCATATTAGATCCAGGTGCACATTTGCCCGTACTCTCTGGTATCCAATCATACTGGAATCTTGCAGGAACAGATATTGAAATTATTTGGGATCTATCTAATGATGAGAAGGTTACTTCTTACAGTGTTTATTACAGTTTAGAACCATTTTCAGATACTAGAAACTCCTCTCTTCTTGCAGATAATATAACTTCAAATACAATCTCTTTCAATTTATTTAATGGCATGGAAATCCAACAATCAGAAACATATTGGATAGCCGTGGTTGCTTCAGATGGAGAGACTCAAAGATTAGGAGTAAATCCATTGGAAGTTAAACCTTGGACCGATTATACTCCTGGCGGAGGAGGATTACTTAATGATGGATCGGGTATTTCGTGGATGGAACAGTTATTAGACGGTAATATGAATTTTATCATAATATTAATCTCTTCAATTTTAATATTTATTGGTGCTATTTTGATAATAAAACCAAGGGATAAAGTAGCCCCTGAGCCATGGGAAATGGGAACAGATGAGGTAAATTTGGAAGATGAATTAACCCAAAATGATGATGATTTGGAAACAATAATTATTACTCCAAAGGAAACAATTGTTTCTAAAGATGATATTGAAAAAACTCAACAATTTAATGATTATGATGTAGTAAATATAAACTCCAATACAAATACGATTTCTTATGAAGTAGAAAATGAACTATTAGATTCTAAGAAAGCATTTACAGATTCTATGGAAGATTTAGATAAAATGGCCGATTTAATGGATTCTGAAGATTTAGATAAAATGGCCGATTTAATGGATTCTGAAGATTTAGATAAAATGGCTGATAGTTTATCTAAAGAAGACATAGATACATCATTCTTGGATGATATGTTAGAAGACCAATAGACATTGAAAGGTATACCCTTTCGGCTTAAACATGCCCAACTCTACTGAACCTCATTCACAAGTTTGGACTGCAATCGCTTGGGATGGAAAAAAGTCTGTATTAGCTGCAGATTTGCATTTTAATAGACTTTTTAGACATTCCCAGATTCTTGGAATAGAGATTAATGAAGATTTACCAAAAATCATTCTTAATAAATTAGAAAAACAACACCAGTCTGAAAACTTTGATGAATTAAATTATGAAATACCATTTTTAGTAAAGATTATTATCGAAAAAGATGGTGAGATATTTATTAAAATTCGTAAAAATAAGCATTGGCAGGATGTTCCTTTGCAGGCTATTTCAATGAGATTACCTGATTTTGAATTGCCTATATTAGGAACTAAGCACGGCAACTGGCAACCATATGATGAAGCACGAAAGCAAGCCATTAATCATGATTCTGATATAGCACTCCTATTCAAAAATAATCTGCTAATTGACGGAGATTATTGTTTACCATTGATGTTAGATAATGATGGCGTTGCTTATCATCCAAGCAATGCCGATGGAGCTTTAGATTCTGTAACATTGCAATTGTTGAGAAATGATGTAGAAGAATTGGGGATACCAATTAGAAGTGCTAAAATAAATCTCAAAATGTTATCAAGGGCTTCTGAACTTATTGTCATAGGGAGTGGCATGGGAGTTTGTTCAGTTGGCTCAATAGATGGAACTCCGATAGGAAAGCCAAAGGGTAAATTGTATCAAGTAGCAAGAGCCGTTTGGTTGAATAAATTAAATAATGATTGGCAAAATTGGAATTTCCTGAGGGAGCTTTGATGTCTCAAATTTCACATCGAATATTTAAAATTGAAAAGAATAATAGCCCTTTAATATCTATATTATTGTTAAATAGAAAAACATCATTACCTCTGATGGATGAATTACTGTTTCACTCATCAGGACCAATTACAGATTTATCAGAATATTCATTTCTACCTTCATTAGACAGTTTGAGAATATTATTTTTTGAACCAGAAAAGAATAATCATCAACAAACACAAGATTCTGCCCTTGATGGAAACATATTGCTAAAAAAACCTATTCCTTTACAAATGCTTATTCAAAAATTAGTTAATAACCAATGGTCTACAATAAAGGAATATCGTCCTAAAAACTTATCAGAAGCAATGGAAATAATGGAAAGTTATGAAATAAAGTGTAATTCAAAAAATAAATTACCCATAATTCCAGGAGGATTTGCTGGTTTGTTGGGTTATGATTTGTCAAGATGGACAAATTCCATATTTCTCAACCATGTACCAAAATCTGGAAGTTTATTGGGAGTTATGTGGAGGACTGAAGCATGGTGGGTACATGAAAGAACAACAAACCAATTACATTCAATTTCTTTTGACAATCATCCTTGGTCAAAAATGACATTCAATGATGAATTTAATCAACATCCTTATCCATTAATTCCAACAAAAAATATTGTACCTGATAGCGAAAGTGATGCAGATCATGCTAGAAAAATATCTCAAATCAAAGAAGCAATAGTCAAAGGTAATCTTTACCAACTTAATTATGGTAGAACTTGGAAGGGAGAAATGCCAGATCATCCCTGGAATTCATTTTCGCGTATGGTTAAAAACAACCCTTCGCCATTTGGTGCTTGGTTATACGTCCATGATCATGGTTGGGCAGTATCTTCTACTAGTCCAGAGAGACTAATAAAGACAGAAGGAAAAATAGTAAATACTCGGCCAATAAAAGGAACTAGGGCTAGAGGTTCAGATGAAGAGACAGATCTAGATCTAAGATTTGAATTGATTTCAAGTCCTAAGGAATTAGCTGAACATCTTATGTTAGTTGATCTTGAAAGAAATGATCTAACTCCCATATGTGTTCCAGGAACTGTTCACTGGCAAAATTGGCGTATAGAAGCTCTTTCTACTGTCCAACATCTTGTTAGTGGTGTCGAAGGAGAACTAGATACTGAAATGACAGTTGGTGATGCTTTTGTATCTTTATTTCCAGGAGGATCTATTACCGGTTGCCCAAAATTAGTAACTATTGCTGCAATTAATGAACTAGAAAAACATCCTAGAGGTGCTTGGACTGGTTCTATTGGACATATTAATTTCAATAATAGGATATCAGAATGGAATATTTTGATTAGAACACTAGAATCCCATTCTGGCCCAAATTCTTGGTATGGGACAGTACAAGCCGGAGGAGGTATAGTGAATGATTCTATTCCGTCAGAAGAAGTTGAAGAATCTCGTTGGAAAGCCGCTGCAATAACAGAAGCTACTTGGGGGTTTAGAACTGGTTTTAGTGGAACAGATCTTCCTCAAAGAAAAATGACTATAAGTCCTATTCCAAAAGTTTCTGGCCCATTAAGTAAATTAGGGCCAAAGAAAAATCATATGTCTAAAAATAATGGAAAAATAATCAGAGGAGAAGACAATATAGAAAATTCTCAAGTTATAATAATTGATAATTTAGATTCTTTTACTGAAAATATAGCTAACTCGATAGCTAATATGGGTAAGAATGTTAGGATATTAGAAGGTAGGCCAATAGATAAGATTGAGAATATTGATGAAACTATTAAAAGATGGATTAAATTATATGAACCCTCGCATATTATTCTTGGTCCAGGGCCTTCTCAACCAAATAAATCACAAATTTCTATGCATTTAGCTAGAATGGCACTTGAGGGAAAATTAAACAATAATAATCAGCATATTCCATTGCTTGGTCTATGCTTAGGACATCAAGCATTAGGTCTAGCCGCTGGCTGGGAATTAATTGAATCTCCTCTTGGAGCTGTTCATGGTAAACCATCTGAAATAATGCATGACGGAAAGGGACTATATCATAATTTACCTAGTCCAATAACTTTAATGCGTTACAATAGTCTAGTATTAATTTCCAAAAACAATTCATTGGTAGAAACATCGTGGGAGAATTCTAACAATCTTCTAATGGGCATCAGACACCCATCTTTACCAATTTTTGGCATTCAATTTCATCCTGAATCAGTAGGTAGTCCAATGGGCAATAAGATCTTGCTAAATTTTATCAATAAGAAACCAGTTAATATTTCTAGAATTTATATCAAAAATCAGGTTAAAGAACCGTAGCGTTGAAGGATAATGTATGTTTGGTTAGGTGTAGAAGTATATGCCGTCTTGTAGAATTTGTAAGCAACATTACCCCCAGAGTCAATTTGTTTCTGGTAATGGTCCACGCTATCTGACATGTGTCAGATGCGCAGTAGAGCAAGGAATGGTTGAACCTGAAGCAGTACCTCAGTTATATTCTGATGAATTAGTAAATGCTAGGATGGCATTATTTTCTCGGAGATATGCTCCATGGATTTTAGTAATATTAGGTTGGTCATTATATTTTTCCTTTGGCAATAGCTTAGGTATTTGGTCTCTAATATTTTTTATATCATTAATTATTATCACATTAATTGCTCCAGTAATACATTTCTTTGGGTCTGCAAGATTTAAAGCTAATCTGCTGAAATTAACTCCTTAGCCAAATTAGTATATTTAATATACTCTATATTGGTCTGTAAATTTAGAGGGAACGGAGGGTTCCCTATAAAAGCCGCGAGATTGCAATGTTGAAATGGAGGAGAAAAAATAAAACAAAAAATACTAAATAAAAATAATATGTAGCGCAGTAAAGCGTTATATAGATAATTTTGTATTTAATCTCCCTCTTCTACATTGGAAAAAAACTCTAAAATATTTTGTATAATCAAATTGTATATCGGTAGATTTAGAGTGTTCAAAAAAGGTTTTAAAAAATAAATAATTGGAAGTGAAAAAATGAAAAATAAAATGAATATTACAAAGAATACGAGTATGTTAATAGCATTTCTCTTGGTTACAATGGCTGGTTCAGTTGGAGTTATTGCTGATGGATCAGATCCTTTAGATCCATCCGATGGTGGAGCAGATTGGGATGGTGACGGACTTACTAATGCCGAAGAGCAGGATGCTGGAACAGATATGAATAATCCAGATACAGATAATGATGGAATGCCAGATGGTTGGGAAGTTAACTACGGTTTGAATCCAAATTCAGGAACTGACTCTAGTGCCGATCCAGATGGTGATGGGCTCACCAATGCAGAAGAATATGCTGCAGGTACAAATCCCAACTCAGCTGATACTGATGGTGATGGAACAGATGATGCAAATGATCCATTCCCAAATGACCCCAACGACGGTTCTGCTACTGATTCTGATGGTGACGGTATTCCAGATGCTTATGATCCAGATTACGAAGATGGTGATGGTAATGGGAACGGAGGCACCGATGGTGGTGGCGAAGGAGAAGATGGCCAAGGCCAAGGACAAGGACAAGGCCAAGGACAAGGCCAAGGACAAGGCCAAGGACAAGGACAAGGACAAGGCCAAGGACAAGGACAAGGACAAGGACAAGGACAAGGACAAGGACAAGGCCAAGGACAAGGACAAGGCCAAGGACAAGGCCAAGGACAAGGACAAGGACAAGGACAAGGCCAGGGTCAAGGCCAAGGCCAAGGTGAAGGACAAGGCCAAGGCCAAGGCCAAGGACAAGGTGAAGGCCAAGGACAAGAAAACGGAGGTCAACAAGGACAAGGCCAGGATGAAGGATCACAATCTGATCAAGATGGTCAACAAGGACAACAAGAAGAACAAGGCGAAAGTGGTCAACAGCAAGATAATGGACAAGGTCAACAGAATGGCGGTGAACAAAGCGGCCAACAAGGTAACCAAGAAAGCCAAGATCAAAATGGCAATAATCAAAATGGTCAAAACCAACAGCAACAAGGCCAAACACAAGATAATGGACAAGGACAACAAGGTTCTCAATCTGATCAGCAACAAAGTCAACAACTTGATAATCAAGATCAAAACGGAGAAAATGATAATGATGGAGATGGAATACCTGATGATCTAGATTGGGATGATGACAATGATGGAATTGCAGATAATCTAGATTCATTCCCTGAAGATCATGATAATGATGGCATTAATGATGCTGAAGATGATGATGACGATGGTGATGGAATAAATGATAGAGAAGAAGTTGCTGATGGTGACCCAAATACTGACATTTACGATCATGATAATGATGGTATTTCAGATAGTATCGATATTGACATAGATAATGATGGAATCGATAATTGGCAAGATTTACTAGATTGTAACAATGATGGAATTGAAGAAATACTTATCGATCTTGATGGTGATGGAATCATAGATGTAGATGCATCCAGAGATCATGACAATGATTGTTCCAATGATGCAGATGATGCAGATGATGACAATGATGACATATTGGATGTAGATGAAGAAGGTGGAGCTTTCGGAGACTATCGTTATGACCATGACAATGATGGATTAACTGATCGTACTGATACTGACGATGACAATGATGGACTATCAGATTGGTTCGAGCAGAATGATGGTAATGATTTAACTGGTCAATTCGATCATGACAATGATGGTTTAGATGACAATTTAGATTCTGATGATGACGGAGACGGAATTCCAGATTCTGATGAAAATGATTTTGATATACTCTAATTAGTATCCTAAATCACATTATTATTCTCATTTGTGAGGATTCATCGGTTCATACCTTAGGTTGTAACATAATGAGGTTTTGATAACTTATTAGGTAATCCTTTGTTAATAATATTATATTCTTAATTACTATCTAAATATATTGTTTTGTTATTATTTATCAATTAATCAAGGATGTTATTAGAGACATAAGAAGAATATCATTACGCGGCATTTATGAATGACTTTCTGCCCCCTTACAACTGGGGTAGTCATCGTGGTTGCAAGCGCTCTGTTCTGGGACTTATTTGATGAATACATAATATGGTCTCTTTTGGTGGGGTTATTCACATTTGGATGGCTTTTCCATCATTCCTTTTGGTATGTTTCTTCTGAAGGAGAAGAATACAATAACCCAGATAAAATAGAAGTTGGAGTTTTTCCACGACATAATGACGATATGAAGTTAGAAGTAGCATGGACAATATTGCCTTTCATTCTGATAGTTTACTTGACGTACATATCTTGGGCTCCTCTTGACGCAGTATGGACATCTGCTGATGGGGGACTTCATGGAGTTGAGTGTGAACAAGGAGAGAGCTCTAATAATTATCTAGATTCCAGCAGTGGTGCTGTTGTTTCTGAATGTTATCATATTATTGAAATTACAGCAAAGCAATGGGTTTGGAGCTTTAATTGTAATCCAAATGATGATGCCTGGAGAGGAGATGCTATTCCAGATAGAGGATATGAACTGGGAACTGATATATGTGATGTTGGAACTATTGCAATAGAAGGTTATGGAATGCAACCCTTGTTATCATTGAAGGCAGGAGAAACATATCTAGCAGTAATGCAATCAGAAGATGTAACGCATGCTCCATGGGTACAAGTTTTAGGAGTAAAAGAAGATGTCCAACCAAGTCATAAAACCACACTTTGGCTTCCTATGAATGAAGTAGGAGAATCAATGATTTTATGCACAGAATATTGTGGTGATGCACATTCAATTATGTCAGCAGGGCTTTTTGTACACAACTAAGGTGATTTAATGCAGAAATTAATTCATTCAAGAAGTATAGTAGTAATGACTGTTCTAATTGCAGCAATGGTATGTACTCCACTTGTTACTTCATTTCCAACAGGAATTTCAGGCGTAAAAGATTCAGGATGCAATTGTCATGGAGCAACTACTAGTGATTCAGTAACTCCGATGATTGTTGGTTTGCCTGAAGTGTACAATTATTCTGAAGTATACGAATTAACAGTCTCTTTTACTGGAGGGCCTAGTACTCCTGGAAACATCAACTTAGGCGGCTTTCACTTATGGGCAAGTGAGGGAGAATTGTCTGCTGCAGATGCAACCGTCCAGCAATACAATCCGAATGAAGCTGGGCATACTGATGTAGGAAATGATCAAACAAGTTGGACAGTAGTTTGGACTGCGCCAGATACAGATCGAAATGTGGAAATAATCTTACATGTTAATTCTGTAAATGGTAATGCTGGAGATGGGGCTGGTTCTTCGGGTGATGAATGGAATAAAATTACAAAAAAGGTGAATGCTCCAATATTAGTTTTAGAATCAGCTGATCCCTATGTTGTTCTCTCTACACTAATAATAATTTCCGGGATACTCTTGATAATTACTGTTACATATATCTTTTACAGAACAAATCCAGATTCTTTCAACTGGGAAAGTTTTGAACCATGGATTGCAGACTGGTTAACAACAACCGATCATAAAAAAATTGGGACATTATATTTCCTTGCAGGCATGTTTTTCCTTGGAATAGGAGGGATCATGGCATTAATGATAAGAATACAATTAGCAGTCCCAGGAAATGATTTCTTAACTCAAGATCAGTATAATCAATTCTTTACATTACATGGAACAACTATGATATTTTTAGCTGCTATGCCGCTGATTAATGGTTTTGCTAATTGGATGGTTCCTTTGCAAATAGGAGCACCAGACTTAGCCTTACCTAGAATAAATGCAATGTCTTTCTGGCTGCAACCAGTCGCTGCTTTGTTAATATTTACCGGAGTTTTCTCGGGTACTGGGGCAGACACTGGATGGACAGGTTATGCTCCATACATAGTTAGTGAAACAGCACATGCAGGTACTACTATGTGGGTTGCAGGACAAATTATGCTAGTTGCATCATCAACCTTAACCGGGGTGAATTTTCTAACTACAATAGCAGTGATGCGAGCACCAGGCATGGGATGGATGCAAATGCCTCTGTTTACATGGTCAATACTTGTTGCTAATCTTATGCTCTTCTTGTCAATACCAGCCTTTGGTGTCGGATTAGTCCAAGTATACCTAGACAGAGTAATTGGTACTGCATTTTATGATGCAGCTTCAGGGGGCGATCCATTACTTTGGAGTCATTTATTCTGGTACTTTGGACATCCTGAAGTGTACGTTGTAATAGTTCCGGCATTTGGAGTCATATCTGAAGTCATAGCAACAAGTGCAAGGAGATCTGTATTTGGATACAGATCAATGGTTTATGCCATGGCAGGTATTGGAGTAGTATCTTTCATTGTTTATGGACATCATATGTTTACCTCAGGAATGAGCCCTACATTGAGATTCGTGACCATGTTAACAACTATGCTTGTTGCAGTTCCCACAGGAATTAAAATATTCAATTGGTTGAAGACTATGCATAAAGGCTCTCTAATCTACAGAACCCATACACTTTGGGCTCTAGGTTTCTTAATTACATTCACATTGGGAGGTATTTCTGGAATGTTTTTCCCATCCATGGCAATGGATTTACATTTCCATGAATCTTACTTTGTTGTTGCACATTTCCACTATGTTTTAGTTGGAGGAACTGTGTTTGGCTTCTTCTCTGCAATTTACTATTGGTTCCCAAAAATGACTGGAAGAATGCTCGATGAAAGACTTGGAGTATTACATTTCTTAACTGCTTTCATAAGTTATAATGGAGTATTTTGGCCTATGCACCGATTAGGAATATGGGGCATGGCTCGAAGACATCATACATATTTCATTTCAACAGAAGAAGCAATGGGCTCTTTACCTGCAGAAGCAGCAGGCTGGAACATGTTCATTTCAATTAGTGCATTTTTGTTCTTTTTCTCAAACTTTATTCTGATTGCTAATATGATTAAATCAGTCGTACGCGGTCAAAAAGCGCCCGCAGATCCATGGGGCGGATGGTCATTTGAATGGATGACATCTTCGCCTCCTCCAACGCCGAGCTTCCCTCTAGATAACTTACCTACACTCAAAGATGCAAATGAATATCATATCGCAAATGAGCCGAGTGCAGTAGTGAGATGGTTCCAAGGCTTGATGGTTTTGGATAATGAAGAGGAGGTGAGTCATTGAGTAGCGAACATCATGATGGAGATCACCACCATCCAAGTGCTTGGGGACCTCATGATTGGAGTCATGGCGCTCCTCATAATTCCTGGTCTCCATTAATTATGTCAATTGGAATTGGAATCTTCTTGTACACAGTTGCATCTGTTTACTCTTGGGGGGAAATGGTAGATGCATCAAGTATACCTTTAGTTTTAATTGGTATAATTATAACTTTCTTTGGCCTATTGATTTGGTGGAGGCAAGATACATCATTCGATGGTGTCTATGAACCTAAAGCAACAGGGACACCTTTCCAAAATATAGAAATTCGTAAAGTTGCAATGTGGGTTTTCCTGATGTCAGAAATGATGGTTTTTACATCATTATTTAGCACATACATGAGATATAGATTCGGAATAGATTCTTGTCAAGAAGTATATGAAAGCGGATCTTGGATAGTCAATTCACAAAACGTAGATACTGGAGAGGCAGTTAATTGCTTCTTACCTGCGTCAGAGTTAATTGCATCTTCATGGTTCCATATAGCACCAGGTGCAATCAATACATTTGCGTTAATCGTTTCTTCATTTACTATAGTCCAAGCACTTCGTTGGGCCAAAAAACCAGTTGGGAGTATAGAAGAGGAGGTCCGAAGGAAGCGCGTTTACATGTATCTAGGTAGTACTTGGGTTCTAGCAGTAATGTTCCTTACTTTAAAGATGGTTGAATGGTTTGTAGGATTCTATATTCCTGAAATTGGCCCATTCCATGAGCACGACATCATGTCTTTAGTGGATGAAGGTTACACAATTCATGCAGATCATTATCATCCACATCATGGTTGGGACGATGTCCATTTGGCCGAACTTGCTGCATTACACCCTGAGGACTATCAAGCATACTTAGCTGCTGTTGGGGATAATTATGAGCCCACTAATGCAGTTATGCTTGCAGATATTAGAGTAAGTTCTTCAACATTCTACGTCACTACAGGAACACATGGTGCTCACGTATTTATTGGAATCATAGGATTAACTTACATGACATGGAAAGCATGGACTGGAGGATATACTCCACAGAACGCGGTATCAATAGAGTATTTCGGACTCTACTGGCACTTTGTTGATTTGATATGGGTAATAGTATTCCCATTCTTCTATCTATATTGAGGTGAAAAAAATGAGTGACCATCTGCTACTAGGAAAATATGATCTTTACTGGGCTAATTTCATTGGACTAATTGTTCTGACCGCTATTGAAGTTGCCGCAGTCGGTTTAGAACTATCAGAAACTATGACTCTTTTCATACTTGTTGGAATAGCAATACCTAAATTCATAATGATTGCTGCTATTTTTATGCATCTATGGGGCGATAAAGATTCGAAAATATTAACTTTAACAGCTTTATTCCCAGCCTTTTTTATAGTCATAATGATCTTATTCATTGGTTTGACACATCCAGAAGCATCAATTGGTTTACCTGAGTGGTGCAGACCAGGTTATTACAAACTCTAACCATATAGGTTCATGTCTAATGGTTAAGTCGGCAGCATGCTGCCGAGATCGCATAGCCCGGTATTGCGGTGGATTTGAAATCCACTGTCCATTGGACGCGGGGGTTCAAATCCCTCTCTCGGCGCCATTAATTTTGATTAGGAATATTTGCCGCCCCTCTCACTGTTAATTGATTTTCAAAATATTCTAATTTAATTGGAGTAGTCATAACAGCTTCCCCATCAATATTCACAAATAAATCCGGTTGATGAGGTTTTTCAGAGGGTTTATCGTCGAAATCAACCGATTTTAATTCTAATTTTTTTGCCTTTCTCATGAAAATTTTATTCCATTTCCCAATATGTTTTCCTTTTTCTACCGGACCCATAACAAGTAACATTTGTAATTTTGTTAAGCCCCATGCTAAGACTAGTGAACCATGCTTTTGTATTGGTGTTGCTCCTGGAGCAATTTGAAAACCTCCTCCAAATGTTTGACATTGACTCATACAAAAAAGTCCTGATAAATCTACAATTTCGCCTGGCTCATCATCAACCTTTATCCACCCTTTTTGTGTTTTCCAGCCTAGAATTGCCGTAATTCCTAAGAATTTATACTTTAATTGACCTCGTATTCTTCTAAATTTACCTTCTGTCTTCATTCTGTTTACTGTCGAAGTAACTCCGCTATCGCATTCAAGAAAACTCCAACGGACTAAATTACCAGATTTATTAGGTTCACCATTACACTTGTGTGCTAAAGGAGCAGGAATTAGAGGATGTTCCGGAGCAGGCGGACCTTCGACTCTGAAAGCACCAACTTTTCTATCAACGCCCTTTGATAGTATATCTACAGCCTCTTGCATATCAGAAAATTTTCTTCCTTTTGGAATTGGAATTCCGTGTGCTCGGGCGTAATCATTACCACTGCCAATAGGGAGAATTCCTAGAATCTTACTAGAACCTCTCAAACCCGATGCAACTTCATGAACAGTCCCATCTCCTCCTACTGCTACAACCAATTCATAATTGGACTCACGAAGGTTTGCTGAAATTTCTATAGCATGGCCAATGTACTCAGTATGATGCAAATCTATTTCATAACCTGCTTCAAGTAAACAATTTTCAAAAAGAGCCCACTGCTTTACAGATAAACCATCACGAGCCTTGGGGTTTAGTATACACGCTATGCGGCTCACAATGGTTTCAGAAACGAATTTAGTATTGAATGCTATGAATACGAGATATGATGAATGAGTGCCACTTCCCACAAAAAGAATAGGCATGGATGAGGATGAAAATTACATGCTACAAGCTTTAAAAATTGCTCAATTAGGAAAATGGAAAGTGACACCCAATCCTTTAGTTGGTTGTGTTATTGTAAAAGATGATGAAATTATTGCAAAAGGTTGGCATGACCATATAGGCGGATTACATGCAGAGCAAATGGCTATCGCAGATGCTGAAGATAAGGGAATTTCTTTACAAGGAGCTACAGCATATATCACTTTAGAGCCTTGTAACCATTTTGGAAGAACTCCTCCTTGTACCGAAGCGTTGCTATGGGCTGGAATAAAAAAAGTCGTAATTGGAGCATTAGATCCAAATCCAACAGTAAGAGGAGGAGGTATTAAGATGCTACGAGAAGAAAATTTTGAAGTAAAATCAGGCATTCTTGAAAAAGAATGTCAAGAACAGATGCAAAGTTTCATGCATTGGTGCAAGAATCGAAGACCATTAGTTACATTGAAAGCTGCTACTGATACTAATGGAAGGATTGATGGAGATAGAGATAAACCCGCTAAACGTTTTAGTTCAGATGAATCTCTAAAATTAGTACATGAGTTAAGGGCCGAATCAATGGCAATATTAGTCGGAGTAAATACTGTTATCCGAGATAACCCAGAATTAACCGTCAGAGGTCCTGATATTGGTCCAAGAGAGTTTCCAATAAGAGTTGTTATCGATCCAAATAATAAAATTCCGACTAATTGTAAATTAATGGAAGATGGTATATCCAAAACAATTCTAATTCAGAGTATGTATTTTAATTCGGAAAAAGACCAAGAACATGTAGAGAGAGTGATAATTTCGGATAATAATGAAATTGAGATTATAAAAATATTAGATATGTTAGGAGACAGAGGAATTCAGTCATTGCTTGTCGAAGGAGGAAAAGATACATGGATCCGCTTTCTTAAATCGGGATTTGTCGATAAGGCACAATTATGTATTTCAAATCTAGAATTAGATGGTGAATTCGGAGAAAAGTTTGACTCTAGTTACTTTTTGGAAAATGGTTTACAAGTTTCTAAATCATTTAATCTCGAAAACGATAAGATTACTATTTGGGATAAAAAATAGAATAAATCAGGTGTTCTTTAAACAACTTGGTACAGAAATACACCTATATAGTGATTACCAAGCCGAAAAGACATGTACGACGTACGTATGAACCGCAGTTTAACACTAACAATGATAATGTTACTTTCAGCATTATCTCCAATTTTAATGCCAGTATATGCTGACCATGAGGATGATGGAGGAGAAGGCTATGGTAATGATGTTTCATTATCTATCTTTGATAATAATACTAGCACTTGGGACTTAATATCGCCCGAGATTTCTCCACAATTCTTAGAAGAAGGAACTTATGAAATGGAAATTAGATCTACTAATTTAACTCTAAATGATACTTATGAATTATATTGGGATGTTATGATAGGCGAATTTAGCGAAGAATCATACGTTGAAGAGAACAGGACATGGATTGCTTATAATAATGAAAGTTCTGAATCATTTAATCTCACAGTGAATGAGCTTACATGTCATATAATGATAAGTTATGAATTGAATAATCAATCAACCTCTTCCACTGTAGCTTATGGTTTTTATGAATTCTTAGGGCCATGTGGAAACAATGGAGTTATTTTAACAAACATAGAAATAGACGGCAATGATACTTTAGTAGAATCATTCCATGGTCCAGATCTATGGGACAATATGTTAGTTCTTGAACCGGGAACCTATGATATGTGGTATAGTACAGGTGGTAGTGGAACATTTACTAGTGGTAATGACTACCTTGTTGAATGGCATCGTAGTGTAGAAGGAGGAAACAGTAATCACACCGAAGGTATGTATAATTGGACTGCTGGTAGCCAAAGCGGCATAGGCCTTGGTAGTTTAGACTGGAATATCACGGTTGATTCGTATACTTGTCAAATTATGAATGATGCTATCCTTTGGGAAGCAGAATATTTCGCAGATGGAGAATGGGACAAAGATAACAGTACAGTAATGGGAACTACTATCACTGATATGCAAGGACCTTGTGGAGATTTTGAATATCCAGATGTTGAATTATACTATGATAATGGCTCTGGGCCAGTAATGTATGAAATGGCATGGGAATATGAAGAATTTGATACTTGTACCGAATATGAAGAAGATAACGAACATTCTTATTGGGAATGTGAAGTTGACGAAGATGGTGATGGATACACAGATTATTATAATGGATTTGAACATTGTGAGTGGGATAACAACTCGATGACTTACTGGTGTGAGGCATGGGCTGAACCACCGCATCTAGAACCTGGTAATTACGAGTTCATGGCCAATATAAGCAATCTTGAAGTTGGTGAAGATTATATGGTTTATGCAAATTATTATCTTAACACTCAGGATAATTATGAAAGTAATAATGCATGGTTTTCATGGAATAACTCCAATGAATCACATATCATTGATGGTTTAGAATTAGATATTAATGAATATATGTGTACTTTAAATTTACAGTTTGATATATATTCTCCAGATACTAGTAATCATATAATGCATGGAGAATTCTCATTCGAAGGAGATTGTGAAGAAATGCCAGATCTTCCTTCACCATTTGAATTGTATTATGATAATGGTACTGGCCCTGTAATGTGGGAACCAATAATTCATTACGAAGAATTTGACGATTGCGATCAATATGATGATGGATACTGGGAATGTGAAGTTGACGAAGATGGTGATGGATACACAGATTATTATCATGGATTTGAACATTGTGAGTGGGATAACAACTCGATGACTTACTGGTGTGAGGCAGGGTATGAGTATCCTATGTTAGAACCAGGTGACTATACATTCACATTGAATGTAAGTGGTTTAGAGACTGGAGAATGGCATGAGCTTGAATGGTGGTTCTTTGGTGCTTATGATGGAACGTCATTCAATGCAACTGATGAATATGAGCACTTTGAATGGAATATCACAATAGATGAGTACATGTGCTATTTTACTATGGATTTTGCTCTCACTCACTATGACGGTGTTTACCAGTCGGAGTACTTCCATTTCAATACTTTATGCGAAGAAAGACCTTCACCATTTGAATTGTATTATGATAATGGTACTGGTCCTGTAATGTGGGAACCAGTAGCTAATTACGAAGAATTTGATACTTGTACCGAATATGAAGAAGATAACGAACATTCTTATTGGGAATGTGAAGTTGACGAAGATGGTGATGGATACACAGATTATTATCATGGATTTGAACATTGTGAGTGGGATAACAACTCGATGACTTACTGGTGTGAAATGGATTGGTGGAATCCTATGTTAGAACCAGGTGACTATACATTCACATTGAATGTAAGTGGTTTAGAGACTGGAGAATGGCATGAGCTTGAATGGTGGTTCTTTGGTGCTTATGATGGAACGTCATTCAATCCAACTGATGAATATGAGCACTTTGAATGGAATATCACAATAGATGAATACATGTGTCACTTCGATATGGAATTCCGTATCGTATATCCATCAGGTGGGGAGCACTGGGATCAGTTTGCATTCGATGGTTATTGTAATGAGCGAATATCTGATCACATCTTTGAATTATATTATGATAATGGAACAGAAGTCATGATGTGGGAACTAACAATTCACTATGAAGAATTTGATTCCTGTTATGAACAAGACAATCACGAAGGACACCACACTTTTTGGGAATGTGAAGTTGATGGAGATGGCGATGGATATACAGATTATCATGCAGGCTTCCATTATTGTGAATATGATAACAATTCTATGACATATTGGTGTGAAGCACATCATATGCCATTGTTAGAACCTGGCGACTATACATTAATCCTCAATGCAACAATGTTGGTTATCGATACTGAATATAATCTAGACTGGAATCTTGACCAACATTGGAACAATGGCGAGTTCGAATTTGAACATGAGGGCGACGGAGGAGAGATAGAATGGACTGCATCTCAGGAATATGAACACTTCGAATGGGATATAGAAGTCGATGAAAGCCTATGTAATTTACATATGGATATTCAAATGAATACAATGAATGCTTCTAATTCAACTTATGGATTCTCACACTTTGGATTTATGGGTCTTTGTGAAAATCCTCCAAGTCCTCTAGAATTATACTACAATGATATGCTTTATGCACCGATGTATGAAGACGATGCACCACACTTAGATGCTGGAATAAACCACATGTCTTGGAGTATGATTGGATTGGAAGTAGGAGATGAATTCAATCTCACTTGGGGTGTTACTCAAATGAGCATGATGGACATGAACGAGGATGAGCAACCTGATGATATAACAGAAATGATATTTACTGCAAATAGTGAAGAAATGATGACAGATTGGGAACTCAATATAGAGAATGATACTTGCATGGTACTGATAACAGGACTATTAATTGATACTGATGACTTCCTCATAGGCTTTGTTATGGGTGTCTTCAATGGACCATGTGAAATTGAAATGGGAGACGTAGGTCTTGATATGCTACTCCCCAATGGAAGTTGGTATGAAATTGAAGGTATCAATGGTACAGACACTTTAGAGATGTTGATGTTTACAGATTCTGAAGAAGATGAGATGAATGTGCTGATGTCCGCCCTAGAAAATGATGGTCATCAACTAGACACTGGTGATTATACAATGCGATGGGCATTTGAAGACTTAGAGGCAGGAAAAGAATACATAGTATTTATGGAAGACCTATTATTCCAAGATGACAATTATGACTATTATTATTATGATAATTGTTCTGAAGAATATGATGAAGAAGAAGATGAACACTTTTGGGTATGTGAAGTTGAAAATTCTGATGGATCAACAGATTATATAGAATATGATTACTGTGATGTGATGGAGGAGGATATGCTTGAATGTGAAAATGACGATGATGACATACTTACAATATTCAATGCAAGTAGTGATTCTGAACATTATGAATGGGAACTAACTATTACAGATGACACATGTGGCCATGTTTTCATAATAGGAATTGTCGACGCTGAAAATGGTGGAGAGGATGAATTCCCATTTGCTTTAGGCATGTATCCGATTATTGGTCCTAATATGAGTAACTGCTTTGGCCATGAAGACAATGATGGCCCATCTCCAGAAGACTGGATGTGGATGACAGACACGGATGGCGATGGAAATATGAGTTGGGACGAGTTTATTTCTTTCGTAGAGGATGATCAACCACTTGATAATGAAACATACGAACTTTTCTATGAGTTCTTTACAGAATCTGACTGGAATAGTGATGGTACTTTGGACATGGAAGAACTTTCCTACTTCCTTCCGATGATTATGAGTCTTGATGATGATAATCCAGATGGCATGGGTATTGAAGATCTCATGTATCTGGCTGATTATGATGGAGATGGAAACATGAGTTGGGACGAGTTCCACGAATACATGTGGACTAATTACGGAGGAGACGATATTGATAATGCTACATGGGATTATTGGGCTGATCACTTTGAAGATTCTGATATGGATTCAGATGGACAATTAAACATGGATGAGTTGTACGAATTCTGGAGCAGAATTATGTCTCCTGACGATGATGATGGCATGGATGCTGAAGATCTCATGAATATGGCTGATTATGATGGAGATGGAAACATCAATTGGGATGAATTCCATGAATTTGCTTACAATTACATGGGAGGAGACGATATTGATAATGCTACATGGGATTATTGGGCTGATCACTTTGAAGATTCTGATATGGATTCAGATGGACAATTAAACATGGATGAGTTGTACGAATTCTGGGACAGAGTTGCTGGAGATTCCGGTGACGATGATTGGAATCTATGGGACTTCGCAATAGAACAAGTTTGGTCAATATCATTAGCATACACAGATGATGTCAATTTCACATATTTCTTAGCTGCTACACAAGTATTCGATAATGAGTTTAGAGTAGCTGCTGATATGGCTATTGGTAATGGAGATGGAGAATTAAATACGACTGAAGCAGAAAATGTATATTTCTGGTTAATTGACGCATTAGACGAAAATCCTGAAGGACCAGGGAACATTACTCTAAATGGAGTACCCGGAGAACTTGTCTTTGTTGGATACGATATCATGGATCTTCCAAGTGAAAATGGAGGTAACCCATCAATTGTTACTGCTTGGGATATTCATTTCTTTGATGTTAGTGCAAATGATAATGGAAATTATGAGTTTGTATACTTGGAAAACATATATGATAATGGAATAAATACTCCAGCTTACTTCTGTGCTGAAACTTACGAATATAGCTATCAAGTAATGGAGTTTGTTTGGAATGGTACAAATATCGATCCAGCAGACATTAACGAATGCATTAGTTTGGATATCGGAGAAATCGTACCATCTTTCAGTATAACATATGGTCAAGAAACAAATATCGATTATGATAATGATGGTGTAAATAATGAAGATGACGTTTTCCCGTATGATCCTTCAGAATCAATGGATACAGATGGTGACGGATGGGGAGACAATTCTGATGCTTTCCCTAACGATCCTGATGAGTGGCTAGATACAGATGGTGATGGAATTGGAGACAATTCTGATACAGATTATAACGGCGATGGAACTGATGACTCAATGCAAGATAGCGATGGAGATGGAGTTTATGATGACCAAGACGATTTCCCTGAAGATGCTAATGAAAGTACAGATACTGATGGTGACGGAGTTGGAGATAACAGCGATGTATTCCCTAACGATGCTAATGAAAGTAGTGATTTAGATGGAGATGGAATTGGTGATAATTCTGATGATGATGCTGATGGTGACGGAACGCCAAACAGTGTAGACGCATTCCCGCTAACAGACTCATCTAATGATGCTGATAATGATGGAGTGGCTAACGACTTAGATCACTTCCCTAACAATCCAAACGAATACTTTGATACGGATGGAGATGGAATTGGAGACAATGCTGACACAGATGATGATGGAGATGGAGTATTAGATTCTACTGATGCATTCCCATATGATCCTTCAGAAACTATGGATTCAGATGGTGACGGATTAGGAGACAATGCTGATGAATTCCCTAATGATGCTACAGAAAGAGTAGATTCAGATGGCGATGGAGTTGGAGACAATTCTGATGTATTCCCAAGTGATACAACAGAATGGGCCGATACAGATGGCGATGGAGTTGGAGACAATTCTGATGTATTCCCTAACGATGCTAGCGAGATAGTTGATTCTGATGGAGATGGAGTTGGAAATAATGCCGACGCGTTCCCATATGATGCTAATGAGCAGAGTGATTCTGATGGAAACGGAGTTGGAGATAATGCACAAGCTGATCAGGAGAATGGAGGCGGAACTACTCCAGTTGATCCAGAACCAGTTGAAGACGGCGGAGGATTCTTACCAGGCTTCTCTGCAATAATGGGTATTATCTCAATGTTAGGTGCTGCAATATTAGTTGCAGGACGACGTAAGGACTAAGATGGCCTCATCAAGAACGATGAGGTCCTCTTAGGACTCTTCTGATATTCTGTTGATACATACAAAGCACGTGCTGAAAATCTAATAATGGCGGGCCGTGCAGGATTCGAACCCACGTCTCCGGATCCGAAATCCGGAAGGATATCCAGACTACCCTAACAGCCCACGAAGTAGTCACCAAGGTGACTGTGTCTTCAATGCGACGGATGACAAACTAAAATTAAGCGTGCCAAACTTCTATGAACTTTGATTGTATACTTTAAAGAAATAATCCAACCAGTTGAATTAATGAGAGATTCTATTTCTTCCCATTTTTTTCCCATAACTAGGTATTTACCTGATTTTTCTTCTAACATAAACTCAGGTACCGTAGGCAACATTGTGCATATAGTACCATTAGGATTTATCGAGTGAGTCGCTTTCAATGCTTGTAAGAAAATATCAAGTCCATTATCAGATTTCCAAGAATTTCTTCCATAAGGAGGATCAAACACAAATGCACAATCCTCTTGTCTGCCCCACAATTCTACAATATTATTTATTGAGCATTTCTTAACTGTGTGCTTCCCTTCTCCTTTTGACCAAACTAAATTTTTATGAGTTCCTTCTACCATAACTGGATCCAAGTCACTAGCCAATATGTCGATTCCTTGGATAATCGCCTCAATAGCAATGCCTCCAGTCCCACAAAATGGATCAATAATTATTTTTGGAGACCAGTCTGGTTTATGGCTCAAAGAAATCATCAAGCGTGCTAGACGAGCATCGAGAGAAATCGGCTTAAAAAAAGGCCTTTCTATCGGATTCCTACTCTCAAATTTATTTTTATTCGGTAATTCTTTCCTCAGTCCCCAAATTATTACAGGTTTTGAAGTATCAAATTTATTTTTGTGGAAGGATTGATCTTCTAAACCTGCTAATATTACTACTATTTCATGCTCTGGAGTTTCTAAATCAACGTTATTATATTTAGATAAGATTAACTCCCCTCCTTCCTTTTCTATACTACTACTAGATAATGAAATCGTTTCTTCACCTATTTTTCTAGTACGTATCGCAAAACTACCTTTTGGGAGATTATTTTTAGCCCATTTATGTATTAAGAGTGATATTTCTTTTTCTGAAATATTACAATCATCAATAATTTCTGCATTGAATAATATATCATCTAATAAGGCAGCTTTTGAAAGATTATTAATATTTGAATCATTAGAAATAGTTACCAAGCGTGGGTGAATAATCTTATCATAGCCCACTAGTGAATCTATTTCTGCCCTGAATAAAAAAGAATTCCAACCACTACCGGCCAAGATTATTTCTCCCATATGCCGACCTCGATATCTATCGGAGGGGCTTCAACCCTAAATGCCTCTACATGTTCCGGTAGACATAGTAGGGAGTAGTGAGGTCATGGGATGTAACTTGAGAGACTTGGCAAACCCTAAATCAATTAATTTACGTGAGTTATCTAATAAAAGAGTAGCCATTGATACATTTTTAGTAGCATATCAATTTATTACATCTATTCGAGCCAGAGGAGAAGGACAAGATGGAGGACCATTGAGAGACTCAAAAGGTAGACCAATTTCTCATTTAATGGGGTTTTTAGATAGAGCAACTGTAATGATAGAAAATGGTATTGACCCAATATTCATTTTTGATGGAACTCCTCATGACTTGAAATTAGAAACTTTAGATGAAAGGAAAGAAAGGAAGAAAGCTGCTCAAAAGAAATGGGATGAAGCTGTATCTGATGGAGACTGGGTTACCGCACAAAAACTCGGTTCTCAAATAGTTTCATACACTAGAGAAATGGTAGCAGAGACAAAAGAAATGTTTGATTACATGGGTGTATCATGGATTGAGGCTCCCATGGAAGCAGAGGGGGCAGCTTCAGTTCATTGTCGTAATGGAGAAGTAGCAGCAGTAGCAAGTCAAGACTGGGATGTTTTACTTTATGGATCTCCAATTATGATTAGAAATTTAATTTCACATGGTACCAAGAGATTTGGAAGACCAGTTTTAGCCGAAAAGATAGTTCTTAAGGATTTATTAGAAGAAAATGGAATAACACAAGAACAATTAGTTGATTTAGGGATAATGATAGGAACAGATTTTCATCCTGGAATTAAGGGAATAGGACCTAAGACTGGATTGAAATTAATAAAAAAATATGGAACATTGGAAGAAGTCTGTAATGAAAAAAGTCATGAAATTCCAGAAAATATAGATGAAATTAGAAATATATTTCATAATCATCCAATCGGAACTAATTCTCTTCCCCAAAAAAATATGGCAAATGAAGAAAAACTTAGAGAATTCTTACAAAATGAAAGAGGCTTTAGTGATGCTAGAATGAAAAGAGCCCTTGATAGATTAAAATCAGCAGGAAGGTTAAGAGATTCTGGCCAAACTTCCATATTTGATTTTTAGAAATTAACTTATGAATATTGTATTGACATTATTTATAATGATTAGGTAAAGAATTAGGCATTTCTTTAACAGTATTTAGAACTAAATGCGTCACAGACCTCTCTACACCTTCTATGGACAGAACATTTTTTGATAAATCATCCAAGTCTTCTCTATTTGATGCCTTTGCAATAATCATTGAATCAAAATCCCCAGTTACATCATATACAGCATAAACTCTATTGTCTTTAGCAATCTTTTCTTGAATTTCTATCAATCTTCCCTTCTGTATTCTCATGCCTATTACCACTGTCAATTCCCATCCTATTTCTTCAGAATTCAAAAGTACTGTATATCCTTTAATTATTCCATTTTCTTCTAGTCTTTTGACTCTATTACTGACTGAACCCAGTGAAACACCTATTTTCTCAGATATCTTTCTTAATGAGGTTCTGGCATCATCACAAAGAACTTCAATTATCTTACGATCAATTTCATCCATAACCTCACATCCTTTGTAAAAGTTTATTGTGTAAGGCTATTGAACATATGCCATGATTTTATCATTTTAAAGACTCATTTGTTTATTATCCGTCACTCTTCTTCTCTATTTGATATATCCAAACCCTTCATGAATCTTAATATTCTTTTTTCATCATCATTAATCATTAAACTGACTTTATTTCCTATCCAAACTGGAATACAAGAACCATCTCTTACATCAATCAATATTAATCCCCCTTTATGTTCAGTTATATCTATATCAAAATCTTCATTGAGTAAAAATTCTTTAGTTAAAATTTTATCAATTTTTTCACCATCTAAAATTATGTGTCCATAATCAATTTCTGAGATAATTTCTTGCGAAGATCTTCCGATTATTCTATCAATTTTATTATTTCTTAATTTTATTGTATCAAGTCCTAGACTTATTATTTTCAATGGACGCCATCTATTACCAGGTATTACGACCCTTCCCGATTTACGACTTTTTTCATTTTTCCATATCGTTTTTGCTTCATCAGTAGTCCATGATATTTTTCTCCCTCTAATCCATAAATTTTCTGGACATTTACCAAAATGATTGGATATCATATCGCTTAATTCTTTGCTAATTGGATTTGGAAAATTCTCTGGATCAGGTTTTATATTATTATCTAAAAAACTATTTTTTCCCTCATCGGGATTCATTGCTTCAATCCTTTTCTCTAGTATCGAAATAAAAAATCCACTTCCATCAATTTTATCATTCCAAATTCTTACACATTTTTTTAGTGATTCAATTATAAATTTTTCAGTTGGAGATAACATAGATTTTTTTAATTTTAAATCATTATCTTCTCTTCCACTATCGTCTAATTTTGGCCATTCTGTAAATCCCTCATCAAATGGAATAGATTTCAGAATATGTTTTGGAGATAAAATTTCAACATTATTATTTCTCAATACTTCAGCTACCACTGCTTCATTTTCTATAGGATCTAATGAGCATGTTGAGTAAACTATCCTACCTCCTGGTTTAGTTAAATTAATCGCCTTTTTTAACAACTCTACTTGTAAATTATGTAATGATTGACTTCCAGATGGCAACCATTTCTTCCAAACTTCCGGATTCTTTCTTGTTGTTCCTGACCCTGTACAGGGAACATCAACTAAAATCTTATCAAAGCCAAGATTCAGTATTTTCGGAATATGTCTACCATCGTGCTGTATGATCATAGACGTTTTATTACCATGCCTTTGTATGTTTGATACAAGAGTATTTATTCTATTATTTGCGATTTCATTAGCTATCACTAATCCTCTATTTTGTAAATTTTCTGCAATCTGAGTTGTTTTAGAACCTGGTGAAGCACACATGTCTAGTACTATTTCTCCAGGTTTTATCTCAAGTGCAATAGTTGGTATCATTGAAACAGCCTCCTGTCTTGTAATTCTTCCAGTTCTATGCAAGGAAGAAATAATACATTTCACCTCTCCTTCTGCCTTTCCTCTTTCAAAGGGGAGAGTCCAAGCACTTCCTTGAGTATCTCTAAACCATTCAATTTTTTTAGCACCAATATTTAGTAACCATTCTTCGACCCATTTCCACTCCTTTCTTAGATAATTTACTCTAACCGTCTCTGGTAATCTATTTACAGATTTCGAAAACCATAATTCTGGATCACCTCTCCAATTACTCACAGCATTCAGTAAAATACTATTTTTACCCAGTTCATTCCAGTACTCCTGGGATATGGACATAACCTTCGCACTATCTATCTATCAAATAATTAATCCTTTTTGAGAATTTTTTCATCATAGTATTTTCGGCATTATAGAGTATTTTTTACATAAAATATTATACCATCGATAAAATCCTCAAGCATTACGACTTAGTGTCGTAAGGGGGATGGAAAGTATGAGGTTGAGTAGGCGAATAGCAAAGAATAGTGAAAAATCAGTTAAGACAGACATATATGGAGCTACAAAAAAATTAGTTGAATTAGTTGAAAGAGCACGTAATAATTCTTCAGAACAGGGCCCATTAATACCACTAGAAGCTCTTGTTACAGTAGAAAATGATGAATGGATATGGAAAAAAGTAGATCGTAAAGTTTTGAAAAATTTAAGTCACAGATTGGTTCTTCAAAATTCGAATGGCTACCGTCGAGAAATTCTTATGACATCAAATATGGATAATGCAATGGACGCCGCTTCCATTATCGTTGATCTTGATGGTGGCTGTGTTTTAATTGAAACTTTAGAGCCTTGATACTATTTTTTCTTCTTCTTACTCTCGTGGCCTTGAAATAGTCAATGGGGGTGCGGAATTCAATGGCAAAGGAGAAGAAGGGCAGTGGAATCCAGCAAGCAGCTGGTTTAATTCGTTACTTTGATGAAGAATCTGAAGATGCTATACAAATATCAAAAGGTACAATTTACTTCGCATGTATTTCTTTTTCTCTGATAATTTATCTAGCACAGCATGGCGTATGGTCATGGATATACCGTGCTTTTGGGTTTTAATCTTCATCAAATAATATGTTAGTAGTTAATAATTCAGTTTTAGGATCTGCTTGAATGATTGAATTAGATGCTCTACTTAATGCTCTTTCAACCGCAGGAGCATTTCTATCAGACAATGCGGTTCTAGCTTCTTCTAAAGCTAAATCGGCAGATCTTAGTAATTCTACTGCATTTTCATTAACGCCTCTTAATTTTCTTACCTTATCTTCTAGCCTAAGTATCTGTTCATTCATTTCATTTTTAGCACGCTGGATTAATATATTCCACATTTCGAAGTGTTCTGATATTTTCAATCTCGTGACCCGTTCAAATGATTTTATTCTGACTGCTTCCCAAGGATTTCTTCCCAATGTCGATACCATATCATGTACACATCTAGATCTTACAGATAACGGCCCTTCAATCTCTATTTTATTATAAAAACAACGAGAAAATAATCCAAACCCCCAATAATGACTACTAGTTATTTTGATGTTTAATTCATTTGATTTACATGTTAGTTCCCATCTTTGTTCGTCCCAATTAGGCTCATCAGTAAATACAGGAGTTTCATGAGGCCCAAGTGAATGCAACATCGCCTTTGCTACGTCTCCAAGAAATACTTTCCTATCTTTTCTTGATTTACCTAAAACTTCAAGAAAACCGTCTTTATTTATTCCCATCCTAGGTTTACCATGAATGACTTGTGCAAACAATACTGTTCTATTTCCATTCTCAAAAGATTGAGTATTGCCCCTGAGTCCTGAAACATCCACGTTTGTCTGCCAATGTCATTTAGATTGAACATTGTGTATACATGATCTCTATATTTTGATTATTCTACTGAGATTATTTGCACTTCCTCGCTCTCTCCTTCTTCTGAATAAATTTCTTCCATTAACGGAATTTGTTTCTGCGCTCTATGATATATTTCACGTAATGTTTGGTCTCCAATTTCTAGATAAACTCTTGTTGTGGCGATACTTGCATGACCTAATAATCTCTGTATTGTAACTAAATCAGCCCCTCTTTCCAATAAACCTGTGGCAAATGTATGCCTCAAGGTATGGGGGCTGATACGACTTTTTGGGATATCAGCTGCATCTGCCAATCTATCAATTATTTTCTGGACCGAGCGTGGATTCATTCTGTTACCTCTGCTTGATAAGAATAAGGCCCGACTATCTTCAGATTTTTTACATAACTCAAGCCGACTTTTACGCATCGGTTTCCATGCTTCTATTGCAACAACTGTTGAATTAGTAAAAAGTACCGTTCTATCTTTTTCTCCCTTTCCTCCAATTACCAGTGCTGATAAATCATCAAAATCAATATCATCTAAATCCAAACCACACAATTCAGAAACTCTTAAACCGGTATCTAGCATTATTGTTACAATAGGTGAAGCCAAACAATCTTCCGATTGTTTTGTAGCTAAAAGTAATTTTTTTAGTTCTGATTTTCCTAATGTTTTGGGCAATGAACGATTCCTGGAAGGCCTTTGTACCCACTCCGGTATTGAATGCCCAATCCATTTTAATAAATGTGATATTCCAGCAATTCTAGCATTAATTGTTGAGGGTCTTAATTCACTAATTTCATTTAACCATGCATCAATCCTACCATTATCAGGATTACAGAATAAATGAAATTTTTCTACACTAATACTCTGTATTTTTTTCCAAATCCTTTGTGATTCATTTGGCAATCTTGTATTTGTAAAGCCTTTTATTGAAACAATATATGATCTAATTGTATGCTCACTTTTTTTTTCTGTTCTTAGTTGTTGTAACCAACATTCAAACCAAGGTAAATCAGATATGCGTATCATGCGAAGAGGTAATTTAGATTTGATTTCTTTAATGCCCCTATCTTCTGACAATAGATTAACATCTATTCCTTTAGAAAATACAGCATCACGCTCCCTCATATTCTCGCCTCTCGTCGTAAACGACGCATGCATCCCTGTTCTAACGAACAATCCGGAGGAGACCTATGATGTATTGAATGCTTCTCTGAAAATATACTCTTACAACACTATTTTCAAACTATTTTTTTTTATCCAAAGAAGGATATTGTTAGTATACACCTGTCTCTTGATTTCTTTTATTCACTTCTTCTATATTATTAACTTCTTTTTCAATAATATTTTTTTGATATTTTAAATTAAGATATTTTGCAACTTCTCCTGCAATATTCACTCCTGTTGAAGTTTCTATTCCTTCCAAACCAGGACTAGAATTTACCTCTAAAATCAGCGGACCTCTACTTGATAATAGCATATCCACTCCAGCCAGATCAAGTCCCATTGCCGATGCAGCAAGACAAGCAATTCTCTTTTGCTCCTCATTAATCTCTATTTTTTGAACAGAACCACCCAAATGAAAATTAGAACGAAACTCTGATCCATTGGCCTTTCTTTTCATTGATGCCACTACTTCTCCACCAACAACTAATACTCGAATATCTTGGCCATGTGATTCTTTGATATATTCTTGTACTAAAGGCCGCATATTCCTTTCCAACATCTGATATACTAATTGTCTCGCTTGTTGATCGGATTTAGCTAAAAATACACCATAGCCATGAGTGCCCTCTGTTGATTTAATAACACACGGCGTCCCTCCTACTCTGCTTACTGCTCTAGCGGTATCTTTCCATGATCCTACATGAGCAGTTGTAGGAACAGGAATTTTATGATCGGACATTAATTGACAGGCTAGTAATTTATCTCTACTTTGAGTA
This sequence comes from Candidatus Thalassarchaeaceae archaeon, assembly GCA_045568235.1. Classification (GTDB taxonomy): domain Archaea; phylum Thermoplasmatota; class Poseidoniia; order Poseidoniales; family Thalassarchaeaceae; genus MGIIb-O3. Next base: position 162,126 of record JBJLBJ010000022.1, read on the forward strand.
ATTCCTATACTTTTATTCAAAACTATAGTACCTTCTCTTTCAAATTGTCTAACTATAGCAACTCCTCTGCGAGTTATTGAATAACCAATTCTTGGTATTACTGCTTCACATTCAACAGGCCATCCTCGATTGAAAATTTTCCCCCCATCTCGGCCAACAACAATTGTTAATGATAGAGGATCTAAGACTTTAACATCCCAGCCAGATTTCTCTGCTTCTTCATATAATCTCTTTGTACTATATAATTCTGGCCCTCTAGATAGTATTACTAGTCGGGGCTTCATAGTTTTCCCAACAAAAACCCCTTCTTGAGTTCTTTGCCCGGAATATTATTTTGACTCCATTACTAGTACTTTATTGATGCCTTTAAACAAAGAGATTGAAAAACTGCACTCACGACTCAAGTATAAGAATGTCCAAAGATGACCGTGATTTAATCGATGAAGAAACTCTCTCTAACATGACAGTTGTAGATTTGAGAGAGATGTGCAAAAATCTTCAATTAATGGTTTCTGGAAACAAATCTACACTAATTGAAAGAATAATTGAATCCAAAGGCTTAGAAAAATCGGAAAAAGAATTAGAAATTGAACAAGTATTATTGTTGGAAGAGGACGACGAAGAAACAATAGTCAAACAAAATAGTATTGGAGATGCAGTAGATAAATTAATTTCAAAAACAATACAATCTAATGATGATACTGAAAAAAGTAGCCCTATTTTGAATTTATTAGACGAAGAGGAAGAAAGTGGAATACTCGAAGCAGAAATATTTGTAGAAGAAAATTATGAAAACAAAATATATAAAAAAACAGAAAAAGACACTAAAGATGATTCAGCATCAATGGTGATAACTTTACCATCATTTAGAAATATTAATTTTAACTCTAAGGCTATAGCTGCAATTTTTGCTATAATTCTTTTACTAGGTGCAACAGTATTTTTTGTATTAAATAATGATAATTCATTTTCTGCAAAAACTCTAAACTATGGCGATGAAATGAATTTTAATGTTGAGGAGGCAAGAATATCAATAGTTGGAGATGATATGGTTCAGATATTCCGTGATTCTTCAGGAGGAATATTGGATGATGCTTGTGGAGAATTACAGATAAATATGATAGGAGAAGGTAAAGTTTCAGTTTCAAAAGATGAACAAATATCTACTGATAGTCTTGGTCGTTCAGGTTTTTACACTGCTGAAAAAACAATAAAACATGATTTAGTTGTAGATTTTGAGGGCAAAACTTGGAGAGATATAAATGACTGTGGAAATCTTGGCTGGTCTATGGCAAATAATATACTTGAAATGAACTCCAAATCTTGGACAGAATTAGCAGATAGAGATCTAAAAAGAACTAATACTGATATATCATTTATCGATATAGAGAGCGAAGAGACTAATTTACAAATAGTTACATATGGCTTAGAAGGATTAGGTGATTTAGATCTTCTCATTCCAATACTTACATTCCCTCTCAAACCAATTGAATTACATTCATTTTTTGGAGACAGGACTCTTTCTGAAGGATCTACTTCCAAGAATGATCAAGATTGGAACTCTGACTGGGAATGGACCGTTGGTTCAGAAATAAATAGTAAAAATCATGGGCTTGTCTATCCTATAACTATTCATCATACAGAAATCGGTAGATGCATCGGGCATGCTAATATACAAATTGAAGTTAAAGAGAATAATCCCTGGCCTGTAAGCCAAGAAGTAGATATTTTAATTGACAAAGACTCTTCTGACTCTGATTGTAATTTCTTATTAAGTTCTGCAGCAGAAACAATATTACCAGATGGTCGACTTACTATAAGATTAGTAATGGGAGAAACTAGTACTTCGTTGGGCAATACTCCAATTGAGTGGGGTAAAGAATACTTAAAACCAGAAACTGGAGAAGATCAACCAAGAACTTCTGATAAGAGAAAGTGGACTAGTTCTATGCCGGACGAATCTGAGATTCGTATCTTTAATTTAGAAACTGCTAAAGAGTGCTTAATGAACAATCATTCTACTTCAGACGCAGCTCTTGCAATTATTGATGGAGGATATTTATGGCAATCATATTGGAAACATTCTGATGATTCTAATAATCCAGAATGGAATATTTCATGGGTTGATCCAGATGATAATTCAGGTTGGCTAATATTGAATGGTAATAGTTCATCAAATTGTAAAATAAAAAGTAGCGGTAATAATGACAAAGGAAAAATAATATGGAACAATAAGGCCATTCCTGATACTCCATCTCTTGATCTATTAGAGCAAAGGATATTAGATTCTGATAGATATCCTGATTTATATCCATTCATTGCATCTAATCAGAATTTATGGGATTCTGGTATTGAAATAGGGTATAGGTTATCAGTTTCAGATGATAATGATTTACTAAGTATTATACCAGTAAATTTAGGAGAAGGACAAGTATCGATAATCGGTTCAAAGAGCTGGACTGAGTCTGGCAAGAATCACTCAAATTATTTTATTATGAATGGTGAAACAGGAGAGATGATAGCTTGGTACCACTTAGATGACTAGTGGCAATTAATTAATCCTTTCAATTTAATATATTTTTTCTTTTTTTCTCCGGCATATTCAACTGTTTAACAATATCCGTCTATAATGTGACTGAACTCAGAGATAAGGACTCTCTTCCTGATGTTGATGCTGCATCTCTCATAATGGACGTTGAGTTTACAGAGACAGAAGAAGAAATCGATGTTCCAATTCTGAATTCTTTCGAAGAAGTTCAAACATCAAAAAAATATGGAGCAGTAGAACTACCAAAATCATTAACCACTCCTCAAGGAAGAGCAAGAATAGTCACAGTAATTAATCAAAAAGGTGGAGTTGGGAAAACAACTACTGTAATCAATATCGCGGCCCAATTGGCTTTACGTGGATACAATATTTTGGTTATTGATGCTGATTCGCAAGGAAATTGTGCTACTGGCCTTGGTGTCGATAAAAGTAAGGTCCGTGAAACAACTAGAGATTTGATACTCAATCCCGAATCTGCAATCAGTGCTCGTCACGCAACTGCTGTCGATAAACTACATTTAATTGTGGGTGATAAGAATTTAATTGGTTTAGAACAAGAAATGCTTAGACAATTAGGTAGAGAAAAACGTTTGACTGAGGCACTAGAACCTTTACTACCTCATTATGATATCATCTTAATAGATACACCTCCATCATTAGGGCTTGTTACAATAAATGCACTAGTGGCTAGTGATGGATTGATAATTCCTGTACAAACAGAATATTTTGCTTTAGAAGGTCTGGCTTTACTTTCTGGTACTGTAAGAGAAGTAAGAAATTTATTGAATCCCAGGCTTGGGGTTGATGGGGTCCTACTGACCATGCATTCTAAAACAACTTTAAATGAACAAGTTGCAAATGAAATCATCGATTATTTTCCCGAATTGATTGTTAAACCTGCAGTTAGAAGAAATATCAAATTAGCTGAAGCACCAAGCCATGGAATACCAATTCATTTGTATGATCCTAGAAGTGCCGGTGGTCAAGATTACCAAGAAGTAGCATCAGTTTTGGCTCGTCGTTGGAGTTTAATTTAGATGAAAAAAAGTGGATTAGGTAGAGGTTTGGATTCTATGACAAATCTCGCTGAAGATGGTCCCGATCTTTCGAGATTTATTACAATTAGTGATGGAAAACAAACTCTTGACTCTCCAAGAATTGCTATAATTTGGATGATTTTTGGTAGTGTTTGTTTTGGTACTATGAATGCTCTTGTTAAATGGACATCTGTAGATGTAGATGTTTGGATGATAATTTTTATGAGATCTTTGGTAATTGCAATTATTGTTGCATCATATGCAAAGACCTATTCAATAAATCTGAAGCCAAACGATAATAAAACTATGTTTTTAAGATGTTTAGTAGGATTAATTGCCATGATTCTATATTTTACAGCTTTATCTAGAATACCCATTGGACAGGCGGTTACTTTACAATATACAGCACCACTATTTGTTGCTTTACTATCAGGTACAATAATCAGAGAGAAAGTTTCCAAATCAGTTCTATTACTATTAATTACATCTTTTATTGGAATAATACTTGTAATTTCTCCTAGTACAGGCAACTTAGAACCAGATGCTTTACTTGCTCTAGGTTCTGGATTTTTCGCTGCTCTTGCATATATTTATGTTAGAAAACTACGTCACACTGATTCACCTTCTTCAGTTGTTTTTTGGTTTGCTACCTTTTCTATATTGGGCAGTATCATTCAAGCAGCACCAGATTTATTATCACTTAGATTAGAAACTATTGCTGCACTAATAGGAATTGGAATTGGTGCAGGAGGAGGGCAAGTCGGAATAACTATGGCTTATCATAAAGCAAACGCAGCATGGGTAAGTGCATTTTCTTATCTCACTGTCATTATAGCTACATCTTATGGATATTTAATTTTTGATGAAAATTTGACTACTACAAATCTTTTTGGAGGTATTTTGATAATTGCTTCTGGTATTTTGTTAGTATTTATACCTCCTTTAGAAAAAGATTAATTTCAATTTTTTTTAACTAGAAAACTTTTTTGATAAAAATAAAAACAAAATAGTAAATACTGCCATAATAGATGCTATTCTAGAATATGTAATAATTTTTGATTCACTCTTTACGGAGTTACAAGAGTCATCCATGCCTCCCCATTTCTCGCCATCAAACCAACAACTAGACCAAACCTTCCAACCAAAACCACTTTGTGGAAAATTCTCTTCATCACCATCGCTCCAATTCATTTTAAAACGCCAATTAATATAACTTGCATCTTCATCTATATCTATAGAACCAATTAATTTTTTATCATCTTCTGTAAGCCATTCATCATTACTTTCTGGAGGATAGCACACTCCAGTATTTATACAAATTTGAGTTACCCATACTACTTTTGTTTCATTTTCAGATGCTTGCGAATCTAACTCTATTTCAATTTGAAAAGATTTTGACGACTCCACATAGTCCTGATAATTTATATCTACTAAGCCAGTACCTTCGAGACTCATTTGTTCATTTATTCCTCCCGCACCGGAGACGCTAGATAAAAAAATTAGCAAAATACCAGATGCCACTAGTAGACGCATATTACTCGTACCTCTATAAAACACATTAATACTATTGACTCACGTTTCTAATTCCCATAATTCATCACCAATCCAATGAATTGTTTCTGCAGCTTTGCCTTTTTTCATTTCAATCATCTCTTCTCCATCTACAATTGCAACACCAATAGCAAGCGGTTTACCATGTTCTTCGTCTTTTATCCACATCAAGTCACCAGATTTTATTGAAACATCTGTAAGATGGATTCCAGCACCCATACAATCTGCACCATTCAGTAAAAATGGTATTGCTCCATGGTCTACAGCAGCCCATTTAATTTCAGGTAACCAATACAAAATTCCTCTAATTGTTGGAAACCATAATTTACCATTTTTTGTATCTACTTGAAATGCTAATATTTTCCTATCTACTAGCAATATATCTTTATCATCAAAATTCCCTCTTTCTAAAAATTTATCAGATATCTTAATATCCTTACCAATCATTACTGATATTTCATTGATTATATTTTTCACTTGTTTATATCTTACCGGAGTTCGCCGCCTTAACTTCTTCTCGCTCACACCACCCCGTCCAAATACTACAAAATAACATATCTTATCTGAATTAGAAAAATATGACTTTTGCCAATCCTTTGAAATAAGGGGGGACGGTCGGCGGAGGGATGGCAAAGTGGCATGGCATATCTCGTCGTAAACCGAGTGGGGGTCGATTGAAGCGTCCCAGTCGTTATCGAGGAAAGCGCAAAACAGAGATTTCAAGTGAAAATCAATTCGCCTTTGTAGGTGACAAAGATGCTCGAAAATTATATCGAAAAACTGCTGGTTCACAGACAGTCAGAGTACTTTCTGTAAAAAATATTAATGTAAATAAGCCTAAAGAAGGCAAAACAGTACGAGCAAAAATTACTAATGTAGTCAGAAATGATGCTGATACAAACTACGTCCGTCGTAATATTGTCACTAAGGGCGCAATAGTCGAAACTGATATTGGCCAGGTTAGAGTCACTAGCCGCCCAGGTATGCATGGAGTAGTTAGTGGTATTCTCCTTGAAGAATAGTATGCACGAAGCACTCAAATTCGTGCACTCATAGGGTGTGCTTCAGTAGTATGACTCGCGACCCTACAAAAATGAAAATCTGGACTCGGTACTTCGATTCTAAACTATCTCGATCAGAAGGTAGAAGAGTTCCAAAAGAGGCCAGTATCCCAAATCCTTCTCTTGAAGCGATAATATGGGCAAGTAGAGATGCAGGGATAAGTAAAATGAAGAGAGAAGAGAAACTTATCTCATCCTTCTAGGCCATATTCAAAGGAAGGAATGCTAATACTATCGTCTAAAGATGCATTACAAGCAACAAGAGCCGAAAGTAAAGAAGGAGTTTTACAGTCTATAGGATTAAGACTCAGAAAGAATTTCAATGAAGCAAAAAATGTTCAAAATAAGGGCGAGAATAAGAAAACTTCGAACTCTAGACAGAAATTCTCACAACGAAAATCATTCAAGAATAAATCAAAATCCTCTAACCGTAGAAGTAAATTTGGACGCTAAATATCTAATTCTAATAACCAACCAAATGTGTCCGGAGATCTTTTTTCTTGGATTGCGACCAGTGAGTCATAAATCTCTCTCGTTATACTCCCCACTCCTCCATTACAATACTCAACAACTCTATCTCCATGTTTTATAGACCCAATAGATGAGACAACTGCTGCAGTACCTGCACAGAAACACTCATCCGCCTCAAGCGCATATTCAACATCTATTTTTTCTTCTCTAACTTCATAACCCTTTGATCTAGCTATCTCTATTATTGACAATCTTGTTATGCCCCCAAGAATAGTTCCTGTTAACTCGGGTGTTGAAATTATTTTGTCTTTAATACAAAAAAAGTTAGCTGCACCTACCTCTTCTATGTATCTATTGTTAACTGCATCAAGATAGATTATTTCTGCAAAACCTTCTCCCTTTGCCCTCTTAGAAGGGACCATTCCTGGCGCATAGTTTCCAATTGCTTTCACGCCTCCGGAACCTCCCGGTGCAGCCCTGTGGTGTTCTTCAGAAATTTTTAACGCAGTAGGCTCTAAACCCCCTTTGAAATAAGGTCCTACTGGAGAAACATAAACTAAAAATGTATATTCAGGTGCAGGGGCAACTCCTAAAATCGCCCCACTTCCCATTAGAAGTGGTCGAATGTAAAGCGTACCTTTTCCTATGGGAGGTATCCATCTTGCATTTTCTTTAACTGTTCTAATGACTGCATCAAGGAACATATCTTCAGGGACTTCTGGCATACCCAACCTTCGAGCCCCCTTTTGCATCCTTTTGGCATTTTCTCCAGGGCGAAATAGTACTACACTACCGTCAACAGTCCTGTATGCCTTCATCCCTTCAAACAATCCCTGGCCGTAGTTCAAAACCCCAGCAGCAGGTGATATATTCAAATTTTGAAAATCTTGAATTTTACCTTCTGACCATTCTCCATCTTTTTTACATGTTGAAATATACATTTTGTCAGTTTCTCTAAAACTAAATGTCATATTTTCCCAATCAATGTTTGTGATATCTTTTCCCATGTACTGGCCTACTCCATTATACATCACGGAAAGGAGTAACCTTTCAATAATTCCTATCAATATCTCTCAATATCAACCCTTGACTATCTGATTAATACATTTAATACACCTCCGGTACTCCCTTTAATGAAGCGTAACCATGATGTGGGAAGAAGAGATGTGTATTATCTCTGGAGATAATCGTAGTTGGCAACATGACAACTTACCAAAAACAGTAATTGAGTTATGGTGTAGGGCTAAATCTGGACATTCTGCCTTGGTATTGGTTAATGGGCTACGGCCCTATTTAGAAATATTTGATCCCAATACACAACCGGATTCTCTGATGCCCTCACTCTCATTGGACACAGTTGAAGAGATCAAAGAAGTAGATGGTTCATTAGAATTAGTTGGGGAGAAATTATTCGAAGGAGATATGAAGAAATTTTGGAGAGTTTTTGTTTGTGAAACATGGTCAGTACCAAAATTACGAGACAAAATCAAGAAATTAGGATGGGGAGTAACCAGTGCCGACATCAATTTTGCTCAACGCCTGTTGCTTGATTGTGATATCGGACCTCATGTAAATATCACAGGAAATGTCTTGTGGGCCGGTGAAAGATCACCAGATGAGGCAAAAAATGAAAATAATACCAATCTTAAGTTGGCAGAAGAAAATATCAACAAAGTTGGAGGGGCAGGAATTTACCCTGTTGATATGATTATTTCATGTACTCCGGAATCTTTGACAAGAACTTCACCTTTTCCCACGCCCTTTGTTACTTTCTCCTTTGATTTAGAAACTAGTATTAAAAATAATAAGATTCTTTGTGCTGCAGCTGTTATACAAAGAAATAATGATAGATCAGAACACACATTTACAGGCGATGAAAAGAGTATTATGGAAGGCCTCACCAATCTCATTAGAGAAGAAGATCCAGATATTATTACGGGATATAACATAGATAATTTCGATTTACCTAGAATGAAGGAACGCTCTGAAGCAATATACGGCAAAAAGAAAATGAAACTATCAGAATTAAATGGATGGGGAAGAGTTCCATTAATTGAAAATGAAACAAAAAGACTACTGCCTGAAAGAAGACAGAACAGAGTTTGGCGAATTCCTGGACGCATACCTCTTGATGCTTGGTGGCAAGCACGCCAAACACTGAGGCCACAAAGAGAATCACTGAGATACGTGTCTCAATTATTATGGCCCGAGGATGATGAAATGCATAAGTTAGACATAGATTCAAGTCAAATGGATCGTGAATGGGAAGAGCGACCTGAAGAGGTACTGGAATACTGTGTTAGAGACACAATAATCCCTATAGACATCCTAAATAAACTTCAATCAATAGGTCGTAAAGAAGCATTAGCCTCTGTTTCTATGACAACTGTAGATATTGCAGCAACTGCAACTACTAGTTGGTGGATAGATTCACTTGTAATTAGGTTAGCTGATAGATCTGGTATTGCAATTCCAATGACCAAATCTGGACCAAGGAGAAGAGATCAAATTGCGGGCGGATATGTGCATGAAGTGGAAGCAGGAATGAGGCCATGGATAGCTGTATTGGATTTTAAATCAATGTATCCTTCAATAATGATTTCAAATAATATTTGTTCTACGACCTTGGTTAGAAGTGAAAAAGATTATTCGGAATCAGATAATATTTCTCCAACTACACAAACTAGATACATTTCAAGCGTTGTTAGGAAAGGATTAGTTCCACAATTATTAGAACATTTAATGACTAGTCGAGATACCCATAAAGAAGCTTTCAAAAAAGCTAATGAAGAGGGTAATGAAGAGCAAGCATTTTTACAAGATCAATTACAATATGCTGTTAAGATATTGATGAATTCCTTTTATGGTGTTTTCGCATCTAGTTTTTATCGTTTCACTGATCCGAAATTAGGTGCTAGTATAACTGAATGGGCTAGATATAATATTAAAGAAATAATAAGGCAATTGGATGATGAAGGTAAGCATGTTGTTTATTCTGATACTGATTCTATTTTTGTACAAGCTCCTGTTGATAATGAAGCACCAACTAGTAAACCACACTCTAATGAATCAAGTATTGATTTATGGAGAGATGCAAAAACTACCACTCTTGATTTCGGAGAGAAATTAGCCTCTAGGTTTAGTAAGGAAGGTGCAGAATTAGAATTCGAAACAGCATTGTCAGCATTCTTCAGTCATGGTGCAAAAAAAAGATATGTTGGAAGAGTTGTTTGGCCCCGTGAAGAATTACTAATCAGAGGGTATGAAGTAAGACGTACTGATTCATTCGAATTATTGAGAGAGACAATGACAGAAATGTTCGAATTGATACTTGATAACCAATCTTGGAATTCGGTTGAAATGACAAAAACTGTAATAGATGATGTAAAGAGTAAGAAGGTTCCTGCATCTAAACTAGTAATAAGTAGGTCATGTAAGGGTAGATGGGATAATAAAAATAAACAATGGGCTTTCGATATGTATTCTAATGAAAATTTACCATATGTCCGTGCAGCCAAAGAAAGAATAAAACTCGGACTAACTTTTACTCCTGGAATGAAAGTAGGATACATAGTAACAGATGCTTCTTCAAGTCCAATGAAAGTAGAACCATGGTTAGTTGATGAATTGGACTCTCCTCCTCCGGATTATGACTCAGAATATTATGCAAAAAGATTAGCAAAAGCTCTTGGCCGTATAACTGAAGCTTTCAATTGGAGTGAAAAAGAACTTCTCTCAGGATCTAGACAACAATCATTATTTGATTTTTAAAATTGCATTCTTATCGTACATCTGGCCGTTGGGTTAATTTTTGTTGAATGTTCGGACGCTACATGATGAAGCACGTCCGACCTCTAGCGTCTTTGCTCATATTGGTATTAATAGGCCCAATTTTCTCTGGTTGTACAGATTTATTTGATGATAATTCCCCGCCTACTGTTAATATGTCAATAGATCCATCTGGTACATTAAAAGCTGACCAATCTGCGACATTTAGTGCTGTAGGTACTTCTGATGTTGATGGAGACAGTCTTACTTTCACCTGGGAATTTGGTGATGGAAATACTGGACAAGGGTTAACCACTAGTCACACTTACAAGACACAAGGCGAATATTTAGTTAAATTACGAGTTTCAGACGGAACTCACGAAACAACAGTAACTAAGACTGTTAATGTGGTAAGTTCTGATGCTAGAGAGCCTAAAGCTGAGATATATCAAGAAAAACAAGAAGATTGTGAAGGAGAAGAACCTTCAAATTCTGTTAGAGGAATCTTGTATTGGGTCTGTGAAGACGATAAAGACATTGAGGATAGGGACATAGAAGTGTCGATTACTGTAACATTAGACGGCTCTCCATCTTGGGCAGGTTGTGACCCCGATAATTCAGATTGTTACGCTGAAGAATACCTAGTAAGTTACAAATGGGATTTAGATATACATTCAGATTCAGATGGCGATGGAGATGCTGAAAACGATGTCGATGCGTCAGGTGAAATATATGAATGGAAAGATATACCTTCAGGTGCTTATGAAGTTAGATTAACTGTTGAAGACAATAATGGCTTTATATCTTCAGCGGATTCGATGGTATATGTCAATTACAGAGGAGTCTGGAATGATTTTGTATTAGGAAGAGTTGCCAACAATCCTCAAGGCGAAAATGCAGCCTGTGTTGATGAAGACTATCCTTGTGAATTAACTTGGTCATTCCCCTTGAATTATGAAGATTTAGATAAAATACGATATTATAGAGCAAAATTAACTTATCCTCAGAAAGATGATGATCAGCCAATTGGATCTATAGGGGATGATGATAATAAATTGGATATGTACTTGAAAAATGAAACAGATGAACCTGTTATGAATACTACTTCCTTAGGTAATGACAATAGAGATGCTGGAGATTGCAGTAGTGATGACTACTGCGTCTGGTTACAGACTGGCGGTTCTACGGTTCGCTCATTCGAGCCTGGTACTTGGACAATTGATGTAAAAAATGAAAAAACACACAATACAGATGTTAAACATATGGTTATTGAACTACAATATCGTTAATATGTGTTGATTGTGTGATATACTGCTAAGATGCCTAAGATTTTCTTATTAGGGAACGATTCATATACGCCCCATTAGTCGGCGAGTTTACATTAGAGGTGTATAAAATGGGCTCACAATGGGAAGATAAGAAAAAAGATCACTTAAATATCGTGTTTGTAGGACACGTTGACCACGGAAAATCAACTACTGTAGGAAGACTACTTCTTGACAGTGGTCATATCGAACAACACGTAATTGATAAAAATGAAAAACTTGCATCAGAACAAGGTAAGGCCGGGTTCGGATTAGCTTATGTCATGGATGGTTTGAAGGAAGAACGTGAACGTGGAATTACTATTGATGTTGCACACAAAGAATTCTTTACTCCTAATTATTATTTCACAGTAATTGACGCACCAGGTCACCGTGATTTCGTAAAGAATATGATTACAGGAACAAGCCAAGCCGATGCCGCCGTTTTATGTGTCGCAGCTAATGACGGAGTAAACGCACAAACAAAAGAGCATGCTTTCCTAGCCAGAGTTCTCGGTGTAAAGCAACTTATCGTTAATATCAACAAAATGGATATTAGTGGTGTCGATTACTCTGAAGATAAATATAACTCTGTAGTTACCGAAGTTTCTAATCTACTAAAAACTGCAGGTTTCAACCCTGATGATGTCCCAATGATTGCTGGTTCGTCATTCCTTGGTGAAAATATTTTTAATAAGAGTTCAAATATGCCTTGGTACAAAGGACCAACACTTTTTGAAGCTATAGATGCAATAAAAATGCCTCCAAAGCCAACAGATAGGCCACTAAGATTACCTATACAAGATGTTTACAAGATAAGTGGAATTGGAACTGTTCCAGTAGGTAAAGTAGAAACCGGAGTACTAAACTCAGGTAAGACAGTTGTTTTCAATCCAAGTCAAAAATCTGCTGAAGTAAAGAGTATTGAAATGCATCATACAATCCATGAAAAAGCTGAGCCAGGTGACAATGTTGGGTTCAATGTCAGAGGATTAGCAGCTACTGACATTCGTCGTGGAGACGTAGCAGGATATGCAGACAATGCTCCTGTTTTCGTTCGCCATGATGAAACATTTGTGGGACAAATACAGATTATGGATATTCCTAAAGCAATAGGTGCTGGATATACTCCTGTTTTCCATGCACATACTTCTCAAGTAGCAGTTCGTTTCGTAGAACTATTAGAGAATGCTAAAACCAAAGAAGCAAACCCTGCTTTCCTAAAGTCTGGAGATGCAGCATTGATCCGATTTATGCCTACTAAACCAATGGCAATAGAAGAAATGTCAAATTTCCCAGAATTAGCTCGTTTCGCTATTAGAGACATGGGCAAGACTGTCGCTGCTGGCGTATGTATGAAGATTGAGAAGAAGTAATTCTTAACATAGTAGGGTGAACAGCATGCCAGCAGTAACTACAATCAAACTTACTGGTGATAATCATACAGATGTAGATACTGTTTGTCAACAAATTAAGCATATATCTGATGAAACTGGTGTTAAATTAAGAGGTCCAATACCTCTACCTACAAAGAAACTTCTAGTCCCTTGCCGTAAGAGTCCAGATGGAGAGGGAGCAGAAACTTGGGATCACTGGGAGATGAGAGTACACAAAAGACTCTTAGAATTAGTTACTAACTCTTCAAAAGACGAAAAGTCTCTTAGGAAGGTATTGAGAATACCTATACCGGACAGTGTTACAATAGAACTCACTTTTCGTAATCTAGGTTAAACTTTCTTTTGCTAGACTTCCCATTGGATCCCAAGCAGGCAATACTATAGGATCAGTTTCTAGAGCCTTTAACATTTCATGTGTTAAGTATTTTTTTGGAGAAGCTATCTCAAACATATGTTCATCAAACCAACTATCATTCATAGTGTAAAATCCCTTTTTACCACTCTGTTCTGCTCCCCATGAATTCTCCACTCTCCATCTTCTTGGTATATCGCCAATTAAATCAACACCAGTAAAAAGCATCGCATGAGTCATCATAGTTTGACTATGACGTAACCTATCTGCTTTGTTCATTCCAAACCTAACTCCATACAAATTTTCATATTCAAATAGATTTGCATCCCACAAACCCCTCTCCCTCTCCATCTGTTTACCAACATCACACCCCATCCATACTGGAATACCATCATTTAGTATATCCTTGGTAATATTTTTCATAGTTTCAATGTCAATATTAAGATAAATTACCGGGGGTCCTCCTGCAACATTTTGTAGAAAATCTACAGTATAGGTCTGCATTATCTTGTTTCTTGGATCATGAACAAGACAAACATAATTTTCCCAATCAATATCTACATATTCTCTAACAAATTCTTGAGGTGTAATTTTTCCTTTACTATGAAATTTATCATCTTTATCTCTCCATTGCCAATCAAAACTTTCTGGAGGTGTACCTAAATGAATACACAATATTCTCCAGATATCACTTATTCTTTTTTCCTTATGCATTCGGGCTTCTTCAAAACTACCTCCATCATCAATAATTCTTCTAATCTCGCATGCTGAACTTCTCAAAATATCTTTTAACATTGTATTCATCCATCTTGTAGAACTACTACTATCTGATTCTGGATATGCAGATTTGGGGACCAATCCATGTTTACGGATCAAATTCATTGCCATATTCCACTGCCCCCCATCTCCTATTGGATCTCCAAGAAGAAAATCAATCGTACGATCATTTATTTCGCGATCAGAAGTAGTTATTATCGCTTCTAATAAGTGATTTGATCTTTCAAATTTGTCCCAAAAATGAATATGTGATTGGCTAAATTCAAAATCTTTTAAATTCATTTTTTTCATAGCACCTACTCGAAATAGATTTAATGCCGCAAAAAGCCAACATCTTCCACTTCTTTTTTGATTCGTTACTGACCAATCATCCAATTTGATACTAAATGTGGGAGTTAATTCATTTACTATTTCTCTATTCAAAGTTAGTTTCGGGAGAGGGACATTTGTTACAGCGTTTTGTGCAATTTTTGCTAACTTATCATTCTCAAAATTTTTCCTATATTCTTTTATTTGTTTTTCAGTTATCTCATTCATAATCAACCACTATTTCTCTTTAAACTCTAATTTATACGGGCGCTGGCTCTGCCAATCCAGCTGCAATTAATGTATCCGCAATTAATGATGAACAAGATTCAATATCGCCTGCATTTAGTAATAATTCAGTTCCATCTTCCCCAATTATAGGATCATTCAAGTCTTTAATTATCTTTATTCTTCTTAATTCAGGTTCACTTGAATTTTTTATTTTTGATAACCCATTCTTGGGAGGTATATGGCTAACTTGGTAAGGAAACTCTTCAATTTCCCTAATCCTATCTTCATCATCATACTCCGGCTCTTTCCATTCTTTATTCAATTCCATACTCTTAATTGGAAATACCTCTTCCTCATAGACATCTTCTTCTTCATTAAATTCTTTTAAATTAATATGACTAGTCGATGTTTTTACCTCTTCAATGACACTATCTGGACCATTTAGTAATCCATCCCATTGTACATCTATTTTGTATTTTTCAGTAAATTTAATCATTCCACTATAAAATTTTCTTTCTGCGGGATCATGTCTCCGCCAATCTATTTTATACAGCGTTCCTGAAGTACCAAGAGAAATTTTTTGAGTTTTAATTAAATTAGATAATATTGCGTGTTGGGCAAAAGCATTCAACCTCAATCTAGTAGTGTCATTAATGCATGTTCGTAAAGTGTTCAATCTTCTGGATTGTAACTGTGACTTGGTGGTCTGGCCTCCTTCCTTTCGAATTGTTTCTGAACATTCAGTATCCAAATGATACAGTAATTGTCTGACAGCAGACCAAAAATTTTCTCTTGGCAAATCTACCGGGATTGTTTGCATTTTTTGTTTTCTAGAGATTTCAAAGAGTGCCTTTTCGACCTCCATTAGTTCATAATTACTCAGTCTTGGAATGTCTTCGTTGCCTAGCACGTGAGTAACCTGTAACAGGTGGGCCACAGGCGATAAATGAACAATCCCCTTCATACATCTATTTCTACGCTTTATGCGTGAATATCAAGAAGTAGTATTGCTCCCCACAAAGTGCAGATGTACCCGAGTGGTCAAAGGGGACGGGCTCAAGATCCGTTGCGTAGTGCTTCGCAGGTTCAAATCCTGCCATCTGCACCATATCACTCTAATATCTGAATCAACTTTTCTATAAACTCTATTGTTCCCTTTTTGCCATTATTTTTTGTATTATAATCTGAAGCATCAACTACCTCTTGAAATCTATTATCAATTGCAACAGACCAGCCTACAGTATCAAACATTGGTATATCGTTTGGGCCATCACCACATGCAATTACATTTTGAGGGTCTATTCCACGTTGTTGTAAAGCTAATTTCAATCCAACAGACTTATCTATCGATGAAGATATAATGTGAATGGCGAAACCGGTTTTTACTACTAGTAAATCAGACCATTTACTATCGCTTAATAATTTACACATTTCTTCATAATTTTCATGAGGGCCGAGACACCATTCTGTCTCTCTCCATCGATTAGATTCTATTCCCTTTTCATCAAATCCTTCAATTTTAGTAGCAAGCCATTTTGCTGCTTCTTTAGCTCTAGAACCATCTGCTAAAACTTTAATTTCATGGCCCTCTAAACTATCCCACACAATTCCTCCATTTTCAGCCACAATAAATCCAGATAAAGCTAAAGATTGCATTATTGGAGTAATATTAGGCAAGGTCCTACCTGATGCTAAGGAAACTAATACCCCCAATTCTTCTAATCTACGAATTAAAGGAATCATTTTAGGGTCAAAACCCTCAAAATCCATTAGTGTCCCATCTATATCAAAAACTACCATTTCCCAATTTCTATCTCTAGGGAACTCTTCCATAACTCTCCGAGGACGTAACCTATCAAGATACCACCGCTAAAAATCTTCTATTCATCACCTTCAAAGATGTCATGCTTTTCCCGTCACTATGGAGAAGGAGGGCGAAGATTTTTTAATTTTAGATGATGATGAGTATAAATCTACAGAACTACCAGATTCTTCAAAAAAACCAATATTTAATATTAGAAATGATATTGTAAATCAATTTTCTAAGATTAAAAAAATCACACATTCAAATAAAGAAAAGATTCCTAAAACTCTTGATTTGGCAGATTCTTCAGCCTTGGCATTAGATGGTGTTTACGAATTTGATTGGGATATTCGTGGGATGGATTGTCCAGATTGCGCTATGAAAGCCTCTAAAGCTATTCGAAGATTATCTGGTATTGAAGATTGTAACGTTTCAGCAACCGAAGGCCGAGTCCACATATCTCTCGATGTTGCTAGAGGTAAAACATCTAAGGTATCTTCTCTTCTGGATAAATTGGGACACTCTGCAGATGTTGATTGGTTTTCTGTAGCGGGTCAAAAGATTTCAGATATAGAATATAGAACAGGATTAAGTAGAAATAAATTAATTTCTTCTATCTCTAATATAATCGGCATACTTTCAGTTAGAGTCAAATCTGAAAGATTAGAATTACAACTCTTAGAAACTTTTGATACAAAAATTATCTTAAATAGGAAGAAAAAATTAGGCATCTTATTCGGTAAGGATTATTTTTTGGTTAGGAATCATAATTCTTACTTAGATAAAGAACATCTTCAACTAATTGGTGCAATTCTAACGATTCCACTCCTTCTATTAATTATATTACTTAATCAAATACCTGCAGTGCCAAACTTAATTATTATTATAATCTCACTTATAGGAATTTCTTTTTCATCTTATTATATGTTTCAAGAGGCAATTGCAAGTATACAAAACAGGATTCTTGGATTCCAAGTATTAACATCCCTTGCTGTAATTGGTGCATTTTTCTTAGGAGAATATCCTGAAGCCCTCATGGTTTCTGGATTGGTTGGGTTATCATCCCATCTTGAGAATAGAGCTTTAATTAAAGCTAGAGAGGCAATGCAGGGTGGTTTTGATAGAATACCAAAATATGCTAGAATTAATATAAATACTCCCAAACAACAGTCTAATATGATAAATATTTCAAATAATATTTCAT